>JADILV010000022.1 GCA_017695115.1 Candidatus Cryptobacteroides avicola | reverse complement strand
CACCAGATGATGACGGAAAGCGTGGACCTCACGATCGTCATCCGCAAGACAAACGGACAACTGACCGTTTCCACATTGCCCAAATCGAACGGACTCAAGGACGAGGCCCAGAACCACATCGTGCCGCTGACTGTCACGGGCACACCGCAGGAACTTGATACGGGATTCCTGCAGGCAGTCACAAGACCCATACAGAAAACGTGCGGACTGATCTCCAACATGGCACAGTTCGAGGCACAGGCGGACAAGGCCGCCGCCAGCAGCAAGGCTGCCAAGGAAGCGAAATCCAAGGAGACGAAGGAAGAACGCGAGAAACGGGAGAAGTATGAGAAACTGATGAAGAAGGCGGAAGAACTGACAGCGGCCAGAAACCACCGGGAAGCCGTCAGTGTGCTTACACAGGCGAAAGCACACGCGAATGCCGCCCAGCTGAAGGAAATCGAGGAGAAGATAAAGGCGGCCGACATGGAAATGAACCGGGGAAGCCTCTTCGACCTGATGGAACAGGAAGCACAGCCGGAACAGACGGCATATGCACAGACACCGCAGGCGCAACATCCGCAACAGACTGTACCGCCACAGCCTGTATATACACAGTCTCCGCAGCCTCCGATGCCGGGACAGGGACAGACAGCGGCACAAAGACCGTCACAACCGGCATACACACAGCCTCCGATGCCGGGACAGGCACAGCCCGCACCGCAGAGACCGCAACAGGCATACACACAGCATCCGCAGCAACCGGGAATATGGCCGCCGCAACAACAGCCGCCACAGCCGCAGGCAAGACCGCAGATACAGCCGCACGCGCAATACGTGCAGCGGACAGGCGGACAGCAGCCTCCCCAACCTCAATACCCGCCGCAGCCTGAAATGCAGGACTGGCAGGAAGAGAGGCTCATGCAAGAGGACGAACAGCAGCAACCGTACCTCTCCGACCAGGAGTACCCCGCATACAGTGAGAAGGACTATGAGGAATACGTTGATTTCCCACAGTCCATGCTGGAACCCAAGTATTCATCTTATCAGACAGTTTAAGCTATGGCACTCGAAATTAAAGGAATGATACGTTCATTCAGATTCAAGAAAGGAACGGAGTATATAACCCTTCTGGACCCGGATCCGAACATCTCGCCGGACATGGTCATGGGCTACTATTCCAACATGTACCCGGAACTGACGACGGCCACCGTTCACGGACCGGTCATCAGGGAGGACATGGCGGAATATGAGTTCAAGACAACTATCGGAACGAAAGGATAAAGGATATGGCAAAGGACAACAGAAAAAAGAAGGAATCATGCAGACTATTGAGCGAATCCCAGATGGAACAGCTTGCAAGGTACATCATACAAGGAACCGGACAAGCCTACCGTTACGGAACAGAAAAGAGAAAAAGGATTGCGGCGCCCAGCGGTGCCGTAATCATTTTTTAAGTACGGCTTTCTCCAATATCGTACCCGGTTTTCTCATAAAGGACTACGATGGGGAGCCGTTCAATATACTGACGGATGAAAACTACGGATTCCTGCTCGCCTCATACCGGAAATATGCGGAACTCATGGGGGTAAAAGCCCATCATGTCCCCGGAAGGAATATCGGGGAAAGCATCAACCAGCTGGTATATGACATGGAAACCCTGCTCAAGGACAATGTGGGTGTCAACATAGAACAAAATCAGCAACACCTGTATTTCAACCTGTGGAAATACCACCAATGGGGAGAATATACGCTGTACTATTTCCCCGTAAAATTCGTGGAAGCACTGAACCCGGTCTTGAAACGGATCTCAATATCATTCATCTGCGATATGGCTAATGCCAATGGAATCGCCACGATACTGGACGGTGAAGAAACGGACATGGTACTCGACTGGCTTGAAACGGCGGAATGGGACGAACCTGAAACCGACACACGGAACAGGCTCGCCACAATCCGTTCATACAGGAAAGGGAAAGTCCGCAGGTTGCTGAAACGGGTGGAAAAGACATCCTATTACAAGAATCTACCCGCCGCCATACGGAAATATTCCCCGAAGGACAAATGGGAAACGACCCTGCTGGAACTGATGACAGAGGGAGTGCAGTTTCTCTTTCCGGAAAAACCGATCATGCACTACTGCTATGACCCGTACTTCGAGGAGGAACCGGATTACTGGCCGATGGGACTTGACAGACAGATACGGATAGCTTATGACATCTATGATATTGTAACGGAAAGCCTTGAAAACCAATACAATTCAGAGAGGCAAGAAACATATGACCTGATTCCCGTCACCACAATGAAAATATCACCGGAAACTGACAGCCTGTTCAGAATGGAAGACGATTATCCCGAACGTTTTTTCAGATGGGCGGACAAATTCATAAACCATATATCGAATAAAGAAGATGGAAAAGAATGAACTTACGAATACGATACATACCACCCTTTGCCCCCGTGCGGTACTGATAGCTTACACCTATGCCCAGGACAAAAAGTATTTCCTGGAACAGCGGAGCATTGACGCGAAGGGAAGAATGGGTGAAGGACACCCTGTAACTGTGGAATTCATGAATGAACTGGTACGCAACTACTCGGAAACATACAGCGGAACGCCGTATGGCAGACTGCCGTCCAATCTGCTGTATGCGGACACACGTAAGGGAAGCGAGGAATACATCTGGTACAATCCTCCCGGGAAACGGATGATGTATTTCGTGGAAAATCTCGGAATCGAGAACGCGCAATACAACCTGCCTGGCATAATCTATCAGGCCAAAGAAACACAGCTGGATGTTTATGCCTATAAGGACAACCTGCCTGACATGGAGACGGCACTATATGCGGCGCCTCTGTTCAACGTGACAGGCTCAAGCGTGTGTCTCGGTTCGGCAAGAATAGAGAAACCCCGGAACCTGACCTATGCGAACCTGCTCGAATACTGGGAAAAGAAATTCTGGCTGACGGAATTCACCCACCTGGGAGGAAACGGGAACCCGACAAAGTCAAACCTCGTGCTGGTGACAAAGGCGGCACGGGACAGGGATTTCAACCTCGACGAACTGAAACCGTTAAACAATATGAAACTTAAAGACATACTGAAATGAAAAGGGTACATTACATCGACAACTATCTCATAAACCCGCAGCATCCGGTGACGGTAAACCTTATCGGAGCGGGAGGAACAGGCTCGCAGGTGCTTACCTGTCTGGCAAGGCTCGACACGGCACTCAGGGGACTCGGACACCCCGGACTGTTCATAACCGTGTATGATTCCGACATCGTGACGGAAGCCAACATCGGGCGGCAGCTCTTCAGTCCATCGGACATCGGACTGAACAAGGCGCAGTGTCTCGTCACACGCATAAACAACTTCTTCGGCAACGACTGGAAGGCGATACCGGACATCTATCCGACAATCATGAAGGACACCAGACGGGAAAACCTGGCCAACATCACAATCACCTGTACGGACAACATCAAATCCCGGCTCGACCTCTGGAACATACTGAAAGCCGTGCCTATATCAGAATACAGAAGCCACGAAACGCCCCTGTACTGGATGGACTTCGGGAATACGCAGGACACGGGACAAGTCATCCTCGGAACCGTGCCGAAGAAAATCAGGCAACCGGCATCCAAACTGTACGAGACAGTCGAATCGCTGAAGGTAATCACCCGCTATGTGAAATATGAGAAGGTTAAGGAGAAAGACTCCGGACCGAGCTGCTCGCTGGCGGAGGCTCTGGAGAAGCAGGACCTGTTCATTAACTCCACGCTGGCACAGCTCGGCTGTAACATTCTGTGGAAGATGTTCCGTAATGGCATGATTGAACATCACGGACTGTACTTGAACCTTTCCACCATGAAAATGAATCCGATAACTGTATAATATAAAAGCGTTTCCATATGATTAAAAGATAAAAAGAACTTGGAAAATAATCCTGAAAACTGATATTTTCCGTAACTTTGCAAACAGAAATCATTAAGCATAATATAAAAATGGAACCATCATTATACAGCTATTCACTTATTTTTGCGCTGCCGTTGATGTTATTCTTCGGCGTTTACTTACTATTATTCAAAATGCCGGAAAAGAGCATTTTCAGGAACTATCTGCGTTCCCGCCGGATTATGGGTGTGGCCATGCTGTTGCTCGCGGTGAACTATTCCGTACATTTCTTTTTCGGAATCAGGTTCAAGAATGCCGATGCTGCCATTCTGATGAACCTTTCAACCTACTTCCTGTGCTACTGGCTTTTCAGTTCGGCACTCACAATTCTGTTAGACCGTTTTTACATAACGAAACGTCGATTATGCACACATATCAGTCTTTGGATTATATATTCTATTCTTTCCTGTATTGTATTGCTGCTACTGCCGAAAGGAATCTTCCAGACGGTTGCATTGCTGATTCTGGCTGCTTGGCTGGTCATTTATGGATTGGTTCTGGCTTGCAGACTTCTTCGGGCTTATAATAAGGCGATCCGGATTTTTAAAGACACTCAAGCGGATGACATCGACGCGTATATCAAATGGCTTTCCATATTCACTTACTGGGCTATTATCTTCGGTGTCGGATGCGGACTATTGACATTCCTTCCGGATAAATATGTTTACATCTGGATTCTGTCATCGATACCGTTCTACAGCTACCTGTTTTATTCTTACCAGAACTATATGATATTTTATGAACAGGTTGAACGTACTTTGGAGATAGGAAATGAACCGGTTGAAGAAGTAAAGGCTGAATCAGAAAAGGAATTGCCTAAATATTTTGAAAACATCGAGAACAATCTGATTCCATGGCTGGAGCGTAACGGTTACACGCAGCCGGGGCTAACCATACAGGATTTGACACAAATGCTCGATACAAACAGAACATATCTGATTGCTTATATAAAGGAGAAATATAAGGTCTCATTCTGTGAATGGATAACCGGACTAAGACTGGAATACGCCAAAAAACTACTGAAGGGATATCCCGAAATGAGTGTGCAGAAATTGGCTGAATCATCAGGCTTCTTATCCCGTAGTTACTTCATCAAATCTTTTACCAAGAAAGAAGGATACACACCGGCCAAGTGGAGAAAAGCCAATATGGAGTAATTTTATGATAAAACCAGAATTTTCTATTGACTAAAAGTGCTCTATTGACAAAATAAAAGTGCTCAATCAGCAAAAAAGTGCTCATACAACAATTTGAAAAGTGCTCAATCGGCAAATAGTATAAAACGCTAAAATTTTGCAGAAAAAGTATTTATAATATTTGTGCC
>JADILV010000021.1 GCA_017695115.1 Candidatus Cryptobacteroides avicola | reverse complement strand
GCTTGCGGATAACCTCTTGATGGCTACCGCAAAGTTACTGATGTTCTAATCGAAAAATTTTCTGATGCTTGTAACTTATTGATGTTTAATAATTAAACCCTTGTCGGAGAATTTTTCTCCGGACACTAGTGATTTTATTTACTATCTTCGTGGCGTTATGGGAAAAACCAAATTCGACACATGTTTTTTCGAGCGGTATGCAATGATATCGCTTACATCATTGCTGGGAGAAAAATACTCTTGCCTGGTAAACGAAGACAGGCCCGACCTTCAGGCCCCGGACCACTCCCTCGGAATAGAAGTCACACGGGCAATGGAAGAAAGCAAGAAAGTGGCCGATTCCCTTCTGCTGGAAATGGCAGGAGTAATCAATCCTGACGATGATGACGAGGCCGAAGATGATTACAGGACTATTCTTGACAGCGGATATGCATACGGACTGCGCGGAGGAAAATACATCGGTTCTGTCGAATACGACTATTGGGCATTGGCACTGCCGTTAAGGAGAATCATAGCCAGCAAAGTGGAAAAGGTAAGTTCCGGATTCTATGGAAACTACAGAAATTTCGGACTGTACGTCTTCTGCAAGGACCATCTTAACGAGGAAGAAGTCGGACTCGCCGTATCATACACTTCAGAGCTCCAGAAAGGGCTTGCAACAAGTTTCAGCACACTTTACCTGTCCCTTATCGACCGGCTGTACGTATGTGATATGAAAAACGGCACGGTTTCCCACAATGAAATATCAAGGGAAATGTGCCGTCTTTTTTTCCGGAAAGCCCTGCAGCAGCCGGATACTACAGTGTAATCCTGCTGCCTGCAAATCTCCTGAACCGCTCCAGGCCGTCAAGCATAACATAGCGCGGGCAGGCGATATTCCAACGCATGAAGCCTTCTCCGTCAGCGCCATACATTGTACCTTCATTCAGCCGCAGTTTGGCGTCCGTCATGAGTTCCCGGGCAAGCTGATGAGAGGTCATTCCCAGTCTGCTGCAGTCCATCCATACAAGATATGTCCCTTCCAGTTCCGCGACAGGAAATCCGGGAAGATTTTCCGTGCAGTATTTTCTGAAACAGTCAAAATTGCCTTTCAGATAGTCTATCAACTGCAGAAGCCAGTCCTCGCCTTTATCGTAGGCCGCCATAGTGGCTATGACACCCAGCGGATTGACATCACATACTTCGTTGACATTGACAGCCCTGTCGATTTTCTGCCTCATCCCGGAATCCGGAATCACCATATTGGCTATCTGCAATCCTGCAATATTGAATGCCTTGCTCGGTGAAATGCATGTTACGGAATGCATGAGGAATTCATCGGAAATGGAAGCGAACGGGGTATATTCATGGCCTGGATACACAAGTTCGCAATGGATTTCATCGGCCAGTACAGTCACTCCGTTCCTTATGCAGATCTCCCCTATCCTTGTCAGTTCCTCCCTTGTCCAGACACGCCCTGCAGGATTATGGGGATTGCAGAGAATCATAAGCTTCACTCCGGGATCGGACGCCTTTTTCTCCAGATCGTCAAAGTCTATCCTGAATGTGTTCCCGTCCCGGACCAGCGCATTGCTGACCATCTCGCAGCCGTTGTTCCTTATAGAAGAAAAAAAGCAGTTATATACCGGCGTCTGTATCAGGACCTTGTCTCCGGGCACAGTCAGAGCTTTGACTATAGCCGACAAGGCAGGGACGATACCAGGTATGTAAATCATCCAGTCCCGGCTGAAAGACCAGCCATGCCTTCTTTTAAACCAGGAAATCACTGATTCATAATATTCATCAGGAACATGGGTATACCCGTAGATGCCCTGGGCAATCCTTTTCTGCAGAGCCTCGACGATAACCGGAGCAGTCTGAAAATCCATGTCCGCCACCCACATAGGCAGCACCTCTGGATCCGCCGCATCGTCCCATTTGCAAGAACATGTGCCGCGACGGTCATTTATCATGTCAAAATCGTACATCATAATATTTTCCACAAAAATTCCGGGCAAATTTACTGATAAAAAGACTAACTTTGCAGGGCATCTGTCGGAATATTGATTTTCGCGGTTGATCCTGCTGCGATTATGACGACGCCGGAAGATTGTTCGGTTCCCCGTTTTCGAATGCTCCCTTTTTACGTTTGCATTCGCACTTTAAGTTGAATAAACCCGACAGATGCTTTTTTATGGACACTGGAAACGGCAATATCCTCAACGGTTTCACCGACCTGAAAAGCAAAGCTGAAGTCGCCGAGTACCTTGGAGGCTCGCTGAAGAATCTTTCCTATGTTTTCTATGTCCTTCCCAAAGAGAAGCAGTACAAGACATTTTCCATAACAAAGCGAAACGGGAAAAAGCGGACGATCAATGCGCCTGTCTCAAGCATCAGGCTGTACCAGAAGAGACTCGCGGAGATACTGTCCGGTTTCTATAAAAGGAAACCATGTGTACACGGCTATGCAAAAGGCTGCAGCATCAAGTCAAATGCAAAGATACATTGCCGGAAAAAATGGGTTGTCAACATAGATCTCAAGGACTTCTTCCCTTCCATACACTTCGGCAGGGTACGCGGGATGTTCCTGTCGCAGCCCTTTGAATTCAACGGGACCGTCGCTACGACACTCGCACAGATATGCTGTTTCGAAGGAGCATTGCCGCAGGGAGCGGCGACCTCTCCCATAATATCGAATTTCATCTGCCGCCGGCTTGACAATGACTTGATATCATTCGCGAAAAAACACAGGCTCACATACAGCAGATACGCGGATGACATCACCTTTTCGACCAATCTCCCGGCTCTGCCTGAAAGTGTCGGCACAATAGCCTCTGACGGATCTCTGGAACTGTCCGACGATTTGCGCAGGCTCATCGAGAAGAACAGTTTCAACATCAACGAGTCGAAAATCCGGTACTCGGACAGGCACAACAGACAGGAAGTCACAGGTCTGACAGTCAACGAGAAAACAAACGTCCGGCGCACATACGTCAGACGGGTACGCGCAATGCTGCATGCATGGCAGCAATACGGGCTGAAAGACGCTGCAAGAGAACACTTTGAAAAATACTCCGACAAAGTCATGCCTGAGTACCCCGAACTGACTTTCAGCAGGATAGCAACAGGACGCATAAGATTCATACGGCAGATCAAAGGACCTGACGATCATGTATACCGTAATATGTTCAGGCAGATAAAGGCCCTCGACGCATCCATAAAGCTGGATCTGCCTGCATTTTTCAACACCCCTGACGGGTGCAATGCGGTGGTTCTGTGCGAAGGCAAGACCGACGGGCTGCATCTGCAGGCCGCCTTGCGGTATTTTATCGGGAAAGGCGAGTTCACCGGTCTGAAAATATATTTCCACCGGTATCCCGACAAAATGGATATAAACAACTCCATCCTGTACAAATGTTGCGAGACGAGCGTCACCCGGCAAAGCAACATATTGAGGATATGCCTGTTCGACCGTGATGACAGGACCTTCATGAAAAAATGCAGGGAGGGCGATTCCCTGTACAAGGACTGGGGGAACCGTCTGTACTCATGCGTACTGCCGCAGCCTGAGCACAGGGATTTCAGTGAAGTATGCATAGAACACTTCTATTCAGACGAGGTGCTGCGCACGAAAAGCCCGAAGGGCAGACGCATATATCTCAGCAATGAATTCGATCCCGGGACAGGAAAACATTTAAGCGAGGACCTCACATGCCGCAAGCGTACTGATGCTTCGTGCTGCTACCCGAAAATCATAGATTCCGGAGTATTCAAGCCGAACGGAGACAATGTCGCCTTGTCAAAAAATGACTTCGCGAACCTCATATTCAACAGAGAAGGGGATTTCGCCGACATATCGTTCGAACATTTCCGCCCTGTCTTTGAACTCCTGTCCGAAATAATAGAGAAGGACGGCGCTTTAAAGGAAAAACTCCGGGCTTCGTCTTCTGCATAAATGACAAACAGGAGTACTTTTTGCGTACAATCATTAAAATTTTTCATTTCAATAAGCGATTTTATAATTGATTTTGCCTATATTTGTCCGATGAACATACAGTACGTATGTACGGACTATAACAAATAGACGGAGACTGAAACTTTCATCTTATTTTATGGATGGATTCTGGTATGGAGAATAAAATAAAAGTTGGGATAATAGGGTTCGGCCGGATGGGGGAATTCTACCTCAACGCAATGAAGGCAAGTGAAGAATGGGATATTGCATATATATGCGATACCTCTGCGGCGTCAAGAGACTATGCGTCGGCCACATATCCGGAATACACCATAATATCGGACTGCGACACGGTTTTCAAAGACCCTGATGTAAAGGCGGTGGTGCTTGCCACTCTTGCAGATTCCCGTAAAGAACTGATAAGGAAAGCCGTAAAAGCAGGAAAACATATAATTTCCGAGAAACCCATCGCCGCCACACTGGAAGATGAACTGGAAACAGTCTCCCTAACTGAAAACTCCGACATTCTGACCACAGTCAATCTCTATCTGAGGAACTCCTGGTACCACAACACGTTAAAATCCTTCATCGAATCGGGAGAAATAGGAGAACTCGCAATAATACGTATATGCCACATGACACCCGGACTCGCTCCGGGAGAAGGCCACGAATATGAAGGCCCGGCATTCCATGACTGCGGGATGCATTATGTAGACATAATAAAATGGTATGCACAGTCCGAATTCAAGACATGGCATGCCCAGGGCATACGGATGTGGGACTACAAGGATCCGTGGTGGCTCCAGTGCCACGGGACATTCGAAAACGGCATAGTCTACGACATCACGCAGGGGTTCGTCTACGGACAGCTGTCAAAAGACCAGACGCACAACTCATACATAGACCTGATCGGGACAAAGGGTATCGCACGTATGACCCATGACTTCAAGACCGCTACGGTAGAGCTGCGCGGCGTGACCCGGACAGAAACTATAAGCAGACCTTTCGGCGGAAAGAACATAGATGTACTCTGCAGGAAATTCGCTGAATCCATACGGACGGGGAAAAGGGACGGCAGCCTCCCTACATTCAGGGATGCGGCCACAGCCTCTGCGTATGCATGGAAATTCCTTGAAGACTCGCGCACGCATGACCTTCCGTCCATAGGCGACAACGCCACGCTGGAGCGGATACGCGAGCGCCGCAGGACCATGACCAACGGTTACGGACTTCTTACAAGGCACTCCGAACGGATAGATGACGCTGACACAAACAAGAATCAACATAAAACCTCCAATATATGAACAGTCTACTTTTCTTAGGAAACATCGGAGCCGGTGAGATCATCCTGATAGCACTGGTAGTCATCCTGCTTTTCGGAGCCAAGAAGATTCCAGAGCTTATGAAAGGTCTCGGCAAAGGGGTCCGCAGCTTCAAGGAAGGAATAAGCGATATTGAAAAAGATATCAATAAGGAAATAGAAAAATAACAGTCTTGCTTTTTAATAACCACTAAAACATCTTAAGAAATGGCAAATGAAATGTCCAGAAGGTCGTTCCTGAAAAAAGGTACGGCCGCAGCAATCGGGATGTCGGTTGCGCCAAACGTAATTTTAGGAAAAGAATTCGGAGCTGCCGCTCCGGCTCCTTCCACTGACAAGCTGAAAATCCTCGGCGTCGGTATCGGAGGCCGCGGTGCATCAGTACTCAGAGGACTTGAAAGCGAGAACATCATCGGTCTGTGCGACGTAGACTGGAACTACGCCGACCATATTTTCAAACGTTATCCTAACGCGAAGAAATACAACGACTACCGCAGGATGTTCGATGACATGCTCGATGAAGCTGACGCTGTAGTAGTAGCGACTGCGGACCATACGCACGCAGTAATCGCAGCACAGGCTATCGCAGCCGGAAAACACGTATACGTAGAGAAACCTCTTACCCACACCGTATATGAGTCCCGTCTTCTCACCAAACTCGCCGCAAAATATAATGTAGCTACCCAGATGGGTAACCAGGGCGCATCAGGAGAAGGCGTAAGGAAGATCTGCGAATGGATCTGGAACGGCGAAATCGGAGAAGTGAGGAAAGTGGAAGCCTTTACGGACAGGCCTATCTGGCCTCAGGGTCTTGCCCGTCCTGAAAAAGTGGACAGGGTACCTAAGACACTCAACTGGGAATCATTCATAGGCCCGGCTCCTATGAGACCGTACAACGCAATCTACACACCTTGGAACTTCCGCGGATGGTGGGATTTCGGTACAGGTGCCCTCGGAGATATGGCTTGCCACATCCTTCATCCTGTATTCAAGGGACTGAAACTCGGATACCCTACAAAAGTACAGGGAAGCTCTACCCTGCTGCTCAACGAGTCCGCTCCTAACGCTCAGATGATCAAGTTCGTATTCCCTGCAAGGGACAACATGCCTAAGGTAGCGATGCCTGAAGTTGAAGTCACCTGGTATGACGGAGGACTCAAGCCTAACCGTCCTGCAGGACTTCCGGCCGGAAAAGATCTCAATGATTCAGGCGGAGGAGTAATCTTCTACGGTACCAAGGATACACTTATCTGCGGCTGCTACGGTGTCAACCCTTACCTTTTATCCGGACGTAACCCTGAAGTTCCTCATGTACTGCGCGAAATCACCCTTTCTCACCAGATGGACTGGGTACGTGCCTGCAAAGAGGATCCTAAGTACAGGGTACCGAGTGCATCAGACTTCAGCGAGGCAGGTCCTTTCAACGAAATGGTCGTAATGGGAGTACTCGCAGTAAGGCTCCAGAGCCTCAACCAGGAACTCGAATGGGACGGACCGAACATGAGGTTCACCAATATTCCTGAAGGCGCGACAATCCGTACGGTAATCAAGGACGGTTTCCAGATTCACGACGGACACCCTACCTTCGACAAGACATGGACCGAGCCTGTAGACGCAAACCAGTTTGCACAGGAACTCATCAAGCATACTTACCAGAACGGCTACTCACTTCCTGAGATGCCGAAAGACTAACGACATAAACGAACTAATATATCTGTTATGAAACGCGTATTTTTATTCGCCGCAAGCCTTGCGCTCATCGCTTCAATGGCTTCATGCGGCAACCAGAACAACAAGAAGGCAGCCAAAGATGCTGCCGAGACAAAAGCAGCCGCTCCTGAGTACAAGCTCATGGACAAGCCTCAGGTAGATCTTTCAGAGTTCCCTCAGGACAAGGACGGCTACTATGTAATCTTCGACGGCAAGACTATGAAAGGCTGGAGAGGCTACGGAAAGGACAACGTACCTTCAAGATGGGTTGTCGATGACGGAGCCATCAAGTTCAACGGTTCAGGCGGCGGAGAAGCCCAGGCAGGTGACGGCGGAGACCTCATCTTCGCTCACAAGTTCAAGAATTTCGAGCTTGAATTCGAGTGGAAAGTATCCAAGGGAGGAAACTCAGGCGTACTTTACCTCGCACAGGAAGTCACCACTGAAAAGGACGGACAGACAATCGTCGAGCCTATCTATATTTCAAGCCCTGAGTATCAGGTTCTCGACAATGCAAACCATCCTGATGCGAAACTCGGTGTAGACGGCAACAGACAGTCTGCTTCCCTCTATGACATGATTCCTGCAAAACCGCAGAACCAGAAACCTTACGGCGAATGGAACAAAGGCAAGATCATGGTTTACAAGGGCACTGTCGTTCACGGACAGAATGATGTGAACGTAGTTGAGTACCATCTGTGGACACAGCAGTGGACCGACATGCTCCAGGCCAGCAAGTTCAGCCAGGAGAAATGGCCTCTCGCCTTCGAACTCCTGAACAACTGCGGCGGTGAGAACCATGAAGGCTACATCGGATTCCAGGATCATGGTGACGATGTATGGTTCCGCAACATCCGCGTGAAAGTTCTTGACTAGAGATTAACAACCAAAAGATAAGAGACCGGTCAAAGTATCGGTCTCTTTTTATAAAGACAAAATCAGATGAAAACTAAAACTATTATATCAATAATCGCAGCTTCTGTAATCGCTGTTTCATGCTGCCAGACAGGAAATACATGCACTAACGGCGGAGTAAAAAAAGATATCGCCGTACAGCTTTACTCGGTACGCAGCCTGATCGGGGCTTTCGGGAACGAAGCCAGCGATTACAAGCCTCTTCTCGACACGCTTGCTTCTATGGGCTACACGGCTATTGAGGCTGCCAGCTATGCGGACGGCAAACTCTACGGAACGGATCCTGCCCAGTTCAAGGCGGATGTTGAAGCAGCCGGTCTCGAAGTACTTTCTTCCCACTGCAACAAATACCTTTCCGAGAAGGAAATCAAGACAGGAGACTATTCCGAGTCCCTCAAATGGTGGGACCAGTGCATCGCAGCACACAAGGCTGCCGGAATGAAATATCTGGTGATGCCTTACCTCGGAGTACCTTCAACCATCAAGGAACTGCAGGCATACTGCGACTATTTCAACCAGGTAGGCAAAAAATGCAAGGAAAACGGAATCAGCTTCGGCTACCACAACCACGCACATGAATTCCAGAAAGTCGAGGACAAGGAAGTCATGTATGACTATATGCTCAAGCACACCGATCCTGAATATGTATTCTTCGAAATGGATGTTTACTGGACCGTGATAGGGAAAGCCAGCCCTGTAGATTATTTCAAGAAATATCCAGGACGTTTCAGAGTCCTGCACATCAAGGACGAGCGTGAAATCGGACAGAGCGGTATGGTCGGATTCGATGCCATTTTCAATAACGCTAAAACAGCAGGCGTAGAGAAAATCGTCGTTGAAGTCGAAAGATACAGCTATGATGATGTAGCCAGAAGCATCAGGGAAAGCATCGACTATCTGAAGGCAGCGCCTTTCGTTCCTGCATCATACGGCAAATAGACAGATCGGGAAAGGACTCAAAGGATTTTTCCTTAGAGAGAATTGAACAACCGATGTTTTGGAGTTCCGGCGGATTTGAAATCCGCCGGAACATTTATTATATTTGCGCCGCAAAATTTTGGACAGCAAATGGAACAGCGAGTAGTGACACAGGAGAACGAAGAAATCAGGAACGAGGACATCCCTACACCGGAAGATGAAAACAAAGAAGACGAGGGGATGACATTCTGGGGGCATCTCGAAGTACTCAGATGGGCTCTTATGAGAGTGGTAATCGTCCTTCTGGTCTGCATAGTCGGATGCTTCATGGCCATGCCGTACATTTTCGACGACTTCGTCCTGGGGCCGACCACCTCCGGATTTTTCCTGTATAAGTGGATGTCAGGGATACCTTTTCTCAATTTTGCGGACGAGTCGTTCCACGTAGACATCATAAACATCAATGTGGCGTCACAGTTCATGACCCATATCACTACATCGTTCTGGTTTTCGCTTGTGATAATATTCCCGTATCTGATCTATGAGATCTGGAAATTCATACGGCCGGCATTGTTCGCCAACGAAAAAAAGAACATAGGGTTCGCATTCGGGTTCGGGACATTCATGTTCTTTCTCGGATGTGCCGTAGGGTACTGTCTCGTCTTCCCTTTCACCTTCAGGTTCCTGACCGAATACCAGATCAGTGAAAACATCACCAACCAGATCAATCTGAATTCATACATGGGCAATTTCCTGATGATGATATTCGTAATGGGACTGGTATTCGAACTCCCGCTCCTGTCCTGGGTACTCTCACGGCTCGGAATAGTCAACAGGGAATTCCTTCAGCAGTACAGAAAGCATGCAGTAGTGGTACTGCTCGTCCTTTCGGCCATCATCACTCCGTCAGGAGATCCGTTCACCCTGATGGTCGTATTCATCCCTCTGTACCTGCTTTATGAACTCGGTATCCGGCTGGCCAGGAAAAAGCCGGTAGAAACCGAATAAAAACCTATCGGAAGATATCCGGAAATATACAGAAAGAGCCGGGCCTGTTCGAGGTCCGGCTCACATTTTATATCAATTTCCCGACTGTTTTATTCAGCTTTTCCGTCTGAACCGAGAACGTTGATGATCTTGTGTATGTAGAGTTTCTTCATGTTCTCACGTGCAGGCCCGAGATATTTACGAGGGTCGAACTCTGCAGGTTTCTCAGCGAATACCTTGCGGATAGCTGCAGTCATTGCAAGACGTGAGTCAGAGTCGATGTTGATCTTGCATACGGCTGACTTGGCAGCTTTGCGGAGCTCTTCCTCAGGAATACCGATAGCAGCCTCGAGTTTGCCACCGTATTTGTTGATCGTATCAACCTCTTCCTGTGGAACTGATGAAGAACCGTGGAGGACGATAGGGAAACCAGGAAGTTCCTTCATAACACCGTCAAGCACATCGAATGCAAGTGGCGGAGGAACCAGACGGCCGGTCTTAGGGTCTACATGGCACTGCTCCGGTTTGAATTTGTATGCTCCGTGTGAAGTTCCGATAGAGATGGCGAGAGAGTCGCATCCTGTCTTGGTAACGAAGTCAACCACTTCCTCCGGTTTGGTATAGGTATGGTGCTCTGCTACGACCTCATCCTCAACACCTGCGAGGACTCCGAGCTCACCCTCGACTGTTACGTCGAACTGGTGTGCATACTCTACGACTTTCTTTGTAAGAGCTACATTCTCATCGTAAGGGAGGTGAGAACCGTCGATCATTACTGAAGAGAATCCCATGTCGACACAGCTCTTGCAGAGCTCGAAAGAATCGCCATGGTCAAGGTGAAGGACGATCTGAGGATGCTCCCAGCCAAGCTCTTTCGCATACTCTACAGCACCTTCTGCCATATAACGGAGAAGAGTCTGGTTTGCATACTGGCGGGCACCTTTCGAAACCTGAAGGATTACCGGTGATTTAGTCTCGGCAGCGGCCTGGATGATGGCCTGAAGCTGCTCCATATTGTTGAAGTTGAATGCCGGAATAGCATATCCGCCATTGATGGCCTTTGCAAACATTTCTTTAGTGTTCACAAGGCCGAGTGTTTTGTAAGATACCATAATTGAAATATGATTTGAAGTTTACAATCGTTTCAAAAAACCGCGCTTCTGCCTGCAATAATTCTGCCATCGGACTTATTTTGGAAAAAGCTGCACAAAAATAGTTATTTTTGCAAAAAATCAAAACAGCTTATAAAATTCAGATATACTGATATGGACGGAAAAGTAGTCATTTTCTCAGCTCCTTCCGGAGCAGGCAAAAGCACTATAGTGAACCATCTTCTGAAAAAATACCCGGAACTGGAATTCTCGATATCAGCCACCTCCAGAGCCCCGAGGGGAAATGAACAGGACGGAAAGGAGTATTATTTCTTTTCTGCCGACAGGTTCAGGCAGATGATCGCCGAAGACAGGTTCGTCGAGCATGAAGAAGTCTATCCCGGTTCATTCTACGGAACACTCAAGTCGGAAGTGGAAAGGATATGGGCCAAAGGGCATGTAATAGTGTTCGACATAGATGTAAAAGGCGGGGTGAACGTAAAAAGGATTTTCGGAGGGAAGGCATTATCCATATTCATACAGGCACCTTCCGTAGAAGTGCTCAGGGAAAGGCTCATAGACAGAGGGACAGACACGGCTGAGGCCATAGAGAAAAGGGTAGCAAAAGCCGCTTCAGAAATGGAGTTCGCGGCCGGGAAGTTCGACTATGTACTTGTCAATGACGACCTTGACGCCGCACTGGCCGAAGCCGATAAAGTCGTCGGAGAGTTCATCGGAGACCAGGCAGGAAAAACCGGAATATAATGGACATAGCCGTTTATCCAGGGTCTTTCAACCCCCTTCATACCGGACATCTGGCCATCATGAAATGCCTGACGGAAAGGATGGGCTTCGATCTGGTGTATCTGGTGGTTTCCCCGCAGAACCCGTTCAAAGGGAAAGAATTGCGGCAAAGCGGACAGGAAAGGTATGAGGCAGCTGTCAGGGCTGTCGCGAGGCATCCGGAACTGGAAGTCAAAGTGGATGACATAGAACTTCACATGCCGGCTCCGCAATACACCATAAGGACACTTGATGCCCTGGCGGCCAGAGAGCCGGAAAACAGGTTCACTCTGATAATAGGTGCGGACAATCTGGAAGCGATCCTGAGATGGAAGGATCCGGAGCGGATACTGGCTGAATACGGAGTGGCGGTATACCCGAGGAAAGGATTTGATATGGAAGCCATCAAGGCAGGACTTCTTGAAAAGGCTGCTGAAAAGGGATTGGAGTTCAGGATAAAGACCGTCGATGCCCCTATCGTCGAAATATCGTCATCGGAAATCCGGCAGGCGATATCCGAAGGACGGAAAACCGATATAGAGCAATATTTAATGTAAAATGGACCACACGGAAACAGAACGCAAATTCCTTGTCCTGGACGACTCCTACAAACAGGCCGCTACCGGCAGCCGCCGGATGACCCAGGGCTATATATGCCGCGAATCCGGCAGGACCGTCAGGGTCAGGATATCGGACGGACAGGCATGGCTGACAATCAAGGGCGCCAGCACTGACAACGGGCTGAGCCGCTACGAGTGGGAAAAGGAAATCCCTGCCGATGAGGCGGAACAACTGATGGATCTGTGCCATGACGGCATAATCGACAAGACAAGGTTTTTCGTTCCGTTCGGGGGGCATGTCTTTGAAGTCGATGAATTCCATGGAGACAACGAAGGTCTGACAATAGCCGAAATCGAACTTGAAAACGAAACCGAGCCGTTCAGCAGACCTGAATGGCTCGGAAAGGAAGTCACCGGTGACCGCCGGTACTATAATTCGATGCTGACGCAGAATCCGTACAGCCAATGGTAGACCGGGCAGACGTCCGGTCTACAGACTGCTCCGGGGAACCGTATACGGACTATTCCGCGAATGCGTGGCGGTAGCCCTGTATCTTGTTCCATCCTCCGCGTGTGAAATCAGGCACTTCCACAGGAGCATTCCCGTTTTCTATAGAAATGGCTGTCAGTTCCGTAAGGCAGCACCACTCCGCCAGGTCATATACGTCCATATCCAGAGGAAGCCCGTTACGCAGGCAGTATATAAGCCTGTAATCCATGATATAATCCATTCCGCCATGCCCTCCGACCTTCTTGGCGGTATTCTCCAGCTCCTTCTGGATAGGATGCTTGTATTTTTCCATCAGGGCGGCTTTTACGTCTTCAGGCACGAAACTGTGTGCGGAAAGGTTCTCGATATCGACTTTACCGCTCTTGACATCCTCGCCTCCGGTGTAAAGGTCTCCGACTTTTGACTTGTCCACCATGTATCCCTCTATCGGATATTTGTTCGCAAAGCCTTTGGTACCTGTCAGCTGGTAAAGCCTGTTGTACGGACGCGGATTGACCACGTCATGCTGGATCATTATGGTCTTGCCCTTCTCTGTGCGTATCATCGTCATCGTATGGTCTCCATTCTGGAAATCAGGAGCAGCCTCTCCCCTGTGGGTCTCATAATACTCCCTGCCGTTGACAGATTTCGTATCCATCGACACGAGGGTCCTCAGCCTGTCCCCTCTGTGTATGTCCATAGCCTGGCACACAGGCCCCAGGCCGTGCGTAGGGTAGACATCTCCCCGGTGGTCGCGGTTGTACGCAAGCCTCCAGTCATGCCAGTACTCGTCCCAGAACTCTTCAAGATTGTGGATATATGCCCCTTCACCATGCAGGATCTCGCCGAAAAGCCCGTGCTGAGCCATATTCAGAGTAGTAAGCTCGAAAAAGTCATACACACAGTTCTCAAGCTGCATGCAGTGTTTCCTCGTGCGCTCCGAGGTATTTATCAAGTCCCATATCTGCTCCAGGTTCATGGCCGCAGGCACCTCAATGGCCACATGCTTTCCATGCTCCATGGCATATTTTGCGATCATCACATGTGACTGCCAGTTGGTGGCGATATACACCAGGTCGATATCGTCCCTTTCGCAGAGCTGCTTCCAGACCTGTTCGTCTCCGCTGTATGCGGCAGCCTCATGCCGTCCCAGCCTTTTCAGAATCCCCTGGCATTTTTCCACATTTTCCGTCTCCACATCACACAATGCCACAATATCGGTACCCTCTATCTGCGACATGCGCTCAACAGCCCCGGGACCTCTCATTCCCAGTCCGACGAAACCGATACGCACAGTTTCGAGGGCCGGAGCCGCAAACCCCAGCATATCTTCCTGTCCTGCAGGCCTTTCAGGCACTTCTGTCCTGATAATGCCTCCGTTCCTGTCCTGACAGCCGCATACGACCGCCAATGCTGCTGACAATGCCAGCAAAATTCCGGTAAATCTTTTCATATTTTCAGCGTTTATTTAGAATGACTTTCCATGACTGCGGCACGGGAGCCTCGATCACCATTGGGGTCTTCTTTACGGGGTGGATGAATTCCATCCTCCTGGCATGCAGGCATATCCCCCCGTCAGGGTTTGACCTCGGAGCACCGTATTTCAGGTCCCCTTTGATACAGCATCCCATATCCGCCAGCTGGCAGCGTATCTGGTGATGTCTTCCCGTAAGCAACTCTACTTCAAGAAGATAATATCTATCCGTAGTATCTTTAAGCCAATATCTGAGCTTTGCCAGTTTTGCATCCTTCCGGCGGGAAGGATCACCTCTGAAGACATAGGACTTGTTCTGCTGCTCATTGCGCACAAGATAACAGGAAAGCTCGCCTGCATCCTCGGGTGGGGCCGCACAGACAAGCGCCCAATAGAACTTGTGCACCTGTCCGTCACGGAACATAGCATTGAGCCTTGAAAGCGCCTTGGATGTCTTTGCTAGCACGACAATCCCGCTTACCGGCCGGTCAAGCCTGTGCGGAATCCCCACAAAAACGCTTCCGGGCTTCAAATCCCTCATCGCAATGAATGACTTATACAGGTCCGAAATAGTCTCGTCCCGGGTCATATCCGCCTGGACGATCTCCCCTGCCCTCTTGTCCACCACCAGAAGATGGTTGTCTTCATAAAGGATGCGGTCTTCCGCGTCCTTATATTCCTGTTCTGTCAATTCCCTGTATATCATAATAAGACAAATGTATGATTTTTTCGTGGATTACATCATTCTTTCGATTTTTTTCTTAAATTTGTAGGTGTGTGTGCATGGACAGAATTTATTAACCTAAATAAAATATCATGAACAGATCAACAACCCGCGTATGCGCTGTGGCTGGCCCGGTCATGGCTATTCTGGCCGTGCAGTGTCCCAAAGCCGAGCTGAGCCGCTGTCCCGCTTTAAATCACAGGCAAAAATCATACATGGAGGTACGGGGATACCGTATCTGGCATGAGTCAGGGACTCCATGACAGAGTCCCCGGCCCTCTTGTATGTATAGAACAACAAACACTAAATAATACCGATTATGAAAATTCACGAATTTATTATACCTGTTGCCCTGGCGGCAGTGCTTGCCGGAGGCTGCGACAGTATTCTCACCGGAGAGGAAGGAGATGAGCAGGATGGGACCGTAACCGTTACCCTGAATGCTTCCGGTGCCGTTTCCAAAGCCGGGATGGACCAGGGCCTCGGCATCGTATGGGAAAACAACGACGAGGTCCTCATAAACGGGGAGAAACACACGGTGTCCCCGGACGGACAGGATCCGGCCAAGGTCACAGTGACCGGTGTATATGAAAGCGACGGCTACGTAGCCATATTCCCTTACAGCAAACAGTATACAAAAGGGGAAAGCTATCTGGTGGACGTGCCTAAAGAGCAGTTTTACAGTACCGACATGCCTGTCGAGACTTACCCGATGATAGGCTACGGCACATCCACGGACATTCGAATGTCAGGAATCTGCGGAATAATAAAGATAGGGGTCGAAGGCTCCGGCGAGCTGACAAAGGTGACAGTCTCCAGCAACAATGCCGACGACTTCCTTTCCGGTACACTGGACATACCTATGTCAGACGTGACCGGAGGCTCTCTGAAAGACAGTTACCCTGATTTCTGTACCGACTATTCCGTTTCAGGCTCCGTGGCTGTATCCTTCGACAGAGGCCTCGTAATAGAGGGCGATACGAAATACATTTATGCGGTCATTCCGGCCAGAACCTACTCTTCCGGTCTCAGCATAGGCATGAGGGGCTCCGACGGGAATGTTACCCACAAGACAGACCCTGTAACGGTAAAACGCGCCACAGTGACGGATCTGGGAGTATTCACTCTCGGTCAGGGAGGCGATGAGCCTGTAGAGCCGGAATACGGTGACATCAACATCACATCTGAAGGAAGCACCGACGCCATAGCTTACGAAATCACGGCAGACCCGGACAGCAGGATTTCCGTTTCTGTCGTGAGCATGAATCTGTGGGACAAGACTGCCGGAAGCGGCTCATACCAGTCGGACGAAGAAGTCAGCGAAGCCCTTCTGCTGCAGTACGGGACAGAGGCCACGACCGGCACTGACGGGAAATATGCCGGCAATACTTCTGAAGCGTATGACACCGAAGGACTCTGCGCCATAACACCTGACACTGAATATATGGTACTGGCAGGATATACGGACGGAAGCGGCATAAACGGGACACCTGCTTTCCAGTCTGTCAGGACACTCGCCGGCCAGCAAGGTGAAGAAGTGCAGCTCTACACGGAGATTCTCCCTGGAGAAAAAGACTATAAGCTCATATACACAAAAATCCGGACAACCGGTGCAACGGAAATCAAGGTCATTGTAGCGGGAAAAGGCTGGTATGACGAACTCGCCGGACAAGGGAAAACAGACAGTGAAATGCTGACAGAATCAGGTACGGCTCTTGAAGGAACTGATCTTGAAGCCGCCAACTCGGAAGAAGGATTGGCACTGACGTGGCGCGGAATCCCTTCGACAGAATTTGTGTTCATGGCCCTTGCCAAAGGGGAGAACGGGGACGAAAAGATAGAAACAAAGTTCCACACCACCTCCGCCTACCTTCCGGAAGACGCGCAGTGGAAGACAATCTCCACTGACGGATATATGGAATGCGGGCTGCTCAGCGGTTTCTTCGAAGAACCGATCGGCTTGGGCAATCTCACTATAGAGCAATTGGGAGACCATGACATATTCAGAATACCTAACCCGTTTGCCGAAGTGGCAGCCGCGAACCCTGATGCGTTCTCAACGACAGACGGACACCTGCTGCTCGATGCCAGGGACGGCAAGGTACTGCTGGAAAGTTTCGAGAATTATCCTGGTCTTATATATACGGTAAAGTATCCTGAAGACACATACGGCATGAGCTTCGTTTCCGCTCTTGAAATCACCGATGGAGAATACAGCTATGGGTCTTACAATAAAGCTGAAGGCATAATCGATTTCGGAGATATAGCCATGAGGCTCAGTGACTACGACAACACCGGCTATTATTCGACAGGTTCTACGACCCTTTGGTTCCACAACCCTAATACGGAGGAGCCCGACCCTGTTCCTGAATCTCCGGGCCTGTCTCTGGAAGATTTCGAAATAATCCATGCTGAATGGTAGTTTTAAGGCACTTAGATTTACAGATCATGAAAAAATACATAATACCGATACTGTTGGCGGCAGCAGCCATGCTGACTGTCCAGTGCGCAAAAGAGGAGCTCACTGACGGAACTCCTGCTGTACCGGAAGAGACTGTCACCATCACATTGCAGGGTGACGTCACCGGCACAAAGACAATCCTTGACCCGGAAACCGGAGCGGTATACTGGGAAGAAGGTGACATAGTGTGGATCAACGGCAAAAATTACGAGGTCATACCGGATCCGGACGACCCTTCAAAAGCGACGGTCACGGATGTCACGAAAGCAGACACTTATCTGGCCGTATTCTCGACATATTATCAGCCGGTGGTCAATGTAGATGAAGAGAACTGCATCATTTCCATAAGCCCGAACCAATATTATTCAGAGGAACGAAACTCTTTCGGGCGGTATGACAACACCACGGTGGCCTACAGTGAAGACACCCAGCTCAGTTTCAAAAATCTCATGGGAATAATCCGCGTAGGGATAACCGGTACGGGCGGTCTGCAGTCGGCGTCACTCTGGAGCAATGACGGGGCTGGACTCGGCGGATACCTGACGGTACCGACCGCTGACATCATCAGCGGAGAGCTCGGAAACTATTCCGATTTCAGTACAATATCCTACTCATGCATTACAGTGAGAGCGTCAGACGCCGATTCCATAGGACTTGACTCATCAGAGCCGGCCTATCTGTACTTCGTCGTTCCTGCAAGGACGTACAGTTCCGGATTCTCCGTGATAATGGAGGACGAGGACGGTAACGTGTGCATCCAGTCCACGGACAAAAGCATAACCGTCAACCGTTCCGAAATAGTCCCTATGACAACATTCGGCTTCACGCCTGGCGCTGTGGAAATCACTGTAGCCGCGGATGAGGCAGGTGCATCGGCGACATCCGTTCCATACACCATAACGGCGGCTCCGGGAGCACCTGTCGTCAGCAAGGCAGTGACCCTGAACCTGTGGAACGCCTACCTTGAAAGCAATCCGGACATCACGCCGGACATTATTGCGACCTATCTGCTGGACATGTTCCACGGTGACAGCATCATGTCACTGGACGCCGCCGGAAACTATAGCGGGACACTGACAACAGCCTACAATAGCAACGGATACGCTTCCGACCTGACAGCCTCTACCGGATACGTAATCCTCGCCGGATACTCGAACGGCTCCTCAACCATCGGCAACGCCTGCTGGACAATGGCGACAACGGCTGCAGCTGAAGGAGAAGGCCCGGCGCTCGATGTACAGTTCGCACAGACAGATACGCCTTACAATACAATCCAGGCAGTCATAACTACAAACGGTGCGGCCGACATAAAATGCTATGCCCTGCTCAGTGAGATATATGATCAGTATATCGCTTCAGGGATGGATGACCGGAGCATCGTAATCAACAATGCGGTTTCCGTAAGCGAGGAAGACCTGGCTGCGGCCAATTCTTCAGGTCTTGGCTGGCTCTGGCAGGGCCTTAATTCCGGGACTGCATACAAGGTCATGGTCATGGCAGTCGGGGAAGGCGGTGCCGAGACCATAAAAGTCCTGGACTACACCACTGATGCCTATCTGCCTGCGGACGGGCAGTGGCAGACCGTATCAACGGACGGCTATATGGCGTGCGGACTGCTCTATGCTTTCAGCGTAGGAGACTTTGCGTTGTCAGGTCTCACCATCGAGAAATACGGAGACTATGACATATTCAGGATAAAGAATCCGCTTGACATCATAGCGGAAAGCAATCCAGATTTATTTACCGTGACAGACGGCTATCTTACCATAGATGCAAGGGGCGGGTATGTAAGGCTTGAACAGACAGAGAACTATGTCGGTCTTATCTATACAGAAATGTTCCCTGATGATCAGAATGGAATAAGCTATTGCTCGCTGCCGGACTACGGCTTTGAGGGCAGCTACGGCTACTATGATGAAACTTCAGGCATAATAGACCTCGGTGATGTCGGAATGATATTGAGTGACTATGATAGCTCCATATATCTCACCGGCCCTACCAGGATCTATCTCCACAACCCTGAGACAGGTGCGGCCGCAAGTACGAAAAGTGCCGTGAATCTGAAAACTCCGGAGACAGGAAAGCTTCATCATCCGGGTCCCGGTCATGGCATCTGCGGGAAAATCGGCACAGGTTTCTCCACTACGGGCTGCGCCCTCCGGTCGAAATGACAGCAATGTCATCCCGAGCCGAAGAACCAACAATGAAAATCAAATAGAAAAACACTAAAAAACCTATTATCATGAACACATTTGTCAAAACAACCAGAGCATTGCTGGCACTGCTGCCCGCCGTACTTCTGTCTGTACAGTGCAGTCAGGAAGAACTCGCCGGACCTGAAAAGCCCCAGGTGTCAGGGACGGTGACACTTACTATCAAAAACGCTGAACCGACAAAGACCTACATTGACGGAGAGACCGGGAAGGTCTACTGGACCGACGGGGAAGTTATTATCATCAACGGAGAAGTATATCGTATTGTTGTTGATGAAACTGACCCTACAGTTGCCACTGTACCTGACGTGGTTGCAAGCGGGGATTATTTCGTAGTCTACAACGACTACTACCCTACATCCGATCCTGAAGAGGGAAGACTGCTTGTGAATTTCCCTGCCGAACAGACTTACAGGGAAGACTCATTCTCCGACTACAGCAACATAATGGCAGGTTATTCAACCACTACGGATATCCGGATGTACAATATAGGAGGAGTGGTCAAGTTCGGCGTCACCGGAAACTGTACGCTGACATCGCTTTCATTCTCCACCAAAGACGGAAGCCCTGTAGCAGGATATCTCCTGCTACCTGAAGACCAGCTGCTCAATGGAGAACTTGGGGACAACTCTGTTTTCTATGAAAACCCGGACTATGGAATCACTGCATCAAGCACGATAAATATCACTGCATACACAGCAGATGGCGGGATTGCAGGCATTGCCCTCAGCAGTGAACCTACCGATTTCTATATTGTAGTGCCGGCCAAGGAGTACGCTGAAGGATTCTACATCACTATGGAGGACAGCGAGGGAAATGTAGCGGTACAGTCCACTACGGGAGCCAAGACAATCGGCCGCTCGGAAATGCTTGTCCTTCCTGATTTCGAATTCACGGCACGTACACTTCCGGCTCTCGGGCCAACGGAGGCAGGCCCTGCATCCGTAACATACACCGTCACTGCAGACCCTGGCACTCCGCTGAAAACAGTCCTCGTATCCAAGGGCACATGGGACTATTATGCCAACGACGCTTATGCCGGACAGGAAACGCAGCTTGCCAAAGATTTGAGCATCACCTACGGCTCGGAAACTTTCTTCACAGACGGGACAGGCGAATATTCAAAGACCGATACCACGTCTTTCAACGTCAGTGGAAAAGAAGTGGCACTGACTGCCGGTACCGAATACAAGCTCATAGTATCCCTTGCCGACAACACTACAGCCAAAGGCACTCCTGCTGTCTTCGATGTCGCCACAGCGGCACCTACAGGCGAAGCTCCTGAAATAACCCTTTCCGAACTGGAGAATGACAGGCCTCATGCACAGCTCACCCCTGTAATCAAAACCACGAATGCCGTCAGCATCAAGTATGCAATGTTCTCTTCAAGCTCGGCAGAAGGGAAAACGGATGAGGAACTTATGGAACTGTACGGTACTGAAGCCACAGCAGAGCAGGTAGAACAGGCAAACAGCACGGGAGGCCTGACGCTGACCTACAGCAACCTTCCTGAAAACACTTCGTTCACATTCCTTGTAGCGGCCACCGGAGCAGGCGGTGCAGTGTCTGCAGAAAGGCTCGTGCTGCAAACGGATTACTACTTAGACCCTGATGCCACATGGAGTACCGTTTCCACAGAGGCATCCATGGACTGCAACATATTCGGAGGCGCCATAGGGCTCGGAGGGTTCGGCATCTACGGACTTACCGTAGAAAAAATGGACGGCAAGGACATCTTCCGTGTACTGCAGCCTATAACAATAGATACCTACCCTGACGCTGAATACAACGGACTCACATTCATAGACGGAGGTTACGACTCATACCTGACCATAGACGCTACAGACCACAGTGCAGTCAAACTGGAAAGGGACTACAATCCGTTAGGAGTTATCATATCATTGCGTGGAGGGACCACTGAAGCCGGACTTTCCTCCGCAGCCTATTACTATGAAAATTCTTCATTCGGCACATACGACCCAGATGCCGGAATTATCAATTTGGGATATGTCTCCGTCGTGGATGATATGTACATCTACGGGTCATCCGAAGGAACCGTCCTGTACCTGAACATTCCTATTGCAGGAGGAGTCAGCACCGAAGACTTCACGATCAACGAGGACACTGCCTGGTAAGATACCGGCAAAGTGTCAGAGCGTACAATCTTCTGCACCGTTACTGGAAAGGGTGACATGTCAGTCGGCATGTCACCCTTTTTCTGCCATTTTGGCATATAAAAAGGACGTCCGGGCATTGGCACAACATTCGTTATTACTCCGGTCGTCGTCCGGGACTGGACACCGAAAAGGGACAGTCCGGGACGGCGGATGAAAATTAAAGTCGAATAATAAAAAGGAAAAATATTATGGGAAAAATTATCGGTATTGACTTGGGAACCACGAACTCATGCGTGGCAGTGATGGAAGGCAACGAGCCTGCCGTCATCATAAACAATGAGGGCCAGAGGACCACTCCTTCAGTAGTGGCGTTCACCGACGGCGGCGAAAGAAAAATTGGTAATCCGGCCAAAAGGCAGGCCATTACCAATCCTCACAAGACCGTGTTCTCCATAAAGAGGTTCATGGGCGAGACCTACGATCAGGTCACTAAAGAGATTGAAAGGATGCCTTACAAGGTAGTCAGGGGTGACAACAACACTCCCCGTGTAGACATTGACGGACGTCTCTACACTCCGCAGGAGATTTCGGCAATGATTCTCCAGAAAATGAAGAAGACTGCCGAGGACTATCTGAGACAGGATGTTACAGAGGCCGTCATCACAGTGCCGGCATACTTCTCCGACTCTCAGAGACAGGCTACCAAAGAGGCAGGAAAAATCGCAGGACTTGATGTGAAACGTATCATCAACGAACCTACGGCAGCCGCTCTTGCATACGGTCTGGACAAGAAGAACAAAGACATGAAGATCGCAGTGTACGACCTTGGTGGCGGTACATTCGATATATCAATCCTTGAACTCGGCGACGGTGTATTCGAAGTGAAATCAACCAACGGAGACACCCACCTCGGAGGCGATGACTTCGACCAGGTGATCATAGACTGGCTGGCTTCAGAGTTCGCAGCAGAAAACGGCGGAATCGACCTGAAGAAAGACCCTATGGCACTTCAGAGACTGAAAGAGGCCGCAGAAAAGGCGAAAATCGAGCTTTCAAGCCAGACCTCTACAGAAATCAACCTGCCTTACATCATGCCTGTAGACGGTGTTCCTAAACACTTGGTAAAGACCCTTACGAGGGCCAAATTCGAGCAGCTTGCCGACGAGCTTATCCAGAGGACCATCGAGCCTTGCCGCAAGGCACTGTCAGACGCAAACCTTTCAGCATCCGATATTGACGAGGTGCTTCTGGTCGGAGGTTCGACACGTATTCCTGCAATCCAGGAAATCGTAAAGAAATTCTTCGGAAAAGAGCCTAACAAGAGCGTGAACCCGGATGAGGTAGTAGCCATCGGAGCAGCTATCCAGGGCGGTGTCCTCGCAGGCGACGTGAAAGATGTCCTTCTTCTGGATGTGACCCCGCTTTCACTCGGTATCGAGACCCTCGGCGGTGTGATGACCAAACTTATCGAGTCCAACACCACCATCCCTACCCGCAAATCGGAGGTATTCTCTACCGCAGCCGACAACCAGCCTTCAGTATAGATCCACGTTCTCCAGGGTGAGCGCCCTATGGCAAAGGACAACAAGGAAATCGGACGTTTCCATCTGGATGGAATCGCTCCTGCACCAAGGGGAATCCCTCAGATCGAAGTTACATTCGATATCGACGCCAACGGTATCCTGAACGTTTCTGCCAAGGATAAGGCTACTGGCAAAGAGCAGAAAATCCGTATCGAGGCTTCATCAGGACTCAGCGAGGACGAAATCAAGAGGATGCGTGACGAGGCCAAGGCCAACGAGGCAGCTGACAAGGCAGAGAAAGAGCGTGTCGACAAGATCAACACTGCAGACACACTCTGCTTCCAGAGCGACAAGAACCTCAAGGAGTACGGGGACAAGATTCCGGCCGACAAGAAAGGTGCTATCGAGACTGCGCTCGGCAGTCTGAAAGAGGCAGTCAAGTCTCAGAACATCAGCGATATCGACAGATATACAGAGGCTCTGAACAATGCATGGCACGCTGCTTCCGAGGATATGGCCAAAGCAGCCGGCGCACAGCAGGGCGGACCACAGAACCCTTACCAGGGCGGTCCTCAGGGCGGCAGCAACGGTCCGGACAACCAGGGACCTGACGAGCAGTAATCAGAAAACTACAAATAAAAAACGGTCGGAAGTCTGTGCTTCCGACCGTTTTTTTAATGCTTCCGTTTATTGCCGTAGCGATGCGGCATGATCTTTCATCGGTGCGAAAGTAAGCTGCAGTCCTGTTCCCTTGAACCATGTAACCACTTCATCCATCGGACCGAACGAAGTGGCCCTGTCACACATGAAAGACACCGTCCTGTAGGCATCCGGAGCGGCGGCAAGACATTTTTCGGAAAACTCTATGACTTCCTCCGGCTTGCCGGTAATATGCTGGGAATTTCCGAATCCCACAAAAAACATGTTGTCCTGGTTGCACCTGACAATTACCAGCTCATCCCTGTTGAACGAAGCCTGCAAATCCGAGTTCCCGGAAGACTCCTGACCGATTCCTGATACATCATCTACAAACGCCCGGGTCACATGTCTCTCCATATTTCTCTGTATGGTCAGCCGGCAGTCAGGAAAGTTTTTCCGCAGAACATCCGCTACATCCCCAAGAAGCCCCATTGAAGTTTCAGGATAACAGAAGACAGCAATGTTGCGCATGGAATCAGTCGCCGCAAGGGTCTCAGCCAGAGTCTCTATAGTACATGTCTCGTCAACACTGCGCCCCGGCTTGTACTGGCCGTGCAAGACCAGAAGTTCCGTTTCAGAAGAAGCGTTCTCCTCCGCCCTAGGGAGAAAGACCAGTGCCTTCTCCCCTCCTTTGGTGGAAAACCGGATGATCTGGTCTGAAATCACTTTCTCTCCTTTTACAGTCATTCCTGTCATGTCCTCCAGAGTATCTGAAACGGAAGAGAGTTCAGTCCCTGTAGGGGCGGCAATATTGACTATGCCGCTTTCAGGAAGCACCGGGACAGTCTTCCACTGTGCGAAAGCCACTGTCCCCAAGCACACGAACGGGACAAGATACAGAGCGAAAAGGGCCGTCTTTCCCGAAGATTTTTTCCTGGTTATCATGGTGATTCTGTTTTTAATGATGCTGTGATGAAAACCGTTGGCCAGTCCGGGAGCGAACCCGGTGGCTTTCACCAGCAGCAGTTGCACATATCGGATGACATCGATGTTCCTTTCTATCATGGACCTGTCCACTTCATACTCATGGACGGAAACGAGCTCCCTGCGGAGAAGCCAGACGAACGGGTTGAACCACTGGAATGCCGCCACTATATTGACTGCAAGCAAATCAGCAGAGTGATACCTTCTTACATGTTCCAGCTCGTGCATCAGCACAGGCCTGAGGTTACGGGTAAAATCTTTCCTGCCGATATAGACCCTGCCGAACCAGCTCATAGGGGCAATATCCTCCGGCAGTACATACAGACGCACTTTCCCGAGCCGCAGCAGGCGGCATTTCCCGGTATCCAGTTTATGAAGTGACACTACAGACAGAATGTTCAGCACTATGAAAACGGCAATGCCGGCAAAATACAGTATGGCAGGAACCGTTTTCAGAAACTCCGCCCTGTGCGTCCGTCCGGTTTCCCGGGCCGCGGCTTCAGGACCGGCAAGCGTGACATTGCGGACTCCAGTCTCCGGGTTTACCGACAGTTGCAGTCTGGCATCATCGGAGGGCCGTACCGGCTCCCCATACCGGGCGGCAATGCCGCTTTCCATATCCGGAAGCGCCACAGGCACCTTCCTGACAAGTGTGACATTCACTGAAGGCAGAACCAGAGAAAGCACTACGGAAAGCATCAGCACGGCACGTCTCAGCCCCGGCCTGTTCACCCTGCCGAAAACCGGCACGTAAATGAGATACAGAAGCGCCAGACAGCACGATGAGCGCAACAGGTATATGCCAACATCGTCCATACCGTCAAGATTTAAGGTTTTCCAGTTCTTTAAGTATTTCCTTGAGATCTTCGGCCGAGAGTTTCTCGGTCCTGACAAGGTTAGACACGGCAAGCCGGTAGGAATCCTTGAAATACTTCCCTACCAGCTCGCTGAATGAGTCGCTTTTATATTCTTCTTCGCTGACCGTAGCATGGTATCTGAACGCTCCGCCGAAAGATTCATGGCCAAGATAGCCCTTTGACTCCAGAGAGCGCACCATCGTCGCTACGGTATTGACATGCGGCTTTGGCTCAGGAAGCCGGTCCTGCACCTCTTTGACGAAAAGCGGTCCGGCTGTCCAGAATATATTGAGAATCTGCTCTTCCTTTTCTGAAGGCTTTACAAGTCTGTCTTTGTTTTTCATATCCGTACCTGAATTTAATCTCGGTACAAATATAATTATTAATTTTAGTTATGCAAACTATATGACATAGTTTTATATGTTTTCAACCTGAAATCTGATCGCTGCCGTCTAATAATAAAGAAAGAGGCTGAAGGTCAATTCCTTCAGCCTCTTTCTTTATTATTTCCTTCCCAGAGTCGGACCGTTTACAGTCAGCTTGCCGTCCTCGATCTTCATTTTGTCGATGAAGACCACTCGCTGGTTTCCGGTAGCTTCGGTACGGCCGTGGTATACGCAGTACATGGTCTTGCCGTCACGTGACCAGGTGACACTGTTGTGCCCTGTCCCGGTAACATCGCCGTTTCTGCTCAGGACCGGATTCGAGTCAGACTTGGCATACGGTCCGAGAGGGCTGTCGGAAACTGCGTAGCCGACTGCATAATTCGCCCCGCCGAAGAAGTTGGCTGAATACATCATATAGTATCTGCCTCCATCTTTAATGAGGAACGACCCTTCGGTCCAGCGCCTGTTGGCCTCGCCATGCGTAACAGAGCGGCTTTCCCATTCGGCCTGGGTATCATCCAGAGAAACAGGAGGTCTCATCAGCAGGACTGGCTCCCCTATTACAGAACTGAAATCAGGACTCAGTCCGACACCATATATCCAGCTCTCCTCTATTTCATCATATAGGCCTTTTTCCCTGGCCCAATCGGCTATCTCGCTCTCTACCGGATGCTTGTAGCAGCATCTGGAATAATACAGATAATACCTGCCGTCGTCGTCTGCAAGTACATTCGCATCTATTATCGGGTAACCGGGATCAAACAGAGGTCCGTCGGATACATCACGGAAAGGTCCTGCAGGAGAATCCGACACTGCCACCCCGATCCTGAAATTCTCAAGTTCATTTCCCGGGTTGACTTTCCAGTCGGCACTGAAAAACATGTAGTATTTCCCGTCCTTCTCATATACTTCCGGAGCCCAGAAGCAGTCCGTTCCCCATGACTTTTCCTTGTCAGCCTTGTAGACCTGGCCGACATAGTCCCAGTCCGCAAGGTTATCAGACACATAGCAGCAGAAACCGTCATCCACGATCCCGGTCCCGTACATATAATATCTGCCGTCATCTGCCAGAAGCACATAAGGGTCTCCGAAATCGATATCAAGAGGGTTGGAAATCTCGGATGTCCTGCTGCCGCAGGAAGAAAGGATCGGCAGCATGCACACGGACACGGCTGCCAGTTTGATGAATTTGCTTGACATTATTAAAAAAGTGTTGGATGATTATCTTCCAGTTCTTTAAGTATCTTTTCCATGACGGCCTCACGGAAAAAGGCCGCCTTGGTGTGGACCTTGAAAAGGTCACAGTATTTGCAGACTGCAGCCATTTCGCTGTCATTCAGGTAAATGACCTGACGGTGTCTTCTCACGAGAGATGCTTTCTGTTTCTTCAGATATTCCGGATCAATGGCAGCGGAAGTCCTTTTCTTCATGTCGGAAATACGGGATTTTTAAAATTTTCTCACAAAAATAACAAAATATTCAGGAATTGTCTTACCTTTGCGGCCGTATGATCAAAACCGGAAACATATTTTCTTATTGTTCCCTGAATTCGGAGGCCCGACGCAGGTCTTTAGTCCGAATATAGGAGGGTAATATATTTACCTTCCCACATCTCAGGAACTTTTGTTACCGGATTTTTCCTTAAAAACCGAATACGAAGTTTAAAACAGGCATTTAATTGCAATTGACAATCCAGGTTTGTCTTGCCGTTAGGGGCTTTATGTGTTTTACCGTATCCAGATGGCCTGACACTCCTGCAAACAAGTTGAAAGAAAAGATGAAAATCGAAGTGATGGTGGCTGATGAGAGCCACGAAAAGTACGCTCAGGAAATCTGCGATGAAATGTATATTTCAGCCCAGGAAAGAGGGACCGGAATAGCCAAACGCAGCCCTGAGTATGTAATCGGCAAGATGAAAGACGGCAAGGCTGTGATAGCAGTTGCCGAAGACGGGAGGTTCGCCGGATTTTCCTACATCGAGACATGGGGAGGGAAACAGTATGTGGCCAACTCAGGTCTGATTGTGGCGCATCCGTTCCGTGGAGTAGGACTTGCCAAGCGTATAAAGGAACAGATCTTCCTGCTGTCAAGGAAACGTTTTCCGCAGGCCAAGATATTCAGTATCACCACAGGAGCGGCCGTAATGAAAATGAATTACGAACTCGGGTTCAGACCTGTCCCGTTCTCGGAACTGACAGACGACCCGGAGTTCTGGAAAGGGTGCCAGGGCTGCACTAATTTCCCGATACTGCAGAAGAACAATTACCGTATGTGTCTGTGTACCGGACTCCTGTACGACCCCAAAGAGCACATCGCCATCAACAGGCTCGAAATCAAAATGGCACAGTAACAAATGTAACACCGGCCGGAAGGCCCCCAAACAACGGAAATCATGAAAAACAATAAAGCGGTTCTCGCATTCAGCGGAGGTCTCGACACCTCTTTCTGCATACCTTACCTTATCAATGAAAAAGGACTTGAGGTCCATACCATAATGGTCAATACAGGCGGCTTTTCCGCCGAGGAAGAGGCGGCCATCGGAAAAAAGGCCCTGGAGCTCGGAGCGGCCTCCCATGTCAATGTCAATGCAGTGGACACTTACTACAGACACGGGCTCAAATACCTTATCTTCGGAAATGTCCTGAAAAACGCGACTTACCCGCTGTCGGTAAGTTCGGAGCGCGTGTTCCAGGCGCTGGAAGTGCTTAAGCATGTGAAAAAAGTCGGGGCAGGGTACGTTGCTCACGGAAGTACTGGAGCAGGCAATGACCAGGTAAGGTTCGATATCGTTTTCGAGATACTCGCTCCCGAAGTGGAAGTCATCGCACCGATCAGGGAACTCGGAATCACCCGCCAGGAAGAAATAGACTATCTGCAGAAGCACGGATTCGACTATTCGTGGGAGAAAGCGAAATACTCTATCAACCAGGGACTCTGGGGAACCAGCATCGGCGGGGTCGAGACACTTTCTTCTGACGGCTGGCTTCCGGAAGAGGCATACCCTACCAAAGTAACGAAGTCCGCTCCCGAACATATAAAGATAGGGTTTGAGAAAGGTGAGCCGGTATCTTTCAACGGAAAGAAAATGTCCCCGGTGAAAGTGATCCTGGCAGTCCGGGATGCCGCCGCCCCTTTCGGAATCGGAAGGGACATCCATGTCGGTGACACCATTATCGGCATCAAGGGCCGGGTGGCTTTCGAGGCAGCTGCGCCGCTGATTATCGTCAAGGCACACCACCTTCTTGAAAAACATGTGCTTACCAAGGGACAACTATACTGGAAAGACCAGATATCCGTGTGGTACGGACAGCAGATGCACGAAGCCATGTACCTGGATCCGGTCATGAGGGACATGGAAGCCATGATGGACAATATGGAACAGCATGTGACAGGCGAGGTGGAAGTGGCTCTCATGCCGTACCATTTCTCCGTGCTCGGATGCAGCAGTTCACATGACCTGATGAGTTCGAAATTCGGCTCATACGGAGAAGTAAACAAGTCATACACAGGGGCTGACGTGGTGGGATTCACCAAGGTACTGGCCAATCCGCTGAAAATCTACTACAGTGTAAACAACGAGAGCGCCGCCGACGCCATATCCAAGTAACAATGAAGATACGTGCAGCAATAGCCGGCGCGACCGGCTACACCGGAGGCGAGCTCCTGAGGATACTGCTCCGCCATCCTGATGTGGAAGTGGTGGCCGCGACAACCACATCTTCAGAGGGGACTCCGGTAAGTGAGGTACACAGGGATCTGCTGGGAGAAACAGACCTCAGATTCGGGACAGAGCTTAATGACCCCGATGTCCTGTTCCTGTGCCTGGGACATGGACTTTCCAGACAATTCATTGACACCCACGACATAAAGTCCGGGTGCAGGATAATAGACCTGGGCAACGACTTCCGCCTTGACGGCAGTTATGCAGGCCGGAATTTCGTTTACGGCCTATGCGAACAGGACAGGGAGGCATGCCGGGGCGCCCATGACATAGCAAATCCCGGATGCTTCGCTACGGCCATCCAGATGGCACTCCTGCCGCTGGCCTCAGCCGGTCTTCTGACAGATGAAGTGCACGTCACGGCTATAACAGGCTCTACAGGTGCCGGGAAAAAGCTGTCCGAAACATCGCATTTCAGCTACCGGACCGACAATATTTCCATCTACAAGCTCTTCACGCATCAGCATCTTGCTGAAATCAGGCAGAATATAGGGCGCGTCATCCCGGCAGCCGGCATGAACGCCACCGGGAGCTGCCATACAGGCTGTCCGGCGGTGAATTTCGTGCCGATGAGGGGTGACTTCGCCAGAGGTATTTTCGCAAGTGTCTATACCAGAGCCGCAAAAGGATACGGAGAGGATGCATACAGGGAACTTTTCGACAGATACTATGAATCCTCTCCTTTTGTATTCCATTCCGAAGCTCCGGTATCGATGAAAGAGGTGGTGAACACCAACAAAGGCCTGCTTCATGTGGAAGTGCATGACGGATATGTGCATGTGGCTTCGGTGATTGACAATCTGATAAAAGGGGCGGGCGGACAGGCTGTCCAGAATATGAATCTGATGTTCGGGCTGGAGGAAACTGCAGGGTTGAAACTTAAGGGGTCGGCATTCTGATTCATCTGGATCCGGAACGGGAGAGACAGTCTTTAAAACCCCTCCCACTTCGTGGGGCCCTCCCTGTGTGGGCGCAACGGTTTTAAAACTGTCTCCCGTTCCCTGATGCAGGAAATCAACTGTCATCCTGAGCGGAGACACAGGCCGGAAACGAAAGATCTGCAGGCCAAACATCAGAAAGAAGAAAAACGCAAAAGAAAATGGAACTTTTCAAGACATACAAACTCTGGGACATCGAGCCTGTCAGGGGGCTTGACACCACACTTTGGGACAAGAACGGAGTGGAATACACCGACCTCTACGGCGGACATGCCGTGATATCCATCGGGCACTCCCATCCGCATTACGTAAAGATGCTGTCCGACCAGCTGACAAGGCTGGGCTTCTACTCGAACGCAGTACAGAACTCGCTGCAGAAAGAACTTGCCCGCAGGCTCGGAAAGGCAAGCGGATACGATGACTACTCGCTTTTTCTGTGCAACAGCGGGGCCGAGGCCAACGAGAATGCCATGAAACTGGCTTCTTTCCATACCGGGAAAAGCAGGATCCTGGCATTCGGCAAGTCTTTCCATGGAAGGACATCCGGAGCGGTAGCAGCTACTGACAACCCGAAACTGCGTTCCCCTTTTAACACTGTTTCCAATGTAACTTTCGTTCCTCTGAACGACCTGGAAGCTGTAGAAAAGGAACTCTCTTCCGGAGAGTATGCCGGAGTCATAATCGAGGGGATCCAGGGAGTTGCCGGCATCTATGAACCCTCAGACGCATTCCTCAAGGAATTGAGGACGCTCTGCACCAAATACGGGGCAGTGCTGATCCTGGACGAGATCCAGTCCGGCTACGGGCGCACCGGAAAATTCTTCGCCCACCAGTATTCCGGCATAATGGCGGACATCGTCACCACCGCCAAAGGCATGGGCAACGGTTTCCCGATCGGAGGAGTGATAATCTCACCTGACATCAAGGCTGAATACGGCATGCTCGGGACGACTTTCGGAGGAAACCATCTGGCATGTACGGCAGCATTGGCAGTACTCGATGTGATAGAAAACGAGCACCTTATAGAGAATGCAGCCAAAATCGGAGAATATTTCCATGCGGCTTTCCATCCCCACGGACAGCTGCACAGTGTGCTGAAGGAATACCGAGGGAAAGGCCTTATGATAGGGCTGGAGATAAAGGAGGAATATGCCGGACTGCGCGACCGTCTCCTGTTTGAAAAGCATTATTTTACAGGGGCCGCCGGAGCGAATGTAATACGCCTCCTGCCTTCCCTGACGATATCACGGAAGACTGCGGAAGGGTTTATGGCAGCACTGGAGTCACTTGTCTGATTCCTTCAGGACATCTGCACGGGACTTGCTCCGGTTGACCAGCAGGACACCGGAAAAAACAAGAACCACTGCAATGACTTTCAGGATATTGAAACTGTCCATACCCCAGATGACGGCTATTGTCGTGGCGACTATCGGCTGGACATAATTGTACATCGCCACAAGGGTAGGACGCAGGTTCTTCTGCCCGACCGGGACAAGGAGATAGCACAGGAACGTGCCGCAGAAAAGGATGAACCCGAGTCCTGCGAACTGGTCCAGAGGGACTTCACCCCACGGGGCGGAGATGAATTTCCCGACAGACAGCGGAAACATCACGGCAGAAGCGAAAGTGAACATCCACTTCATGAGCGTCACCGGGGAATACCTGGATATGAGATCTTTGAAAAGGACAAGATAAACAGCGTACGAGCACTGCGCCAGCAGGCAGAGAAGGTCCCCGAACACATTAGAGGATGCCGCTGCGCTATGAGCAGCCTGTGCCGCTCCGGGGACAAGCCTGTTTCCGAACACCAGAAGCAAGGCGCCTCCCAGACCGAGAGCCACTCCCCCGGCCTTCATGAGTGTAACGGGCTCTTTCAGCCAGAGGGCTGCGAATATCATGGTCACTATAGGCAGGGAAGTCGTTATGATAGAGGCATCTACCGGGGAAGTCATGGAAACTCCGGTAATATACACCCCCTGGTTGCACACTATGGCGAACAGCCCGGCGAAAAAGAGTTTCGGATAATCCTTTTTCCGGACTTTTTCGCTTCCTGCGAAGAACGAGAAAACCCAGAAAAGCACGGCTGCACCGAAAATGCGGACATCCGTGACTACTATCGAACCGACCAGGCCTGCGGACATGACATATTTGGATACGGGAGCCATAGCTCCCCACATGACGCTGGCCGCAAGCATCGCCAGATGTCCTTTACCGAGATCCGTTGACATATACATTTATTTTTTGCGGGCGCAAAAATAGCAAATTTGGAATTAAGTTATCATGAAAAATTTTACATCTATCCTCCAGCTCGGCGACATAAATGAAGCCGTCAGGAAAGCAGAATACGTCAAGGCGAACCCTTTCGCTGACCAGGAACTCGGCAGGAACAGGACTCTATTGATGCTGTTCTTCAACTCCAGTCTCCGCACCAGACTCAGCACCCAGAAAGCGGCCATGAACCTGGGGATGAACGTGATGGTACTGGATGTGAACCAGGGGGCATGGAAACTCGAGACTGAGCGTGGCGTGGTGATGGACGGGGACAAGCCCGAGCATCTTCTGGAGGCTATTCCTGTCATGGGCTGCTACTGCGATGTGATAGGGGTAAGGTCTTTCGCGAAGTTCGAGAGCAAGGCCGACGACTACGGGGAGAAAATCCTGGAACAGTTCATAAAATACTCGGGCAAACCGGTCTTCAGTATGGAAGCCGCTACGAGGCATCCCCTCCAGACATTCGCTGACATCATTACCATTGAAGAATACAGGAAAAAAGAGCGTCCGAAAGTGGTCATGACCTGGGCCCCGCATCCGAAAGCGCTCCCGCAGGCCGTCCCTAACTCATTTGCCGAAGGTATGCAGATGACCGGTTATGAATTCGTCATTACACATCCGCACGGCTACGAGCTTGACCCGAAGTTCGTCGGGAAAGCAAAGGTAGAATACGACCAGGACAAGGCTCTGGAAGGGGCTGATTTCGTATACGCCAAGAACTGGTCGGCTTACGAAGGTGAAAATTACGGCAAGGTGCTAAGCATGGACAGGTCCTGGACGGTCGACAGCAGGAAAATGGCCCTTACCGACAACGCATATTTCATGCATTGCCTTCCGGTCAGAAGGAACATGATCATGACCGATGACGTAATCGAAAGCCCGCAGTCAATCGTCATTCAGGAAGCCGCGAACCGCGTGGTCTCGGCCCAGACCGTCCTGAAGGAACTGCTGAAAGGCTGACAGCCCGGCTATTGATGTTCTTTTGAAAAGTCACGGTTATCCGCAAAGGTGCCTTTGGTCTATACCTGACGTAACCGGTCCGGTAAATCCCTCCCACACCTCCGGTGCGGGCCCCTCCCGTTCACGAGGCCACGGGCGGCCACGCCGTCCGTCCCGGTTACGCCAGACCTTCATATCCCTGGTTCGGCTTGGAATACGGCTACATACTGGCATATGTTCGATTAGCGGATTATTGCAAATGCGGATGCTAACGTTTCGCTCCTGCACACCCGCAGTTGGATAGAACAGGCAAACATCTGAAAGACAAAGTATTACAAATATTCCCGATTTGCAGGTAGGACATGCCGGAGCACACCTGCAGTAGAAGAACGGCTTTCTACGGCATTCAGAGGCATATCCGTTACCGCAGGTGTGCCGGGAAATGTTACACCTGGAATTGGATACAGCGTGTAATATTTTGATAATCATACCCATACAAGAAAACACCTACTGCAGGTGTGCAATGATTGGTGATTTGTCGGGAACAGCAGGCTTCGTTTAGGATATAATTGCAGAAAAGTGTGCGTGGTGGGAATGTTTTCTGGACCACCTCAAGTGAAGAACCTGGAAAACCGTGCGAGGTGGACCGGCATTCGGAACCACCTCAACGAAGATGCAGGAAATGATTGTCCGGGGACTGCTTTCATCTTGTCTTTTCAAACGGCCGCTTGTGTTGTCATTCCGACCGGCCGTTTATTGTCACCCCTGACTGATTGTTTAATTGTCATCTCGACCGACCGGAGGGAGCGGAGAAATCTGCATAAAAGTCTTATCTTTGTTTCCCGGAAAATCAAGACTTGCAGTCAAAAATGTGAAATTATACATTTGGAGGTAAAACTTTCCTGGAGTAACTTTGCCTATCACAGGCTCTCCGGCATTGTATGCAGAAGGGTCATTTGTAGCGGGATAACATAACACGTCTTATTCAAATAATAATTATAATGAAAAAGTTAATTGTATTTATCAGCTTTCTGGCAGCATTGGCTGGCTGTAAAAAGGATGTCGACTACAGTTATCCGATGGAACTGGTATATCTGAATGAAACAGAACATTCGATAAGCCTGACCATATCGTCAGATTATACTCCGATGGATATAGTACTGGAAAAAGGCGGGAGATATTCCAGGATCTGGGCTTCCGGATCCGGACCGAATTACCCTCCGCAACTTACGGAGGCTAAAGTAACATTTGATGATAAATACACGGTATTCCACAGAATGACAGATCAGCCCGGTGCTTATCATAATGTATGTAATAATGACGATTATAAATGCACCACAATGGATGATATCAAGACAGGAAGAGTTTATACTTTTTCTTTTACAGAAGAAGACTATCAATATGCAGTCAATGCATCACAGGAAGACTGATCGACGACATTCATGAACAATTCTATTCTCATAACGGGAAAATCATAATGACAGACAGTGTAACTTTGCATCAGAACATTTAAACAAATTATAGGATGAAACCGATATTGGCATTGATATGTATATTGCTGGGCGTTGCTCCGGTATTTGCGATAAAACCGGAAAAGACATATCGCTATACCCCGGAGCAGCTCTCTCTGGAATATGAGGAACTGAAGATAGACACAAATGATGGAGCCACACTTAATATATGGCATCTGCCGTCAGAGGAGACAGGCATCCCGGTCATCATTTCCCAGTCCGATGCAGGCAACATGGGGTACTGGCTGTATATGGGAGCATATTTCCAGGCATGCGGACTGGACGTGTGGCTGTATGACTACCGCGGATTCGGGGAAAGCAGTGACTTTGAAATCGACAGGGACTGTCTGTTCCATAATGAGTTCGTGGCAGACCTTGCTGCGGTAGCCGGCTATGTCTATAAAAAGACGTCCGCGGCGCCGGTATTGCTCGGACTTTCCATGGGAACCATCATTATAAATGAATATCTGAAAGACACCGACATTCCTGTCACGCACATAATATATGACGGCTATGCAGGAGATCCCGCAGAATGGGTAAATAAACTCAAGGCAAACGGAAAAGACGTAAAACTCCCTGACGGTTATCTGCCGGGAAAACATAAAAACCGACGTCTGAAAACACTATATATTGTCGGATTGAAAGACGGGTATTCTTCTGCCGGTGACATCCCGTTCAGGAAATCAAAGAAGACAACGGTAAAGACATTCAACAGCGGCCATATATCGTCTTTCAACCAGTATCCTGAAGAATATACTGTCAAAATCCTGAATTTTCTGATTGATAAATGAATATACAAATGAAACAATCATTGCTGACCGTTGTATGTCTCCTCTCGTGCATGGTGTGCACGGCGGAAACAGTGTTCTCCGACAGCCGTTACGAGAACCGTCTCGGAAACGGGGTGTCCGTCATCGTTGACGAGCGCGTCGAACTGGTAAGCATCGCGTTCCGCCTGGCCGGAGCCATGGAGTATGTCAACGACCGGGTGCCGGAATACATGACCGAAATCGACAGCTGCTTCGCTCCGTACACCGACCATGAACTGTTCACGTTCATCCGGAAGGCCCGCGAAGAATACAATTTCGCGTACAGCATACCCGCCAAGTCAGCGCTGATGCTCGACCTCTCCGGCGGGCGCGTCCGCATCAGCAGGGACTGGGAGATAGAGAAGGAGTTCGACTCCGCCGACGACCTGTACTGCTGGACTGAAGACCTGTTCCGCGAGTATGTGGACCTCCTCGACGATTTCTACAGGGAAAGCGGGTTCCATGAATTCTTCCTCTCACACAGGGACTTCTATACCACAACCGTGGAGCGTAACACCGACATCCCTTCGCGCGTGGACATGTCCTGGTTTGAACGGTTCTACGGCGAGCCGGCAGTGGGCGTGGACCTTTACATGGGACTGTGCAACGGGAACAGCAACTACTCCATATTCGATGTCATGCACAGGAAGGACTGGGACGGGCGACTGGCGATTGTCATAGGGACGACGGACGGCGGGGACGGGATACCCGTGATGCTGGAGCAGCATTTCATCGCGATAATCCATGAGATAGCGCATTACTACACCAACCCTCTGACCGACATGTACTACCCCCAGATGGAGGACGCCATGAAGGCAATATTCCCATATATCAAGGACGAAATGGCGGAAATCGGCTACGGGCATGTGGAGACGGTCGCCGGGGAGTGGATCAACGAGCTGTTCACACTCGCATATCTGAAAGACTACTTCGAATCAGGCAGGTGCCTCTTTTCATACCAGCATAATGTGGCGTATGACGAGGAGTCAGGATACATCTGGATGGGACGGGCAATGGACTTCATGGAGAATTTCCATGCAGACCGCACGCTCTATCCCACAGTGAAGGAATTCATGCCGCAGATAGTGGCATTCACCAACGAGCTGCCGGAAAAATGGGACACCATAGCCGCCGAGTTCGAGAACCGCCATCCGTATGTCACCGGCATATACCCGGCCGGAGGGGTGATCCCTGAAGGGGTGGACATAGTCCGGATACGCTTCTCAGAACCCATGGTCAAGGGGATACAGGGACTCATGAGGATAGACGGCTACGAGATGCTCCCTTTTGACTTCAAGGCTTCATACTGGGAGGATGACAGGACATTCGTCATAAAACTTGGCCCTCTGGAACCTGGCAGGACATACGGTGTCGGTCTGATCAAAGGGGCGTTCTTTAGCTCCGATATGGTAAGTTTTGCCAAGGACTATAAAATCGTATTCAGGACGGGACATTGAACCGTCCAGACAGGCAAGCCGACAAAGTATTCATTATCAACATATTACCCCATAGCATATATGAACGGTCCCTCTCCTACGTAACGGGACCGTCCTAATGAATGGCAACCCAATTCTCTTACAATCAATCTGATACAAGGAAAATCATTGGGAAGGTTGAACGGGAAAGGCTCACAGGAAGACTTCGGACAGGGTCGGGTGCGGATGGATGATGGATTCCAGCCGGTGCAGAGTGGCTCCGCATGACATCAGGGCTGTGATTTCCTGGATCAGGTCCGAAGCGTGAGGCCCCATCAGATGACATCCGAGAATCTTTCCGTCAGCATCTCCCGAAGGCAGGCCGTCATGGCCCGCTCCCGCCGCAACAATTATCTTGCAGATACCGTCGGTCTGCCCCATGCAGACAGCCTTGCCGTTGGAGCGGAAGAAGGTCTTGCGGCACGTATACGGAATCCCCTGCTCCTTGCACTGCTGCTCGGTAAGTCCGACACATGCGGCCTCTGGGCTGGTAAACACGGCTGAAGGCATAAGCGACAGATCAATATCGTTTTCAATGCCGCATATATGGTCAAGGGCTTTGCGGCCCTGCGCGACCGCCTCATGTGCAAGCATATAGCCACCCACTACATCACCTATGGCATAGATATGAGGTACGCTGGTCTGCATGTTTCCGTCCACTTCTATGCCTTTTGGCGTCATCGCGATGCCCATATCACTGAAATTCATCGCATCCGTATCGGCTCTGCGCCCCACAGCGACAAGGACCTTGTCGGCAAAGACCGATTCGCTCCGCCCTTTCAGGTCATATTTGACCTCAAGGCCGCTTTCCCCTCGCTCTATGGACTGCACCATAGCCTGGTTGACTATGGACATGTCTGATTTGACAAGGCTCTGTTTCAGTCGTTTGGCTATATCTGCATCAAAGCGCGGAAGTATTTCGCGGCAGTATTCAAGTACGGTGACCTGCACACCGAAGGCGGCCATCACCGAAGCCAGTTCAAGCCCGATGACCCCGGCTCCGATTATACAGAGACGTCCTGGCAGGGAGTCCATGCCGAGAAATTCGCGCGAAGTGATGACATCAGGATCATCCGCACCCGGAATCGGAGGAATGTATGCTTTGGAGCCTGTAGCGATTATTATGTCCGATGCCGTGTATCCGGTCCCGTCAACCGTTACCGTATCAGCGGATTTGAAAGCCGCCCTGCCATGCACCAGGGTGATGAGCTTGTGTCCGAGCAGCGTCTCCACTCCGCTGCGGAGCTGCTCCACGACAGTGTTTTTCCGCTCCATTACCGCACGGAAGTCCACTTCGCATCCGCCTGATTTCACTCCGAACGTGCCGGACTCCCCTATTTCGCGGACGATTTCCGCACTGCGGCACAGCGACTTGGTCAGTATGCACCCTTCGTTCAGGCAGGTGCCGCCGACATGGCCGGCCTCGATTATCGTCACGGATTTTCCCCTGGAGGCGGCCAGGAGGGCGGTTTCATAACCGCCCGGGCCGGCTCCGATTATTATTATGTCTGATCGGTTCATATATACATGGTTCTTAAAAAGATCCCTCGGCTACGCTCGGGATGACAATCGAAACAACCTCAGATCCCTCTCGGGATGACATTACCGGCGGGCTACTGCATATCCGAGTATTTCAGCACCGGATGCGTAGCCGCAGAGGTCTCGTCCGGGCGGCCGACCGGAGTATTGTGCGGAGCCGAGCGGAGCATTTCAGGATCCGATTTGGCTTCCTCCGCGATTTTCCTCATGACCCCGATAAAAGCGTCCAGAGTCTCTTTCGATTCCGTTTCCGTCGGCTCTATCATCATGGACTGGTGGAAAAGCAGAGGGAAATAGATGGTAGGGGCATGGAAGCCATAGTCCAGCAGCCTCTTGGCCACATCCAGAGTAGTGACCCCGTTGTCCTCGGCCAGACCGTCGAACACGAACTCATGTTTGCAGAGCCCTTTTATCGGAAGCTTGTAGCAGTCTTTCAGGCTTTCCTTTATATAGTTCGCGGCCAGCACGGCATACGGGCCGACATTCTTCACGTTCTGTTTTCCCAGCATCAGGATATAGGCGTATGCTTTCAGCAGGACTCCGAAGTTCCCCATAAAGCCGGAAATTCTCCCGCATGAATCCTTGTCGGTCAGCAAGGCATATTTCCCGTCATTCTTCCTGACCACGCGCGGATACGGCAGACAGTGCGCAAGTGCGGATGTAACTCCCACCGGGCCGGAACCCGGGCCCCCGCCGCCGTGTGGGGTAGAAAATGTCTTGTGCAGGTTCAGGTGCATGATGTCGAAGCCCATATCGCCAGGACGCACCTGCCCCAGAAGGGCGTTCATGTTGGCCCCGTCATAATAAAGCAGGCCTCCGCATCCGTGGACAAGGTCGGCGATTTCACGCACATGGGTCTCAAAAAGACCGAGAGTGTTGGGATTGGTCATCATTATCCCTGCGACACTGTCATCGAGCAGGCCTTTAAGCGCCCCGACATCGATGGTCCCGTCTTCGAGGGACTTGACCTGCACTACGGAGAGTCCGCAGACGGCTGCACTTGCAGGATTGGTCCCGTGCGCACTGTCCGGGACGATGACTTTCGTCCTGCCGTGGTCTCCTCTCAAACGATGGTACTGCCTCATAATCATCAGACCGGTAAGCTCCCCGTGTGCCCCTGCAAACTGGTTCAGCGAAAAATCCGACATGCCGGTAAGGGTGGAAAGCGCCCTGGACAGGTCATAGTACAGTTTCAATGCCCCCTGCACTGTCCATTCGGGCTGGAGAGGATGAAGGGCGGAGAATCCAGGCATTGAAGCTACCTGTTCGTTGATTTTCGGATTGTATTTCATCGTGCAGCTGCCAAGAGGATAGAAGCCGGTATCAACTCCGAAGTTCATCTGGGAAAGGTTCGTATAATGCCTGACGACATCAGGCTCGCTGACCTGTGGAAGCCCTGCCGGGGTCTTTCGCCGCAGGTCTTCCGGCAAGGCATCAGCCGTTACTCCCCACGTATTTTCAGGAAGGGAATATCCGCTGCGGCCCGGCTTTGACAGGTCAAAGATCAATTTATCGTAATATGATTGCATGTTAATTGTCGGTTGAAAGGTTCTATATGACTGTGCGGATGACGGCGAGCAGACGGTCGATCTCTTCGCGGGAACGCTTCTCGGTGACACAGAAGGAAACATAGCCCTCTTCGGTCTGGAGAGGAGCGAAAAAACCTTCTTCCGCAAGAGCCCTCTGGAGCTGGTCCGCAGGCACATCGGTCTTAAGTACAAACTCCTTCAGGAAAGGCTTGTCAAACACATCTTCAAAACATCCCGTCGCTACCAGCCTGTCATGCAGATAATGCGCCCCGGCGTATGAAAGGTCATTGACCTTCTTAAGACCTTCATCCCCCATAAGCGACATATACACAGTGGCATAGAGTGCCATAAGTGACTGGTTCGAGCAGATGTTGCTGGTAGCCTTCTCACGGCGGATGTGCTGCTCGCGGGCCTGGAGCGTGAGGACAAAAGCCCTGCGGCACTGCGCATCACGTGTAGCGCCCACGATACGGCCCGGAAGCTTACGCATATATTCCTTGCGGCAGGCAAGGAAACCTGCATAAGGACCGCCGAAAGACAGCGGCATGCCGAGTGTCTGGGCATCACCGCAGGCTATGTCGGCCCCCCATTCCCCAGGTGTCCTGATGACCGCCAGTGAAGACGGGTCTGAATATACGGCCAGCAAGGCGCCTCCGGCATGTACCGTATCCGCGAATCCGGAAAGGTCCTCGATAATGCCGAACCTGTTTATACCCGGCACGAGGACTCCTGCCACATCTCCTGAAGCAAGTTCCTGCGCAAGAGACGCTGCAGATGTCTGTCCGTCCTCCTGCCCTATCATGGACACTTCCATGCCATGATAGTCCGCATAGGTTCTGACCACGGCGAGGACCTGCGGCATGAGTGTGGAAGAAAGCAGGATACGGTGCCTGCGACGTGATGCGGCCACACTCATCATCATAGCCTCCGCTGCGGCCGTGGCCCCGTCGTACATGGAGGCATTGGCACAGTCCATCCCGGTAAGAGAGCAGACCATGCTCTGGAACTCGAAGATATACCGCAAAGTACCCTGGGAGATTTCCGCCTGGTACGGAGTGTAGGCAGTCTGGAACTCCGAACGGGAAAGAAGATACTGTATCACGGCAGGGGCATAATGGTCGTATGCTCCCGCTCCGCAGAAGACCGTAAGTTTTTTGTCAAGAGCGTCCAGCTGGCGGAATTTCTCCAGGACCTCCATCTCCGACATGGCGTCGGGAAGATTGAATTCACCCTTGAGCATGAATTCCTCCGGAACATCGGAGAAAAGGTCTTTTAGGGAAACGGCACCGGTCCGCTCCAGCATCCGCTTCAGGTCTTCTTCTGTATGAGGAAAATACGGGCATCCCATAACCTAAAGGCTTTCACAGTATTCAGAATATGCCTTGGCATCCATGAGATTGTCAAGCTGGGACGGATCAGACATCTCGACTTTGATTATCCAGGTCTCATACGGCTTTTCATTCAGAAGCGAAGGTGAATCCTCCAGTCCGGAGTTGACTTCTACGACTGTACCCGACACAGGAGAGACAAGGTCGCTGGCGGCTTTCACACTTTCCACGGCACCGAACTCCATTTCAGCATCCACATGATCATCTTCCTGCGGCATGTCCACATAAACAACGCTGCCAAGAGCGGACTGCGCATAATCGGTTATACCTACAAACGCAGTGTTCCCTTCTACTTTTACCCATTCATGGGACTGGCTGTAGTAAAGCCCTTCTATTGTCTTTGACATAATTGTAATTGTATTTTTATTGGTTATTATTTTACGTCAGCCTGACGAATTTATCCGATTGTATTATTCTAATATTCAATATTTTACCTTTTAGATCCGGACGCTATTTTTTATAGGAAGTCCGGTAAAAACGTTTTTTGCAGACGGTCCCGGGAATGCGTTTACGGTGTATCTCCACCTCCAGCGAAGTGCCGAGGGCGGCGTACCCTGCAGACACAAGTGCCATACAGATACTCTTTCCGGTGGAAATGGAACGGTAGCCTGTAGTCACATGCCCGATCTGCTCACCTCCTGCGAAAACCGGGTATCCGGCACGGGGTATGGCCTTGTCTGACAGTTCGATACCGATGACCTTGCGGGAAACTCCTTCCGCTTTCTGTCTGATGACCGCATCCCTGCCGCAGAAATCGCCCTTGTCCGCTTTCACGAACATCCCCAGACCGGCCTCGACAGGAGAGATGGTGTCGCTCAGCTCATGTCCGTAAAGAGGCAGACCGGCTTCAAAACGGAGCGTATCCCTGCAGCCAAGTCCGCAAGGCTGTACACCTGCATCAAGCAATGCCTTCCAGATATGGCAGACAACTTCAGGAGACCCGTACAGTTCGAAGCCGTCTTCTCCGGTATAGCCGGTCCTGCTGACTGTCAGGCGGTAACCTTTCCACCTGGCTTCCGTAAAAGTGTAGAAGACAAGCTCTTTCATATCCAGCCCCAGGACTTCGAGCATTATCCTTTCCGCTTCCGGTCCCTGCAGGGCCACCTCTCCCCAGTCTTCAGACCGGTTCTCCACAGTCACGTCATATTTTTCCGCCAGAGAGCAGGCCCACGCTGCGTCTTTGGCTATGTTGGCCGCATTCACCACCAGCAGGAAACCTTTCCCCCCGAAAAGCCTGTACACCAGGAGGTCATCCACCACTCCACCGTCAGGATGGAGCATCATACCGTAAAGTACCTTGCCTTCAGGCATATCCGTGACATCATTGGTAAACAGGTAGTTGACATATTTTTCGGCATCAGGTCCGCTGACGAGGATCTCTCCCATGTGCGAGACATCGAACATCCCTGCGGCAGTCCTCACCGCCTGGTGCTCTTCTATTATTCCCTGATACTGTATAGGCATGCTGAACCCTGCGAAGGGCTCCATTTTCGCCCCAAGGGTCACATGGCTGTAATAAAGACAGGTTCTTGATATCGGCTGTTCCATTGTCATTGGTTTTATGTGTTATCTATGTTATTTCCCTTTTTGAAGACAGTCAGTGTTTCGGGTTCCTGCCGGTCAGGAAGCTCTCCTGCAGATACTCCTGCGACATTTCCTCTATACTGGAGACATCACCGGCATCCAAGGTCACGGAACCGTCACACATCGAACTCACTATATGGCCGGTGAAGGCATCCATGTCCATGTCCAGCATTTCCCCCAGATTCGTAACCCGCTGCCGCACAGAACTTATCCCGCGCCGCACCAGTTTCTCCACAGGAGGATTGACCGCCTGCTCCAGAGCATCAAGGTCCGTCCCGAAAAGCAGGGTCCCGTGGATTATGCACCGTCTGGGAAGCAGATGAAAGGCGTTTCCCGAGACTTTCCTGCCGCCGACCGTTATGTCATTCCTTCCGCACACACGCGCATCAATGCCCAGCCTGGAGAGCGCCAGCGCCATCCATTGCATGTACCTGTGGAAAACAAAAGCGGCGTCACCCTCCGGAGATGTAATGCACGAATGCATCAAATTCCCCATGTCAGAGTAGACGCAGCCTCCACCGCTCTTTCGGCGGTACACCTTTATATCATGTTCGCGGCAATATTCCAGATTCACCTCCGACTCGAGAGACTGGTTCCGGCCGAAGATAACCGATGGCCCCGTCCGCCACACGAAGAAATAATCCCCTGCAGCGTACTTCCGGGCAATGTATTCTTCCATCGCCAGATAGAAAGCCAACGGCCTGCCGTCACCACCATGGCTGTCAGGCAGCAACACTTGTGTCATCATCATGCGGTCATGCAAACATCTTTCAAATTTAAGATTATTGGAGATATATTATCCATCTTTTTTTATAAAAACTGTAAAAATTTTCGCTACCTTAGGGCCTCGAAAAAAAACAGGATCAATCATACCGACATTCTGATTGAGATGAATTTGACAGCCAAAACTTTTTCGATAGCCGTTCTGTCCACATGCTGCAGTCTATTGCAGGGACAGGTTCCCGCCATACCTTCCGGGGAATATCATGACAAACCGTTCGGAGAATCAGACATCCGCGAATTTTCGGACCCTTCTCCCGTTTTTTATCCGGAAACCTGGTTCCATTATATCGGCGGCAACGTTTCCACAGAAGGAATCACAGCTGACCTGGAAGCCATTGCCGGGGCCGGCTTTTCAGGAGTACAGCTGTTCCATGGACAGTTCGGAGGGATATGGCCCGGATGCGAAGATCAGATCACCTGCCTCAGCCCCATGTGGGACAGTGCGGTAAAGCATACCGCCCTGGAATGCAGACGGCTCGGGCTGCGCTTCACAATGCAGGGATGCCCGGGCTGGGCTATGGCCGGAGGTCCGTGGATAAAACCGGAAAATGCCATGAGGCATCTCGTCTGGAGCCGTACGGACCTGACTCCTGAATCCGGACAGGCGGTCCTTGCCATCCCGCAGCCAAGCCAGGAAGAATGGCGAGATTACCGGGACATAATGGTACTCGCTTTCCCGACTCCCGAAGGAGATACCGGCAAGCCTCTGGTACCGGAGAAGATCGACAGCAATGTGCCTTGCGACTGGGAAAGCATCCTGTCCGGCACTGCGAAAGAACCGCTGCATCTTGCCCCTTCATCCCAGGATGCGCCTTACTGGATAAAAGTCTCTTTTCCGGAAAATGTCGTAATCAGATCCGTAGAATTCCCGTGCGTACAGGGGATGAATCACGGCTGGTGCTATGACCCGGGAGTCCATGTACGTGCTGAAGCCGTATTGGATGACGGCAGTCACAAGGAAATACTCGACACCTGGCTTCCGCAGTCAAACTGGCAGGATGACCGTCCTTTGACCTTGTCATGCATGGAAGTGCAAGGTGCCAGGACTTACCTTATAAAGATAGCCAACAGGCATGACATGACATTCCCGTCCCTGCTGCTTTCTTCAGCGGCAAGGAAAAACAACTGGGAATCGGAAGCAGGCTGGACTCTGAGGGGCATAGAAAGGAAAGGAGACGGCTACATACATTCTCCGGAAACCTATATCGACGAAAACGGAATATTGGATCTTACAGACAGGTTCGACGGGAAGGTCCTGGACTGGAAAGCGCCTTCCGGGAAATGGACCGTACTCAGGATCGGCCATGTGAATACGGGGATGAAGAACGGGCCGGCTCCTGAAGAAGGGACAGGATGGGAATGCGACAAGCTCTCGACTGCCGGCTCCGATGCGCAGTTCGACGGATATATCGGACGGCTGACTGCTGAAGGAGGACCTCTTGCAGACGGACTCCTCAACGGCCTCCTGTTCGACAGCTGGGAATGCAAGACCCAGACATGGACAGAAAATATGGAAGCCGAATTCGAAACCCGTACAGACTATCCTTTGAGGAAATGGATCCCGGCTCTGTTCGGCTACGTAATCGACAGTCCTGAAACGACTTTCAGATTCCTGTGCGACTGGAGGAATGTTATCGGGGACTTGATGTCGGAAAACTTTTACGGAAACATGAGGAAGCATGCCGGAGAAAGGGGGATGTCGTTCTCCTATGAGACTTCGGCAGGGGATGTCTTCCCGGCCGATATCATGGAATATTTCAAATATGCCGATGTCCCTATGTGCGAGTTCTGGCAGCCGCGGTCTGAAAATTACGTAGGGTCATTCAATTTCAAGCCGATAAAGCCTACCGCATCGGCCGCAAGGCTGTATGGGAAACACCGTGTTGCCGCCGAGTCCTTCACATCGTTCGCGCATACCTGGGACGAGGATTTCAGGATGCTCAAGAGCGTTGCAGACAAGAACATGACAGAAGGCGTCACCCATCTGGTCTTCCATACCTGCACGCACAATCCGCAAGTCGGCTTCCTCCCTCCGGGCACATCCTTTTCCGGAGCAGGGATAGGCACTCCTTTCCTGCGCGGGCAGACATGGTGGAAATACATGCCTGACTTCACGGCATATTTCGCACGGTGCAGCTATATGCTGGAAAGAGGCAGACCGGTTTCGGATGTGCTTTGGTATCTTGGAGACGAAACGGATGCGAAACCTGACCAGGAGACAGGCTTTCCTGAAGGATACAAATATGATTACTGCAATCCCGATGTCCTCCTGAACCGTCTGTCTGTAGAAGAAGGTGACATTGTCACTCCGGAAGGGCTCCGGTACAGGGTGCTCTGGCTGCCGGGAGAAGGCAGGATGCGTCCCGAAACATTGGAAAAGATACTGGGGCTCGTCCGTGACGGGGCCACAATCGTAGGGAATGCTCCGAACGGAATCGCGACACTGACCGGTGGAAAGGCTGCGCAAAGAAAGTTCTCCAAAGCCGTGAAAAGCATCTGGGGAGACAAACTGTCATCAGGAATACGTACTGTCGGAAAAGGAAAGGTCATATCCGGGATTGAAATAGGCGAAGCCCTCAGGCTGCTCGGCATTGAACCGGATATGTCCGGGACTGCCGGTCTCGGATGGCTGCACAGGCAGACAGAAAATGCAGACTGGTATTTCATCACCGCACCGGAAGGCAGCGACGGCTTTTCAGGCAGACTGGATTTCCGCAGTACCGGAAATGCGGAAATATGGGACCCAGTAAGCGGGGAGATCACCGCCGCCGGATGCAAAGCCAAGGGTACAGGATCCGAAGTGGAACTGACGCTCGCGAAGGCCGGATCATGCTTTATCGTATTCCATAAGGATGAACCGCAGGAAAAACCGGCAGACCGGGAAGAATCTTCCGCAATACATGTCGGAGGCAGATGGACACTTGAATATCCTGACGGCTGGGGTGCCCCTGATTCGCTATGCATTTCGGAACTCGCGCCATGGAAAGACCTTGACGTGCCGGCAGAGGCAAAACATTTCTCCGGAACAGTCAGATATACTGCTGTTGTCAACGTAGACAAGCAGGAAGACTGCAGATATATTCTTGATCTGGGCAAAGTGGATGACATTGCTTCCGTATCGGTCAACGGCACATTCGTCCGGAACATCTGGTGTGAGCCATATAAGGCGGACATAACCGAAGCGCTGTCAGACGGACAGAACGTACTGTGCATAGAAGTGACAGGCACGTGGTTCAACCGCCTGGTCTACGATGCCGCACAGAAAGAGCAGGACAGGAAAACATGGGTACTTAAATGGCCCTCACCTGCCGAACAGTTGCGAGAGAGCGGACTGACCGGCCCCGTTGAAATAAAAGTAATGACACAATCACCAATACAATAACGGTATGAATAAGACCATATCATCTGTAATCATTGCCGCACTGGCGGCAGCAGTCCCGGTTTCAGAACAGGTTGCAGACGCCCGCAGCACGGACACCGGTAAAATCACTGAAACCGTAGAACAGCAGTGGAACGGAAAGAAAGTAGCTTTCCTCGGAGATTCGATAACAGATAAGGAACATATCGGTACGGACAAGAACTACTGGCAGTTCCTGGAAGAAATGCTCGGCATAGAAGCTCTGGTCTACGGTATCAACGGCCACCAGTGGAGCGATCTTCCCGGACAGGCTGAAAAGCTGAAGGAAGAAGCGGGAGACCAGGTAGACGCCATCATTGTCTTTGCCGGGACAAACGATTACTATGCAGACGTCCCTTTGGGTGAATGGTACTCCTACGAACCGCAGAAGACAACCGTTTCCGGTCCTGAAACAGACACCAGAATGCGCAGGGTTTTCCAGATGGACGGCTCCTGCTTCCGCGGCCGTATAAACATGGTCATGAATTATCTGAAAACTGAATTTCCGGACCGGCAGATCATACTGCTGACTCCCATACACCGCGGATACGCACGTTTCGGAGACGGCAACATCCAGCCGGAAGAATCGTTTCCCAACACTTTAGGGCTCTATATCGATGATTATGTCCAGGCCATAAAAGAAGCGGCAAATGTATGGGCCGTACCTGTAATCGACCTGAACAGTATCTCGGGGCTTTTCCCTCTGAACAAATCCCATGAAAGATACTTCAACGACAAAGAAACGGACCTTCTCCATCCGAACTCGGAAGGACACTACAGAATGGCCAAGGCCCTTGCCTGCCAGCTGCTGCATTTTCCGGCAGACTTCAGACAGTAATACATGAAAATTCTATAACGGATTAACCATAAACACAATACAATAAGATGAACACTACAGGACACAAAATTATCATTGCCGCACTGGCAGCCGCCGTCCTTGTTTCCGGACAGGATGCATGCGCTCAGCCGGGATGCGACCTCAAACCGTCAAAGACAGTACTCCTCTACCCTGAAGGCCAGGACTCCGGGAAAGGGCTTCCGGAAGCGTGGGGCCCCGGGGAATCGAACGGAATAACGGAAAAGGAATTTATCGAAGACAACGGCAACATCAGCAATATCACGGAAGCGAGGTTCGACCTCTACTTCCCTGAAAAACCCAATGGACAGATGGTAATCGTATGCCCTGGAGGAGGATACGGCATAGTTTCTTCATACAATGAAGGGCTTTATGTCGCCGACCGGATGACAAAACACGGAGTAACAGTGGCCGTAGTCAAATACAGGCTTCCGAACGGGCACTGGACAGTGCCGCTTACGGATGTGCAGAATACTTTCAGATACTGCAGGGCACACGCTTCCGAGTGGGGTATCAGGCAGATAGGCGTGATGGGGTTCTCCGCAGGAGGGCATCTTGCCGCCAGCGCCACTACCCTCTATACCGATGCAGTGACCAGACCTGATTTTTCGATTCTCATATATCCTGTAATATCTTTCGACTGGAGCATAACGCACGGAGGCACAAGAATGAGTCTGATCGGACCTGACAGCAAGTGGCTGGGAAGAGAAGGCAAAAGTTTCGAGCAGTGGAATGAAGACAGGGCTTCCCTGGAATGTCTTGCAGAAAAATATACGCTCCAGAACAACATCACCCCTGACACTCCCCCGGTATTCCTGGCCCACTGTACGGACGATACGGTCGTACCGGTGCAGAACAGCATACTGTTCTATCTGGGACTCCGGGAAAACAACGTGCCTGCGGAGATGCACATCTTTCCTTACGGAGGACACGGATGGGGATTCTCTACCGTAGAATACACCGGATATGACGGCTTGGGATACGCACGCAGCGAGTTCGAAGCGTCACTGTTCAGATGGATGGACTCGCTCTCCGGGCTCTCCGACAAATAAATTTGTGATTATCCTCGGATTTCCTTAAAATTGTAGGTTTTTTCAACGATGTGTAAATGGAACCCCATTTTACACATCGTCGAAAAATGTGACAGGGAATGAAATTCTATATACTAACAATATGAAACGGATTTTTATTTTCTTCATGGCGATGTTTGCCGCCATGACGGTTTTCGGGCAGAACCAGCTGCCCAATGACCCTGCCGTGAGAAAGGGACAGCTCGAGAACGGGCTTACCTACTACATCAGGCACAACGACAAGCCTGCTGACAGGGCTGAATTCTATCTTGCAACCAACGTAGGAGCCATCCAGGAAACACCTGACCAGGACGGACTGGCGCACTTTCTTGAGCACATGTGCTTCAACGGGACAAAGAATTTCCCTGGGAAGGGCATCCTTGAATACCTCCAGAGCATCGGAGCGGAATTCGGACGCAACATCAACGCTTCTACAGGCGTAGAGCAGACCGTATATATGCTCAACAACATCCCTCTCGTGCGAGAAGGAGTCATAGACACCTGCCTGCTGATTCTCCATGACTATTCACATTTCGTGACCTGCGATCCTGTTGAAATCGACAAGGAAAGAGGCGTGATCATCGAGGAGCGCAGAGCCCGCCGCACGGCCGACTGGAGGATGCACGAGCAGTCGCTCCCTTACTATTACGGAGACTCGAAATATGCAGGCTGCACCCTTATCGGAAGCCAGGAGAATCTCGAGACTTTCAAGCCTGAAAGCCTTACGAATTTCTATCACACATGGTATCGCCCTGACCTTCAGGCCGTAATCGTAGTGGGAGATGTGGATGTAGATGCCATCGAGGCTAAAATCAAATCCACTTTCGCAGACATACCGGCCGCAGAGAATCCGCAGCCTAAAGAGGCATACAGGATTCCTGACAATGAGGAGCCTGTAATCGGCATCATCACCGATCCTGAAGCTACCAGAACCTCTATCGAAATACTCTGGAAGAGCGAGCCTATGCCTGAAGAACTCAACAGCACCGACATGGGTATGATGATGGAGCTCATCAAGAACTATGTAAGCACCATCATGGGCGAAAGGTTCAACGACATCACTTCCAAGCCGGACGCTCCGTTCATCAGCGCCTATATGGGAATAGGACAGCTCTGCGAGACAATGGAAGTCACAATGGGCCAGATCGTCGCCCGCGACGGTGAAGGCATACCTGCTTTCAAGGCGTTCATGACCGAAGCCGAGAAGATGAAAAGATACGGATTCACCGACGACGAGGTGAGCCGCGCAAAGGACAATATCCTCAGCTACTACGAGAAGAAGGCACAGGGCGCTGAATCACGCAAGAATGCCGACTTCATCAATGACTACGTAAACAATTTCTTCGACAACTATCCGTACATGGATCCGAAGACGGAATATGAGACTGCCAAACTTATCTGCTCACAGATCAATGCCGCAATCCTTAACCAGATAGCAGGTGCAATCATCACGGACAACAATATGGTGATTGTCTACAAAGCACCTGAGAAAGAAGGTCTTGCACATCCTGTTGCTGCTGACTTCACTGCGGCCATAGCAGAAGTCAAGGCTTCGGACATCCAGCCTAACGAAGCCGTAAACACCAACGAACCTCTTCTGGATGCCAGCCTTCTGAAAGGTTCTGCTGTAAAGAAAGAAGCCCAGGTAACTGTCGGGGGAAAAACAGCTACCGAATGGATACTCAAGAACGGAGCCAAGGTGGTAGTCCTCCCTACAGAATACAAGAAAGACCAGGTGCTCATCAACCTGCAGAAGAACGGAGGACGTTCTCTCATAGCCACCGAAGACCTTCCGTCATTCGATGACAATGTTTTCGCCATGTTCCAGCACAACACAGGTCTGTCAAAATTCTCCGGGACTACGCTTTCCAAGATGCTTGCCGGCAAGAACGTATCCACTTCTGTGTACATCAGTCCGATCCGTCACGGCATATCTGCATCCAGCACTCCTAAAGACCTGGAGACTGCCTTCCAGCTCATGTACCTTACTGTCGCTGACCCTCGTTTCGACCAGGAAGAGTTCCAGACAGGCATAGAACAGCTCAGGACCATCCTGCCGAACCTGGTAAACACTCCTGATTTCAAACTGCAGGGAGAGATATCCAAGACTCTCTACGGCAACAATCCGCGTCAGACAACCATCAGCATGGAAACTCTTGACAAGGCCAGCCTTGCAACTATCGAAAGAGTATACCGCGAGCAGCTTTTCAAGGATGTTGCAGGAGCCACAGTATATATTGTAGGAAACGTAGACGTTGAAACCCTCAAGCCGCTTGTGGAAAAATACATAGGCTCAATGCCTAAAGGCAAGAAGGCTGCCGGATGGGTGGAGACCGGAGAGCATTTCGTGAAAGGAAATGTGGAGAATCATTTCAACGTGACGATGGAGACCCCTAAAGTCACCGTGTTCCAGGTATATTCTTCATATATTCCATACAGCGTAAAAGAGGAAGTGATGCTTGATGCCGCCAAATATGTGATAGACATGATCTATACCGATACCCTCCGCGAAGAGGAAGGCGGTACATACGGGGCAGGTGTCAGCACCGGAATGCAGAAATATCCTGAGGAAAGGGCTGTAATCCAGGTTTACTTCGACACCAACCCGGAATCTGCCGACAAGCTCAGGGAACTTGCAGTCAAAGGCATCAACGACCTGATGACAAACGGACCTACAGAGGAGCAGATGACAAGGACAGTGGAGAACTTCAAGAAGAACATTCCTGAAAGCAGGATCACCAACGGATGGTGGCTCTCAGCCCTGCAGATGTACTACAACTACGACGGACTCGACTACGACAAGGAGTATGAAGCTGCCGTAAATGAAATCTCAGCAGAGAACATCCAGGCTGCACTCAAGGCCGTCCTCGATCAGGACAACTTCATCGAAATAATGATGTCTCCTGAAAAGTAGCAGAAACTACACATATCCTTCGTACTATATCATTTCCCGCCGGATTGTCATTCATCCGGCGGGAAATTTTTTACAATATGGAGTCAGTTATAATTTGGCATCCAATATCTTTATCACCAAAATATTAGGAAGGTTGGATGTCCTCTTTCAGTCCGGCAAGTTCAGCCTCTGACAGTCCCGTGGCCTGCAGTATCACCTCGTCCGACAGCCCCATCGTCAACATGGTCCGCGCCACTTCGGCTTTCCCGGCAGCAAAACCGTTCTCCCGGGCGGTCTCCAGAATGTTCCTATAGTCTCGTTCGGTTATCATATCCTTCTCGTATTGGAGTTTCTTGTCCCTGCTGAACCTTGCTATCTCGCATGCCGCGAACAGGCGCTCGAACGCCTGGACCCGAAGTCCTTCCGGTAGCCCGTGCAGCTTCCCGACGTATTTCAGCGCATAGCACCACTTCTCGGTCAGGCCGACACATTCGTCCAGCGGTTTTACGAAGCGGTCCAGCTCTACAAAGATAAGCGAAATACTTTCATCAGGTACTTCTCCCGTGTGTTTTTCCCGGAAAGTATATTCGGATATTTAACGGTCTTTCCATTCCGGTCCACACCTCCCGAAAATCCTCTCCCTCCCGAGGATGCCGATGAAGTAGACCGGCTCTATGTCGTAGTCCCCGCCCCGGCGGGATCCCGAATCGTAAACCTTCGCCGCATACTCCACACACCTCTTGAAAAAGTGCCGCTGGCCCGACTGCTGCATCTCAACTATGAACCTCGTCCCGTCATCTCCCTCGCAGCGAAGGTCCAGCCGCACGCTCTTAGTCTCCAATGTGAACGACGGTATCTCCGTCGTAGAATACTCAAGGTCCCTGACCTTCCTGTGCGCCGGAAGCACTACGTTCAGAAAATCTATCAGCACTTCCTTGTTCCTCCTGTCCCCGAACACGGCCTTGAACCCCGCATCCGTAAGGATGTCTACATACTTCCGGGCGCTCTCTCCTTTACTCCCGCACTTTTCCTTCTCCATATGATATTTTCGTTTAATGGTTACTCCGCATATTCTCCGGATACGCCCGGAATGACAATGCCGGGATTGCCCCGGCGGATGCAAAGATAAGAGCATGGTAACGACAAAAACAAGCCCCGGACGCATCCCTGGGGCCTGTTTTTCTTTTTCTTTATGAACTTTTTTCTTTTTTTATGTGAATTTCTTTTTCTTTATGTTTTTGTGAAATTCTTTAATAGTGTCATTTCGACCGACCGGAGGGAGTGGAGAAATCTGCCTGACATCCAATCCGGGAAATGCGAACATTTTCTCCCGAGATCTCCAGTGATGTGCAGAGCCGGTCTCATAGAACAAGAAAAAAGGGGATGACTTTCATTGAAGCCATCCCCCATCTGCAATTTTTGCATTGCCGTTTTTCAAAATGCTTTTCCACCACGCCGGGAATTTATAAATCAGGTGATTTCAAGACTTCCGCAATTCCGAAAACCGGAGTTACCTGGACGGTAATGAGGATTTGAGGAATAAGGAAAACGAAGAAATCGCCGATTGATAAATTCCAGACTATTCGGCTGGAGAAATAGCCCCCATAGGGCAAGCATCAGCGCAAGTTCCGCAGTCAATGCAGACATTAGGATCAATCTTGTAGATATCCCCTTCTGAAATAGCGCCTGATGGGCACTCGCTCATGCATGTGCCGCAAGCAACGCAATCTTCTGAAATTTTGTAAGCCATTTTTATATCCTTTTAAATTGTTGGTAATGTCAATATGTGACAAGTCCGTCCGGACATATCTGTGCAAATTTATGCTATTATTTTGAAATTACAACCGATGTGGCGCCTAAAATTTCTATCTTTGCAGCCGTCCGGCATTTCCTGCCGGCAGGAAAAACATCGTAGCGATTATGAAAAACATTGCCGTCAATCTGTTGTGCTTCATGCTTCTGATATCCGGTTCTGCCGCCAATGCACAGGAAAAGGTGGGGAATATAGCCGAATTCGACAAGACAGTGTACGATTTCGGGGATGTGATGCTTTCGGACGGGCCTCTCAGCTGTACTTTCAATGTAAAGAATATCAGCCAGAAACCGATGCTGATACATAGTGTTGTGACTTCATGCGGCTGTACCGATGTCAAATGGACACGCGAACCGGTCATGCCAGGGAAAAGCGGTTCGATATCAGCAGTATATACGAATGATGAAGGACCGTACCCTTTCGACAAAAGCCTCACGGTATACATTTCGGGCATCGGAAAGCCTGTAATACTCCGCCTAAGAGGCATCAGCCATGAAAAGCAGCTGTCCCTGGAGGAAATGTACACGATACGTTTCGGAAGTCTCGGAATGAAGGAAACGGAAATGAAATGCGGCAATCTGGAACAGGGAGAATCAAGAAGCGACGAGGTGACTGTCGTCAACCTTTCATCTTCACCTTTGAAAGTGGATTTCACGGAAGTCTCTCCCAACCTTTCCATCAGAGTAACCCCGAATCCGGTTCCTCCGCGCTCTACCGCCAAGCTGCAGTTCTCCGTAAAATCCGACCGCAGTCTCTGGGGAAAGAACTGGTACTACGCTACCCCGACAGTAAACGGAAAGAAATACCAGGCTGTCGAAAACGGGAAAACCGCAGGAAACAGAATCGGCATCTATGCCTTCACAAAAGAGAATTTCGCCGCAATGTCAAAAGAAGAGCGGGAGAACGGGTCGCGCCCGATATTCGACTCCAGTTCATTCTCATTCGGCAAAATCAAGGCCGGGACTCCGGTAGACGCCACATTTGAATTCAAGAATACTGGAAAAGCGGATTTCAAGGTATTCAAGGCGGACGTAGACGCAGAGCACTCCTCTGTAGGGGAGATCCCCACAGTCAAATGCGGTTATGACGGCAGTTTCAAAGTACATGTCGACACCAAAGGGATGCCGGCCGGAGAGACACTCGTCATCGTGACCCTTACCACCAACTCCCCTTCGCGCCCGATAGTAAACCTGTTCATTACGGGATACATTGAGTAGGCGGATACTTCGCTGCGTTCAGGATGACAAAACCAGGATGAATACGACATGCTGACAGACATACTCCGAAATTCGATACTTATAACAGGACTGGTCGTCATAATGATGATGATGATCGAGTCTCTCAACATAGAATCCAGAGGTCTCATATTTTCCGGCCTCAGACGGACAAAAGTCGGCCAGGTGGTAGTGTCCACTCTGCTCGGGCTGGTACCGGGATGTATCGGAGGGTTTGCGGCAGTATCTCTTTACACTCACAGAATAATAAGTTTCGGAGCATTGATAGCCATGATGATAGCATCATGCGGGGACGAAGCGTTCATGATGCTGGCCATGTTCCCGCAGAAAGCGATGCTCATCTTCGTTTTCCTTTTCATACTGTCTGTCATCTGCGGAGTAATGACGGATTTTTTCAGGGACAGGATTTTCAGACACAAACACATAGACCCTGCAAAGGCAGACGGACTGCCTGAAGATGATATCTTCGAGATACATGCCGATGACCACATGCACGGACACTGCCATGACGGAAACCCGGACTGTTGCCAGACACATCGGCACAGCGGCCGGGAAGAAAACGGCCATGGTCACGGGAAAAGACATCTGGGATGGCGCAGAGTAGTGATGTTCATAGGGATAGCCGTATTCATAGCAGCCCTTGTAACAGGACGGCTCGGACACGAACACATACATGAAGGCCATGCGCACCATGCCGGGCTTGCCCTTGACCTGCTCAGCGAGGACTGGATGTATGTCATTTTCGCAGTGCTGAGCATAGTCGTTCTCGGTGTATTATGCTTTGCATCGGACCATTTCGTGGAAGAACATCTGTGGCGTCACATAGTCAGAAGACATCTTCCGGTCATTTTCGGATGGACATTCGGCGTACTTGCCGTTCTCGGTGTCGGGCTGCACTATATAGACATTGAAAGTTGGATAAGCAACAATACCGCTCTGATGATACTCCTTGCCGTAGCCGTCGGCATCATCCCTGAATCCGGCCCGCACATGATTTTCGTGACCCTGTATGCCAGCGGCATAGTACCGCTGCCTGTCCTTATCGCAAGCTGCATAGCCCAGGACGGCCACTCTTCCCTGCCCCTCCTTGCGGAAAGCAAGGCATCTTTTTTCAAAGCAAAAGCCGTCAGCTGCGCCATCGCCCTGATTTTCGGATTCGGGGCAATGCTGTTTGTCTAAAAACCGTATATTTACGAATCAAAGGCATATTACACATAATCAATCATGAAAAAAACGGTTCTTTTAGCAATAATGGCTGCTATATGCGGACTGTTGCACGCGGCAGATACTGTGAAAGTCCACAACACGGCACTTCCGGTCATGACGGACAGAGGATTCAATGTGGTGGCGGAATTCTGTATAGACAACACAGATGCAGAAGAAATCACTGTAGATAGGGTGAGAGTCAGACTCGGAGGAGGTCTGCCGGAACCGGCTCTGCGCAATGTAAGTCTGGTCTATACGGGCACCATGTCCGCACTCTATTCAAAAACCACCTCCTACGTCATCAAAGACGCTTTCAACAGAATCGGAGCCAGCCAGCAAATCTACTGCGACCCGGGATATTCCATAGTGAAACACAGCGGCACCCCATCGGCTGACGGAACAATGGAACTGACTGCAGACCAGAAGCTTGTAAAAGGAAAAAACTGGTTCTACATAAGCGTATCCGTTGACGGCAAACATATCGAAGACCTTACGGACACATTTACTTTAGATGTGACAGACATTGAAATAAACGGGGAAGCAGCCACTCTCGTCCAGGAAGGAGCGTCGGAGCACCGTCTCGGAACAGCTCTCAAAGACCATGGCGATGACGGAATATGGTCATACAGGATACCTGGCCTGGCCACTTCAAATGCAGGCAGCCTGATAGCGGTATATGATGTACGGCACGCGTCCACTCTTGATCTTCAGGACAATATCGATGTGGGCATGAGCCGCAGCACGGACGGAGGACACACATGGGAGCCGATGAAAGTGATAATGGATATGGGACAATGGGGCGGACTTCCTGATGCACAGAACGGTATCGGAGACCCGTCGGTTCTTGTAGATGAGAATACCGGTGAAATCTTCGTAGTGGCCGTATGGACGCACGGACTGGGAAACGACAGGGCCTGGAACCAGGTAGGGAGCGGATTCGAGCCGCAGGAAACGGCCCAGATGATGATTGTCAGCAGCAAGGATGACGGAAAGACCTGGTCAGAACCGAGGAACATCACCCGACAGGTAAAGCAGGAAAGCTGGAGGTTCACACTTCAGGGACCGGGACGGGGAATCACGATGTCGGACGGGACTCTTGTCTTCCCTATACAGTATGTGGATTCCACGCGGGTGCCTAATGCAGGTATAATGTACAGCAAGGACCACGGAAAGACCTGGCACTGCCACGGACACGCCTGGACGAACACTACCGAAGCCCAGGCGGCGGAAATTTCTCCGGGAGTCCTCATGCTCAATATGAGGAACAACCGCCGTACAGGCCGTATCGTATGCACCACCGCTGACCTGGGAAAGACATGGGCCCGGCATCCTTCATCCGAAAAACTCCGCGAACCTGTATGTATGGCAGGGCTTCTGATGGTTCCTGCAGCAGAAAACTCCCTCGACAAGGACATTCTGCTGTTTTCGAACCCTGACACCACACAGGGGCGCAACCATCTGACCATCAAAGCCAGCCTCGACGGCGGCAACACATGGCTTCCGGAAAACTCCCTGCTCCTGGACGAAGAGGAAGGCTGGGGTTACTCCTGCCTGACAATGATAGACAAAGACACAGTGGGCATCCTGTACGAAGGCAGTACATCCCAGCTGGTTTTCCAGGCCGTGAAGCTGGAGGATATTATAGATCAATGACGATAAGAGGGCGGGTCAAAAGTCTGACTCACCCTCTTACCATCACTAACCACGCTAATAATAACTATTAGTCTTCTATTGCTAAATACGATTCAGTATTTCATCAATCAGTTCGCCGGCAATCATCATCATTCTCGGTATGTGGAAAGGCCCCTTGAACAGGTTCCCCTTGGCCGGCTGCGCTACAGTGCCGTCGCGGTGAAGATAGCCGTACCATTCTCCGTACTCCTTGTCTTTCAGATAGGTGTACGCGAACTCATGCGCCTTCCTGTGCATCTCAAGATACTTCTCTTCACCTGTTGCCAGATATGAATACAATGAGGCTATGATGGTCTCGCATTGCGGCCACCAGAACTTCATGTCCTGGGAGTAGTCCTGTGGCGGAAAATGCCGGCAGTCCCGGAAATTGATCATACCTCCGTACGGCTCGTCCCAGCCCCAGTCCCATGACCAGTCAACGATAGTCGTCGCCATTTTGACAAGCACGGGATCCCACCCCCGCGAACGGGCTATATCCATTATGAACCAGCCCGTCTCCATGCAATGTCCCGGATTGATCGTCCTCCCGGCACATGTGTCCATGAACTCACCTTCAGGTCCCACAGACTCCAGTATGGTCTTGTATTCAGGATGCATGAAATATTTGGCCAGCTCATCTATAGACTGATCTATACGCTCTTCAAATATAGGGTCAGGAGACGCCTTTCTGGCTATGTTGGCCACATTGATCAGCATCATCGTTATTGAATGCCCTCTCCCCGGGACGTATGTCTTCGGAGGAAGAAACCCCGGCTCCGACAACATCCGGAGGGTATTCCTGAACATCGCCAGAGCCTTTTCCGCATATGCTCTGTCTCCAGTCGCTATCGAATACTCCGCCATGGCCATAATCGCAAAGCATTCAGAAAAGACATACCTCCGCTTCTGGACCGGCCTCCCGTCTTCCGTAACCGTAAAGAACATGTGTCCGTCTTCATCGATACAATAACGCTCAATGAACTCTATCGCGCTCCTTGACGCTTCAAGCCATTCCGGATCCGCGCCGGAAAGCCGGGACGCTCTCGCCATTATGTAACCGAAACGCCCCTGGAACCATACGGACTTAGTCGTATCCATCAATGTCCCGTCCCTGTCCAAACACGTATATACTCCCCCTTGCTTCCTGTCATACCCATATTTCATCCAGAATGGAAGGATATCGTGGAGCAAATCCTCACGGTACTGTTCCGCACACGAGGAAAGGAAAGTCCTCTGTCCTGCCGTCATCTTCATAAGCATATAGTATTTACATTCAATTCATTATTTCAAAAAGACATTTCCTTGGACACATCTGTCATTCTGAAATAAACATTTGACACAAATATATAATATTTTTATAAAAATAGAAATATTACTTACTTTAATTAAATTATAATATAGGTTTATTTAAATAAAATTTTAAATTCTTATTAGAACATTATAAAATTCTTACCTATTTAATAGAATCAGCCCGAAACGAACCGGAAAGGTTATACCAAATGGGCCGCTTGAGGTCAGATAAAAACCAAGACAGCCCATTTGTATTATCTACAAGTCTTCCTACTAATCAGAAATAGAGCGGTTATCATCCGTATCCCACCATACGCGGACTGCCATACCGTCTCCTTTACCACCATTAAGGGAAGGATCAAGAGAGTGCTCGGCATTATCCCTCCATTCAGCATCACTGTAACGGATCTTTCTGATAAACTCGTTATTTGCCGGATTGATATCAGGATCGTCGCTCTGGTATACCGGCATCAGCTCAGGAAAACCTGTACGGCGGCACTCGGCCCAAGCTTCAAAACTATAAGGATAGACAGCAAGCCATTTCTGCGTTGCAATCTTTTTGAGGTTGACATTCAAATCCGTAGCAGCATCATCCCAGACGACATCACCTGTAGTAAGGTATAATTCATCATTTGCCGTATTACAAAGAGACCGGTCATCCACAAAACTACGTTCATCTTCGAAAGAAGCACGGATTCCTTCCATATAGTTGTCTTTGGCATTCCCGGCTCCCTGCCACCCTCTAAGTGCTGCCTCCGCCTTAAGCAGACAGACTTCAGGATAGCCCATGACTTTCATATTCTTTTTCACCGGCACAGGACAAGTAGCACTTGGTGTGGACTTTCCCTGATTCCAGTCCGGAAATGCAATCAGTCCGTAGATATTCGAATTGTTCTGGATAGAATTGGCGATCCATCCGTCCGCATCTTCCTCTCCGAGAGAAACTGACGTCTGCCCGTTCGGGACACCGGAAAATTTTTCACCTTTATAAAGAATATCCTCATTGTTATAATTTTTGGCCATATAGTTCGCAGTCATTCCGAACCAGAGCTCCATCCGAGGATCATCAACCGTGCTCGTATGTTTCAGAACGTTTTCCATGGTCTTGCTCATCCTGAACTCACCCCAGTTGGACACCTGGTACAAAGGATGTCCCCATCTGGTAGCCATAACCCTGATGTAGCACCTGTCATCGTTACTTTCCATGACACCGGCTGCCATAGCCGCCTCTCCTTCAGATTTGGCTTTATCCGGATCAACATACACTATACGCAGGGCGCAACGAAGGCGCAGCGAATTGGCGAATTTACGCCACTTTTCAATATCACCGGCAAAAAACAAGTCGGTATCCTCATTGCAGGCAGACTGCCCGTCCAGATTCTGCGCCAGGGTCTCAGAAGCCTCTGTCAGCTCTTTGAATACGTCATAGTATATGTCCTTCTGGGAATCATAAGCAGGCTGGTTATCAGCAAGGGCCGCTTCAAAATAAGGAAGATCTCCGAAGGTATCGGTCATACCTATCGTAGCATGGGCCACCACTATCCTCACCATCTGATAGATGTTCGTATATTCCGGATGTTCCTGCAAATCCTCTTTAAGGACTTTCAGATGCTTCAGGGCCTTATAATAAGGATTCCAGAAATCAAGCGCATAGGTATCGTCATAACCATACCTGTCCAGAGCAAGTCCGGCATTGGTATTGGCATAATACTGACAATAGTTCTGCAGCATGTAGTTCTCTGTCGTCTGATATCCATAAGTGGCAGACAGATGCATCGTTGACTCCTGCAAAGACGGCAGGACATATGCAGGGCTGACCTCAGAAACAGCACCAGGATTTGTATTCATCTCTTCGAATTTTCCGGTGCAGCTTACGGCCATAGCCAAAGCAACAATTATAATGTATCTAGAAAATTTCATAATAATCCATCTATTTATTTTCAGAATTTGACATTCAACGAGAAGCCCATAGTCCGTGTAGGAGGGAGGGAGCCGAGCTCAAAAGCCTGCGAAGAGTCAGCTCGTCCGATTGCACCCTCCGGATTTACCGGGGCGTTCTTGAAAATGAAGCAAAGATCTCTTGCCACCGCTGAAATCCTTACCGATTTCAAAGGAGTCCTATGCAGCCATTTTGAAGGAAGCGACCATCCGAGGGAAAGTTCGCGGAGTTTGATATATGACCCATCGTACATGAATTCTTCCGCAACACCGTTAAGTCCTCCGACTCCGGTCCAGTATGCCTGGGATGATATCTGCTTGGTATTAGGCAGACCTGTCGACTCCACAATACCGCCCACCACCATAGTCCCGTCCCTGCCGGAAAGCGTCCTTGCAGATGTACCGGCTGCAGTAGAAAGAGCATCTGTCAGAGATATGAAATCTCCTCCGCAACGCACATCGAACAGAGCATAAAGAGAAATGCCTTTCCACCTGAGGGTCGTACCGAAAGAGCCGGTCCAGTCAGGAGTCATATTACCGATGACCTTATCAGTTTCCTTGATAGGCATACCGTTATCATCTATAAGAATCTGGCCGGCATCGTTGCGTTTATACGCATTGTTTGCCACTATGTCACCATAACGTCCGCCTTCCTCTATAACGACAGACGCAATGTCCATACTTCCAAGCGTGTGGCGTTTGATTGACTCGTCAAGAGACAGGCATGTAGTGCGGTTAAGTCCCCAGTTGATGTTGACGTCCCACTGCCAGTCCCCGGTAAGGACAGGAGTACCGTAAAGCATTACTTCATAACCCTGGCTCTTTATATTACCGGCATTTATATTCTTGGACACATAACCGGAAGTAACAGAAGTGCCTATTGAAAGTATCTGGTTGGTAGTATGCGAGTTGTAATACGTAAAATCAATTCCGAGCCTGTCATTGAACATCCTGTAATCAAGACCCACTTCCCAGGATGTAGTCTGTTCCGGCTTCAGATTGCGCAACGGATATGTGTCCGGAAGATACATTTCCAGAAGCGTTCCGTTTACCTCTGTACGCGGATATGAGCCATAGACATAGTCCAGCTGATATGCCCCGGTATCGTTTCCGACCATTGCCCAAGAGCCGCGGATCTTCAGGAAATCAATGATTTCAGGCATCTCCACCATTTCAGAAACAATTGCACTCAAGCTCACTGACGGATAAAAATACGACCAGTTGGAAGAAGGGAGAGTCGATGACCAGTCATTTCTTCCCGTAATATCCAGATAAAGCATATCCTTATAACTTAGGCTGACATTCCCGAATACAGACTGAATCTCCTTTTCATAATACCCCTCGGACGCCTGCCTCATGCTTCCGTTTGACATCCAGTGGAATCCGGGAACCTGGAATGTACCAGCCTCACCTGAAACGGAATCGCTGAGAGTGTTGTATACAGATGTACCGAGATTGGCAGTCACGGTAAAATCATTGAAAGTCTTGTTGAAATTAAGGATAAGGTCCGCATTGATCTCCTGGTTATCAGACTGCCCGTAATAGTACTGGCTTGACACAGAGTCACGCAACGGATTATAAGTAAATACTTTATGCTTATCATTAAACCAGTCTATACCAACTCTTCCGGTCAGGTTGAGCCAATCGGTAAAACGGATATTGGCTCTCAACTGGCCGATTATTCGGTTTCTTTCCCTGAGATTTCCATTCTCCGGCATTATGACTCCATAAGGATTATGGAATTCGCTTGAAAGCCCTGACCAGTTCTTGACGATACCGTCATCAGTCAGACCGGCATTCTTGAGGTCAACAAGCCTTATGCCTCTAGGCATTCTGTTCAACTGGTTCATAAGGCTGTAGACACCTTGTTCAGGAGCATTCTCTGTGCGCTCTCTCATATAATTGACCTTCGCACCTATAGTCAGCCATTTACTCTTGAATTCAGTATTAATGTCATAGAACTGCCTGTCTATAGAATGATTCGGAGTCACGCCATCATTTCTTGAATCAGTAAATGATATACGGCCGGAAAGATGCTCGCCACCGGCAGACGCTGTCACGCTGTTGTTATATGAAACACCCGTATTAAAGAAATCATGAAGATAATCCGGCTGAGGTGTAAGGGCGACCTCACTGTAGTCCGGATTGTTATATTTCAGGACCTGCCAATGGGTTACCATCTGCCCTTCCATTTTGGGTCCCCAGCTGGTATTCGAGTTTCCGTTCCAAATGCCGTCAGCTCCTTGACCGTAAACATTCTGGTATCCATATATATTCTTATAAAGAGACGTAAACTCTACATTTCCGTTATACTCTATCTGAAGAGGCTGGCCATATTTACCTTTTTTAGTGGTAATGATGATAGCACCGCTCTGTGCACGTGAGCCATAAAGCGCAGCAGCATTTGCTCCCTTCAGCACAGAAATACTTTCAATATCTTCAGGGTTTATCTGTGATGCTGAACCGGCATAGTCTTTTCCACCCCACTGCCCTGCCTGCTGGGTAGTCCCGTCATTAATCGGAACGCCGTCTACTACCCATAAAGGCTGGTTGGCTCCACTAAGCGAATTCATACCTCTCATTATAATGCGGGTTGAGCCTCCCATTCCGGAACCGGACTGTGAAATCTGCACTCCGGCAATCTTTCCCTGAAGCATATTGGCCACGCTGACCGCCTTGTTTTCCTGCAATCCGTCAGCATCGACCTCCTGCATGGCATACCCCAACGACTTTGACTCGCGCGTAATACCGAGAGCTGTCACTACAACCTCATTAAGCACCTGTGCATCAGGAATGAGCTGGACTTCAAGATACGTCACCCCCTGTGTAGGGACCACCGCATCCTTATACCCTATAAAAGACACAATGACATCTGAATTTCCAGGAACAGAAATAGAAAATTCACCATCTACATCCGTGATGGTACCTACAGAAAGGTCGTCCGCAATAGCGACGCTCGCACCGGCCACAGGCTGCCTGTTTTCATCCAGCACGATGCCTTCAATCTGCTTCGTGTCTTGCTGCTGGAGCGTTATGCCCCCCCCAAGATCAGAAGAACCGGCGAACATTTGAATTCCGCCAGACAATACCCCCAGAAAAATGACCATCGCCAATTTTCCGAGTAGTTTTTCATTTTTTAAGTTTAAATTCATAATAAAACGTTTAAATATATGTTTTATAATAGGGTGCAGAACAATTAAAAACAGTGATTCTGAAAATATTTTAATAACACACCGCAAAGATATGTATTTTTATTCTATAGACAAAACATCAAATATATTTATTTAACAAATATTTAATTATAAAATTTTTTATTATCGAATAAGGATGTTTTATTAATTATTTTTCTATTTTTGTGGTTGATTCATTAATAATAAATTTAAATTATTTTTTTATGACAGACCGCAGATCATTCCTGAAAACAGCAGCAGCCGCAGCAGCTTCAGCCATAGCTGCGCCGGGCATATTGTCAGTCAGCTCATGTTCCCCGGCAGGCGGGAGCCGCGCGGCAAACCAAGACAGCACCGGAGGCCTTATCGTCCCGAAAGCGCAGGGGCTCAAGATTACCGGGACTTTCCTTGACGAGATTTCCCATGACATCCCGCACCAGAACTGGGGCGAAAAGGAATGGGACGCCGATTTCAGATACATGAAATCCATAGGGATAGATACGGTGATAGTGATACGTTCCGGATACCGCAAATTCATCACCTACCCTTCTCCGTACCTCTTGAAGAAAGGATGTTACATGCCTTCTGTCGACCTGATAGACATGTTCCTGAGACTGGCGCAGAAATACGGGATGAAGTTCTGGTTCGGGCTGTATGATTCCGGAAAATACTGGGATACCGGAGACCTGTCTTACGAGATTGAAGACAACAAATATGTCATCGATGAAGTCTGGAGAATGTACGGGGAAAAATACGACAGTTTCGGAGGATGGTATATCAGCGGAGAAATCAGCCGCAAGACCAAAGGGGCTATAGACGCCTTCCATGCGCTGGGAAAACAGTGCAAAGATGTTTCAGGCGGGCTGCCGACATTCATTTCCCCGTGGATTGACGGCAAGAAAGCCATAATGGGCACAGGCAAAATGACCAACGACCAGGCAGTATCGGTAGCCCAGCACGAAAAAGAATGGAACGAGATATTCGACGGGATACACGATGTCGTAGACGCGTGCGCATTCCAGGACGGACACATCGACTACGATGAACTTGACGCATTCTTTACTGTAAATAAAAAACTTGCAGACAAATACGGGATGCAGTGCTGGACCAATGCCGAAACTTTTGACCGTGATATGCCTATCAATTTCCTGCCTATCAAGTTCGACAAGCTGAGGATGAAACTGGAAGCGGCGGCACGGTGCGGATATGACAAGGCTATCACCTTCGAATTTTCGCATTTCATGAGCCCGCAGTCAGCCTATCTGCAGGCCGGACATCTTTTCGACAGATACAAGGAATACTTCAATCTATAATTATTTGAATTTTCATCAGATGAAATTGAATCTTTTTATTCTCACAGGTCTCATCCTGACTCTGACTCCACACACATGGACGGCCATAGCAAGAGAAGGAAGTACAGACAAAAAGGAAATAATCTATAAAAATCCGGACGCACCCATAGACGACAGAGTAGGAGACCTGCTGTCGAGAATGACTCTTGAGGAGAAAGTCCTGCAGCTCAGCCAGTATGTACTCGGGAACAACGACAACATCAACAACATAGGAGAAACTGTCAAGAAATTTTCCGGAAAAGAAGGTTCGCTGATATTTGTCGGAGTCGAGCCACAGCTGCGCAATGCCATGCAGAAAGAAGCGGTTGAGAACACCAGGCTGGGGATACCCATACTGTTCGGTTTCGATGTGATACACGGGTTCAGGACAGTATTCCCCATCCCCCTCGGACAAGCGGCTTCATGGAACACGGACCTCGTGGCACAGGCCTGCCGCGTGGCAGCCAGGGAAGCCATATCGGCAGGAATAGACTGGACATTCTCACCGATGGTAGACATAGCCAGAGACGGGAGATGGGGCAGGATTGCAGAAGGGTTCGGGGAAGACCCTTACCTCTGTTCGACTATGAGCGCCGTTTCGGTAAAAGCGTATCAGGGAGACGACCTTGCGGACGATGGCAGCATAGCGGCATGCCTTAAACACTATGTGGGATACGGAGCCTCAGAAGCAGGACGAGACTATGTAGCCACAGAAATATCGAGACAGACATTATGGGACACATATCTGCCCTCTTTCGAGGCAGGGGTCAAAGCCGGAGCGGCGACTCTCATGAGCTCTTTCAATGCCATCAGCGGAATACCGGCATCGGCCAAGCATTATACGATGACGGAAATCCTGAAAGAGAAATGGGCGCACTCAGGTTTCGTAGTAAGCGACTGGAATGCAGTGGACCAGCTTGTCACGCAAGGTATGGCCCCGGACAGGAAACAGGCGACAATGTACGCATTCAACGCCGGTCTGGACATGGACATGGTAGACAACTGCTATGTAGAGAATCTGGCGGATCTGGTCAAGGAAGGCAAAGTATCCGAAGAACGGCTTGATGACGCAGTAAGACGTGTGCTCAGGCTGAAATTCAGACTCGGACTTTTCGAGGAGCCGTACACAGTAGAAAAGCCGCAGAGCGAACGGTTCCTTCTGCCGGAATACAAGGAAGTCGCAGAGCAGCTCGCACAGGAATCCATGGTACTGCTTAAAAACGAATCCGATGTCCTTCCCCTTAAAAAAGGAGCCAGAATAGCACTGATCGGCCCTGTCGTAAAGAACAGGTTTGACATGCTCGGCTCATGGGAAGGTCGCGGAATAGAAGAAGATGTCATCAGCATCTATGACGGACTGAAAGCAGAACTCGGAGACGAATCGGAGATTATCTATGCCATGGGATGTGACTTCGACGGGGAAGACACGTCTGGATTCCATGAAGCGACGGCTGCTGCCGAGGCAGCCGACATTGTCGTCCTGTGCCTCGGAGAAAAACGGGCATGGAGCGGAGAAAACGCGTCCCGCTCCACCATCGCACTTCCCCAGATACAGGAAAAACTCCTGGAAGAGCTCGACAAGACAGGGAAACCCATAGCTGTTCTGCTGTCCAGCGGACGACCTCTCGACCTCACAAGAATAGCCCCTATGGCAGATGCGGTCATGGAAATCTGGCAACCTGGAGTAATGACAGGCCCTGCAGTAGCAGGGATACTTACAGGCAGATATAACCCTTCCGGAAAGCTGGCAGTAACATTTCCATATACCACAGGACAGATTCCTATCTACTATAATCAGCGCAATGCCGCCAGGACAGAACGGGCCGGACGGTATCAGGACATACAGAGCACACCGATGTATGAGTTCGGCTACGGACTGAGCTATACAGACTTCGATTACAGTCCTCTCAAAGTATGTATCTATGGATCAGACAGGTATACAGATACAGGAGACAATGTGCTTACGATAAAAGAAGGACAGACCCTGACTGCCGAAATAACAGTCTCCAACACTGGGGGCATGGACGGCAAAGAAACAGTGCTCTGGTACATCTGCGACCCTTACTGCAGCATCACCAGGCCCGTCAAAGAGCTCAGACATTTCGAGAAGAAAATGATACGGAAAGGAGAAAGCAGGACATTCACGTTCCACATAGACCCTGAAAGGGACTTCAGCTTCATCGGGCCAGACGGGAACCGTTTCCTGGAAAAAGGGGATTACTACATCATGGTCCAGGACCAGAAAGTCAGAATCCGTTTAGACTGAAGCGTATCACCGCAGTAAACAAAGAGGGTGGCTCCGGGCCACCCTCTTTGTTTACTGTCTTTACACATCAGCACTGCTCAAGCAGCTTCCATATCTGATACAGTCCTCTCGGGACATGGAAACAGCCCTTCCACTTTCCTCCTTTCAAAGGCAGCAGGACTTCGCCTCTGCGGTTCAGATATCCGAACCATTCCGGAAATTCGCTGTCCTTGAAATGAGTCCACATATACTCGTGCAGCTTTTTAAACCACGACAGGCATTCCTTGTTCCCGGTAAGGCTATAAGCCTTCAGCATCGCGATAGATGACTCGATATGCACCCACCAGAGCTTCTGGTCCCACTCGAGCTGCTGCTGAGGATAACCCTTGCGGTCCATGAAATAGAATATCCCACCGTATTCCTTGTCCCAGCCATATTCTATCACATTAAGAGCTATCTTCACTGCCCTGTCTATCAGAGATCTGTCTTTCAAACGCACGCCGAGGTCCATCAGAAACCACATCGCCTCAAGGTTATGGCCAGGATTGATCACCCTTCCCTCAAAGCAATCAATGAGGCTGCCATCTACCGACGAGACATTCTCGACCATCATCCCCACCTCATCCTTATAAAAGACTTCGAGCACTTCATGCAGGCATGTTTCGATCGTCCTGTCAAGCAGACTCTTGTCTTCTATGATATCTTCTATCTCGAGAGCCATATTGCAGATTATCATCGGCAGAGAGAACCCCTTCATCGGTCTGGTTCCGGGATAGGATTTCTCCCATATACCTTTAGGGTTGTCCTTTCTTGCCAAAATCCTGTCAAAAGTCTTTTTCGCTATATCCGCATACTCTGCTTTCCCGGTAGCCTTTGCAAGCTGGGCAAACCCCATGCAGGCGAAAGTGTTTGAAAAGATATTGTACGGCTGGATCAGAGGCTGCCCTTCTCGGTTCAGGGAGAAATAGAAATTATAATTCCCGTCATGCCCGTACTTCCTGAGGAACTCCCCGCCCTGCAATGCACAGTCGAGCCACTCCTGCTTCTTCTCCACATTGTTGTACAGCATGGCGAACAGCCACACTTCCCTACCCTGCAGCCAGATGAATTTGTCTGTATCATATACACTTCCGTCCCTGTTCAGACAGCTGAAATAACCTCCATATTCAGTATCCTGAGAATTCCCAAGCCAGAACGGGAGACAGTTATCAAGCAGTTCGGCCTTATACTGTAGAGCCAAAGCTGCAAAATCCAGATTATCCATATTGTTCAGTTCATTAGATTTCACTTCATCTTGTCTAAAATACAGGGTTGATGAAAATTTCGTCACAGCAAATATCACCATCCTCGCATTCCGCCACCACCTTGACATACCTGCCCCTCGCTGACACGGGTCCCGTTGAAGCCAGATCTATCCAGCAGTCATGCAAAACATTAGGAGTATTGTCCATAACCACTGTACTCACTTTCTCAAAACATTCGCCGGTATCTGACACATAAAAGTCCACAATACGAGGAATAGAGACAGCAGCATGAGCATAATTAAGGAAACGCACAGCCAAAGAACATATTTCGGCGATATTCTCCAGATCAATCACAGCCTCCATCTTACCTCCGTCAAAGCGGCACCACTGAGAAGCTCCACAGTCTTCATACCCGAAATCGCCGTCTGTGAGCAAAGAAGGACAGGAAGCCCCAGAAGCAGACACAGTCTTTCCTTGGGCACCGTTAGCCACACTGTCATAGAAAGTAGCTTCCAGAAGAGGCCACCGTCCTTTTCCAGACAGCCAGTCCATGTAGTCATTGTATGCAACATTGGACCACACCGGCTGCCCTAGAGGGAAAGGGGATCCGGGCCTGTCATAAATCCCGTATATCGAAAAGCTCAGAACATTGTCGACACCTGCCTGCGAGACACCGACCAGCTGGGACAGATACCTTCCGAATGCGGCAGGGACAAGAGAAGAATACCAGCTGTTAGTTTCCCGGTCCCATGTAAAAGACTCGACATTAGCCCAGAACCTTATCCCGGTCTCCTCGTGTATGTCACCCAGAATCTTGAAATGTTCCTTCATCCGCCTCATAGGCATAGGTTCCCTGACACATCCCACCTCATCCTGATAAGCTATTATATCCACTTTCAGTCTGCGGATCTGCTCCGCGAATTTCGGGGAGGCATAGTCAGCATTGCACAGTCCGTACGGCGATATCATGACCATCTTGCCAGGAGTCAGTTCTCTTGCTCTGGCGGCAAGAGCATTGACAGCTTGCACCGCATGATCGGAAAGGACAGGCTCAAAGCTGTCCTCCACAGGCAGATACCACCCATAAAACGACTTGTGGCCCGAAAACAGCCGTGCAGTCTCCTCCATTATTCTCAACTGTGTCTCTTTCACATCGGGGTCCTTCAGATTGTCCAGCTGGTTCTTCGCCCAGCCACAGCTCATGAAAACACTCATGCCACACTCATCAGCAGCCTCCATTATTGCCTCGACAGGACTCTGTCTGTCTTCAGGATACGCAGGTTCCATAAATCCGGACGGGTAGCAGGCTCTCTCCTCATTTGCCACAGCCATTATCACCACATACTCCATCCCCATATCATGCAGTTCTTCAATCTTGGTCTTCCAAAGAAGAGGATCGGTAATATCCATATACCGGGGATTCATGTAATTGTTCCTTTCATCCTGCCAGAACAGATTCACCCATGTACCTTTCACTGGTCTGGTATGAGAAAAAGAAGATTCCACACAGGCAAAAAGCAACAATAACAGAAGAACATATTTTAATTTCATATTTAATCTCATTAGCCATTACAAATATAAATAATTTTATAAAATAACAAACGTATATTCTAAAATTTATTTTTAAAAATTCATTTATAATATATTTTTACAATAATTATCTATCGATATTTATTATAATTATTTAATTTTGCTTTCGAAAAGCACAACTATGAAACATTTTAAAACAATCTGCATTCTGTTCTGTGCCGCATCCTGCTCAGGCAGCATAGAAGAAAACCAGGTAGAGACATATCTGTCTGTGGTACCTCCGGTGGAAGTCACAGACCGTACCGACCTGGATGTCAGGGCCGGAATAGTCAACAAGGGGCACAGGGAAAGGAACTGCAGCGTGTCCATATACATGGAGCATGGCGGTGTGCAGACTAAAGTCTGCCAGGAAACTGTAGCCGTAGAGCCAGGAGGGTCTCTATGTATAAGGCATATTCTGGAGACAGAGGGGCTCGAAGGGAAGCACGGAATATCACTCAAGGTCATTTCAGGGAGAGATACACTGCTCAAGACCAACCCTGTCAGCATCATCCGTTCCGACATCAGGTCAACCAGAACTGCAGGCGGAGCCTTCGTAGGAATCTGCCACTGGAGCGAGACAGAAGGTAAACATTGGAATGACGACATACGGAAGCTGACAGACGAAGACTGGAGATCAATGGTGCGCTCCATGCATTCCCTGGGACTGGACATTATAGTCATCCAGGAACTTTTCCGTAACGAAGAATACGTAGGTAGGCACGCCACTACGGCAGAAAGCTACGCAGGCAAGGCATACTACGACTCAAAGCTTTACAGCGGGAGGATGGAAATAACAGCATCAGACCCCGTAGAGGCGATACTGGATGAAGCAGACAAGCTTGGCATGCATGTATTTCCAGGCATCGGGATGTTCGCATGGTTCGATTTTACTGCAGAATCGCTGGAATGGCACAAGATGGTGACCCGGGAGGTATGGGAAAAATACGGACACCATGACTCTTTCTACGGGTTCTATATCCCTGAAGAATCAGGAGGAAGTCTGGACAACTGGGAAAAGACCCCTGAAATGAGAATTCAGAGAAAGCGTGAGATAGTAGCTTTCTTCAAGGAGTTCAAAGAATTCTGCGGAGAGTTCGCCCCGGGGAAGCCCATAATGCTTGCGACCAACTCATTCGGCATAAAGGACGGGATGGACACATATCCGGCTCTGCTGGAGCATCTGGACATACTGTGCCCGTTCGGCTTCGCCAGAATGCCGGAAGAAGACATGACCGGGAAGGAAGCCGCTATGACTCTCCAGAAGCTGTGCGACCAGTCAGGAGCCCATCTGTGGTTTGACCTCGAAGCATTCCTTTTCAACGATGACGCTTCTCTCTACCCAAGAGACATCGAGGGGATCACAGGGGATCTGCAGATGTTCGACAATTTCGAAAAAATCATCTTCTACCAGTACCCGGGAGTCTTCAGTGACCCAAAGGCAAGGATAAGGGTAGGAGAAGAAAAGACGGAAACTCTGTTCATGGAATACAGCCAATACCTTCATGACACAAACAGCTCCGGGCTCTATCAACCTTATCTATAAATTCATATTTAAATGAAATGAGGGCGACCTCAAAAGAAAGTATTCTTTTAAGCCGCCCTATCCACAAAACTATAACGTATCATTAAACTTGTTCTTGTCAGAACAGTTTCTTGTCGGATGAAGCATCCAGATTTCCGAGCATGGACATAAGTTCAGGATATGATCCATTGGTCTTGGTCGTGACTTCTTCGAAAGAATCCAGCAGGACGCTATTCTTCACTTTAGAGAGATATTCCTCTGACAGTGAATCACTTCCCAGACGCTTATAGACTATGGCCGTAAGCCAGTTCTCAAGGGTGGTGTCGATAAGATCATCGTATGGTTTCCCGACACCCAGGCTCTCAGGCCATTCCTGCGCCTCTGCTATACGGGCAAGCGCATCCTTGTACCTGCCCCTGTCGATACTCTCGGCTGCAAGATGCAGCTTGATGTCCCGGTACATGACATGACTTCCGGCCTGGCCCTCGAAAGGAAGAATCCTGAGGCTCATCACCGCCTTGTCCGCCTTCCGGTACTCTCCCGCAGCTATCAGGGACTTGACGTAAATGTCTCCTATGTGGAAATTCTCGCTATGCTTATAATAATACTTGCCTGTCAGCTCTATAGCCTCATCATACTTGCCGTCACGGTAATAGCGCTGAGCCAGATAGAGACGGTAGCGCCACTCGTCAGGATCCATCTGGTGAGCTTTCAGCATATCCTCCTTTGATTCTGTCAGCTGACTCCTGTAGCAATAGTAAGGAGCATAGTCGGACTCATTCCCGGACATCAGTGATATGGCTTCGTCCTTATGCCCCAGGAAATCCTTCAGCATAGCCAGAAGATAGCGGCTTCTCCAGCTTCCCCCATTCTCCACAGCCCACTCCAGAGGAGCGGCAGACTCCTCCCTGAACGGGAACACGAGATCTACAGGACAGGATTCAGCAGAGACGATCGCACCAGTGTCACCTTCAAGCCATGCTCTCCACAGAGCCACCAGAGCATTCTGTTCAGGGCAGGCAGCAAGGAGGCGAGAGGCTTTGTCCTTAAGGCCCAGTTCACTGTAAAAAGCTGCGAACTCGATATAGTTCTGCCATTTAAGTTCCTCCCTGATGGATTCAGACAGTTCATCAGATGAAATCTCTCCTGCAAGCATCCTCTCTACATCAGGGAAATGCGTCAGAAGATCAAGACCCTCAATTTTTTCAAGTATATCCTCAGCCGGAGCTATCTGATAAAGAAGATAATATGCCGTGACATTATAAGCGTTTCCCACGAGGCTTTTCTTCAAATAATCCGCAGCCAGCTCTTTCTCCCCTGCCTTGAAATGAAGTTTCGCGAGCTCGGTACAGGCCGCGCTCCTAAGCTCCGGAGTGATGGCAGCCACCTCAAACCGGTCCATCGCATCATAGACCTTTCCCAGAGCGGCAGCAGCCTGTCCACTGATATAGTTGGCCTGCGGATCATACTCGTCGATGGCCAGGACCTTGTCGGCATAGCGGTATGCCTCTTCATAGTCCATAGACCTTGCGCACAGGAGCGCCTTGAGATTCAACGCAGGAATCAGAGACGGATCCATTTCAAGCGCCTTGTCCACACGCCACTCGGCATCAGGGTATTTGCGCATCCCGACCAGATATTTCGCATAGACCGTAAGCCCCTGGGCAGAATCAAGGCTGAAATCCTTGTTTATCTCGCTCGGACGGTCTGTCTCCTGGCTGTCAGAGCTCCACAGAGTCCTTCCATCCAGAGTGATGCTCTTGAGGGCATCACCACCTACAGAGAAAGACTCACTGAATGATTCTGACGGCTCCAGAGTAATGTCCCTGGATGAAAGAGTCTCACCTTCGGCACCTTTAAGCTCCAGCTTCCCGGATATGCCCTGCAAAGCAAAAACACCCACCATGACCCCGTCTGCACCTGGCTCGACATTCACGGCAGCACGCAGGGTCAGTCCGTTGACATCGTCACCTATACCTGAGAACGGAAGCCAGTATTCGTTCCATTCATCAGTCCCGTAAGGAGTAAAGAGCGTCTGTTTGTAAGGAGTGCTTACGCTTTCCCACAAATTCTGGTTGAAAAGCCTTCCGCTCTGCAGCTCCACATACTGCGGTCTGGTGTCGGTAAGAAGCCCGACCCATATTTCTCCCTGTCCCGACTGGGTCCAGCTGAAATATTTCCTTCCCAGTTTCTCATCCCTGAGGGCGTAGTGAAGCATACCCACCTCACGTTCCGGCCAGTATACTCCGAACCAGTTCTTGTGCGACCCTCCCGGATGATACGACTTGTCCAGACCGAAATTCTGCTGGGAATATTCGGAAAGGTCACGTCCTGCCTCATCCACAGGATACGGGAAAATGCGGCCGTCATGCGCTATGGAATAGCTGGACGGATAAATCAGTTTCATCTCAGGAGTGACCTCAACCCCAGAATTTGCCCAAGTGTAATATGGCTGGTAGACTCCTGAGGAGTTGTGCCAGAAGGCCCGTGTACGGACCCATACGGCATCTTTCGGAAGATTGACCTCCACCATCCACCTCGTCCTGGTCAGAAGCTCCTGCACACCAATATAGCAGCTCACACTGCCGTCATCCTTATGTGATATCTCGTAGTCAACAGGATGGGAGCATGTAGGTGCATGACCTATCACTCCATAGTTGAACTCTATACCTCCGCTCGTCCATGGCCCACGAAGGGCAATCTCACGGAACTTCACCACATCGTTGTCATAGAACAGCTCCTTGCCCTGGGTCTTGTCATAGATAGACCATATCTTGCCTCCTATCTCAGGGAAGATCTTGACCCTGAGATAATCGTTCTCCAGAACGACCATTTTCCATACGGCATCCTCCGGCTCGAATGCGAATGTCTCGTACTTGTAATACGGGTACACCCCTGAAGGCTGCGGCACAGGATTGGGATCTGAAAACGGATAGGTCCTCATCACCGTATCCTTGACTGTAGCTGTCTGAGCAGCGGCTGTCATATTTGCCAGCGCCAGAATCACCAGCGCAAGTATCTTGATTTTCATCTGTCGGTTTTATTCTTTTTTATATAAATTATTCTGTCCGTGTATAAAAGAGCATTTTCGGCTGATGGAAATTCGGACTTGCATCATCGCTCTTGACATGCGAATACCAGTTCACACTGCCGTCCGGGCGGAAATCAGCACGGAAAATACCCATATAGAAGCCTGCCGCCGTATCGATTCCGAAACTCTCCAGTTCGGACAGGGAGACCTTCAGCGAGACGGCATACCCGTCCGCTGTAAGTCCTGACATTACCCTGAGAGTACTGAAATCCCATCCGTAGTCCATCTGCGAAGGATAACGGCATGAGTAGTCAAGGACACGCCCGAGAGGGTCTATCTCCGCACAGTAATACAGCTCCATATCCGGTCCTGCACTGAAGAATACCTCTACCCTGTCCTCGGGCTCCACGTCATTCTCCCCGCGGTAGTCTTCAGTGACTGCAAGTGTCGTATCCTCCACCTCGCACACAATGCAAAGGTCTTCGGAATCAGCAAAGAACCTTACTGACGTACTGTCATCAAGACCGTCCCATGGGGCATGCAGGCCATCTATCCCGGTCACGGCACCTATGACGAAAGGTTCATGACCGTCTTTTTCTGTCATATTGCCGCATGCTGCCGCCATAAGCGGCAGCAAAGCAGCAACTATGAAAACACTACCAAAATTATTTCTTCTCATAGTTATACAGTCCCTGTCCGTATTCCTCGAGGAATGTAGGATAGCCGAATTTCTGTACATACTGAGGTCCTACATAGGCACAGTAACACATTATATGACGAATGCCATAAGATGCGTATGTGTCAAGGTCATCAAGGAATATACTATTATCCCACGGGACTTCTACCAGATTTGACTGGTCCCATCCGCTGAACAGCGAGTCGTCCATCCAGTACTCCAGTACCTGTGCAGTCTTTGCTGGGAAAACATCAAGGTTCTCTTTAAGAGCTCTGAGGTACCGGCTATGAGAAATACCGGTTCTTCCTGTAGCCCATACCGATGACAACGGTTGAGACCAGTCTCTGTAAAATGGAGCGAACTCCAGGAATATATCCTCGTGAGGCACTGTCTTGCGAGGAGCATCCAGAGTGTTGGCATAGCACAGATGCGCAAGCTGGGCATCTGGATTGATTTCCTTGATAGCCTCGATAATCACATTTTCAAATATCAATGCCTGATCTGCGTCATTTAACTCTTTACATCTCTCGCAGTGGCAGACTCCACCCCCATCATCAAGCCAGAAATAATACTTGTTGTTGGTAGGAGCATAATTTTGAGCCAATACTTTTGCATTCTTTCTGACTTCCTCAAGCGCACCTTCTGATGACGGACAACCGTTGGCATCACTGACTCTTACACCGTTCTCGTTCATACGGAAATATTCAGGATGCGTACTGAAAAGATCACGAGGAAGCAGGAATGACATCATATGTTCTTCAAACTCCAGATCAATACCTGCATCTCTGCATCTTGACGCAAAGTTATTCCATACAGCAGAAGTCCTGTCCGCCCCGTAGATACTGAATGTATTGAGTCCGTTGTCTTCTGCAATCTGTATATAATCTAGCACATAGGAATTGGCCACATCTGTCCATCCCATCACAAGCCCCCTGGTCTTAAACCAGCGTTCTCCTTCTGGGAGAGGCTCATCAGTACCTTCATCATCCTTTTGGTCATCCTCACCTTCACCGGGAGCCGGCTTTTCAGTGTTTTTGTCATCATCAGGAAAATCCCCGGTATCGTCACATGAACAGAAAGAGAATGTCAGGCAGCATGCCACCGACAAAACAGTTAAAAAACGCCTTATCATTTTATTCAGGTTTATAGTTCAGCAGTCCCTGGCAATAATCCGTCACGCATGTCAGATCCTTATAGGTCTTGACATAATACGGATCTATCCAGGCTCCATAACAGGTTATATTCTTAATTCCGTAACTTGCATATGTCTTCAAGTCATCAAGATAGACATCCTTATGCCAGTCCAGCTTCACCTGAGGCTTCTTCCATCCGCTGCGCTGGGATACATCGAGCCAGTACTCCAGTACCTGGGCTGTCTCGGCAGGGAAAACCTTCAGGTTCGCCTCCAGCATGTCCAGATAGTCCCCGTGAGTCCAGTACTCCCCGTCACGGATGGCATCCCTATCTGAAAGAGGCTTGTCCCATCTGCGATAGAACGGAGCGAACTCCAGGAAAATGCCCTCCTCCGGCTTCACTACGCTCGGGGCCGGGGTTGTGTTCGAATATGCCAGGTGGGCAAGTGTCGCCTCAGGGTCATACTCCCTCAGAGCCTTGATGATATGGTTCTCGAAAATGAGTCCCTGATCCGAAGCGTTGTATCCTTTGCACTTCTCACAGTGGCAGATATCACCTCCGTCATAGAGCCACGTATAATACTTGTGGTTCGTAGGGGTATGCTTCTGTGCAAATGCACGCACATTGCTCATGATCACCTCCAGGCCTTCCTCACTGGAAGGGCAGCCGTTGCCGTCAGGCTGACGGACACCGTTCTTGTCCATCCTGAAATACTCCGGATATGTCTCGAACAGGTCACGGGGCAGCAGCCAGGACATGGCATGCTCCTCGTACTCGAAGTCAAACCCTTCGTCTATGCATTTCTGCTTGAAAGCAAGATATTCTTCGCTCGTGTAATCCTTTCCGAATACACTGATAGTATTCAGGCCGTTCTCATGCATGATGGACAGCCAGTCTATGGTTACAGGATCACTGATATCATCCCAAGCCAGCACGATACCCCTCATCTGGAAAAACGGAGCATCATTATCAGAGCTTCTGCCCGCCCCGCATGAAGCGAGCAGAAGAACTGACATACATAATACTGCAAAACTTACTTTAACCTTCATAGTCCGGTAATGTTATTTCAGCCATATCAACTTGTCCGTGCTGGGTAACTCCGTCAACTTCAACTGAATTTCCCTGAGGAAGAAGACCAAGAGCCTTCCAATTGTTATACTGGTCCATAACTTTCACAGCAAATCTAGCTTTACTTCCTGTCATTTCAAAGAACTGCCTTGAAAGTTGCACTTCCACACGTCCCGTCCCGTTCTCATATACTCCGGAACCGTAAATAGAGCTTCCGTCATAGTCGCTTCCAGCTTTCAGTTGAGTAAGTTTTGAGAAAACAGCATCTCCATCATCTCCATCATATCTATACAGACCACCATATGTCCAGAAATCAGATATAGTATTTGTTCCGACATCATGCAGAGTGATCTCGAGATAATATTCCAGTCCCATATGATCTGCATCATAAGGAGGATAATATGTATCGTTATCGACAGCAGTTACAATAGCTCCTGTAGTAGGGTCTCCATCTGTGTCTATGTACATATTAAATGGGAGTGAATTATCTTCATACGGAGTCTTTGAATTATAATTAGACGGATCGTCAAATTCGAAATAGACGAACACACGTGAACCGTTTGCAGCCAGCTTCAAAGTTTTAATCATCCCATACTTGACATCACCTTCCGGCAAAGTCCATACAGAGGCAGGAGCGGTATCCCAGTCGTCAAATACACCGTCAACAGTAATATTTGCAGTAAAAGGATATACAAGATTGATAGTCGCACTTTTTGCATTACCTGCCAGTGCGTTTTCCACAGACGCGATCTGAATCACAGCTGGATATGTTCCAGGCTCGAGATTTTCTGGAATCTCGACTGTCAGTATAACTTCTTTTTCTGTTTCTCCGGCCGGAATAGTCACAGTCTTTTCGTATGACACATCAGCAGTAGTACCTTCGCCTTCTTCCAGAGTCACAGTTACATCCATAGAAGATGCTTCAGAAAGAACAAGCCTAAGAGCTGCCGTTCCGTCTGGTCTGAATGTAGTGTTATCTGCATATAAATCCACACTAGCCTGCTGTACATAGTTAAGAGCAATATACACAACAGGATTCTCTGCCACTTCAGCACCTTCTGCAGAAGCTATCTGGATAGCAGCCTGATAAGTACCTTCTTCCAAGCCAAGTATATCTGCTTGTACATCGACTGTAGCAGATGTTTCTCCAGCAGCAATGGTTACATTCTTTGAATATATAGCAGATACCTTTTTACTTCCGGACTGAACATCAGCATCTGCAAGAGTAACTGAGACATCCTCAGTGGTAGCCTCAGAAAGAGACAATGTGAGAGTAGCGGTGTTGTCAGAAGCAAAACTCGCATCAGCAGAAATACTTACTGTGGGAATCACTGTTTCAGGTCCCGAAGGATTCTCTTTGCATGCCGTGAACATAGTCCCGGCAACAAGAGCTGAAATCCCCAGCATAAAAAATGATTTTTTCATAATGATTTAAATTTAAAGTGTTATTAATACGGTTCATAATTCCACAATCACCATCCAGGATTCTGTTCCAGAGCGTTGTTCTTGTCTATTTCACGCTGAGGTATAGGGAACAGATAATGCTTGCTCGGATCGAACACCCTGTTCTGGAATATAGGATAGGTAATAGTGCCATCGTCACCTACCATAACTCTATGTACCGGACCATTGTCAACATCCTCAGCAATCATCCATCTGCGAACATCCCAGAAACGGTGATTCTCGAAGCAGAGTTCTATTCTCCTTTCATGATAAATCTTCTCACGCATCTGTTCCTGTGACAGTCCTTCTGGAAGATCTGGCTGATCGGCTCTACGCCTTATATCATTTACAAGCTGATAAACTGCCTGTGTAGGACCGTCAAGTTCATTCAGCGCTTCTGCATAGTTAAGATACAGTTCAGCTGTACGTATACTTGCAAACCTCCTGTATGTCCAGGTCTGGTTTGTAACCAGATTATGATCCGGATCCAGATATTTATTGGTAAAATAATTGGTACGTATGATCGAACCTATATTGATATTATCCTTGCCACTGGCAGAAATATCGATAGGTCTGTCCTGTAAAATGGCTCCATGGTAAAGGATGCATGAATAGAACCTGTCCTCTCTACCTTCCCATGGATGTGCCGGATCATAATCATAGGCCTTTTCATTAAGAATAGGCTGATTGTCAGCAGTATATCCAAGGACAGGTATTTCTCCCGATTCTTTCATTTCAAAATCATCCACCAACTCCTGAAGTGGACCGTCCACATTGAATGCGCCATAGCCGAGAGGCATAGCATAAAAGTCCCACCAGTAACATTCATAATAGTATGGTGAATTCTTTGTCCATATAACCTCACTCTGAAGACCTGTCTCATTAAAAAGAGATCTGTAGGTACGGGCCAGGACATGTCCGTTCTGAAGTGCCATATTATATGCTTCACGACAAGCATCAACAGCTTCCGACCAGCGGGCTTTATCATTATCCCTGTTCCAGTACTTGCTTGCCCAATAGAGTTTCACCTGAGACTTTACGACAGTCGCTATCAGAGAAGTGAACCGTCCGAAATTGGCGTCATTATGCTTTGCAGGAAGATGCTTGATCGCCTCATCCATATCATCAAGAACTCGCTGAAGAGTTTCTTCTGCCGAGGCTCTTTTGATGCCATTGAGCTGGGACTCGTCTCCAGGGTCGAGAACAGATGTAATGATAGGAACACCTCCCCACTGCTTGAACAGAAGAAAATAATAATATCCTCGTAATCCGTACGCTTCACCTAGGATACGCTCCTTCCTGTTGGTCGCAGCTCCTGTTGTCATTTCTTCAGGAATGAGGTCATAGTTCTTTATCAGCATGTTGCAGCGCCTTATACACCCATAGTAATCAGACCAGTTTCGCTGCATAGGCATTGTTTCCGAGTTCCAGCTGCCAAGGTTAATGTCGAACGGGCACTGTGTATACCCGGAAGCCTGCTGAAATCCTCCTTCATCAGTAGCATCCCCAAGTTTATACCTGCCACTCAGATCTTCAGTATTATACTGGAAATCTGGCAAATACGTGTAAACATTATCAAGATATGCTTCTGCAGTCTCTATTTTAGAGAAGAGTTCCTGCTCAGTCATGTTGTCTCCCGGTGCCCTCTCAAGGAAGTCTGAACACGAGACCACCGACACCACGGCAGGCAGAATTGTTGCCAGTATATATATCCTTTTCATTTTATCCTTTACTTTTAATTATATGTCAAAGCGAAGTCCGATATTGAAAATCCTCTGAAGCGGATAAGGCAAAGTTCCAGATCCAGCAGATTCCGGGTCGCGGTCTTTAAGCCACATCTTATCCCAAACCGCCACATTCTGTGCATTCAGATACAGTCGTGCACTTGAAATACGGATCTTTGACAACCACCTCGTAGGGAAAGTATACCCGATCTCTACATTTCTGAGCTTCAGATAATCAGTCTTCATAAGGTTCTGATCAGACAATACCGTATTGTTTGCAGTAGTATGCGCTACAGGAAGGATTGCATTATGATTTTCAGGAGTCCAACGTTTGAGGTTGACAATACTGCTCTGATATGGGAACAGTCTTGCAGTACCTCCGATCGCACCACTGAACATCACGCTGAAGTCAAAACCTTTATAATTGAATCCTATAGAGAAGCCACCTGTGAGTGTCGGTACAGAATAGCACTTGATAGGTATACGGTCAGACGGGTCGATCTCGCCATCTTCATTCACATCCTGATATTTTATATCGCCAGGAATGACAGGACCGAAATTCTGAGTAGGACTGTTTTCGATTTCTTCATAACTTTCAAATAAGCCGATGGCATGATAACCAAGGTCATACCCAATTTCATATCCCCTCAGATCCTGATATTCAAAAGCAGGAGTAGGCTGGTCATTTTCAAGGACCTTGTTTTTCGCCCAGGTAGCCTGGATGTTCGCGAACATCGAGAAGTCATTGCCGAACTGGAAGTTCAGGTTCAACTCTCCCTCGAGACCCTGGTTGCGGACTTTTCCGGAGTTGCGGGGAGCGACATTTTCGATTCCCACATAGTCAGGCACACGGCCCGCCTCGGTAAGGATGTTGTCACGCATCTCATAGAAATAGTCCAGAGTAAAGTTGACGGCGTTGTTCCTGAACAGAGAAAGGTCAAAACCGACATTGGTCTTTTTGGCTTTTTCCCATGTCACGTACATATTGCCGACTCTTGTCTCATTATATCCTCCGTTGGTCACTGTACCACCATTAGTGGTTCCGAAATAATATCCTCCGGTAAATATACCTGACCATCCACCGCCAGGACCGAAATCTGACAGATAAAGGAAACGTTCTCCGCCTATCTGGTCATTTCCGACTACTCCGTATGAACCTCTCAGTTTTAAGATCTTGACAGCATCAGGCATATTAAGCCACGGCTCCTCGCTGAGCACCCAGCCGGCAGAAAAAGAAGGGAACAGTCCATAACGGCGACCCGGAGGAAAGTTCTCTGAACCGTTGTAACCGAGATTGAACTCGAGGAAATACTTGTCGGCATAATTATAGGTAGCCCTCGCACTGAGACCCTGGTATGCATACATGTACTCGGACGCTGTAAGATTCCTGAGGGTACGGTTTCCGAGAAGCTGTGCTGTCACCTTGTGGTCTCCGAATGCCCTGTCATAGTTGAGACGGACATCATAGTATGTATACTGGTCTACTGATCGCCATGTACTTGATGTCAACTGCCCATCGGTCGTATAGTCCTGATATACAGGCTGGTTGTTCTGGTCAAGTCCACGATACCAGTACTGTTCGAATTCACGGCTCCATGAACGGTTGAGCTGGCTGTTGCTTTCAAAACTGAAAAACGCCTGTATACTGAGACCCTTGGTTATGAAGTCGAGAGCATGACGGGCCGAGATGGTTCCGTACATTACATTGGTGATATTCTTGTAGTAACCGCTCTCTGTAATGACTCCGTAAGGGTTGTTCTGATAAGGTATCTCAAGGTTACTTCCTGCAGCCAATGTACCGTCAGGATTGAAAATAGCCTGAGAACTCGGTGATCTAGTTGTAATTATATTGAATACATTAGAGAAACTTGTACTCGGACCTATCCTTGTCTCGAACCTTCCAGCAAGGTCAAACCTGATGTCCAGCATCTTGGTGGCCTTGATATCAATATTTGAGCGGAAATTGTACCTGTCATATTTCGAACGGACTCCAAAATTGGACTGGAAGACATCTTCATGGTTCAGGAGAGTACCTTGATTGATATAACTACCTGAAACAAAATATGTCACTCTATTATCCTTGCCGGCACTTCCAGAGATATTCACATTGTACTGCTGCTGCCATGAATGGTCCTTCAGCACTACATCGAACCAGTTCGTATTCGGATAAAGATACGGATCAGCATTCGTCTTTATGATTTCAAGCACTTCATCAGTATATCTCATTGGCTGTCCGTCATTGAAATCCACCGTCCTGTTATATATAGCCTGTTCATATGAACTCAATGTTTCAGGAAGCCTCATCGGCTGCTGAAGAGCCTGCTGTATGGTGAAGGAGATTTTTGGCTTGGTGTTTCCGCCACCTCGTCTGGTAGTCACCACGACGACACCGTTCGCTCCCTGTATACCGTACAGAGAAGATGAAGAGGCGTCTTTCAGGATGGTGATGGACTCGATCTCGTTGGCATCGAGCATATCGAAGTCCGCCTTGTCTCGAGGAAGTCCGTCGATCACCACCAGCGGAGCTGTTGTACCGTATGTTCCTACACCTCTGATATACAAGGTAGAAGCATCCGCTCCAGGTTCTCCAGAAGACTGGACCGTCATCAGACCAGGAAGCTTGCCGGCAAGAGCATTGGAAATGTTGGCCACAGGGCTCTGCACCAGATCCTTTGTATCGATGGTGGAAATCGCACCGGTGATGGACCGTCTCGTCTGGCGGTTATCCATACCTACGACTACGACCTCATCCAGAAATTCTGATGATGTGTTCAGAATGATTTCATACCTGTCTCTTCTGTCAAGAACAAAAGAATAGTCCTCATACCCTATACATGATACCGTAAGCGAAACACCGTCCGGTACCGTAATGGTAAAGGCTCCGTCTAAATCTGTGATGACACCATTAAGTGTCCCAGTCTGGAGAATTGATGCGCCGATAACAGGCTCCCCGCCGGTGTCAGTCACGACACCCGTGATGACTCTCTCTTCCTGTGTCGCCTGCAGTTCGGTGGCATTCAAGCGTATATCATACCCCCCCCCAAGCAGACCGAAAGAGAAAACACACGCTAAAATCAAGCAAGTTTTTCTCATTGGAACTTTAGTTTATTAGTAATTAGTGCTTTAAAACATTTACCGATATGTTCTTTGTTCATATCCTCCGCAAATATATAAATTTTACAAATACGTACGATATTTTATGAAAATTTTTTAAAAGTTTCGTCAAGTAAATCTGTCTTTTTATATTTAAATATAGAATTATTATTACATTTGCACCTACAAAATAAAGAAAACAGAACAACAGCTATGACACAGACCCAGACTTCCGGCACCAACACCGGCTATATCATCTTCCTTTCCGTAGTCGCCGCCATAGGCGGGATTCTGTTCGGGTATGACACCGCCGTAATTTCAGGGACCATAAGCAGCGTTACCAGCCAGTTCGCCCTGGACACGATGCAGCAGGGCTGGTATGTAGGCTGCGCACTCATAGGCTCGATATTCGGCGTTATAGTAGCAGGCTCCATGAGCGACGGCATAGGAAGGAAAAAGACGATGCTCATCGCCGCTACCCTGTTCAGTTTCTGCGCCATAGGATGCGCTGCCAGCAGCAGCTTCGTCCAGCTGGTAGGTTTCAGAATCACAGGCGGCATAGGAATCGGAATAGTATCGATTGTCGCCCCGATCTACATTTCAGAAGTGGCGACTGCCGACAAGAGGGGCACTCTCGTATCTCTCTACCAGCTCGCCGTTACCATAGGTTTCCTGGCAGCCTACCTCGTAAATTTCTGGATCCAGGATGCGGCCCAGTCAACTACCTACGGTTCAGCGACCCTGCACCACCTCCTAAAAGACGAAATGTGGAGAGGAATGCTCGGCTCCATGATAGTGCCTGCCCTTATATACCTTGTCGTCATATTCTTCATACCTGAAAGCCCGAGATGGCAGATAATCAAAGGCAGAGGAGCACAGGCAACGGCTACGCTGATGAAAATCTATCTGAGCGGAGATTACGCCGCACAGCAGGTCGAGGAAACGCGCAGGTCCATCGCAGGAGAAACCAAAGGGGCATGGAAAGACCTGCTGAAACCCGGAATCCTGAAGGCGGTCATCATAGGTTCGGCCATAGCCATCCTGGGACAGTTCATGGGCGTAAATGCAGTCCTGTACTACGGTCCGAGCATATTCGAGCAGGCTGGACTGTCGAGCGGCGATTCCATGTTCTCGCAGGTACTCGTAGGCGCAGTCAACATGCTAACGACCGTCATAGCAGTATTCATTATCGACAAGGTCGGACGCAAGCAACTGGTCTACTGGGGAGTTTCCGGTATGATACTGTCCCTTGTCATGATAGGGCTTTATTTCGCTTTCTCGAATGCATGGGGACTCGGCAACGGATTCCTTCTGGCGTTCTTCCTGTTCTATGTATTCTGCTGCGCGATCTCCATCAGCGCAGTGGTATTCGTCCTGCTTTCGGAAATGTACCCCAACAGTGTACGCGGACGCGCGATGTCAGTCGCCGGCCTCGCCCTCTGGATCGGGACATACCTTATCGGGCAGCTGACGCCGTGGCTGCTTGAGAACCTCACGCCTTCCGGAACATTCTTCCTGTTCGCGGCGATGTGCATACCTTATATATTGATAATGTGGAAAGCCGTCCCCGAGACCACAGGGAAGACCCTTGAAGAAATCGAGGAATACTGGACCGGTTCCGGGAAATGATTTTAAAAAATTTTAATTATTTTTGAATATTTTTAGTATCTTTGCTCCCGTTAATAAATATACGCATGATGAAAAACATGTTCTTGAACAATTCGGACGGGAAAAACACAGCCATAAAGCAAAAGATACTCGGTTTCTGTGTCAACGACGGGGATTACAGCATTGCCGAACTGAGCAAGGAAACCAACACCAGCATACCGACAATAACAAAACTTGTGGGTGAGCTGATTGAGGACGGCTACCTGAAAGAGCTCGGCAAAATAGGAACTTCCGGAGGGCGCCGGCCAAGCATTTACGGGCTGAATCCCGATGCCGGCTATTTTGTCGGCGTCGATGTCAGCAAGACACATGTAAGCCTTGCGGTAAGCAACTTCAAGGGAAGCATCATCGACTACAAGGATGACCTGCCTTTCTGTCTCGAAAGCACGGAGCAGTCAATGTACGACCTCTGCGCCTTCCTCAAGAAATATACAGACTCGCTCAAGATAGAAACCAAGGACATATTGGCATACGGGCTCAACCTCACCGGAAGGGTCAACCGTGAAACGGGCCACTGCTTTTCCTATTTTCTGGGAGAGGACATGCTGCCTGCCGACATACTTGAAGAAAAGCTGGGCGCACCTGTATTCATTGAGAACGACTCCAGGGCAATGACATACGGAGAATACCTCTGCGGCATGGGAGACAACGTAAAGAACATGCTTTTCATGAACGTAAGCTGGGGGCTCGGCATGGGCATGATCCTCGACGGCAAACTGTATTACGGAAAATCCGGATATTCAGGCGAAATGGGGCACTTCCCTTTCCTCGACAACGGCATTATCTGCCAGTGCGGCAAGGTTGGCTGTCTGGAAACCGGGGCATCCGGACTGGCTGTACACAGGATCTTCATGGAAAAGATCAAAGAGGGAAAAGCATCGCTTCTTTCAGCGAAATACGCAAGGGGCGGGGAAATCACCCTGAACGACATACTCGAAGCCCTGGCTGAAGAAGATGTCCTGGCAATAGAATCCGTGGAAGAGATCGGAAGTACGCTGGGCCGGGCCATTGCCGGGCTGATAAATGTATTCAACCCTGAACTGGTGGTGATCGGAGGACGGTTCTCCATCGCGGAAGAGTACCTCATGCTCCCTATCAAGAGTGCCATAAACAAGTATTCCCTGAATATCGTCAGCAAGGATACCGTGATCAAGTTCTCGAAACTCGGCAAGAAGGCAGGCCCTATCGGTGCATGCATGCTGTCGCGCAGCCATCTGCTGGGAATAATCTAACGTCAGGGATTCCGGAGAAATCCGGTTATCCGATCGTTTGTTTTCCACAGGCGGGGCTATACCGGGCATAAACCGGCAAGGTCCCGTTTTGATTTTCGGAAAAACCGTTATCTTTGTGGGTTATTCAAAATTTTTGCAATGAAAGAATTCTGGCAGCTGCTCAAACGCTTCGCGTCACCATATAAAAGATACCTTGCAGGAGCGATATTCCTGAACATCCTCTCGGCTATCTTCAACATATTCTCCTTTACCCTGATCATCCCCATTCTCCAGATACTGTTCAAGATGGACACCACCACCTACGAGTTCATCCCATGGGACAGCGGAGCATTCAATGTGGACATGGTCAAGAACAACCTCTATTATTATGTCACGATAATGATAGACCGTTTCGGAGGGTCAGCCACCCTCATGATCCTGGGACTTTTCCTCGGTATCATGACGGCATTGAAAACATCATGCTATTTCGGGTCTTCCGCGGTGATGATACCTCTGAGAACGGGTGTTGTAAGAGACATAAGGATATTGGTATACAAGAAGATGATGGGACTTCCGCTCGGGTTCTTTTCCCAGGAAAGGAAAGGGGACATAATCGCCAGGATGAGCGGTGACGTGGGAGAAATAGAGTATTCCATCACCAGTTCCCTTGACATGCTCATAAAGAATCCGATTCTCATCATATTCTACTTCGGGACACTGATCTACACCAGCTGGCAGCTCACGCTGTTCACGCTGCTCGTCGTTCCTCTGATGGCATGGGGCATGGGTGTCGTGGGCAAGAAACTCAAACGCCAGTCACTTGAAGCCCAAAGCAAATGGAGCGACACCATGTCGCAGCTGGAAGAGACACTCGGAGGACTCCGCATCATCAAGGCTTTCATAGCGGAAGACAAAATGGTGGAAAGGTTCACGAAAATCAGCAACGAACTCAGGACCGCTTCCGGGAAAGTATCCACAAGACAGGCGCTTGCCCATCCTCTGAGCGAATTCCTGGGTACAATAATGATCATGATAGTCCTGTGGTTCGGCGGCACGCTCATCCTTTCCGACTCCGCACCGATCGACGCCCCGACCTTTATTTTCTATATGGTAATCCTGTACAGCGTGCTGAATCCTCTGAAAGAGTTCGCCAGGGCAGGATACAACATCCCTAAAGGTCTCGCCTCGATGGAACGTGTGGACAAGATACTGAAGGCAGAGAACAACATCAAGGAATCGGAGCACCCTGCCGAACTGACGGGATTCAATGACAGGATAGAATTCCACAACGTATGCTTCAGCTACGAAAACGGGAAACCGGTCCTCAAGAACATCGACCTCACCATCCCTAAAGGAAAGACCGTGGCCCTGGTCGGACAGTCCGGTTCCGGGAAATCCACGCTGGTTGACCTCATTCCGAGATACCATGACGTCACTTCCGGAGAGATAACTCTTGACGGAGTAAATATAAAGGATTTCCGCATCAGGGATCTGCGCGGCCTGATCGGCAATGTAAATCAGGAAGCCATCCTGTTCAACGACACCATTTTCAACAACATAGCATTCGGTGTAGAAAATGCGACCATGGAACAGGTTACAGCAGCCGCCAAGGTCGCCAACGCACATGACTTCATCATGGAGAAGGAAGACGGGTACAACACCAACATCGGAGACCGCGGAAGCAAGCTCTCCGGAGGGCAGAGACAGAGGATAAGCATCGCAAGGGCAATCCTCAAGAACCCTCCTGTCCTTATTCTGGATGAAGCGACCTCTGCACTGGATACGGAATCGGAGCGTCTGGTACAGGAAGCACTGGACAGGCTCACGACTTCACGCACCACCATCGCCATCGCACACCGTCTTTCCACCATCAAGAATGCTGACGAAATATGCGTACTGCATGAAGGTGAGATAGTCGAGCGAGGCAGACATGAAGAGCTCATTGCGATGGACGGTTATTACAAGAAACTCAATGATATGCAAGCCTTATAGCCATGAAGACCCTGAAAATCCCGTTTATCGAGAATCTCGAAAAGATGCCTTATGAAGATCTGGACATGGCACTGGAAACAGGCGGAGCCAAATCTTTCATAGGGGAAGTATGCTGGCCGGACCGGTTCCCTTACCACCCCGACACTTCTTTTGCCATAGCGAGGAGCAGGACCCACATCGCCGTTCTGTACCATATCAGATGTCTGGACCTCAGGGCAATGGCCCTCGAAGACAACGGCCCGGTATGGGAGGACAGCTGCTGTGAATTCTTTGCATCGGACCCGCACGACGGCACATATTACAATTTCGAGATGAACTGCATCGGCACCCTTCTGGGGGCAAAACGCAGGAACAGGGAGGACTGCACGCATTATCCGCCCGAAAGGCTGGCTGATGTGACCAGATATTCCACTCTCGCCAGAAAGCAGAGAGACCTGTCCGGAAAAATCTTCGGATGGAGTGTCGGCATGGCCGTTCCACTCGAAATGATAGGAATAGACCCGTCACATCTGCCATCGTCAATCAGGGCGAATTTCTACAAATGTGCAGACAAGACCGCCCATCCGCATTTTCTGGCATGGAACAGGGTCGTGTCCCCTACCCCGGACTTCCACCGTCCGGATTTCTTCGGGGAACTTCTGTTCTGATGCCGGCAGAATACAACGACCACATAAAACAAAAGGAACATCATGATAGGAAATAAAGACCTACAGGACATCGTATCGATGTTTTCAACGGAAAGTGCCGCCACTTCGGTCAGGCCGCTCGGGCCCGGTTTCATCAACGACACTTTCATTGTCGGCACTGAAAGCGGGAGAAGATATATCCTGCAGAGAAAGAACCACAATGTATTCCCGGATATTCCCGGCATGATGCAGAATATCCTTTCCGTTACGGAGCACCTGAAGAAAAAAATCACGGAAGAAGGCGGAGACCCGATGAGAGAGGCCATGACAGTCGTAAAAAGGACAGACGGAGGCCTCTACTACAAGGACATGTCCGGAAACTATTGGGCGATGACCGTCTTCATCGAAGGCTCTGTCACTTACGAGTCTGCCGATACTCCTGAGCTTGCCTTCAAGGGAGGCAAGGGCATAGGTAAATTCCAGACCATGCTCGCTGACTTCACCACTCCTCTGAACGAAACCATCAAGGGATTCCACAATATCAGATGGAGATTCACCCAGTGGGACGAGGCCCTCAGGCGCGATGCCGCAGGAAGGGTGAAAAACCTGTCCGAGGAAATCGGATGGATTGAAAGCCGCCGAAAGGAAATGCTGGATTTCTGGACACTGGTCGAAAACGGCGCCATACCTACACGTGTAACCCACAACGACACGAAAATCAGCAACATCCTTTTTGACAAGAATACAAATGACGTTCTCTGCGTAATAGATCTCGACACCTGTATGAGCAGCACGTCACTCAACGATTTCGGAGATGCCATACGGTCCTACACCAATACAGGTAAAGAAGATGACACGGACCTTTCCAGAGTCTCGATGTCGCCGGATATGTTCAGGGCCTACACCAGAGGCTATCTTTCCCAGAGAAAAGACAGTTTAACGGAATGCGAAAAAGAGTATCTGGCCTTCTCCGCAAGATATATAACCTACGAGCAGGTACTCAGGTTCCTTATGGACCATATCGACGGGGACACATATTACAAGACCGCATATCCGGAACATAACCTGGTACGGACAAGGGCGCAGTACAGACTTCTGCAAAGCATGGAATCCCAGTATGGCGCCATGGTGGATACGGTCATGGAATGTTTAAGATAGGACTGTAATGAAACGTTATTTCAAATTCTATCTTTCACGGCTTTTACTGATACTATACATAATATCGGTATGTCTTCTCTGTTTCCTCAACTTCGGACCGGAGACAGACATGTCGGCGGAATGGTTCGGGATACCGAAAGACAAGATTGCGCATTTCCTGATGTTCTTCCCTTATCCAGCACTCATCACGCTTGTCTTCTGCAAGGCAAGCTGGAGTCCCGTGAAATTCATCGGGTTCCTGCTGGCCGTGCTCGCCGGCGGCGTCTTCATAGGAGGCGGGATAGAACTCATCCAGGGACTGACGGACTACAGGAGCTGCGACATAAATGACTTCAGGGCAGACTGTCTGGGCCTTTTTGCGGGCTCTGTCGCCACTCTCATACTCTGGCTGGCCGTGCAGGGCAGGAAAAAGACAGGAAAAGACGGACATTAGGATTTTTCAGGAGCAGGACAGATGACAATCAGAACATTATTGTGCAGCATCTCCATGCTGGTGGTCTCAGGGCTGGTCCCTGCCATGTCCCAGAGCAGGATCGCCGATGAATTCAAGCCGGTGTGCCGCACTCTGGATTCTCTTATCCAGGAAAAGACCACGGTAAAGAACGAACTTGCAATCAGGGCGGTCATGAAAAGAGGGAATTCCCTCGACTTCTATTTTACACGCAGTCTTGGAGACTGCCCATGGCGCAGCGACACATACAGATGGTTCAGGGAAAGTCTCAAGGAACTGTTTCCACAAGAATATTCAAGATACGATGTAGGCGAAATATACTGCGGCCGCACACGCATGTCCGAACTTGTAACCGGCAGTCCCGGCAATGACGGGCAGCCGGACAAGACACCGTTCAAGGTCAGGGACAGAAGGGCCGGCAGTGTCCCTCTGGTTGAAAATCCTGACCTGCCGGAATTCAGGGACGGACTGCAGGGCAGGCATATAGCGCTATGGAACAGCCACGGGCGGTACTACGAACAGAAGACCGGAAGATGGGAATGGCAGAGGCCGTGCCTGTTCCAGACTGTAGAAGACCTGTTCACATCAGGCTTTGTACTGCCGTTCCTTGTACCTATGCTGGAGAACGCAGGATGCGTAGTGATGCTGCCCAGGGAAAGGGATCTGCAGACAGTTGAAATCATCACGGACAACGACCCTCACTTCACCCCGGACTCCACGGCGGGACCGTATATAAGGACTTCCGGGATTTACACTGAAACAGGAGAATGGGAAGACGCAGGATGCGGTTTTGCAGACACGCTCCAGACCTATACGGCAGACGAGAACCCGTTCCGGGCAGGCTCTGCAAGGAAGGCAGAGTGTATTTCCGCAAGACAAAAAGGAGGGAAAGCCTCTGCCGTCTGGACTCCCGATATCCCTGAAAGAGGAGAATATGCGGTTTACGTATCATACAAGACCCTTCCGAACAGTACCGAATCCGCACATTACACGGTAAAACATCTCGGAGGGGAAACCCATTTCATAGTCAACCAGACAATGGGCGGCGGGACCTGGATATATCTCGGGACATTCGAGTTCGGGAAAGGTACCGGAGGAAAAGTCACATTGGACAATGTCTCCCCTGCAGGACGGACTTTCGTTCCGGGAAAAACCGTCACGGCCGATGCCGTGAAAATAGGCGGCGGATACGGAAATATAGCACGGAAATGCCAGAACGACTCCATAGCCGCACCTGAACTGTCCGGAATGCCAAGATTCGCCGAAGGGGCAAGATACTGGATGCAGTGGGCCGGGTCCGACACTTCGGTGTACAGCCAGAACAAACAGCTGGACGATTACATGGATGATTTCATGTCCCGAGGCAAATGGGTGCAGGAACTCAGCGGAGGCTCTTCCGTAAATCCGAAAGGAGAAGGCAGGCACATCCCCATAGACATGGCTTTTGCATTCCATTCCGATGCCGGGACAAGTCCCGGAGACTCGATTATCGGTACGCTCGGAATATACACCCTTCTGTGCGAGAACAGCAGCAGATTTCCGGACAGGAGCAGCAGAATGACAAGCAGGGAACTCACTGATCTGGTGCAAAGCCAGGTAGTACATGACTTGAGGGCAGGCTATGACTCATTATGGAGCCGAAGACATATATGGGACCGCTCATACAGCGAATCGCGCACGACAGGGGTGCCCACAATGCTGCTCGAAGTGATGTCGCACCAGAACTTTGCGGACATGAAGCACGGCCTTGACCCCGCTTTCAGATTTACCGTAAGCAGAGCTGTATATAAAGGCATACTCAAATACCTCAGCAACAGATACGGATGCGACTATGCGGTCCAGCCCCTTCCTGTAAATTCCTTCTCGGTCAGGTTCAGGATGAAAAACGGCAGTTCGCACGCATTCCTGAGCTGGAAAGAAACGGCCGATACCCTGGAGCCTACGGCTACGGCAGAAAACTATATCCTGTATACGAAAGTCGATGACGGGGCTTTCGACACAGGAAAGCCGGTCAGAACCTTCAGCACTTCCGGAGGCATGACGGCCGCCGAAGTCCCTATACGGCCCGGACATATATACAGTTACCGCATAGCGGCATATAACAGCGGCGGCATCGGATTCCCGAGCGAGACCCTGAGTATCGGGCTGCCGGAGGGGTATAAACATGACGCGGCCGGAAACCGCCGCCATCAGGTCGACAGCGCCGTACTCATTGTAAACAATTTCGACAGGGTGTCATGCCCGGCATGGTTCGACACACCGCAATACGCAGGTTTTGACAATACCCTCGACAGCGGAGTCCCTTATATGAGAGACTTCACGTATATAGGTGAAATGTACCAGTACCGCAGGTCAATGCCATGGACGGACGATGATAACGCAGGCTTCGGGGCCTCCTACTCGGATTATGCCGGAAAGACTGTTGCCGGCAATACATTCGACTATCCGTATGTACATGGAAAGGCCGTGCTTGCAGCAGGCTATCCTTTCTTCTCAGCCAGCGCAAAAGCCTTTGTATCAGACTCTACTCTCAGGCAGCAGGCATGGAGCACCGATATGATCTGCGGCAAGCAGGTGACTACAATGACCGGAAGAGGAGCGGTCAGAGACAAATTCAGAGTATTCCCTCTGGAAATGCAGGATGCCATCAGGTCATACACTGAAAACGGAGGAAACATCCTGATATCCGGAGCCAATATAGGTACCGACGTATGGGACTGCGTTTTCCCTGTCAGGTGCGACAGCACTTTCAAGGCCAATTCAATAAAATTCGCACGGAAAGTTCTCGGCTATAGCTGGATATGCAACTATGCCAGTAAAAGTGCCGCTGTCTCTGCCGTACCGGAATATCTTTCAGGATTCAGCATGGAAGATCCGGGCAGGGTGATGACTTTTGCCAACAGACCCAACTCCACGATATACAGTGTAGAAACTCCGGACGGGCTCGCACCTGCCTCAGACTCGGCAAAGACCATCCTGAAGTACCGCGACACCCGGATTTCAGCAGGAATCCGCTACGATGCAGGAACCTACAGGACTGTCTGCATAGGCTTCCCGGTCGAGACCCTGCAACAGCCGGAAGCCATCTATGACATCATATCATCTTCACTTAAATATTTTGCCCTATGACACCACGGGAAGCTGAAATCATAGAACTTATAAAGAAAGAAGTAAAGCCGGCACTCGGATGTACGGAACCGATAGCCGTGGCGCTCGCTGCGGCAAAGGCGGTAGAAATCCTCATGGAGCAGTGTCCGGACTGCCGTACAGAGAAGTGGAGGGCGCACGCTGATTTCAACGTACTTGTCGAAGTCAGCGGGAACATGCTCAAAAACGGCATGGGAGTGGGAATACCGGGGACCGGAATGGTGGGACTGCAGATAGCTGCGGCTCTGGGTGCAGTATGCGGAAAATCGGAATACGGACTTGAAGTCCTCCATGAACTCAGCGGAGAATCCGTATCCCGGGCAAAAGAACTTGCAGACTCTTGCCGGATCAAGGTCAGACACACGGAAACGGGGCACAAGCTTTACGCGAAAGTCACGGTTTCGGTAGAAGACGACCATTCGTCATCGGCAGTCATAGAAGACGACCATGACAATATAGTGGAGACAAGTTTCGACGGGAATGTCCTTCACTGCACCCAGCCAGGAACCGGAGAAACCGGGGCCACAGGCAAGAGCACTCTCGATTACAAGCTGACTCTCAAGGAAATATACGACTTTGCCGGCACCGTAGGATATGAAGATATAGAATTCATACTGGAATCCAGGGATCTCAATCTCAAACTCGCTCTCGAAGGTCTTTCAGGGGATTACGGACTCAAAGTAGGAAAGACCATCAATTCCGGGCAATACAAGGAAGTGTTCGGCAATGATTTCATGAGCTACGCCATGGCACTGACCGCCGCGGCTTCCGATGCCCGCATGGCCGGATGTACGCTTCCAGCCATGAGCAATTCAGGCAGCGGGAACCAGGGTATAACCGTAACCATGCCTGTCATCGCATACGCCATCAAATACGAAGTGCCACAAGAGCAGCTGGCCAGGGCGCTCGTCCTGAGCCACCTGACTGCAATACACATAAAAGGCTATCTGGGCAAACTGTCGGCATTGTGCGGATGCGTAATCGCATCTACCGGAGCGGCCTGCGGAATCACTTCCCTGCGCGGAGGAAACTATCAGCAGGTCTGTTCGGCCGTAAAGAACATGATAGGAAACATCACAGGCATGGTATGCGACGGAGCCAAAGTCGGCTGCGCGATGAAAGTGGCATCGGGAGTATCGTCCGCAATCCAGTCCGCCGTCCTCGCCATGGACGGAATCTGCATATCAGAGCACGACGGGATCATTGAAAAGGATATAGAAAAAACTATCCGGAACCTGGGCCGCATCGGTTCTGTAGGCATGCAGAACGCGGATTCCATGATTCTGGACATTATGGTCTGCAAATAGAAAATCCCAGGCACAGACCTGGGATTTTCTATTTTGCATCGGAATGCCGGGACTATTTGCCGAGCCTCTGATGAAGGGCCTTGGCCTGTTCCTCGTAGCCAGGTTTTCCGAGCAGGGCGAACATGTTCTTCTTGTAGGCCTCGACACCAGGCTGGTCGAACGGATTCACGCCAAGGATATACGCACTGATTCCGCAAGCCTTCTCGAAGAAGTAGAACAGACCGCCGAGATTGAACTCGTCGATTTTCTCCACAGACACGGACAGCTGAGGAACGCCACCGTCAATATGGGCAAGTTTCGTCCCGAGTTCAGCCATTGCGTTGCACTCCTCTACGTGTTTTCCTGTCAGGAAGTTAAGGCCATCCAGATTCTGAGGGTCATCGGAGATGGTCATGCTCCTGTTACTCTTTTCCACTGTAACAACAGTCTCCATCAGTGTCCTTTCGCCGTCCTGGATATACTGGCCCATGGAATGAAGGTCTGTAGTGAAACTTACCGATGCCGGGAAGATTCCCTTGCCGTCCTTTCCTTCAGACTCGCCGTAAAGCTGTTTCCACCACTCACCAAGATACTGGAGCTTAGGATTGTAGGAAACAAGTATCTCGATCTTCTTTCCTTTGCCATACAGAAGGTTACGCATGGCCGCATATTCAACGGCAGGGTTTCCGGCACTGCGCTTTGCACACTCGCGCTCCATTTCGGCAGCCCCTTCAAGCATTGCCCTCATATCGAATCCGGCAAGTACTATCGGAAGGATACCCACTGGTGTAAGGACGGAAAAACGGCCTCCGACATTATCCTCGATTACGAAAGTCCTGTATCCTTCCTGGGTCGCAAGAGATTTGAGCGCACCTCTGTGAGCGTCAGTGACAGCGACAATGCGCTCAGCAGCTTCTTTTGCCCCGTATGTCTTCTCAAGATACTGTTTTACAAGCCTGAAAGCAATGGCCGGCTCAGTAGTGGTACCTGATTTCGAAATTACTACGGCAGCAGTATTCCTCTGCTGCATAAGATCCATCAGTTCGCAGATGTATTCTTCAGACAGGTTATGGCCTGCGAAGACGATTTCCGGAGCGTCCTTTTTCCCTGAAAGCTGTTTTGCAAAGCTGTGGGAAAGGGCCTCGACAGCACATTTTGCACCGAGATATGATCCGCCGATGCCTATTACGACAACCAGATCCACGCCTTTGCCTTTCCAGCTGTCCCTTACGGATTCGCACTCTGCGACAAGGCTCTCCGGAGTCGTGGTCGGAAGATGCTTCCATCCGAGAAAATCATTGCCTGCCCCGGTCTCGTTCTCAAGTACATCCAGAGCGGACAGGGCTTTTTCTACATATTCCTTGTATTCTGCATCTTTTACAAAGGAGCTGCAACCTCCAAGATTCACTTTTACCATAATTATATAGGAATTAACTTATTGCCGTTTTAACCGGACGCAAAATTAACGTTTTTTACCAGAAAACAGCATGACTTTATATCAAATATTTCTAAATTTGTCAGGTTTTGCAAGAAAATGTTACCATTAAAAAATCATATTATATGAATGTTTTTCCAAAACTCCTGTCAGGGCCGTTTGCGGCACTGATGCTGTTTTCCGCCTTATCTGCATCCTGCCAGGACCAGCCGGACGGAAAGATTGCGGTAGTGGCTCACCGCGGCTACTGGAACTGTGAAGAGGCCGGCCATGCAAAGAACTCGCTTGCAGCGTTGAAATGCGCACAGAAAGCCGGTTTCTGGGGAAGCGAATTCGATGTCAACATGACCTCCGATGAAGTGCTCCTCGTATATCACGACAGCATGATCGACGGCAAAGTCATAGACCAGACACCATACGAAGAATTCAAGGATGTGAAACTGGCCAACGGAGAACCCATACCGACCATCGACGATTACCTCAGACAGGTAAAGGAATGCCCGGGAACAGTAATGGTATACGAACTGAAGAAACATTCTACACCTGAAATAGAAGACAGGCTTGTGGACCTGACTGCAGAAAAGCTCAAGGAATACGGTCTGGACTCTCCTGACAGGGTGGTATTCATCTCATTCAGCCTGAATATCTGCAAACGCCTTGCCCTGACCATGCCGGGATATACTGTCCAGTATCTGGGCGGGGACATAAGCCCTGAAGAACTCAACGGTTTCGGCATAAGCGGCATAGACTACCACTACTCTGCCCTTTCCAAAAATCCGGACTGGATCAAATCGGCAAAAGAACACGGGATGAGCGTCAACGCCTGGACGGTAGACAAAGAAAACGACATGAACGACATGTTCCGTCTCGGAACAGACATGCTTACGACCGATGAACCGGCTCTTGCCAGGACTCTGCTCGGAGAGCGCGAAAGGAAAGCCGTGACAGGCAGGTAACCTGCAGACAACGACATACGACATTTTGACAGACCGTTTCCAGTGGGAGGCGGTCTGTCAGTCTATATACGGTATTCATCCGCAGAATCGCTTTATCCGGCGATTCTGCAAGTTTGGCCGGAGACCGCATGCAAGGTTATGGCACAAGCGTTGTTTATATATTGGCGTTCCGGAAAAAACGGAACGGATCAAATTAACAAAGGAGATTGATTATGAGACGTTTTATTTCAATGCTGATTCTCCTGTCCGCATGTCTGGCAGGAGCGGCGCAAGACAAAACGACCCTACAGGAAAGGATTGACCAGTGGAAAAACGATATGGCTGAGTTCCAGCAGAGAAGGGCTCCTGAAATAAAGCAGCAGGAGGCAACGGATTCGCTGCTATGGCAGCAGGCATGGTCAGCTATCGGCAAGAAATCATTCGTGATAGAAGCCGATGCCATCACCTTCAAACGCGGAACCCGTATCTATGTCAATTCCACGACCAATTTCATTTCCGTCAATGGTGAAAGAGGGGTCGTACAGATTTCACCGAACAGCTTTATCTCAGGCCCCAACGGTCTGGGCGGCATCACAGTCAACGGCAGGATAACCGGAATGGATGTCAGTGTCAACAAGAAAGGCCTTGTCCGTATAGTAATGAACATTACCGGCATAGGGATCAGCGCACAGCTGGACATATCGCTTTTTCCAGGCTCGGATGAGGCATACGCCATCATTTCACCTAACTTCAATTCACAGACACTACGCCTTGAAGGCAAACTCGTCCCTTATGAACTGTCACGTACATTCGAAGGGATGTCATTATAGTTGAAAATTTCAAGAAAGGAGAAGATCATGAAAAAATATTTACTGATAGCAACGGCTCTGGTACTGGCTGCAGCATGCCAGAAAGAGCCTTCGGCATCTGACTTCGACGGTGAATATCTGGTATACACCGCCCACAGTGAAGATGTCAGCGACTTTTCGGGCTACGAAACATTTACGGTAGCCGACAGTCTGCTTGCAATAGACGGCGACAACGGCAGCATGTTCCTGAATGACTGGGGAAAGACCGTAAGGAACCAGTATATCGACAGGATGGAAGAACTCGGATATACCTATGTAGATACCGGAAAACTGGATTCCGACCTTGATCAGGAAGTCCAGGGTGACCCTGAGGCGGACCTTGGCATCCAGATTTCATATATAGTATCGACTTCCTACTTTACGGCATTCGTTCCGTCGACTTCGTATTGGTGGAGCACATATCCCGGGTACTGGTATCCAGGATATTGGGGAAGCTGGGGGCACTGGGGCTATTCATTCCCTGTAACCTACAGTTATTCGACACATTCACTGCTTACCGAAATGGTCGACCTTACGGCAGAGACCGGAGATGACAAGCCTCTTCCTGTAGTATGGAACAGTTTCATTGACGGCAACATAGGCAACAACAGGGAAGACTCTGCCCGTTTTACAAGGGCTATCGAACAGTCTTTCATACAGTCAGAATATTTGGGCAGATAGGAGGACAGATTTATGAAGAACATGTTAAGATATATAGCAGTAGCTGCAATACTCGCACTGGGCGGCGGCATCGTGGCTGAAGCCCAGCCTGGCAGGAGATTCTACATAGACGCAGGATGGCAGTTCAACGGGACTTTCGGCAACGGCTTCGTAAAGAATGCCAGCGGCTGGGGTGCGTATGCGGAAGGAGGTTACTATATACTGCCGAGGATTGCTGCAGGAGCTTTTTTAAGCTACAATACAAACAATGAATATATACCCCGCCATACCACTGTGTACCCTGACGGTTCGGCGCTGACGACAGACGCCAACAATTCACTGTTCCAGCTGCCGTTCGGAGCGACACTGAGATACAGGCTCGGTTGGAAGACTTTCCAGCCGTACGCCGAAGCCAAAGTGGGAGCCAATTATTCCAGAGAATACACGTACTACCCTACTATCGCGGCACGCGACTCGCAATGGGGGTTCTACATCTCGCCTGAAATAGGCTTCACCTGGCACCCGTTCTACAAAAGCAACTTCGGGTTCCAACTGGCGGTCTATTACAGTTATGCGACCAACCGCAGCGAGGCTTTCGGCCTTAACGGTATAAACAATGCAGGGTTCAAGCTCGGAGTATCTTTCTGACAGTACATTGGGCATCATACAATCCGTCTTTCCGAAGAAAGACACTCTGGACCGGCTCTTTCAAGGGCCGGTCTTTCTTATTTTTTGTCTCTTTGCCTATTTTTTATAACTTTGGAGGTTGCAGAGAATTTTTATGTAACATATCCCGATATGGAAAAATCCGAAACCCATGTGGTAATAATGGCCGGAGGCATAGGAAGCCGCCTTTGGCCCTTGAGTACACCGGAAACGCCCAAGCAGTTCATAGACATACTCGGAACCGGCAAGTCCCTCATACAAATGACCGTCGACCGGTTTCTTCCGGTCTGTGACATAAAGAACTTCTGGGTAGTGACTTCAGTACGCTACGTACCCGCTGTCATGGAACAGATTCCGGAAATCCTGCCTGATCATGTCCTTGCCGAGCCCCAGGCCCGCAATACGGCCCCATGTATTGCATACGCATGCTGGAAAATCGCAAAAAGACATCCTGACGCAAATATAATAGTAACGCCGGCCGATGCCCTTGTCCTCAATACGGACGCATTCAACGCTCTCATATACAAGGCTCTCGATTTTTCTGCAGCGGGAAGCAGGATAGTCACTGCAGGCATTGTACCGGATCACCCTGAAACCGGATATGGATATATCTGCGCCGAAGGGGATGCCAGGGGCAGAATAGCCAAAGTGCAGTCTTTCAAGGAAAAACCGGATATGGAGACAGCCGTAGAATACCTCCGGTCAGGTAATTATTACTGGAATGCCGGTATTTTCATCTGGACCGTCCGCACGATAGTCGCGCAGATACGGAAACACGCCCCGCAGATTGCGGGAATAATGGACAGACTTTCTCCCCACCTTTATACAGACAATGAATCTGCGGCACTTGAAGAACTGTTCCCGCAATGTGAAAAGATTTCCATCGACTATGCCGTAATGGAAAAGTCGGACGACATATATGTCATTTCCGACAATCTGGGCTGGAGCGACCTCGGCAACTGGAGCGCCGTTCTGGAACATCTTGAACGTGACGCGGACGGGAATGCCGCCATAGGCCACGATATAAGACTATACGGATGCAAGGACTGTATTGTCCATGCCCAGGAGAGCGATACGGTGGTCGTAGAAGGGCTGGAGAAATGCATAGTATCGGCCAAGGGGGGACGGCTTCTGGTATGCAGCCTCGCCATGGAGCAGAAGATAAAGGACTTCTCGGCCTGAGAACCGGCGAAAGAAAACGGACAGATACCAATAGACGGAGATAGCATGAAAAACCATTATAAGACAGTCGTCATTTCAGACGTACACATAGGATCGAACCACTCGAAAGTCGAGGAAGCGAGCGTCTTTCTGGAAAGCCTGACGTGCGACCTGCTCATTCTTGACGGGGACATTATCGACGGATGGCAGCTGGACAGGCACAGCAGGCGGTGGAAGAAATCCTATTCCCGCTTTTTCAACGCCATAATGAGGATGATGGAAGAAGACGATACGGATGTTGTGTACGTACGCGGAAACCATGATGATTTTCTGGACAACATCGCTCCCCTGAGACTGGCCAATATAAGCATCGTAAAGGAGTATATTCTGGAAAGTTGCGGGAAGCGCTATTTCATTACGCACGGGGATGTGTTCGACAGTGTCACCGCAAATATGAGGTGGCTTGCCGTATTGGGAGACAAAGGGTACAACATGCTGCTGTGGGCAAATGCCGTCTATAACAGGTACCGGCTGAAACGCGGCAAACCGTACTATTCCCTTTCACAGACCATCAAGCACAAAGTAAAACAGGCCGTATCGTTCATCTCCGGGTTCGAGACCATGCTTGCAGATCTGGCACGCAGCAAAAAATGCGACGGAGTCATCTGCGGACATATACATTACCCGGAAGACAGGTATATAGACGGGATACGGTATCTCAATTCCGGAGACTGGGTGGAATCCATGTCGGCACTTACGGAAAGTGAAGACGGCACGTGGAGAATAATGCGCTACAGGGATGAATTCGGGGCCGGACTGCTCGAAGCGCCAAAACAATAAACCGTCAGCCATGAAATATCTGTTCATAGTGCAGGGAGAAGGAAGAGGGCATCTTACACAGGCGATTACCTTGGAAAAGATGCTCATCAGGCACGGGCACCAGGTTGTGGGCATCCTCGTAGGGAAAAGCAAGTCGCGGCATCTTCCCGACTTCTTCACCAAAGGAGTGCAGGCCCCCGTACACCAGTTCCTCAGCATCAATTTCCTCCCGTCGGCGGCAAACCGCAAGCCGAACATGGTCAAGAGCATAGCCTACAATATAGCCGTAGCTCCCAAATACATCAGCAGTATGAACTATATCCGCAAGACCATAGCCTCTTGCGGAGCGGATGTCGTAGTGAATTTCTATGAACTGCTTACCGGCCTCACCTACATGCTCTTCAGAGTACCGGTACCGCAGATATGCATCGGGCACCAGTATCTTTTCCTCCATAAAGATTTCATAATGCCCAACAAGGCTTTCGGAGGCTACGGATGGCTGCGCTTCTTCACACGGGTCACAGCCATAGGGGCCAACAAATACCTGGCTCTTTCTTTCAGAAAAATGAGGGACTTGCCAAGCAGGAAACTCCGAGTCGTACCTCCGCTCCTGAGAAAGGAAGTCCTTGAAACCGTTCCGGTAAAAGGAGATTATATCCATGGCTATATGCTCAATTCGGGATTTGCCGACGATGTCATGGCCTGGCATAAAATCCACCCGGAAGTAAAACTGAAGTTCTTCTGGGACAAAGACACCGACACGCCTGTCACAGAGATAGATCCGACACTGAGTTTCCACACGCTGGATGACACGGAATTCCTCCGTCAGATGGCCGGCTGCATGGCATACGCAAGCACGGCGGGATTTGAATCTGTCTGCGAAGCCATATACCTTGAAAAACCCGTCCTGATGGTACCTTCCCATATAGAACAGGAATGCAATGCCTTCGATGCCATGAAAAGCGGAGCAGGAGTCTCTGCAGACAAATTTGATCTCAGCCTGCTGCTTGATTTCACAAAAGGCTTTATACCCGATAAAGAGTTCGGCCAATGGGCCAGATCCGCCGAAGCCGTAATAATCAATGAATTGGAAATACACTATAAAGACTCTGACATTCTGGTCAACAAGATCAAAAGGAAATTTGAAAAATAATTCCGAAAAAACATCAGAAATATTTGGATAATTAATTGCAAAAGCATACCTTTGCAATCCCAATTCGGAAAGCATCTGCTTACCGGTTGGAAAAAATGGTAAGATTCGTTAGCTCAGCTGGTAGAGCACAACACTTTTAATGTTGGGGTCTTGGGTTCGAATCCCAAACGGATCACGAAAGGTCAGCCTGAAAAATGGCTTCCATGACGCTTCCTTAGCTCAGTTGGTAGAGCACGACACTCTTAATGTTGGGGTCCAGGGTTCGAGCCCCTGAGGGAGCACAAAGGCGGTTCAATACCGCCTTTTTTTGTATCCCGAACGGCCTCTGACACGCCTCAAAAAAGGGTAATGGTGCAAAAAAGCCCCCGCATCTCTGCGGAGGCCTGAAAATGTTAAAAGTTCTATTTATAGAGAAACTGAACTGAGTTCAGTTCCTATTCTGTGTATAGCAGCCATGATTTTCATGGTAGTCCGTTCCCCTGGAAATGCAGTGCCGCTCTTGTATTGGCGCATCTTGCTTTCATTTATACCTGCATAGTGGGCAAATCTGCTGGCATTGATAAAATCAAAGTCATTGAAGAATGAAGGCAGGTCATATTTGAATGACACAGACACGATATCCGGAACTTCTATTCCTTCAGCCCGGGCATCGGCCATAGCCTCATCCACACTGTCGGAAAAATCAGTCTTTGCCTGATTGACCGTTTCCCCGTAACCTCCGAAATAATTGTTTCCGAAATGTTGTTCCGAACGAATCGAATACATGCCGTCAGGCCCCTTTTCTATTATAGCATCTATTTTCATAATACCCATGATTAAATAAAAGTCCTATGAACCAGAGCTTAAAGTTCAAGAATCGGCAGGGATCAGATCCCTGCCTGTTTCTTGATTGCCTGCAAGGTCCCGGTGGGGATCTCCTGGGCATCGTGCCGAGGAACGGTGAATTTGTTGCCGGTAATGGGAGAAAACCATTTTTCGTGTCTTTTCCCTTGGCTTACAAAGTAGCACTTATGTTCCTTCAGTAGTTTCTTGAACTCTGATGTTCTCATGTCATAGAACTTTTAACGCCACAAAAGTAGCATTTTTGTTACCATTATCCAAATTTTTCTGCTGTTTTCTATGACAAAGTTCAGACCCTGCTACGAAGAGGGTATAATTGACATTTTTGATGCACGTTTATAACATTAATGCCGTAACTCTTTGTGTTTAAAGAAGTTACGGCATCTTTGTAGCGGGAGGAGGACTCGAACCTCCGGCCTCCGGGTTATGAGCCCGACGAGCTACCAACTGCTCTATCCCGCGATATTGGACTGCAAAGGTACAAACATTTTTTTATAATGCAAATTTATCTACAGAAAAATTTCAAAAGATTTTTTAACCACAAGTTTCCAGGCCTGTCATGCGCTTTTCTTTCTGCCCGGAGAGACGATCATGAAGACTATAGCGGCCATTGTAAGTATTATGCCTATAACGATATTGACAGTTATGCTCTCCCCGAAAGCCACCGCTCCGACAAGAATTGCCGTAACCGGTTCGAAGACACCAAGCACCGACGCTCTGGTCGCGCCTATGATCCTCGTGGCCATGGCAAGTGTCGCCGTGGAGACTATGGTCGGAAGAACGGCCAGCCCCAGAAGATTGACCCATGGTGACAAGCCGTGCAGACCTGCCGCAAGAGGCACCCGGGCCACAAGGGCGTGCAGGGAAAAGACCACGACCCCGGTCAGCAGGGCGTAGAATGTCAGCATGGAATTGGATATCAGGTGTACGGACCGGCTCCTGTTGACAATCACTATGAACATCGCATAGGAAAGGGCGGATGCGAACGAAAGCGCAAGACCTCTCCACTGAAGGGCATGCGTCCCGTCAGTCCTGCACAGGAAAAGCACACCGATAAAAGTGGCGATTATAGACACCCAGACCTGCCATGTCGGATAGACTTTCAGGAACATCATTATCAATGCCACCAGGACAGGATAAAGGAATACGATCGTAGTCGCCACACCCGACGGGATATAATGATAGGCCTCGAAAAGAGTCAGGCTGCTTAAAGAGAAAAGAAGCCCCAGCACAAGCAGACGGCGGGCCTGATGCCATGTCACCCTGAAATCCTCTTTTCTCAGGAGCAGCCAGCCACCCAGAATCAGGACTGCAAGGAAATACCTGAAAAACAGAATAGTGTCCACTGACACGCCACCCTTCATCAAAGGTATGGCAAACAGCGGATTGAGCCCGTAAGTCACCCCTGTCACTATTCCTGCCGCATATCCCCAGAAGGGGCCGGAAAATCCTGACGCCCCTGCTTTTGAAATCACACCCATAACTTAACGTCTGTCCGAAAATTTATTTGATCCGATAAATATTCATCGGATTCACATTATATATTAAGAGGAAGACCCGGCACAGGCAGGATCTCCCTCTACAACATCTTATTTAACGGCTAACCTATAAACTCGAGCATCCGCCCGATATCCTCTTTAGGGAAAGACTTCTGCTCCCCGGAAGAGAGGTTCTTCATATTCACCACGCCGGAAGCGGCTTCATCACCGCCGGTAATGGAAATGAACGGAACCGCCTTCTTGTCCGCATAGTCAAACTGCTTCTTGAGTTTCACCGCCTCAGGGTATATCTCGCATGCGACTCCTGCTTCACGCAAAGCCTTCACCACCGGAAGGATATATCTCATTTCCTGACCTCCCATATTTGCGAACAGCACCCTGGTGGAAGAAGTCACCTCCTTCGGGAACTTGTCCAGCCCTTTCAGCACATCGTAGATCCTGTCGGCCCCGAATGAGATACCGACCCCGGACATCCCCGGAAGACCGAAAATGCCGGTCAGGTTGTCATAACGGCCTCCTCCGCAGATGCTTCCTATCTGGAAATCCTTGGCCTTGACCTCAAAAATGGCCCCTGTATAATAATTCAGTCCACGCGCAAGAGAAAGGTCTATCTCCACCTCCTGGGAAACTCCGGCCGCATCAATAAGGCCGAAAAGCTCTTCCAGCTCGTCAAGACCTTTGAGACCAGTCTGCGAGACTATGCCGGAAGCCGATTTCCCTCCCATAAGCTCCCTCATGACAGAGATCTTCTCCGCTGCGGATCCTTTTAATTCCAGCACCGGCTCAATCACGGAAACGGCGGCATCGGTAAGCCCTTTTTCCTTCATTTCCGCTTCCACCGCCTCCAGACCGATCTTGTCGATCTTGTCGATAGCGACAGTGATGTCGACCACCTTGTCCGGAAAGCCGCATATCTCGGCAAGACCTGTAAGGACCTTGCGGTTGTTGATCTTTATAAGCACATTGACATCGAAAAGGCGGAACACCCTGTCGACTATCTGCACGAGCTCCAGTTCATTGACCAGAGACTCGGACCCTATGACATCCACATCGCACTGGTAGAACTCCCTGTAACGTCCTTTCTGTGGACGGTCAGCCCTCCATACAGGCTGTATCTGGTACCTCTTGAACGGGAAAGCGATATCATTCTGATGCTGTACGACAAAGCGTGCGAACGGCACAGTCAGGTCATAGCGCAGACCTTTTTCACACACCTTCAGCGAAAGAGCCTTGCTGTTGTACTGCCTCTCCCCTTCCGGCAGACGGAATTCCTCGAAGTCAATACCTGAAAACGCATCACCCGAATTCAGAATCCTGAAAAGGAGCTTGTCCCCTTCGTCACCGTATTTGCCCAGAAGCGTACTGAGGTTCTCCATTGACGGAGTCTCGATCGGGGCATAGCCGTAAGTCTTGAATACCGACCTGATCGTATCGAATATATAGTTGCGGGCAGCCATTTCGGCAGGTCCGAAATCACGTGTTCCCTTAGGGATAGAAGGTTTCTGTGCCATTTTAAATTAAATTAATGATAGTCCGCCGAATGTATCCGGTAAAAACCGCTGCGAATTTAGTGAGAAACCGGGAGCAATGCAAATTGCCGCCGAAATTCCAATGGATTTCCTCCGTCGGCCCTTCCCGGGCATAGTCCTGCCGCAAAGGCGGGCTTTTCTTGATTTTAACAAAATTTAATATCCACCCCCCGATATTAAAAATTTTTCATATTTTTCTTGCTTATATAATCCACATGGCGTAGATTTACATAATCTTTTTTCCAAAAAAGATCCAACTCAAACTATTAACCTTATTTATTATGCACTTAAAACATTTTGTAGCAGCGGCATGTTTCGCCTGCTTACCGTTTGCAGGTCAAGCGAATGCAGCTGTAGCCCCAGATCCCGGACAGGGAGGGGAATCCATGCTTGTCCAGGCCGATAAGGTCAGGGAAGTGACAGGAAAAGTCATCAGTGCCGTAGACAGGGAACCGATTCCGGGCGCATTCGTTGTCGAAAAAGGCACAAACAACGGAGTAATGACAATGGACGACGGAAGCTATGTCATCTATGTCACCTCCGCAAACCCTCAGCTCGAAATTTCCTGTATCGGCTTCAAAACCGGTACTTATGACGTCGGAAAATTGGGAGTGGTGGATGTAGCCCTCGAATCCGACAGCGAGCTCGACGAGGCAGTCGTAGTGGGTATGGGTACCCAGAAAAAAATCTCGGTCATAGGGGCTGTCGCCTCTGTACAGGGAGAAGCCATCAAATCATCTTCGTCAAACCTGACATCGAACCTCGCCGGTAAACTTGCCGGTATCGTATCGGTCACCAACTCAGGTGAACCTGGCTCATCTTCAGAATTCTACATCCGTGGCGTCAGCACTTTCGGAGGCCGTACCACTCCCCTCATCCTTCTGGATGACGTTGAGATCTCGGTCGGGGACCTCAACCGCCTCCCGGCTGAGTCCATCAAGAACGTTACCTTGCTGAAAGACGCATCGGCCACAGCCATCTACGGTGTGCGCGGAGCCAACGGAGTGATGCTCATCACCACCAAGAACGGAGCCGAGAACATGCGCACCCAGGTGACAGCAACGGTAGAGACATCCTTCAAGCAGCCTGTCAAAATGGTCAACTTCGTCGACGGAGGCAGGTGGATGGAACTTTACAACGAGGCATCCCTGACACGTGGGGCGGCTGTCCCGACCTATTCCGCACAGGACATAGAGTACACCAGAAGCGGACTCTATCCTTACGTATATCCGAATGTCGACTGGAAGGAAGTACTGTTCCGCAAATTCAACCTCAACCAGCGCGGAAACGTCAGCATCCAGGGAGGAGGAAACAAGGCCACATACTACATGTCCCTGAACTTCAACCATGACACCGGTATGGCCAACGCCCCTAAGGACTACATGTTCAACAACAACCTCCACCAGTACATCTACAACTTCCAGAACAACATCACCTACAAGCTCACCAACACCACCAAGCTCGACCTGCGGCTCAATGTCCAGATAGTCCAGAAACAGGGCATGCAGGAAGGCGAGTCTCAGCTTTTCGGCTATCTTCTGAGGGCCAATCCGGTGATGTTCCCGGCCACTTTCCCTGCGCAGGAGGGCGACGAATACATCAGATTCGGTACTGCCATGAAAACTGCCGTTGACCGCAGGCTCAACCCCTATGCGGCAATGCTCGACGACTATTCCGTGAAAAAGGAAAACAAGATGAACGCGGTGCTGAAAATCGAGCAAGACTTCAGTTTCATCACCAAAGGGCTCTCGGCATCCGCCATGGTAAACTGGAACAGTTATGCTACATCGACATACAAGCAGACCATCAACCCTTACTATTTCGAGGTGGACAAGTCCACATGGTCTCCGGAAGATCCTGACAACTACACTCTCGAGCAGGTTGGTGACGCAGGCGACACATACGTCTCCGAAGCATACGATGAGCCGTCAACCGACCAGGTCTTCTACTTCGATGCCAGGCTCAACTATTCCCGCAAGTTCGGCAGGCACAACGTAGGCGCCCTCCTTATGTACATGATGAGGGACTACCGTCCGAACAAGAGCCTCTCGGAGCGTAACCAGGGTCTCTCAGGACGTGCCACATACGACTTCGATGAACGCTATTTCTTCGAGTTCAACTTCGGATACAACGGTACGGAACGACTCCAGAAAGGACGCCGGTTCGAATTCTTCCCGGCAGTATCAGTAGGATGGGCCCTGAGCAACGAAAAATTCTGGGAACCTATCAGCAACGCTGTCAACTACTTCAAGCTCAGAGGATCATACGGACTGGTCGGCAGCGATGACTTCAACTATTACGAGCACTTCGTATATTTCGACCAGATAACCATCAACGGTGGAGGAACTGCATACTTCGGGCCTTCAAAGAACAACCCGTATAGTTTCCGTGCCCACGCGGTCGATGCCTATCAGGTGGACAACCCGCACTGGGAAAGATCCAGGAAACTGGACGTAGGTCTGGACTTCTCCCTGTTCAACCAGGTCAATGTGACACTGGACTACTTCCATGAGAAACGTGACCGCATCATGATGGAAAGGACCTCCTGGCCTACGATAGCAGGATACTGGAACGCGACCCCGTGGGGACAGGTAGGTGCGGCCACCAATGAAGGTTTCGAAGCCAGCATAAACTGGGCCAGGAACTTCGGGCAGGACTGGAGACTGGAAATGAGGTTCAACATGACCTACAACCAGAACAGGATCGATGCATACGAAGAGCCGGCATACCCTGAACCGTGGAGATCGCGTATCGGCTACCCTCTCGACGGATACTACCAGCGGGGATATATCGCCGAAGGGCTGTTCACGAGCCAGGAGGATATTGACAACCATGCGGTGCAGCAGCTCGGAAGCACACCTATGCCCGGTGATGTCAAATACAGGGACGTCAACGGTGACGGCGTCATCAACGACATAGACAAGGTGCAGATATCCAAGTACGGCAATCTCCCGAGACTCCAGTACGGTATCGGACTCAGTCTCGGATGGAAGAAATGGGATCTCGGCCTGTACTTCACAGGATCAGGAATGAGGACCATAATGATAAGCGGAATCACCCCGTTCGGCGAGGATGCCTGCAACGTAATCGAATTCATCGACAAGAACCACTGGACTGAAGCGGATCCGGATCCGGATGCAGCCTATCCGCGACTGGGCATAAACAACGCCGATGTGGCACAGAACCTTGAAGCCAGCACATACTGGATGCGCAACGGACGCTTCCTCCGCTTCAAGACTTTGGAACTCGGCTACAGTTTCAAGATAGCCAGAGTCTACATCAACGGTGACAACCTCGCGGTATGGAGTCCGTTCAAGGAATGGGATCCTGAGCTCAGCTGGAACTCATATCCTTTCTCAAGGACATTCACTCTGGGCGTGCAGTTCAAATTCTAATTTAAAGGACACATCGAATCATGAAATTGAAGAATATATACACAAAAATATTTTGCGCAGCCGTCATGTCCGCTGCAGCCGTTTCATGCGACTTCCTTGATGTCGCCCCTCCCAAGAGGGCTGACCTGACGGACGGCATGAAAAACAAGAGCATGGTAGAGAACTGGATTTTTGGCGGCTACTCATACATAGCGGAAAATGACCCCGTGATTTTCTCTCGTTACGAAGGATCCACGGACGAATACGTCACTCCGGACCTGTGGTCAGAACATGACAGGCAGAAAGTGGCATACGGACTTCTGAATGCATCCAATGTAAACGATTACACATGGAGAGCGACCTATGGAAGTATCGGCAACGTCCATCTTTTCCTCCGGGAACTTGAATCGCAGAACCCAGAATTCCTCACTGAATCAGACAAGAACCTGTACCGTGCACATGCGCATTTCCTGAAGGCATACTTCTATTTCAAGCTCCTGTCGATGTTCGGCCCGTTCGCCATCGTGGATGAATACATGCCTACCGATACCCCGCGGGACCAATTCCCTGGAAGGTCGCATTTCGACTATTGTGTGGACTATATCATCAGCGAACTGGACGCGGCATGTTCATACGATGAATTCCCGTCCGGGTATGCTCTGGACGAAACATACGGAAGGGGAAACAGGACAGTCTGCGCAGCCATCAAGTCTCGACTTCTACTGTATGCGGCTTCCCCGCTGTGGAACGGCAGTTTCCCTTATCCGGACTGGAAAAACACCACATTCGAGACCCCGGGATACGGGACCGAGCTCGTAAGCCACAAGTTTGACATAGAGAAATGGAGAAGGGCGAAAGAGGCCGCCGAGGATGCTATAGAGATAGCCAAAGCCAACGGCCGTGAAATCATGGATCTTGATGACCTTGAAAGCATCAACGGTCTCTATTCGACAGTAAACTATGACAAGATATACATCCCCGGAGTGGACACAAGCACACCTGAAGGCAAAAAATTCCTCAACCACGTGATGCTTATGAGATACCTCTCCACCTCCGACGAGACGACGTTCAACCATGAACTGATATTCACAATCGTAAGTAACAGCCGCCGTACAGCAGAAACAGCCCTGGCATCAATACCAAAGAAAGTATGCAAGAAAAATGACGGGACCTGGCAGAGCGGCTATAGTGGAATATGCCCTACTCTGGAGACAGTGGAAGCCTTCTACACTGAAAACGGGAAACTTCCTGCTAAAGACCCTGACTTCACGCCAGAAGCAGACTGGCTCAAATCCGCAAATCTCGGATCTGACAAAACCGGCAAAGACAGGAACATGATCATCAACCTGAATGTAAACCGCGAGCCCCGCTTCTACGCATGGATAGCATTTGACGGCGGCGATGTGGGCCCGCTCCTCAGCAACAATGAACCTCTGCAGATCAACTTCAGGAGTTCCGGTGCGCAGGGCTTCGAGAACAACTCCGGTCTGAGAGACCAGTGCCAGACAGGCTACCTTAACTACAAATTCATATCTCCTGCAGAAACATGGAGCGGTAACTTCGGTGTCGACATAAACTATGACTACCCGAGCCCGCTGTACAGAATGAGTGAACTGTACCTCAACCTTGCTGAAAGCTGCGCTGAACTGTACATGAACGGTGAAGCCGGGGAGCTCCAGAATGCGCTCGACGCACTGAATGTAATCAGGGTACGCGCAGGTGTCCCTGCACTGACTGCTCAGGACTGCAACGATGATATGACCATACGCGACTGGGTGAGGGCGGAACGCAGGATCGAACTTTATGCCGAAGGCCACCGTTATTACGACGTCCGCAGATGGTGCGTGGCCGAGCAGTATCTCAAGGCCGGTGCCCGTACCGGACTCGACAGTTTCGTCAGCCGCATCGAGAACCCGACTTTCGAGCAGCTCAACACGCGCGTCCAGGTCGACGGAAGTTACATGTGGGACAACAGGATGTATCTTATACCTCTGTCCCAGGACGAAGTCTACAACGACCCTCAACTCGTTCAGGCTCCAGGATATTAATAAATAACAGAAAATACTGAAATGAAAACACTTATAAAGACACTTGGAGTTTCCGCGCTTGCGCTGGCGTGCATCACAGGGTGCGAGCAGGAAGAATATGAACTCCGTAACATGATTCCGGAATCGTACCATAAGGTGGTAAGTTTCAAGGACTATGGCGCCGGTTCTGCTGTGGTGTACGATGTAGGTACCGACTTTGAGGTTCCGTTCACGGTGCTTAAAGGCGGCAGTACTCCGGAGGAGCCTTGCAGTTTCAATGTCAGCGAGATGAGCCAGGAAGACCTCCAGCTGTACGGAAGCAACTATATTCTCCTCCCGGAAGAATACTACAGTCTTTCTTCGAAAACCGTAAATATAGCTTCTGGAGAACCTGCGGGGGTTTTCTCCGCAGAGTTCACTACTGATCAGGTGAAGAGCCTGAGAACTGCCATAGAGAAGTCTCCGGACAGGATTTACTGTCTGGCATTCAGAATAACCTCTTCCGATGCATCAGTATATGAGGAGAAGAACTATGTCATTCGGGAGTTGAGTGTCCGCGACCTCAGCTTTAACCTCTCGGCGGCAGGTACAGTCCCGGATGACGGGCTCCCTGTCTACAATGACCTCCAGAGATACAGCGCAACCGACCTGCCGGAAATCCGTATCAACGTGGAAGGCGGAGTAGAATGTCCTTTCGATGTGCCGTTCACAGTCACATACAGGGAAGATCTGGTGGATACCTACAACGAAAAGTACCTCACTACCTACGAGAAACTCCCTGCAGATGCCATCTCTTTCGCGACCGAAGATTTCACAGTGAAGGAAGGCGCCACCAGCCTCAGCATCGGCCTTAAAAAGAACACTGAAACCATCAACGGGGCGGGGATATACCTTTTTCCTGTCGAAATCACCTGCGAATCATATAATGTAACGGGAGGGACCGAAACCGTCAGCGACGGGAATGGCCAGATATTCTACATCGTTCTGGAGGAAGACCCTATCGCACTTACTGACGCCAACTTCTTCTGTCCGTTCAATGTGACGTACGACGGCCAGGGTATTGCAGGCCTGACTGACAGCAACCTCAGTACGTACTGGCACTCGCCTTGGCAGGCTCCGGCTTATGTAAATGCTAAATACGGACATTACCTCCAGATAAGGCTTGACCAGCCTCTCACCGTAGGATGCCACGTAAAATGGACACCGAGGTATAAAAACAATGCAAATGACACAGGTCCGCGGGCTATCGAGATCTACGCCACTACAGAGACTCCTGCGGGAGATACCGAAGCAGCGTACGACGCCATGAACTGGGCTCTCGTCTACTCGGCAACAGATGATGACTACGCATCATCCAAGTGCCCGTGGCCGTTCGGGTCAGGAGATACTGCATGGTTGTCTCCGATAGTGGATGTATCAGGCATGGGGGCTCCTGTAACCTATATCAGGTTCTGCATAAAGGAATCAGGCCAAGGAATCCTGGGAACCGGCTCTACAAGCTGCACTTGCCTGAGCGAATTCAGGATGTGGGGAAAATAGTCCTTCAAGAAATGATATAATCATATCATAGAATGTAGAGGGTGGCTCCTCCTTTTGAGCCACTCTCTTTTTTTTGTACATAAATCATCCGAATCTATCCGGAATGCAGCCACCCGCAGATTTCTCCGCTCCGGACTTCGTCCTCCGGTCGAAATGACAATCAAGCGGCCGGTCAGAGTGACATCAGGCATCAGTAGAAATGACGCACGGGGCAGCGCCAAAGAGAAAAGAGGGTGGCTCCTCCTTTTGAGCCACCCTCTTTAATTATTTCAGTAATCTCATCAGAAGTTAAGATAGCCAGATAAAAGAAGAGAGAACACCGGCCACCAGCAGCAGTGCTCCGACTCTTTTGACCAGTTCCAGTAAAAATTCTCTCATAACGGTACAATTATTAATCAAACAACGCCCTATAGATGCAGAAGAGGGCGCGCACGTTGCACTGCCAATGAAAATTTTTCCGGTTTTTATTGGTTTATTCGGTCAAGATGGCAAAGTATCGGATTTCCGTTGTCATCCCGCAGATGCATTCCGTTCCCCTCACAGTACCGGAACCATCTGCAGCCGGAACACTTTCCTTTTTTCATCCATTGCCGGTCCCTGTAAGGACTAAACCTGTTCTCCCAGACCTCCATGAAGTCATCCTCGTATATATTCCCCTGATGGTAGTCGCTTCTGATGCTCGGGCAGGCTGAAATCGACCCGTCGCTAAGGACAGAGGCTGTTGAAAGACCGGCCTGGCAGGTATACAAATAATCACGGACTTTGCCCTCATAGCTGCCGAGAAAGCCCTCGCATCCATAACTTGCCGATATGCGCCCCTCCTTCCGGACCTTGTAAATAAATTCCATAAGCCCGGTAAACTGCTCTCTGTCAAGTTGCAGTGCAGGATCATCAGCCGCCCTGCCTACAGGAAAGACAGTAAAAAGGCGCCAGTGACCTACGCCTAAGGAGACAAGATATTCCTTGAATTCTCCGAGTGTCGGATAATTACGCCGGTTCACACATGTAACCACGTCAAATTTCAAAGACGGCTCACCTGAAAGTATCCTTACGGCTTCTTCAACGCGGCCGAAACATCCTGGCACGCCTCGCATCCACTCATGATCAGGCAGGAATCCGTCCAAACTGACAGTCGCAGAATGCAGACCGGCGTTCAGAAGGGCTTCCGCCCTTGCCGGAGTCATAAGCACTCCGTTTGTTACCAGACCCCACGGGAACTCCATGTCGTATATGCTTCTCCCGCATTTCTCCAGATCCTTGCGCATAAGAGGTTCGCCGCCAGTCAAGATTACCATTACATGATGCGGGTCGCATTTCTCCTTTACACGCAGCAGCACCTTACGGAAATCTTCGAACGGCATGTCAGGGGTGCATGATGAGATATGGCAGTCGCTTCCGCAATGCCTGCAATGGAGATTGCACCTCAGGGTACACTCCCAGAACAGCTGTCTCAGAGGATGTTTCTCCTTCTGCTCCATTATCAGCTGGCGGTGCATTTCGAGCGCAATGCGCTGTCTTATGGAAATTCCTGTCATGAGAACGGCACTGGAGATTACCAGTCAGAACTGATATCTTCCGAAACTGTTATCTCCACATCTCCGGCAGCCCACACACCGCCATACCATCCGTCGCCTTTCTTCTTCTGTTCAAGAGCGACGGTTACCGTGGAAGGAGAAAAAAGGCCTCCGTTTTCATCACCGTCGACATCTTCAACCGTTATCCGCATGGTCTTCGATGGAAAAAACGACCCGGCTAAAGTAAAACGGCCTTCGGCATCTGTTGTCACGGAAGGCGTACCGTAATTCGCATCTTCAGAAGAAACCTGCAATCCCTGCACAGGCTGTGACCGGGAAGACTCCAACACGCGTCCCTTGATTTCAAAGTCCGCATGCGGGGTACCGTATTCATCACTTGGCTGGAACCCGCCCTCATCACAACTCACGACCGAAACACCGAAAAGAGGCAGAAGCCATTTACAAATCCGGATAATGATGTTTTTCATGATACAGTCCTGCAATTGGTTGATTGACAAATATAGTAATTTTTCCAACCTTCCAAACTTAGCCGACTGCATTTTTTTATTATCAGACATTTATCTTTGACAGTACGTCTTTCACCACTGGCGGAACATCTGTATGACCACCGGCTCTTCACATACATAAAGACCGGAAAACCATTCGTCGGCCATATTGTCAGAACCTTCGACAAAATTCAGAGGGACAGTAATGTAGGCATCATAATACGATCCCCAGTTCAGTCCATCATCCATATCCGTATCTACAGCTGTCAATCCGATGCTGCCAGCCGGAGTAAAGGTCCCGTAAAGTGAAAAGCGTCCGTCAGGCTGCACATCCGTATAAGTCACTCCCCAGTTCTGATCGGTATAATAGACACGCACGCCTGCAAGCGGCTGTCCGAGATCATCCACTACTATCCCGTCCACTTCGAAATCGGCGTACGGAAAGCCGAATGTGCCATTGGGACCGTTCCCGCCGCTTATCTCGCAGGAAGAAACCGCAAGCAGCATGATAAATCCGGCTACAGCACTGCCCGACACTGACTTTATCTTAGCTGGCAACATTTCCACAAACATTCCGGCATACCACCGGCTATTTCCCGACAACCGTATCTGCAACTGTTTCCTTGATATACCTGTCAATGGCAGCGGCGGCTTTTCTTCCCGCTCCCATCGCCAGGATAACGGTAGCTGCTCCCGTAACCGCATCACCTCCGGCAAATACTCCTGGACGGGAAGTGGCACCGTCGGAATCTGCGGTTATACACCCTCTACGGTTGGTTTCCAGGCCCTGAGTTGTCCTGGCTATCAGAGGGTTCGGAGATGTCCCGAGTGCCATGATCACAGAATCGGCCTCTATGTCGAATTCCGAGCCCTGGACAGGCACCGGAGAACGCCTCCCGCTCTCGTCAGGCTCTCCGAGTTCCATCTTTATGCATCTAATCCCGCACACCCAACCTTTTTCATCCCCGAGGATTTCAACAGGGTTGGTAAGCATGGAGAATGTAATCCCTTCTTCCATGGCGTGATGCACTTCCTCGCGGCGTGCAGGAAGTTCCTTTTCCGTCCTGCGGTAGACTATAGTGGTCTCTGCCCCCAGACGGAGTGCCGTGCGGGCCGCATCCATGGCTACATTGCCGCCGCCTACCACTACCACCTTGTGTCCGGTATAGACAGGAGTCATATAGTCATCGCGGTAGGCTTTCATAAGGTTGTTCCTGGTAAGGAATTCGTTTGCCGAGAACACCCCGTTCAGATTTTCTCCAGGGATACCCATGAAACGCGGGAGCCCGGCTCCGGAGCCGATGAACACCGCAGAATATCCTTCTTCATCAAGCAGAGAGTCGACAGTAACCGTCCTGCCTACCACCACATCGGTCTCGATCCTGACTCCAAGGGCCTTGACTGCTCCGATTTCGGCGGCGACCACCTTTTCTTTAGGAAGCCTGAACTCCGGAATCCCGTATTCAAGTACGCCTCCTGCCTTATGGAGAGCCTCGAATATAGTGACATCATATCCCATCTTTGCCAGGTCGCTGGCACACGCCAGGCCAGAAGGTCCGCTGCCCACTACAGCCACCTTGTATCCGTTTGACGGAGCCTTCTCCACTTTATGGCCGCCGTTCTCCATATTCCAGTCCGCCACGAACCTTTCCAGTTTCCCTATCGCCACCGGCTCCCCTTTTACGCCGAGGATACAGCTGCCTTCACACTGTGTCTCCTGCGGGCACACCCTGCCGCAGATAGCCGGAAGAGATGAGTCCCGGGCTATTACCGAAGCCGCACCGGAGAAGTCTCCGGAAGCCACATGTGCTATAAACTCAGGTATGCTTACGTTTACCGGGCACGCAGAAACACAACGCGGATTCTTGCAGTGCAGGCAGCGGCTTGCTTCAAGCTGGGCCTCCTGTGCGTCATATCCGTAACATACTTCATCGAAATTGGTCGCCCTGACCTTCGGGTCCTGTTCCCTGACGGGAACTCTCGGTATTCTGTTTGCCATTATCTGCCCCTCCCTATCTTGCATTCATGTTCATAACGTTCTTCTGCATCATGTTCCTGACTCCGGTACATTCCCTGACGGCGCATGGCTTCATCGAAGTCCACCTCATAGCCGTCAAACTCGGGCCCTTCGACACAGGCGAAACGGGTCCTGCCCCCTACTGTCACCCTGCACGCCCCGCACATTCCGGTCCCGTCGACCATCAGAGTATTAAGGCTCACTATCATCGGAAGCCCCAGCTTCTTTGCCGTGAGCGTAGCGAACTTCATCATTATCATCGGACCTATGGCCACAGCCTGCGTGTACCTGTTTCCGTCTTCAAGAACCAGCTTCTCGAGCAGCCCGGTCACCATCCCCTTGAATCCTTCAGAGCCGTCATCAGTGCAGATGTACAGATGATCGCACACTGACGCCATCTCTTCCTTATATATGAGAAGCCCCGCATTCTTGGCTCCGATAATCACATCCACAGGCACCCCCTTGGAATGCAGGTACTTGACCTGCGGATAGACAGGAGCGGTCCCGACACCTCCGGCTATGAAGATATATCTCTGCCCTGCAAGTTCCCCGTCGCTTTTTTCGGTAAACTCCGACGGCACTCCTAAAGGACCGACCACATCACTGAAAGCATCTCCGGCTTCGAAAGAGCATATCTCCGAAGTGGATGCGCCTATCTTCTGGGTGACGATAGTCACGGTCCCGTTATCCCGGTCATAGTCGCTTATGGTAAGAGGGATGCGCTCGCCATGCTCATTCGGGCGCACTATCAGGAACTGCCCCGGCTGTGCCGAAGCCGCAAGCCGCGGTGCGTGTACTTTCATCCGGCATATCGCCGGAGTCAGCATTTCTTTTGAAACTATCTCGAACATATAGCCACGTAAACTTATTCTTTTTCTACAGTATCATCAGACTTCTGCCTCTCAACGGTATAGCCCAGCGAACGTATGGCCTCCGCGAGCCTGTCCGGATCAGTCTTGGCAGGGTCATAAGTGACCGTCACTTCCTTGTCCTCCAAAGAAATTTCCAGGTCTTTCACACCTTTTTCGAACGAAATGTTCTCGGTGATTTTCCTGACACAGTTCTCGCAATGCATGCTTACCGAGAACCTGACCGTCTTCAGCTCTTTCTTTGGCCCGGCAGCAGCTCCTGCCTCCACCGCGCACCCGATTCCCGGCATTCCGGCACAGTACGCCTCCTGTCCGGCAGATACCGTCTGTAAACATCCTGCCAGCAAGATGGCAATGGCAGATTTCTTTATTGTTCCTATCATTTTCTTAATAAAGTTATTGACAATTTTTCCTCCTGACGGAATGACAAGTCCGTCAAAGTTTTTTCCAGAGAGTGAAACGGACTCCGGCATAGAACTTCATCCCCATGAGAGGTCCCCATACCGCACTTGCGTCGAACGAAGGCTGGCGCGGGTTCACGATACCGTCCCGGTCCCTGGCAGCTCCTATTATCACATCCTTCTGACGGAAATTGGTAAGGTTCTCCCCTCCTATATAGATGTCCAGGCCTTTGAGCCTCCTTGTTATCTGGGCGTAAAGCATCGGATATGCCGGCGTATGCCCGTCTTTGTACAGGAGATTCCCGTCAGAGTCCTCAAGTCCCTCCATAAAGCCGTACACTCTTGAAGGCCCGTTGAGAGAAGCGGTAAAGTCGAATATCCATTTGCTGAGCCTGGTCGCATACTGGAGATTCAGCACCCCCTTGTACCGGCTCGTCATCGGTTTCTCTACCAGCCCCCTGTCTTTCAGCTCGATCCTGGCGTCAGTATATCTGAAAGTGGCCGTGACTGTAAACCGCTCGACAGGCTCGACATTGAAATCTATCTGGAAATTATCAGTGAATGACCGTTTTCCGTCCAGGGCATAGAAATCTATCACATTGACCTCATGCTCATAATCCACGACCATCTGCTGGCAGAATCCTGTATGGAAATAGTCGAAACTGATATAGGTGTTGTCTGACGCGCCGAAAGGCAGATAGTACGTTACATTGCCTCCGTAGGTCCATGAATCTTCCAGGATATGGTCATTGAACATACCTTTGAAGGCCTTGCCGGTCGAGAGGACCCCGATATTGTCTACCAGGGGCATCGAATACCTCAGTCCCCTTCCTCCGTTGAGCCTGATGATGATCTGTTCGACAGGAGAATATTTGACTGTCGCACGTGGAGAGCACTTGAACCCGTCCCGGCTGTACCATTCGCCCCTTACGCCGGCTATCGCGGTGAACTTGTCCCCGGCATGATATGTATATTCACCGAAAACTCCGGCATTGAAAAGAGAGGTCAGTCCTTTTTTGCTGACGGAAGCGAAAGCGGGGTCAGGGTAAAGTACGGTGCGGGCAAAGTCCTCATCCAGCATGTCATAAGTGGAACCGAGCCCTGCCGTGAACTTGTGCGCCCCGTTTATCTCATGCTGGTACATCACGTTGATGAATCCCGAATGCTGCTGTCCAAGATATTTCGTAGAGCCGAACCATGAATCCATGTCATACAGAGTATAATCAGCCACTACAGCGATATTCCGTGAATTGTCCTCCGCAAGCGGGATGCCGACTTTCAGATATCCGTTGAGCGAACGGTTAAGGATGTCCGACCCCCACGGCAGAGTGTTGGACAGGCTGTATTTTTCATGGTCATAGCCTTCCTGCCCTCCTCTGCGCGAATCCTGCAGAGCCTTGAACCCGAAACGCACCTGCACTCCGCTGTCCGCCATATACAGCCACCTGTTGGCAAGACTGAACTGCAGCATTTCCGGATCGTCCATATACCCGTCATGGTTGTGGTCGAAACTCTTGAAGTTGCCGGACACATGCCCAAGTATGGCCGTACTCCATCTGTATCCCATCTGGAGCGATGATGCCGCATTGAAATCCACCTTCGTATCGCTCATGACAGAAGCATTGAGGAACAGAGGTTTTTCATCGGTCGGCTTCCGGTGCTCCATATTTATCTGGCCGGTCATCGACTCGACTCCGTTTATCACGGAAGAAGCCCCTTTCGCTATCTGTATGCTCTCCAGCCACTGGCCGGGGACATACGAAAGCCCGAACGGGGAAGCCAGCCCTCTCATAACCGGACGGTTCTCGTCAAGCATCTGCGTATACACTCCCGAGAGCCCCAGCAGACGTATCTGACGGGCACCGGTCACGGCATCGGAATATCCGACAGTCACACTCGCCGAGTTCTCGAAACTCTCGGCCAGGGTGCAGCATGCCATTTTATGGAGACCGGCAGATGAAATGACCTCTGTCCTTATCGGAGAGCCCTTTTTCAGATAATTTCCGCTCTGTCGCGACACATACACCGCCGCATCCAGACTGTCCTTCCTTTCACCATACAGACCTGCTGTATCCGCCACAGCCACCTGCCCCGATGCGTCCCAGACTATGCCGGCACAGCAGGAGATAATGGCTATGACATACCGTATATGTTTTATAATCTTCATATTACACTTCAGCAAAGAGTGCAAAAGTAATAAAATTTACCGAGATACGATTTTTTTTCGTAACTTTGAATGATTGCCGCTTTCCGCGGCTACAGCTGTAATCATTATAAAACAACTTAATATGAAAGAATTCATCAAAATGACACTGGCCGCCATGCTGGGGTTCTTCCTGGTCGGACTGGTGTTCTTCTTTTTCTCGCTTGCATTCATCGGATCCCTCGCAGCCCTCGGAAGCAGCCAGCCGGTAATGCCACGCACAGCAGTACTTTCTCTGGATTTCTCCAAAATAGCCGTCAGCGAGCAGACGACCGAAACGGACCCTATCAGCCAGCTTCAAGGCAACAACATGACTGTCATCGGAATCTGGGATGCCATCCAGGCCATTGACGCTGCCGCTGCCGACCCGGCCATCAAATACATGTACATGCGTCCGGATATGGTTTCAGGCGGAATTGCCGAAATCGAGGAACTCAGGACCGCAATCGACGGTTTCCGCAGAAGCGGCAAGGCGGTAATTTCCTATATGGAAACACCTTCCACTCCGGGGTACTATCTGGCCTCAGCATCAGACAAGGTCTATATGAGCGTCCACGAAGGTACAATGAGCCTGATTTCAGGTCTCTCCTCACAGATGATCTTTCTAAAGGACATTCTTGACAAGCTGGGGGTGAATGTACAGCTTATCCGCCACGGGAAGTACAAATCAGCAGGCGAAATGTTCATAAAAGACAGTCCGAGCCCTGAAAACCTGCAGCAGAACCAGGAACTGCTCGACGCCATCTGGAACAACTGGACTTCTACCATAGCTTCTGCAAGGGAGATAAGTCAAGATGATTTCAACTCTCTGATAGACAACCTGAAACTTAATTTTTCCGAAGATTTTCTCAACAACGGGCTCGTCGATGAACTCCTCACCCGTGAACAGCTCAAACAGAAACTCAGCGACTACTTCGATGCCGGGCAGACTGAAAATGTCCCTATGGTTTCACTTACTGACTATGCAAAACTGAAAGTCCTTCCGAATTTCAAGGCTGAAAACAAGATTGCGGTCATCTATGCCAACGGAGATATTGTGAACGGGTCCGAGCCGGAACAGGTTGCAGGAGACAGATTTGCATCCATCATCGCCGATGTGCGCAAAGACTCTACGGTAAAGGCCGTGGTATTCAGGGTAAGCTCCCCTGGAGGAAGCGTATTCGCGTCTGAAAAGATAAAGACAGAAATAGACCTGCTCCGTCAGGACAAACCGGTCATTGCATCATACGGTGCATACGCGGCTTCCGGCGGGTACTGGATTTCAAACAGCTGTGACTACATTTTCACGAATGCAGGAACTCTCACAGGATCTATCGGAGTATTCAGTATGATTCCTGATTTCAGCGGGACTCTCGAAGATATCGCACATGTCAACATTACGGCCGTATCTACAAACAGGCACGGGGACATGTACTCCGGATTCCGTCCTTTGGACAAAGCGGAAACGGCTTACATGCAGGCTTCGGTAGAGAAAATATACGACAAGTTCACAAGCATAGTAGCCGACGGCAGGAATCTGGACAAATCATACGTGGATTCTATCGCACAAGGAAGGGTATGGGCCGGCAGCGATGCCCTCGACCTCGGGCTTGTAGACCAGATAGGCACCATCAAGGATGCCATACTCTATGCAGCGGCTTCTGCTGACGGAGATTACGGCCAGGATCTTGCGAACTGGCAGATAGTGGAATATCCGAAGCCTCTGACCACTATGGAGAAACTCATGCAGGCCTTTAATGGTGACAACGCAAAAGTGTTCGCAGGGACTCCGTTTGAAGGAATCGAGGAGGCGTTCATGGACTGGAACGGGACCAGGACAGGTCAGGTCTATGCCAGAATGCCATACGAAATAGAAATAAAATAGCCGGAATATTCCGTTCTGACAACAGACATCAGGCCGGTCTCGATGAAGAACCGTTGCACCCCGCACAGGGGAGGACCCGCGCAAGCGGGAGGGGTTCTGAATGAGACCGGCCTGATGTTTGCCTCGGAGACACTACAGCAATGCTGCTATCGTCTCCCGTACTATATCCGAGGATGTTACAGGCACCGAATAATCATCGCTGCCGTCCCCCATTGTCGCGGACGGATTGCGGTACACCATACGGCTTTCGACCGGCTTTCTGGCGGAGAAATGAAATTCCCGTGCACCTGAAACAGTTGCTATTTGCCTGATATTAGAGGCATTGACCCCACATCCTGGCATGATAATGATACGCCTGCCGGCCTTTTCCACCAGCAGGGAGAGAAGACCGGATCCAAGTTCTGCATTTGCCCTCTGTCCGGAAGTGAGGATGCGGACACATCCGAGACTGATTATATTCTCCAGAGCCCCCAACGGATCCTTTGCATGGTCGAATGCCCTGTGAAAAGTCACAGGCAGGTTTCCGGCTGCAGACATCAGACGGGACATAACCCTCATGTCAATTTCCCCGTCAGGGCAGAGAGCCCCGAACACCAGTCCGTCAGCTCCGAGATCCTTCGCGGTCTCTATGTCGTAAAGCATCTGCCTCACCTCCTCTTCCGAATACAGGAAATCCCCGCCGCGAGGACGTATTATCACATTCAGCCCTATGCCGACTGATTCCCTTGCAGAGCGGATCATGCCGGCAGAAGGCGTAGTGCCCCCTTCAGGAATACCCGCACACAGCTCCACCCTGTCCGCCCCTCCCAGAGAAGCCTTGACACAGCTCTGCACCGAATTGGCGCATATCTCTATTTTGAATTCGGACCGTTCCATCAAATCTGGATTTACTTGATTCTAACCGTCAATACATTATCCGTATCATCCGTAATCCTTGTCGCATTATCTGATCTTACTCCCAGGACAGCAGCTACACGATGACCGTGGCCGGAATCAGATCCCGTACCGAGCCCTGGACTCACAAGTATGACGGCTTTTGACTTGTCCGGCACACTGAATTTAAGATCTGTAAACAAATCGCTTATTTTCTTCCTGCCCTTCATTCCAAGAGGGACCATCCAGTCCCCTTTCATCCATTTCCTGCAAAGGAAAGGAAACGGCATTTTCCGTGCATCAAAATACAGGGTTCCTGCCGGTGCGGCCAGAGATTCAAGCGATTTCCTCTCCGTCAGGCTTACGGAAAACGACAGACCGTTGAAAAAATAGTCTCCGGGAGCATGTACAGTCATTACTTCGGCAGACCCGGCCGGGAAATCCCCGAAAGAGGCAGGCAGCGTCCCGCGCCGTCTCGAAAAAGGTCCGTGTTCCGTCCCGGGCATATCAGGACAGGAGAGGTTCCTGCTGACAATCAGTTCCGTACCGGATGTAACCACAGTATAGTTTTCCGAACGGAAAACCTTACCGGATACAGTCCGGCTGCTTTTCAGAAGGTCCGCCAAAGATGAAATTACAGGCGGGCGGAATCCGTAACCGTCAAGAAACCTGTACAGCAGATATTCCCAGTGCGGAAGGGCCACAAGTCCGGCTATGTCTGCCCTGCCGCCTTCAGAACCCGAGTCTGAAAAGACACCTTCAGGACAAGAGGCATAATAGTCGTCTGCGATCGCGCCCACCTGGGAAAAATATTCCATTTCCCGGTTCACCGTCCTTATGAAAGAGGGATTGATCTGCTCCAGGAGAGGAAAGACCAGATTACGTACCTTATTCCGTTTATACTCAGTCTCGAAGTTCGTCCTGTCGTCATGGTAAGACACTTTATGCGCAAATACATAACCTTCTATCTGCTTCCTTGTGAACGACAGGAGAGGACGTATCAGAAAAGGACGTCCGGTTCCGCGCTCCGGCTCCATGCCGGCTTTGGAATACGGAAGAGGAGACAACGGTTTCATCCCGGACAGACCTCTGACTCCCGTACCGCGCAAAAGATTCAGAAACAGAGTCTCGGCATTGTCGTTTGCGTTATGCGCCACTGCCACGGCATCATAGCCGTATTCGTCACACAAGCCGGCAAACCATCCGTACCGGAGCTCCCTGGCGGCCATCTCTATGCTCAGCCCCTTTCCGGCAGCGAATTCCCTGGTATCGAAACGCTTCACATGCAGTTTCACTCCGTTTCTTTCCGCCCATGCGGATACCAAAGACTCGTCCGAGTCGCTTTCTTTTCCCCGAAGTGAAAAATTACAATGCGCCACTGCGAAGTCCATTGCCGCAGCACTGCCCTTGAACAGTCCGGCCATACACATGGAATCTATACCGCCGCTGACGGCCAGCAGGACAGACGGCCTGCTTCCAGACAGAGCGGGCTGTCTGGAGGACATTTCCCCAAACAGCCCGGTCAGTATTGAATCGAATGCATGCTGCATATCCGCATCTATGATTTCGTCGCAAAAGTATATACAAAACCGAATGAAAGCGACTCCTTGAACTGTACCCTCTGCTTGCCGTTAGGATATCTGTCCAAATCTTTCTCATTCACAATCAAGACATTGTCGTCATAAATCATGTTTGTAATAATCGTGAACGAGAAGAATTTCGCCAGTTTCCAGTCAATCCTTGCATCCCAGTTCACACGCATGTTCTGCGGATCGTCCAGATAGTCGGAGAACAGCACTACCTGGGATGAAAATGCGAAGTTGTCGTTGACATTGAACTTGAAATCCACCTTCAGCTGTGCACCGAACTGGAATTTTACAGGTTTATAACAGCTTCCGAGTATGAGCCCCGCTTCATCTCTCGGAAGATCCGCGTCAGCCATGTCCTTGTATTGTTTCCTGAACGGCTGTCCGTTGGCAGACCTGAGTTCGGGGTTGTCGACAATTACGATGCTGCCCGTAAGCGGAGCAAGGTTCACCGACAGCCAGCTCAACGGCTTGTAGTCAAGACCGAGACCCAGAGTGGTAGTAGCAGGGGAAAGGAATCCGGATTTGAGGACCCGCGCAGCCTTCCAGTCTTGCGCCTTGTACTCCTCCCCTTCTCCTAACGCTGTCCCGTCAGCCTTGGTTGACGGAGTAGGATACTCATAAGTGTTCGTGAACTGTGACCTGAAACTGAAATCAGCCGAATAGTACAGTTTGCCCGTGGCCTGAAGCCCCCACTTGCTTTCCAGATAGATTCTGTCGTCGCTTTTCTGCAGAATCGGCTTGTCCGCCGAATACAGGAACCCGTAATCAAGCTGGAGACGGTTGTTCCAGAACATCTTGTCCTTGCTGTAATTTGCACTTCCGTCAATGAAAGTCTTTAAAGACACGGTGTTGTTGCCTCCGGCAGACCAGTTTGTAAGTGAAGTCTGTCCGAAATCCAGCTTGGTCTGAAGGGAGTTTGTCCAGTACCTGACCTTCTGCACCTCAACAGGCTGCGGAGTCGCCTGCAAGGCTATAGCCGCATCGGCAGCAGCTTTCTGCGACTCGGTAAGCAGGCTGTCCTGAGCTTCCATCGGAACTGCAGAAAGAAAGGACAGGATAAGGACCGGCAAACAGAATGTTCTCATAAGCAATGAATTAAGTTAAACAGTAACGTGAATGTCCGCTAATATGATCTGGCGAAAAGCACTCTCCTGTGCGAAGGCTTGCCTGAATAGATGCACTTCCCTTCCTCTTCGCACACCGCAGTATCTATAGGGATACACCTTATAGTGGCCTTGGTCTCTTCCTTGATCTTTTCCTCGGTCTCGGTAGTCCCGTCCCAGTGGCAAAGCAGGAAGCCGCCGTCCTCGATCCTGGTCTTGAATTCATCCCACGTATCCACTTTTACTATATTGTCATCCCTGAATTTCAATGCCTTGGAATAGATATTCTTCTGTATTTCATCGAGCAGGTCCTCGATTCTCCTCCCCAGTCCCTCCTGAGGTACAGAGGATTTTTCCAGAGTGTCCCTTCTGGCGAGCTCTACCTGGCCGTTCTCCAGATCGCGCGGGCCTATAGCAATCCTTACAGGCACTCCTTTCAGCTCCCACTCGGCAAACTTGAATCCCGGACGGAGAGTATCCCTGTCATCGATCTTCACAGTATGTCCGTGCGCTTCAAGCTCCTTTTTCAACTGCTCCATCTTGTCGAGGATGGCGGTACGCTCCGCATCGCTCTTATAGATAGGCACCATGACCACCTGGATAGGAGCAAGAGCAGGAGGGAGAACCAGACCGTTGTCATCCCCGTGAGCCATGATCAGAGCACCCATCAGACGTGTGGAAACGCCCCATGAAGTCGCCCACACATATTCCTGGGTCCCTTCCTTTGTCTGGTAAAGCACATCGAAAGCCTTGGCAAAATTCTGCCCGAGGAAATGGGATGTTCCTGCCTGCAGGGCCTTCCCGTCCTGCATCATCGCCTCGATTGTCAGTGTATCGAGGGCACCTGCGAACCTCTCGTTCGGACTCTTGTGCCCTACGACTACAGGAAGGGCCATGGTATTCCTTGCAAAATCCGCATAGACGTTCACCATCTTCATTGCTTCGGCTTCAGCCTCCTGACGTGTCGCATGGGCGGTATGCCCTTCCTGCCACAGGAACTCGGCCGTACGGAGAAACAGCCTTGTACGCATCTCCCAGCGGACCACATTTGCCCACTGGTTGCAGAGGATAGGAAGGTCTCTCCAGGATTTTATCCAGTTCTTGTATGTATTCCATATAATGGTTTCAGAAGTAGGCCTGACCACCAGTTCTTCCTCCAGTCTTGCAGACGGATCGACTACCACTCCAGGGCCGTCAGGATTTGCCATAAGCCTGTGGTGAGTAACCACGGCACATTCTTTTGCAAAACCTTCGACATGCTCGGCTTCGCGGCTAAGGAAAGATTTAGGTATGAAAAGCGGGAAATATGCATTGACATGGCCTGTTTCCTTGAATTTGCGGTCAAGGATATGCTGCATTTTCTCCCAGATTGCGTATCCATAGGGCTTAATCACCATACAACCCCTTACTGCTGAACGCTCAGCGAGATCTGCTTTCACTACAAGGTCATCATACCACTGGGAATAGTTCTCGGACCTGCTTGTCACTTCTTTTGCCATCTTGCTATTTTGTTTTGTACTGATTTATTTTTAACATTGCAAATCTTTACGCATCAAACTCAACAGGAAACGCATCTTGGCTCCAGTATTGCAGTTGATGCTTCCGGTTCGCGCCACGAAGGTACGAAAAAAATATAAAACACGAAGGAGATAGGGTATGAAAAAGGAAATTGGAATTTTGACAGCAGCTGCCTTCGCACTGACATCATGCGGCACGATGTCGTTCACGTCTTCATCAGAACAGAGATTCTCTGACGGGCTGTACAGCAGTCCCCGTGTCGAAGATCACCAGAAAATACTGGCAGCAAAAGCCGAAACTGACGAACTTGTCAAAAAGACCCGCGAGTCAGAAATCTACCTCAGTTCGGAATCCGGGGAAGGACACAGGACAGACACTCTCTATATCCCTGAAAACAAATCGGCAATCATAAATTTCTCTACTGCCGGCACATCGGTCACCATCACGGACGATCCGTTCGACCAGACCTATTACAGCCTCTATCCATGGACATACTACCGGCCGGTAACATTCAGAAGCATGTACTGGGACCCTTGGTATTACGGAAGATACTGGGGCTATTATGACCCGTGGTATTGGGGTGGCTGGAGTTTCTATGATCCATGGTACTGGGGCTTCGGATTCGCTTTTGATCCGTGGTTCTATGACCCGTGGTTCTGGGGACCGGCCTACAGACCGTGGTATCCTCACTATTGCGGATGGTACGGAGGCTGGGGACCGGGACTCGGATGGCACGGTCCGGGCCACGTACATGGAGGGCACGGACGCGACGTATATTTCGGGCACAGGGGTTCGACAGGCATGCGAAGCCCAGCCTCGGCCTCAAACCCGAGACACTCATACAGTCAGACTGTACGTAAAGAAGGCACGGTCCGCACACCTGTGAACCGCAGGGGAATCGGCACAAGCTCTTCATCGGCCAGAAGGGCATCAGGAAGCATCGGCACCGCTGCCGGGACAAGAGGGTCTTCATTCACCAGCACATCCTCTGCCGTCAGGAGAACAGCCGCCGGGAACAGGACAGGCATCGTATCTACGGACCGCCTCACATCCAGGCCTTCTGCAGGCAGCGGCTCGGGCTCATCGTCTTATCTTCCTGCAACAGGGGCAAGAAGGTCAGTCCAGTCTTACAGAGGTTCGGGGTCATCTGGAACAAGGAGTTCCGTCACATCCGGACAGTCAAGCTGGCGCAGGCCCGCCAACTCCTTTACAAGAAGCACATCCTCTTTCGGCAATGATCCCGCTTCGACATATTACAACAACAGGAGTTCTTCTTTCAGAAACTCCGCATCGGGTTCCGGTCCGGCATTCAACAGGAACGGTTCTTCATCAAGTTTCAACAGGAGTTCATCGGTAAGCCGCCAGTCATCCGTCAGCCGGAGCAGTTCGTTCTCGGGCAGCAGAAGTTCAGGCTTCTCCGGTGGCAGCAGAAGTTCAGGAGGAGGATCTTCTTCCGTCAGACGCAGATAACCCCTGTTACGGAATATTAACACAAACAAAAGAAAAGTCAATATGAAAAAAAAGATAATCCTGCTGGCAGTATGCGGCATTACATCAACGGCAGGCGCCCAGACAATGTATGACGCCCTTACTTTCAGTGAGAATACATACTACGGCACTGCAAGATCGACGGCAATGGGAAACGCATTCACCGCTCTTGGCGGCGACCTGGGAGGAATTTCCATAAACCCGGCAGGCTCGGCAGTAGCGAACTACTCCCAGATAACGATCACACCGTCACTCAATATAGCGGTCAGCACCGCACAAGGGACAAAATGGAACGGGGAGGCCAACGGATTTGAACGCCGTATGAAAAACTCCTCTACCAGATTCACCCTCCCGAATATAGGCTTCACCCTCAACTATGACACCCACCGTACATCAGGAGTTACAGGCATAAGCGTGGGATTCATGGTCAACGGGACAGGATATTTCAATGACAATATGATAGCCAGAGGCACAAATGCCAATACTTCTTTCATGGGCGCCCTGGCTTACAATACTTCAGGATGGGATGTCGGGGAACTGACAATGTCCGATGCTTACAACAGCTCCAACGCCCCGTGGGAATCGATTGCAGGATGGGAAGCAGGACTGATAAGCCTTTACGGACCGTCCGACAGCGAATATATAGGCACCAGCGAAAACTACTATATAGACAAAGACAACAATTATATCATCCGGCAGGCCGGAACCCTGGACCAGAATTACGGCAGACAGCAGAGCGGCTCCAAATATGACTACCTCATAAACCTCGGCCTGAACTTCTCGGACAGGTTCTATTTCGGAGTAAACCTCGGCATCACCTCCCTCAACTATGCCTACAGGGACTGGATAACGGAAATCGCCCAGGATCCTTCTTTGTTCCAGATCACATATCTGAATGAAGACAATACCGAGTCCGTTACGAATTTCACCGACATGAATTTCAGCTACAGATACAACGCATCGGGAGTCGGTGTCTACGGGAAGTTCGGATTCATAGCAAGACCTTTTGCAGGACTCAGGATAGGCGGTGCCATACAGACCCCGACTTCGACTGTCATCAAGGAATTCTGGTCTTATTCAGCGGCTTCATACTACACTGACAGCCAGTACAATGCAAGTTCCGACAGTCCTGAAGGACAGTACCGTTACAGGGTCATTTCCCCGTTCAGGTTCAATGTAGGTCTGGCCTACACTTTCGGAAATTTCGGTCTGATAAGCGCAGACTATGAAATGTGCGACTACAGCGGGATGCGTCTGAAGGAGACGGAAACCAATGACAACAGCTACTATGACGACGGAGTGAATGCCGACATCCGGGAATATATGGGAGCATCGCACATGTTCAGGGCCGGTCTTGAAATCAAACCTGCCGCCGCATTCGCCATCCGTGCAGGATATACCCTCACCACTTCTCCGGAAAGATATTATGAAAACGATGTCAGACAACCGGTAAAAGCGAACAGGAACAGTTTTTCTGCAGGTCTCGGCTTCAGTTCAAGCGGATCATTCTTCGCCGATCTCGCTTTCAGAGCCACTAAATACGCGGATGAATACATATATCCGTATTCGGACTATATCCTCGGCGAGGATTACTTCCCGTCACCGGAAATCCTGAACAGGAAATGGATGTATGACGTAATGCTGACTATAGGATTCCGTTTTTAAGAAAACTGATAGAATCCGGACCTTCGTTGAAGAGAAGATCCATTATGGAAAGATTCCGAACAAAGCCGTATCTTCCGGAAAATACCTGGAAATACGGCTTTTCCAGTCCCAGACTGCCCATGATGCCGTCCGGACGTTTCGGATGGATGACCTCACGCAGGTCCGTTCCATAGACGGCTTCCGCCTCCTGAGGAAGAATGAACCGGTCAGTCACACGCAGATCTACGGAAAGACCGGTCTTCTCTATAAAGAACCTGATTATGGAAAGGTTCAGATCAAACAGACGCTCCGGCCTCCTGTCAAGCAAAGCGAAAAGGTCATCCTTGTAATACTCGAAAAAAGCAGATGTCCCATAGGCGGACGCGATCGCCCTCTGATGTCTTGTGACCCAGTCCTTTCCGTAGTCGATTTTTATATCGGCTATCGGGATCTTATGCGTTCCGTTCTCATGCACTACAGGAAATGACAGGGCTTCGGGGCCAGACTGCGAATAGATTACGCAGCGGTTCCTGTAAGACTGCTTCTGATAGTTCTCACAGGCTTCGATATACACTATAGACGGAATTACCCTGTCCGGAGACAGGGTAAATTCCTTCGCCATGGCGGCGAAATATTGCACTGGCGGGAAATACGCCGTACTGAGAAGCACAGACACTATTCCAGCTCTCCTTTCGCGTTGGAAGACATGCCTTTCACGATACCTCTCTTTGAACTTCTGATGAAATCGAGGATAGTATCGCGTTCCTCACTCTGAGGGAAACCTGACTCTATCTTGGCACAGGCATCGCTCACATTGAAGCCGGCATTGTATATGATATCGTACATGTCCTTGATGTTGCGGATCTGGTCTGAAGAGAATCCCCTTCTGCGGAGGCCTACGATATTGATTCCCGCGTATGAAAGCGGATCCCTGCCGCAAAGGATATACGGAGGCACATCCTTGTTGACCTTGGAACCGCCGCCGACCATCGCATGCTTTCCGATCTTGGAGAACTGATGCGAAAGCGTGCCTCCGCCGAGGATGGCCCAGTCATCGACATTCGTCTCTCCGGCAATACCGGTATAGCTGACAAGAATACAATGCTCGCCGATGCTGCAGTCATGGGCTACATGCACGTACGACATGATGAGGGTATTGCTTCCCACTCTGGTCACTCCCTTGCCGCTCGCCTTGGTACCGCGGTTGATGGTCGCACATTCACGGATATTGACGTTGTCACCTATTTCCACATAAGTCACCTCGCCGTCAAATTTGAGATCCTGCGGGATGGCACCTACGACAGCTCCGGGGAATATGCTGCAGTTCTTGCCTATCTTCACATAATTGAAGATGGTGGCATGCGGAAGAATATGGCAGCCGTCACCTATTTCGACAAACTCGTCCACATAAGCGTATGGGCCGATTTCCACATTGTCCCCGATCTTTGCGTTCGGATGCACAGTTGCTAATGGATGTATCTTATTCATTACCGATTGATTTTATTTCAATGAATTTCTGACAGCTGCAGCTGCCTTGGTATTGATTGTATGTCCGGCCTTGAATGCCGTAACTTTCGCTTTCAGATAGCCGCCCGAGAGTCTCAGGTCACCGACAAGGTCAAGCAGCTTGTGACGGGCGCATTCGTTAGGGAATCTCAGATGGATATTGTCCAGATACCCGTCGGACTGGACTCCGAGGGCCGGAACATTGAAAAGCCGGGACATGTGCCCGAGCTGCCCGTCTGTAACAGGATGCTCGACTATGACAATGGCATTGTCCACATCGCCGCCTTTTATAAGATTGTTCTTGAAAAGGTACTCTATTTCATGAAAAAAGACGAAAGTCCTGCAGACGCCGATCTCTTCCGTATAAGACACGGACGGATCCCAATGTGCGGACTGCACTCCGAGAACTTTCGAATTGAAATCTATTGTCAGATCGTATGACGGGACATCGGCAGGCTCTATCCTTACGTAGGCTCCGGTCTCCTCGTTCTTTATTTCTACTGGAGAAGCCAGTTCGAGATATTTTCTCGGGGCGTCCTGCTCCACTACTCCCCTGCCCTCATGCCAGATGGCGTCTATATAAGGCTTTGCACTGCCGTCCAGAATAGGGACCTCTACATTGTCTATATCGATGAGAGCATTGTCGACACCCATGCCTGTAAGAGCGGACATGAGATGCTCAATGGTCATGACAGTGATATCGTTCTTTGAAATAGTAGTGCTCCGGGCCGTACTCGATACATTTTCTGCGACAGCTTCTATAACCGCATCTTCTCCCATATCAGTACGTCTGAACCGGATTCCATAGTCGACAGGAGCGGGATTGACAGTGATTCTCGATATTCTGCCGGTATGCAGGCCTTTCCCTTCAAAACTGTGGCTTTTCCCGACTGTCTGTTGTTTCAGCTGCATTTTCATTTGTGTAATAAAGTCCGCAAAGATAAGTAAAAAAATCTCTTATCCAATCATTATCTATTGTTTACCGTTCTTTTTGAATATGGCATAGCACTTCAGGTAATCCCTGTAAGGGATGGCAGGAGTCCCCAGAAATGCCTGGCCTTCCTGTTTGACGCTGCCAAGTACGCCGGACTGTGCGCCGAAAGAAGTGTTGTCGGCAATCGTTATGTGTCCGGCAATCCCCACCTGGCCGCCCATGACACAGTGCCTGCCTATTTTGGTAGAACCGGCGATTCCGGTCTGCGCCGCCATTACAGTGTTTTCCCCGATTTCGACATTATGCGCCACCTGGCACAGATTGTCGATCTTGACACCTTTGGATATGACGGTAGAGCCCATCTGGGACTTGTCTATAGTGGTATTGGCCCCTATTTCGACATCATCCTCTATTATGACATTGCCTGTATGCTCGATTTTCTTGTATGACCCGTCGGGAAGAGGAGCGAAACCGAACCCGTCGGCGCCTATCACGGCATTGGAATGGATGATGACATTGTCACCTATCACCATGCCGGGGTAGATCTTGACTCCAGGATAGATGATGCAGTGTTTTCCCACCCTGGTGCCTTCACCTATATATACCTGTTCGTAGATTTTTGTATAGTCGCCGACTTCCGCATGCCTGCCGACATAGCTGCAGTCTCCGATATAGACTTTCTTTCCTATCTTCGAAGAGAAGAATGTCCTTACATGACGGCCCCTGTGCCTTTTATATGAGCGTTTCTTTGCCGTAACATAATCCAGAAGTTCGGCCACGGACGCGTATGCGTTCTCTACCCTGATCAATGTAGCGCTGACCGGCTGCTGGGGTACGAAAGTGCTGTTGACTATAATGATATCAGCCTTACACTGATAGACATAATGCTCGTACTTTGGATTTGCGAAAAAACAGATGCTTCCCGGCTTTCCGTTCTCTATCCTCGCAAAAGTGGAAACCGTCGCTTCAGGATTCCCGTCCACAGTGCCCTTCAAGATTTCCGCTATCTCTTTTGCCTTGAATTCCATAGGATTATTGAAGATTTACCGTCAAAAATTTCGTTTAAACGTGCAAATGTACGTATTTTTATCTCTTTTTGAAACTCTTTGAAAATTTTTATATACCTTTGCAGCGTGAGTTAGGTTCAGGGGACGGCAAGTCCCCTTATTTTATGTTCATAACCCGGCAGCATGAAAGTTTCAGAGATACAAGATGCAATGGAAAGTGCAATCGTTGCACGGGGATGTTTCATTGTCAGCATAAATGTCAGCAGGGACAACGACATCGAACTTACGGTCGAGTCGGAAAACGGCACAGTGGAACTGGAAGACTGTGTAGAGCTGAGCAGGATTTTCGAGGAAAAATTCAGCAGAGACACGGAAGACTATTCACTGACAGTGTCTTCTGCAGGCCTGGACCAGCCGTTCAAGGTATGGAAGCAATACCTGAAAGCGGTGGGAAAGAAAGTGGAAGTGGCCATGAAAGGCGGAAAGAAGCTCGTTGCGACGCTCTCGGAAGCCTCCGGAGACACGGTGACACTGACATGGAGCGCCCTGGAAAAACCGGAGGGAGGCAAGAAGAAGGTTCCTGTGGAACACACGGACACATTCCCGCTCTCAGACATCAACTCAGTAAGGTACTACATTGATTTTAAATAGAAAAAACAGATAAAAATGGAAAAGACAGAACTCAGGGATGCGTTCTCAGAATTCAAGAATCTGAAGAACATCGACAGGCCGACAATGATGGGAGTCCTCGAAGACGTGTTCAGGACCCAGCTGGCGAAGACCTACGGGTCTGCAGACAACTTCGACATCATCATAAACATTGACAAGGGAGACTGCGAGATCTACTGGAACCGCGAGGTGGTAGAAGAAGTCGAGGATCCGAATACCCAGATAGCGCTTTCCGAGGTAAACAAGGACGGCGACGAATATGAAATCGGGGAAACATACGCGACCAAGGTCGAAATGAAGGATTTCGGGCGCAGGGGTATCCTCAACATCAGGCAGAACCTGCAGGGCCGCATCCTTGACATCGAGAAGGCCAATCTGTACAACAAGTACACCGGCAAGATCGGAGAGATCTTCACCGGTGAAGTGTACCAGACATGGTCCAAGGAAGTGCTCATCCTCGACGAGGACGGAAACGAGCTGAGGCTTCCTAAATCCGAACAGATTCCGGGAGAGCATTTCAAGAAGAACGATACGGTAAGGGCCATAATCAAGAGTGTGGAGATGAAGAACAACACCACACCATATATAATACTGTCACGTACATCCAACGAATTCCTCGAAAAGCTTTTCGAACAGGAGGTGCCTGAAATATACGACGGGCTCATCACCATCAAGAAAGTGGTCCGTATCCCTGGAGAGAGGGCGAAAGTGGCCGTTGAATCATACGATGAGAGAATCGACCCGATAGGAGCCTGCATCGGAGTGAAAGGCGCCAGGATCATAGGCATCGTAAGAGAGCTGAGGAACGAGAATATCGATGTGCTCCAGTGGACATCCAATACGCAGCTTCTCATCCAGAGGGCGCTCAATCCGGCAAAGATATCCTCTATCGTCCTCGGTGGCGAAGACGAAAAGATAAAGGTCTACATGCTTCCTGATGAAGTGAAGAAAGGTATCGGCAAGGGAGGATGCAATATCAAGCTTGCAAGCATGCTGGTAGGCAAGGAGATAGAGGTATGGAGAGAGCTTCCTAAGCAGGACGGCGAAGGAGAGGAGGAGGATGTGCTGCTGAGCGAATTCAGCAACGAAATCGACCAGTGGATCATCGACAAGCTGGAGTCCATCGGCTGCGACACGGCCAAGAGCGTACTCGCGCTTTCACCTGCTGATATCGCCAAGAGGGCGGACCTTGAGGACGAGACAGTGGATGAGGTGATGAGGATACTCAGGGCGGAGTTCGAAGATTAAGAGACCTGTCGTTCCGGTCCCGTTCCCTCATTCATTAACTTAAAACAGAGATTATATGGCAGAAATAAGATTAAGCAAACTTACGAAAGAATTCAATATAGGGCTTCAGACTCTTGTGGACTTCCTCAATGAAAAAGGGGCAGGAGTGGACATGAATCCTAACGCAAAGATTTCGGATTCATATCTTCCGGCGATAGAGGCTAAATTCGGTGACGAACAGAAACTCAAGCAGGACTCGGAAAAAGTCGCCATCAAGCTCAAGGAGATCATTGAACTGGGGACCAAGAAGAAATCCGTCGCTGAAGATGAGGACGAGCCTGTAAAGGAAATAATCATCAAGAGCAACAGCTTCGCCCACAGTGCACCGGTACAGGAAGCAGCACCTGTCCAGAAGCCTCAGCCTGAACAGGAACCTGCCGCAGAACCGGAGCCGGTGCAGCAGACCGGACCGGAACCGGAGCATACAGACGGGCACGCACCTGCCGGAACCACGGAGGAAGAGACAAGGAAACCTATAATCGAAGGACTGAAGATTGTCGACAAGATCGACCTCTCCCAGTTTGAGAAAAAGGCCCACCAGGCCAAGAATGAAGAGCCGCGGAACGAGGAGGAGGCCCCTGTAGCCATGCCGGAAGAAAAGGCGGACATGGAGACAGAGGCAAAAGCCGAAGAAAAACCTATGGAAGAACAAGTAGCACCGGAGCCTGTCAAAGTACATGAGACCAGGGAAATCAAGATTGAAGTGGAAAAGCTCCAGGGACCGAAGGTCGTCGACAAGATCGACCTGTCACAGTTCGACAGGAAAAAGAAGAACAAGAAGAGAGAACGTATCGCCAAAGGCGGAAGCCAGAAAGTGGACGTAACGAAAGTAGGGAGCGAGACCGAAGACTTCAAAAAAGACAAAAACAAAAAGAACAAGAACGAAGGCGGAAAGAAAGACCGCCAGGAACAGAACGCATCATCCGGAAAAGGGAAAAAGCGCGACCGCTTCAAACCTGCCATGACCGAGGCCGAAGAGGAAGAGATGCAGAAGGAAATCCAGAAGCAGATCAAGGAGACCTATGCCAGGATGAACGAGAGCAAGTCCAAGAACAACTTCGGAGCGAAGCACAGGAAAGAAAAAAGGGAACTTGCCTCACAGAAACTCCAGGAGGAGATGGAGCAGCAGGAGCTGGAGAAGAAAATCCTCAAGGTCACGGAGTTCGTTACTGTGAACGATATGGCCAACCTGATGAACATCCCTGTGACCAAGATTATCGGAGCCTGCATGAGTCTGGGCCTGATGGTATCGATCAACCAGAGGCTTGACGCAGAAACCATCGTGCTTGTGGCCGAGGAGTTCGGATATGAGGTGGAGTTTGTCACTGCAGAGCTTACCGAAGCCATCGAGCAGGAGAATGACGATGAAGGGGAACTCGTTCCGAGACCGCCTGTAATTACGGTCATGGGACACGTCGACCACGGCAAGACTTCCCTGCTGGACTATATACGCAAATCCAACGTCATCGCCGGTGAGGCCGGTGGTATCACGCAGCATATCGGTGCCTACAATGTGGTACTCCCTGACGGGAAGAGGATCACATTCCTCGATACCCCTGGTCACGAAGCGTTTACGGCCATGCGTGCCCGTGGAGCCAAGATGACCGACCTTGCCATCATCATTATCGCGGCCGATGACGCCATAATGCCGCAGACCGTAGAGGCCATCAACCATGCCCAGGCTGCCGGTGTCCCTATGGTATTTGCTATCAACAAGATAGACAAACCGGGCGCGAATCCGGACAAGATCCGCGAACAGCTTGCCAACATGAATCTCCTCGTGGAGGAATGGGGAGGCAAATACCAGTGCCAGGAAATTTCCGCAAAGAAAGGTATCAATGTGGACAAGCTTCTGGACAAGGTGCTGCTGGAGGCGGAACTGCTTGACCTGAAAGCCAACCCTAAGAGAAGGGCGACAGGTGCGGTAATAGAATCTTCACTCGACAAGGGCCGCGGATATCTGGCCACTGTGCTTGTCCAGAACGGGACAATGCGTGTAGGCGACGTGATGCTCAGCGGCTGCTATACCGGAAGGGTGAAGGCCATGTTCAACGAGCGCGGTCAGAAGGTCGAAGAGGCCGGGCCGTCCACACCGGTATCCGTACTCGGACTGAACGGTGCGCCTACTGCCGGCGAGACATTCAATGTCATGGCCGATGAGAAAGAGGCCAAGGACATCGCCAATAAGAGGGAGCAGCTTATCCGCATACAGGGCATCAAGACGCAGAAGCACCTTTCTCTGGAGGAGATCGGACGCAGAATCGCTATCGGAAACTTCAAGGAACTGAATATCATAGTCAAGGGAGACGTGGACGGATCCATCGAGGCCCTGTCGGACTCTCTGCTCAAACTTTCTACCGAAGAAGTCCGCGTGAATGTGATCCACAAGGCTGTCGGAGCCATTTCCGAGTCCGATGTGCTGCTCGCGGCAGCTTCCGACGCCATCATTATCGGCTTCCAGGTACGTCCTTCTGCAAATGCACGCAGGCTTGCTGAGAAGGAGGAAATCGAGATCAGGCTCTATTCTGTCATCTACGATGCGATCAACGAGGTCAAGAGCGGTATCGAGGGTATGCTTGCTCCTGAGGAGAAAGAGGAGGTTACCGCTACTGCAGAGGTTGCCGAGACATTCAAGATTTCCAAGGTGGGGACTATCGCCGGCTGCGTGGTCAAGGAAGGCAAGCTTACAAGGACATCCAAGGTCAGGGTTATCCGTGACGGTATCGTTGTCTATACAGGCGAGCTCGGGTCTCTCAAGAGGTTCAAGGATGATGTGAAGGAGGTTGTTGCGGGTATGGACTGCGGTCTCAATATCGCCGGGTATAATGATATCAAGGTGGGTGATGTTGTGGAGGCGTATAATATTGTGGAAATCAAGAGGACGCTGTAATACTGTCAAACAATAGTTCACCCCTGTTTTTGTGATGATCCTCCCCACTTCGTGGGTCCCCTCCCTTTTCGGGAGCCAATGTCTTCACAAAACAGGGGTGAACTATATACAGTATCCCAGTTGAAAAAAGTCTTACGCAGAGCTATACCGGCCCCTACCCGGGGGTGGGAAAATGTCACTATGGTACCAGGGTATCTGTTTTAATAGCATTACAAGCACAGATGTTCTTACGCAAGACCCTCCCTTCTCGAGAGCCGATGTCCTCACAAAACAGGGGTGAACTATATACAGTATCCCAGCTGAAAAAGTCTTACGCAGAGAACGAAACCTTAAAGCACACATAGTTTTCACAACTCATTCATTTATAATCTCTTGCAAAACATCATCGTGCTTTAAACCATATTTTTATAGGCTTTAAAGCACGGAGATTCATTTATGCAGCACAAATAAATTGCTGATAATTAAAGATTTATCGTCACAGCAAGAGATTCTGACCGTGCGCCAAGGTTACGGCTTACATTATCGTAAAGTAGATGCGGCGAACTTCAGCATGGAGACGGACAGGGTCGGCAATCAGGGCACGGAGAGCGTCCAGACGGGCGGCGTTGTCACTCCAGGGAATCCAGAGTTTCAGGTAGCCGCCGTATCCGTATTTGGTTTTCAGGTGCTCTTCCGCCCTGGCTATCTGCGCTTCAGGATCCATTTCCGGATAACGGCTCTGCCCGTACTGGAGAGTACGGCGGATGATGGTTTCCCCATCAATGACACGGTCAGCTTCAGCGACCATCTTCCCATATATGGAACGTGGCTCCGATTTTCCTGAAGCCCTGTGGTCTTCCGCTGCCTGTGCTATGGTTTCTATCTGCCCGTCATCAAACCACTTCCGCAACCTTTCATCGGAACGGATGATTTTCCCCGAGTCCAGATGGTGGTTCTCCCTGCCGTTCACAAGCCCCAGGTCATGGCATGCCGCAGCCATCAGCAGGACTTCCCGGTCCATTTCCTTCTTTACATTTTCCGGGGCCCGGCTGTAAAGCTCCATTGCCTGCGACATGACAGTCATGACATGGTCGCGGCGATGTGCAGGATCAAACCCATCGTACAGCGGCACTATCTCGCTTTCAATGAAGCTGGTTATCTCTTCCCGTACCATAAATTATAATGTCTGTCTGATAATTAATTTACCTCTGGATATGTCATCCCGAGCGTAGCCGAGGGAAATGCGGGGCAAATTTAACCATAATTTCCAAACTCCTATCCATTCAAGATTTCCCCGGCATCCTTTGAATAATTTGCATGACTGTTGCATATTCTTAAGAAATATTATTAGATTTGCAGTACTATTGAACTAATACAGTAAATAGTATTCAGCGTACACGGATTCATACAAGTTTTGGAATATGAACAGAAAAAGTTTCTGGCGAATGGTTCTGGCCTGCGCTGCAGCCTGCGTTGCGGCAGAATCCTTCCTGTGCATGGATGTCTGCGCACAGGAGTCGGATTTCGAGGCCACGCTGAAAGACAATATCCTGACACTCTCGTCCAGGGCCGTCCGGGACAGCATTATCACCGCAGACCGACAGGACACGCTGCTCGCCTATGTAAATGATTCCATCCCGAAAGATTCTCCTCAGCTTCGCATCAGCATACTTAAAGGAATCCTTACTGAAATCGACAGGCAGTATGACAGGGCCATTCCGAAAGGGAATACATTCCAGTCGATCCCCAAAGAACTGATTCTCAGCATGATTCCGGGAATCCTGCCGATACCGGAAACATATACCGACCCCAAACGGGAAATTTTTCTCAGACAGATGGAGTCAGTATCCGCTGTCAAAGCTGACATTGCGGAATCTTTCGCGCTTTCAAGACCCCTTGCCCTGCCTGACTGGGCGGCCGGCATCGGCAGACTGCTTTTCGGGCTCGGCCTGCCCCCGTCCGGGAACGCAATCCCTGTCATGAACGGGCTGTATTTCATATATATGCCTGGAGGACAACCACTTGAATTCGATGAATCCGTTTTCAAGGACAGGAAACACTTCGACCCGGAAGTCTACAAGTTCTCAAAGCCCCAGATGCAATATGACCTGCACGAAGGACTGCACTTCAAGGCGAACAACCTGCCTTAAAGGGGCCGGCATGATGTCAGGTTTTCCTTGGAAAAGAAGAATCTGACAGACAGGAAAGAGCCATACGGGAAATTCCCCAAAATTATTCAAAACGACTTCTGGAATCAATTTGACAAACTGACATCAGACTATGCTACTTAAATTCATACCAGGCTATATTCTGGCTGCAATGGCCGTTTCATTTCCGTTTGCAGCAGACGCACAGCAGATCCTTAAAGGAAACATCGTAAACCAGGACGGCAAGGCTGTCGAATACGTTGCTGTCGGGATACCGGGAAGCGGGATAGGGGCCATTTCTTCGGCAGACGGAAGGTTCAGGCTGGAAATCCCTGACGGTACGGCAGACCCTCTGGAGTTCCACCATGTTTCATATCTGACCGGACTGGTCCCGGCTTCGGAGTATAACGGGACAGACAGTCTCACTGTCACACTGGTTCCGGCAGAATTACAGGAAGCTGTAGTCCTGGGGTCCGGTTCCAAAGAAAAGACACTGGTCAACAAAGGGGCGAGATTCCCAGCGGCATACGGGGTATACACGCCGGACAGGACCGGCAATGAAATAGGCTCGACTGTAAAAGTCAGGCACAGGTTCCAGATAAAGGAATTCAATTTCAAGGTCGCCTCCAACACCATCGAGGAATGCAAGGTAAGCCTGAATGTATATAGAATTACCGAAGGCATTTTCAGAAATATCATGACAGTCCCCCTCTATATAGACATACGGACATCCTCAAGACCGGTATCATACAGCGCGGCTCCGTCCGCCACAATGATCCTGGAGCCCGGAGAATATTTTGTAAGTCTGGCTTTTGTAGACTGCTCCGACAAATCAAAGGAAGAATGGAATGAAGCCAAGGACCTTACAGGAAAAGCATACATGGAAAAAATTAACGAAAACAGACTGGAGTTCCCTCTGTACTTCAAATCCGGTTACTGCCGCGACACTGTCCTCGGGGAAATCGTGAAGTCCCCGTTCAATATGGGGCTTACCGTCTCCGGTCTGGAGTACAAGGACAAATGACTGTAAAACTGTAAAGAAGTTTTACAGTGTTTACAGCGGAGTGTAAAGAAATTTTACACTCCGCTGTTTTATTGTAAATTGTATCATTGTGACACTCAATACTTTAACCTCACAGGCACGAACAATGTAACTTTCTGGCACGTCAGATTGAAATACCTATAGAATGAAAAAAGGAAAAATATTCATAGCTGCGGCGGTTTCAGCAGTGATGGCAGCATTTCCGGCCAAGTCTTCCGGACAGGTGATGACCCTGAAGGATTGTATGGAATACGCCACCTCCAATTCTACAAAGCTGAGGATACAGCAGGCCACGAATGACGATAACCAGGTTGCACGCAGAGATGCCATACTGGCAGCGTTCACGCCTACAGTCAGCGGCCAGGGACATGTCTATTATAATTTCGGAAGAGCAATCGACCCTGAAAGCAATACCTATATCTCCACGACTTCTTTCAACAACGCATATTCAGTTTCGGCAGGCATAAATCTTTTCAACGGATTCCAGGCCGTCAACAACCTGCGCATAACCAAGACAGCCAAGGCAATGGGAATCAGCCAGGAACAGCAGATTGAAGACCAGGTCTGCCTGGCAACCATCGAAGCATACTACAATGTCGTCTACTATAGCCGGCTGGCAGATATACTTTCAGACCAGGTCAGGACAGCACAGGAAGCCCTGCATCTTGCCAGAAGACAGGAGGAACTCGGGCAGAAAGGCTATGCGGACGTAGTGCAGATGGAAGCGGACCTGTCTGACCGGGAATATGACCTGATAACAGCCTGGAACAGCCTGGAAGATGCCTATATCACACTGAAAGACGTAATGTTCTGGCCTATAACGGATTCCCTTGCTATCGACACGTCATCTGCAGAAGAAGGCAACGAGCTGTACCTCCTGACCGACGAGAACAATCCGGATGACATAATCGGCAACGCCATGAATACCCTCCCGGACATTTCCATCGCCAAAGGCAATATGGAAAACGCCAGGCTCGAACTCAGGACCGCCAGATGGCAGCTCTCCCCTACTCTCTCATTATACGGCGGATGGTCAACCAGTTACTATACTTATCCCGGACAGGCAGGATATACTGCCGACCCGTTCTGGAACCAGTTCCGGAACAACGGTGGAGAATATCTGCAGCTGTCGCTTTCAATCCCGATATTCGACCGGCTATCCAGACATTCGGACATAGCACGCAAGAAAAACGCATACAAACGGGCGACTGCCGAATATGAACAGAAAGTGAGAGAAGTGGAGGCGGAAGTGCTGAGAGCGATAAAAGACCGCGACGGTGCCGAATCCGCTTATTTCCAGGCAGAAAAGCGTGCAAACGTACAGGAGGAGGCATTCAGCCTCAACAGCAGGAAATTCGAGCTGGGGCTGATTTCATCAATCGAATACAAGACAGCTTCCGAGAGCTATCTGAAGGCAAAGGCCGAAAGGCTCAACGCCCTGCTGCAGTTCTACCTGAAAAAGCATGTAGTCTCATACTACAACGGAATATCATATATAGACCAATTCTGACCCGTGCCCTACAGGCTGTCGCGAAGCGACCGGGCGGATAAAAAACAGAATCTAAAAAGCATTGGATATGGAAAACGAGACAATGGACAGGAAAATAGAGAAGACGACCGGATGGAGGGTCGCTTTTACAAAAAGAGCGCTCCCGTATTGGGGCGGAGCCCTCTTTCTGGCTCTGGTCCTCTGGCTGGTGTTCAGGGACAATTCTTCCACTCTCCGTGTTGACGGACAGACCCTTACGATAGGGAATGTCACAGAAGGGGAATTCAACGACTACATCCGCATCAGCGGTCAGGTGCAGCCTATGACGACTATTCAGATCAGCCCGCTCGAAGGCGGTGTCGTGGAAGAAATCATCCGGGAGGAAGGCAGCCAGGTGAAGAAAGGAGACGAGATACTGAGGATGAGCAACGAGAACCTCGACCTGCAGATCCTCAACTCGGAAGCGGAACTTGCCGAGAAAGAGAACCTTCTGCGCAACACCATGATTTCCATGGAGCAGGAAAAACTCAGCGTCAGACAGGAAAAGCTCCAGCTGCAGATGGAAGTGCGCAGGAACAAACGTGCCTACGAGCAGCAGAAAGCCCTCTATGACGAGAAACTGATAGCACGGGAAGAATGGCTGAAAGCCGAAGAGGACTATCTCCTGAGTCTGGACAAGCTGGAACTGGTGAAAAACAAGGAAATCCAGGACAGCCTCTACAGGACGGTGCAGATAGAACAGATGCAGGAAAGTCTGGACAACATGAAGATAAACATGCAGATGATCCGCAAACGCAAGGACAACCTGACCATCAAGGCGCCTATTGACGGGGAGCTCGGTCTTCTGGATGCCGTACTCGGGCAGTCCATAGCTTCAGGCACCAGAATAGGCCAGATAAACGACCTGTCAAGCTACAAGATCGAGGCACAGATAGATGAGCACTATATAGACAGGGTCACAGCAGGGCTGGAAGCCGTATTCGAAAGGCAGAACGAATCCTTCCACGCAGTCATCCGGAAAGTGTACCCGGAAGTGCGCGAAGGCAAATTCAAGGCTGACTTCAAATTTTCGGGCGAGCAGCCGGAAAACATCCGCACAGGCCAGACCTACTATATGAACCTGCAGCTCGGGCTTCCGGAAGAAGCCGTGCTGATACCGCGGGGGACTTTCTACCAGTACACGGGAGGCAAATGGATCTATGTCCTCTCCCCTGACGGCAGCAGGGCGGCCAAACGCGAAATCAGGATCGGGCGCCAGAACCCCCAGTACTATGAAGTGGAAGAAGGCCTGCAGCCTGGAGAAAAGGTCATCATCTCCAACTATGAAACCTTCAGGGACAATGATATACTGATTCTCAAATAAACGACTATGAAAAACATCATTTCAGCCATCAGGAGCCTGCCGAGGAAAGGGCAGCACAACATAATGAAAATCACATCGCTGGCCATAGGACTGGCTCTCGGTCTCGTCCTGATAGCCAAAGTGGCTTTCGAACAGAGCTATGACGGGTTCTATGAGGACAGCGACAGGATATACCTGGTCATGGAGACATTCCCGAACCAGACAGACAATACCAAGACAGAAATATACCCCCAGACACCAGGCGGGGTACCTGTCTATCTGAGGATGTTGTCTCCTGAGATAGAGACCTCCACCAGATTCACCGCACTGGGAGAAGGCTCGACGTTTACATTGACCGGGTCCAGGGAAAAACTGAAAGCCACATACGCCGCCGCTGACTCATGCTTTTTCGACATACTGTCTCTGGATGTACTTCAGGGAGATCCTAAAGAAATACTGTCCAGCCCGCTGCAGGCCATGGTATCCGAATCCGTCGCCGAAAACATAGGCGGTGATGTCACGGGCAAGACGATAGTCCTGGACGGAAGGGAGGATGCGGTGCTGACCATCTGCGGAATATTCAGGGATTTTCCCGAAAATTCCATTTTCAGCCACCTGGAAATGCTGGTATCGATGCCTTCGATTTCATATTATACCTGGGACGGGTCGATGAACCTGCTTGGAAACGACAGATACACCAGCCTGATAAAAATCCGGGACGGGGCCGATATAGCTGACGTGCAGGTCCAGACTGACAAATTCATAGAGGACAATTTCGCCGAGACACTGGAAAAAAGCGGACTGGATGTCGGGATTACATTCCGAAGGCTCGATTCATGGCACAGTTCCAATACCCAGACCAGAAACATGACCCTGATGCTCAGCCTGATAGCATTCGCGCTGCTGTTCACTGCGGCCATGAACTACATCCTGCTTACAGTATCTTCCATCATCGGAAGGTCGAAGGAAATGGCCGTGTGCAAATGCTACGGTGCTGACAAGAAGGACATCAGGGGAATGCTTGTCACCGAAGCAGGAGTCCATACATTCCTGGCATTCGCGGCAGGGATGGTCCTGCTGGCGGTATTCAGCGGCACTGTAGAGAAACTTACCGGGACTTCACTTGCCGGTCTGCTTTCAGGAGGAAGGATATTCATACTCATGGCGGTGTGCATAGTCCTGGCCGTTGTCTCCGGTGCCATCCCCGGAAACATATTCGCCAGAATACCTGTTTCTTACGCACTGCGCAGCTACCGGGAATCCAAACGGCACTGGAAACTGGCCCTGCTGTCCGTCCAGTTTGCGGCGGCTGCTTTCCTCTCGATCCTGCTGCTTGTCATTTCAGGACAATACAGGCTCGTGACCAGCGCCGACACAGGATACGAATACGACAACCTGGCTTACACCAGCCTTGAACCGATAGGAGACAGCGCCCAGCGCAGTCTGATCCTGCAGGAACTCGCGAAACTTCCTGAAGTGGAAGCGGTCACTTTTGCCGATGCCCTTCCGATGAACGGCTCCAGCGGGGACAATGTAATGCTTCCTGGAGACTCCCGGGAACTGTTCAACTGCGCCGACCTGTATTATGTCGGAGACGGATATTTCGACCTGATGGAAATACCTGTCATCCAGGGCCGCGTTTTCAACCGTAACGCCGGACAGGACCAGGAGATAATGGTCAGCAGGAGATTTGTCGGATTCATGGAAAAGACAGCCGGATGGGACTCCGACATAGTCGGGAAAGACGTATACATCACTTCATACGACAGGCCTATGACCATCTGCGGAGTATATGAGGATTTCAGTATAGGCTCGGCACTGAATCCGGACCTCAGACCGTCAGTAATCGCATACAGGCAGACCCCGACCAAAGGCTTCGCCCTGATAAAGTTCCACAGGATTTCGCCTGAAGCCATCGCCAGGGCGGAGCAGGTAATCTCAGGTATCGCCCCGGACAAGGAAATGTATGTCTGGTCATACCGGAATGACATGAAGGGCCTCTATGCCGGAACCCTTAATTTCAGGAATGCGGTGACAGTCGGAGGCATAGTCACTCTGCTGATAGTCTTCATCGGTCTGGTCGGCTACACTTCCGATGAAGTGAACCGCAGGCGCAAGGAAATAGCCGTGAGAAAGATAAACGGAGCCGTAATGCGCGATATCGCCCGGATGATGAACACTGATGTAGTCAGGATAGCGCTTCCGTCCGTTGCTGCCGGTGCCGTGGCGGCGTTCTTCACCGGAGCAGGCTGGCTGGAGCAGTTCGCGATAAAGACTCCGATGGGATGGTACATGTTCGTCGGAGGGGCACTTACGGTGCTGGTCCTCAGCATCGCCGTGGCTTCTTACAATGTACTGCGCATAGCAAGGGAAAACCCTGTGAAGTCGTTGAGGTCGGAATGACGGATAAAACAAACGGAAAAGATATGAGAAGTTACCTTAGGTTTCTGTGGAGGAACAGGCTGTACAGCACGATCAACCTGGTCGGGCTGACAGTAGCGCTGGCGTTGAGCATCATCATCTTCAGCTATGCGGCAGCACAGGTCAGGATATCAAAGGACATTGACGGGTGGCAGGATATATATGCCGTCTGCCGGAACAATTCTACGGCAATGTGCTACGGCATGGCCGGAGCGCTCATGAATGCAATGCCCGAAGCGGCGGCAGTGACGAAATTCTCTTCCCCGAACAACGGGACACCGGCAGAATACGGCGGGAAAAAATACAGTACGGACATGATGTTTGCAGACAGTTCCTTCTTCAGAATGTTCAATGTCGGATTCAAGGAAGGCAATGCAGACCAGGGTCTCGGCAACTATGAAATATTCATATCTGAGACATTTGCTCACAGGATAGCCCGGGACGGAGAAGCACTTGTAGGAAAAACATTAAAGGTCGCAGGCCGGGATTTCATCATCAAGGGAATAACGGCAGACTTCGGACGCAACATACTTCCTTATGCCGACCTGATAGTGAACATTGACGGGAAAGAATTCCAGACCCAGTACAAGACCCAGCCGTTCAACGTATTCGGAGATATCAACACATTCGTGAGGCTGTATCCGGGAACAGATATTTCAGGGCTCGGAGAAAAAATAACCGGAATATACTTTAAAGCCTGCGGGATGGACATGGAAATGTCAGAAGAATACAATTTCAGCTTTGTCCGCATTGACAAGTTGTATTTTCATCCCGGCAACTGGTTCCTGAATTCCGGCAACGCGAAAGCCATCAGGAATCTGACTTCCGCAGGCATTGCCCTGCTGCTCTCGGCACTTTTCAACTACATCAACCTCTCCGTTGCACTTTCGGTAAAAAGGGCAAGGGAAATGGCTACCCGCAGACTTCTCGGGTCGAGTACAGGCGAGATACGCAGAAGATATATTGCCGAAGCCCTTATGTTCACATCTTTCTGCTTCATTGCAGGACTGCTTATAGCGGCAGCCGCCGTGCCGTCTGTAAACTGGCTCATATGCGACCCGTCATCAATATCCCAGACGGCAGAATTAAGGACCGGAGACATTTTCGTACCGTCCACATTTGCAGGATGCATAGTGCTCATACTGGTTCTGTCACTTGCAGCAGGACTTATACCGGCCTCCGCCGTCATGAGATATTCTCCATCCGAAATCATGAAAGGGGCCATGGACGCCAGACGCCGCACTGTTTTCTCTAAAATCTTCATCGTCATCCAGAACATCATTTCCATTGTCCTTATAGCACTGGCCATCACGATGGAGACACAGATGAAACACATGCTCGACAGGCCCTCCGGCTATGACCTTGAAGACCTGTATTATCTGAATACAGATTTTACAGGGAAAGACGGCATCCGGTTTCTGGACAACCTGAAGGCCCTGCCTTGTGTAAACGAAGCCGGAATATGCGAATACCTGCCTGGAGCCATCGGTTCCTGTTTCACTTCTCCGGACATCAACGGAAATGAAGTGAGGTACTACAATATGTCATGCGACACGGTTACTTTCAATATGCTGAACTTCAATATCATCGAAAAATACAGCGACAACATGCCGGGAGCCGTATGGGTAAATGAAAATGCAGCTGCTGCAGCAGGAATTACCGGTTCATCGACAGACCTGAGCAAAACGATAATGTTTAACGAAGGTGATACAGGCACAGCACATAATGCCAGCGGCATTCTCGGCAACTACATCATCGTGGACGCAGGATTTCCTGAAAAGACCGAAAATGCAGTCATCTTCATCAAAGACCAGGACCAGTTCTGGTACTGCAACTATGCCATCAAGACGGCAGGAGACCATGCCTCCGCAAAGAAAATGATAACCGATGCCTATAACAGTTTCTGCCTTGAGATATTCGGCATAGAGACTCCCGCATGGGAAAACGGCTACATGGAGGATATTCTGGAAAACTCCTTGGATGCGGCTAAGCGGAACATGAGGCTGATTGAAATATTCATGGTCATGGCCATCATCCTGTCCCTGTCAGGACTTGTGGCGATAAGTATCTTCTATGCTGACAGCAACCGCAAAAGCATCGCCCTGCATAAGGTCTACGGAGGCACTGTCGGCAGCGAAACCGGCAGAAACATCAGGATATACATGATAATGACCGTCATCGCGGACATAGTCGCCGTGCCTGCAGCCGTCATCCTGTGCAGAAGGTATCTGGAGGAATTCGCCTACAGGATAGACCTCGGAGCATGGATTTTCATAGTGACAACAGCCCTGTCGCTGCTGATGACGGCAGCTTCCGTGCTGTGGCAGGTCAGCCGTGCCGCCAGGACCGACCCTGCGGACGCTCTGAAAACAGAATAATACGAATTTGAAATAATTATAAACCTTTAATATTTAAAGTCATGATTAAAGTTACTGACCTTTGCAAAGTATTCCGTACGGAAGAAATCGAGACTACTGCTCTCAACAATGTTTCATTCGAAATCAAGGACGGCGAGTTCGTCGCTATCATGGGACCTTCCGGATGCGGGAAATCAACGCTTTTGAACATCCTCGGCCTGCTGGACAACCCGACAAGCGGCAGCTACGAGCTTCTCGGACACGAGGTGGCGAAACTCAAGGAGAAGGACCGCACGAAGTTCCGCAAGGGAAACATCGGTTTCGTGTTCCAGAGCTTCAACCTTATCGACGAGCTGAATGTCTATGAGAATGTAGAGCTTCCTCTTCGCTATCTGAACATCAGCGCTTCCGAGAGGAAACAGAAAGTGACCGAAATCCTCAAGAGAATGAATATCAGCCACAGGGCGCAGCATTTCCCTCAGCAGCTCTCCGGCGGCCAGCAGCAGAGGGTGGCCATCGCGCGTGCAGTGGTCGCAGGGCCGAAACTGATCCTGGCCGACGAGCCGACCGGTAACCTGGACTCCAAGAACGGCAAGGAGGTGATGGATCTTCTCTCCGAACTCAACAGGGAAGGCACGACCATCGTGATGGTGACCCACTCACAGAGGGATGCGGCTGTGGCGCAGAGGACCATCGACCTGTTCGACGGAAGGATAGTCAGTGATGTCGCCAATGAATTGTAGCAGGTAGCAGGCATAAGGTTTACGGCCTCCGAAAATTAGGAAAAAGTCGGCCGTAAACCTCATGCCTGCATAACGCGGATGAAGAAACAGGGGAAACGGTCCCGGAAAACCACAGCCTGCATGATGCGGACATAACCCTGGAGCATGATTGGTTTTTATAACTTATTGGTTTATAAGTTTATACAAATCAAGTCCATATCCCAGACCATATGCGGGATGGGGTCTGGGGCATGGTAGCCAAACATAACATATTGAACACTACTTATTTATAAAAGACCATCATGCGCCAGAGTTAAAAAACCGACAGGATACAGAGAGAAGCAATACGAAATAAAAAGAGGAAGAAAGAAATGAAGTCGTTTTGGAATTTTATCAGGAAGAACGGGTTGTACGCCTTCATCAACCTTTTCGGGCTGACGGTGTCGCTGGCATTCGTCATACTGCTGGCTGTGTATGTGAGCAGGCAGCTGACTACGGATGCTTTCCAGAAGAACGCAGACAGAATCTATATTTATGCCAACGAAAACTACATCGGCAGTGCCTACTACCTGCAAAAGCACCTTCTGGAGAACTTCCCGGAAATAGAAAAAGCGACATCACTGTATTCGTACAACGCTATAGGAAGTCTTTCCATCGGAGAAACCACGCTTCAGTCCGACAAGACATCCTATGCGGACAGCTCGTTCTTCGAAATTTTCTCGTTCAGACTTCTCGAAGGCTCCAATCAGGCATGGAAAGCCTCCGACAGGAGCGCGGTCATCAGCAAAAGCTTCGCGGACACATATTTCTCCGACCGCGACCCTATCGGACAGCAGCTGAAGTACACATCACCGGAAGGAGATTCCTATATCTTCACAGTAGCCGCAGTGATGGAAGATATCGACCATTCGGTAATCCCCTACTGCGATGTGCTGTGCCGTGCAGAAGTATTGACTGAAGTAAGCGACTCCAACGATGAAAGAATGAGCAACGCCGCGGCTGTAGACACATTCATAATGACCTGGCCGGAAGCGGATATCCAGGCCAAGATACCTGCGATCAGAGAATATCTCGGGAAAGTCTGGTGGACATATTCCCAGAATTCATTGGACAAGGTATTCTTCATACCCCTGCGGGATCTTTATTTCTACGATGGAGCCGAATCGCTGGCCGGCAATATTCTTCAGGGCGACCGGAGGCTTGTGGACGTTCTAATGGCGGCCTGCATCATACTGCTGCTGTTCGCCGTACTCAACTATATCAATCTCACGGTAGCACAGTCGGGCCGCAGGGCCAGGGAAATGGCCACGCGCAGGCTTCTGGGCAGCAGCAGGAACGGAGTTCTGTGGAGGATGATTGCGGAAGCGACCGTATTCGCCGCCGTCTCCACAGTACTTGCAATATTGGCGGCAGAGGCACTCTCCCCATACGCCTCAAGACTGCTGGAATATGACTTTTCGGTATGGAAAGAAATGAATCCGGCCTTTATCGCCATGATTGTCGCAGGTATAGCAGTGCTTGGCTTTCTGTCCGGAATAATTCCTGCCATGGTAATATCCCGGGCGAAGCCTATCGACATAGTCCGGGGCTCGTTCAATCTCCGGATCAGGTCATGGTACGGAAAAGTACTGATAGTGCTGCAGCAGGTAGTGGCCGTGGCCATGATTGCCATATCTCTTACCATGTATTTCCAGATCAGGGCCATGATCAATGCACCTCTGAACTACAACACCAAAGATATCCTCAACGTCTCGAACAGTATCTTCACATCATCCGGCCAGATCAGAGAATTCCGGGATGCAGTGGAGACACTTCCATGTGTAGAGGCGGCAGGTTTCGGAAACGGAATCCCTTTGTCCGGGACCAACAATTATTCTCAGTTTTACCAGAACGGAATACTTTCATTCCAGATGATAGTGGGAGATTCCGCATATTTCAATATTCTTGGGCTAAAGGTCAAACATGACAACCGTCTCGATGACCGGAACATATTTTTCTGGAACGAATACGCATTCAAGGAAGCAGGACTTCCGGAAACAGCCACAGAAGTGCAGTTCGGTAACGAAAACGAAGGGACTTACACCACTCAGATCGGAGGAGTCTACTATGACTTCAAGATCAGGCCTCTGCTTTATGACCAGTCGGCAGCTCTGATCAGAAAATACGATGTATATCCGACAAACATGATCCCATGGAACACCGTCATCAAAGTGACAGGCAACCATAAGGAAGCATTCGGGCGCATAAGTGAAGTGTTCAGGGAAATATGTCCAGAAGGGGTGTTCGATGCATCGTTCATCGAGGATCAGGTAAAGGCTTCGTTTGCCCAATACACCCAAATGCAGAAAATCATCATCATCTTCACTGTCATAGCCATCTTCGTGTCTTCGCTCGGGCTGTTCGCAATGAGTACCTACTACATCAGGGCCAGAAGCCGCAACATCGCCGTACAGAAAGTTTTCGGAGCCGACAAGAAACTGATTATGAAACAGATAATATCATCCTACATCATACTGTCCCTCATCGCATTTGTCATTTCGGTTCCTGTCAGCAGGCTCCTTACAACCAAATGGCTCGAGCAGTTCTCATACCAGACGGCCCCATGGGTACCGTGGCTGCTCATACTTGCCTCAGGCCTGCTGGCATGCCTGGTAGCATTCCTCACAGTGCTGTACCAGAGCCTCAAGGCTGTCGGGACCAACCCTGTCACGACCCTCAGGAGGGATGACTGACGAGAAAAAATCAAATTGTCATAATAACATATAAAATGAAACGGCTTTTCAGAAAAAACAGATGGCTCGGCACCGTTCTGGACATCATCGGAATGACAGTAGCGTTCACGGTGTTCATGGTCATCATGATCCAGGTCCTCTACGACTGGAGGTACGACAGGAATTATCCGGAGCACGGGAAAATCTTCCGGCTCGAATTCGTAAACGACCCGTCGAACACAGGGTCATACAGCACGACTATCTGCCGCCCGTTCATAGAATCGCTCAAGGGAAGCATCCCGCAAGTCGAGGAACTGGGTGTCTACAACTTCTGGAAAAATTCCTACTCGGAATGGTACAGACAGGACAATGCGGAGCAGTCCTACAATCTTGCCGCAAGTGTGCTGGACACCAATATGCTGAAGGTGTTCCCGTTCGAGTTCATCGAAGGAGACCCGTCGGAATTTGCCAGACCCCTGAGCATCATCATTGCGGAATCCGTTGCAGAACGGATTTTCCCCGATGAGAGTCCGATCGGCAAGTCTCTGACAGACAAAGACTATGATACGGACTACCGTATAGCTGCCGTCTACAGGGATTTTCCCGAAAACAGCAGTGTTGTGAACGGGGCGCTGATACAGGTCGGCAACGACGATCTGAACAACTGGAGCGAATGGTCGTACCAGTGCTATATGAAACTTTCCGACCCGGCAGATGCCGGGAAAGCAGCCGGTGCGATAAAGGAAAAGATGTTCGAGGCTCTTGAAATCGACCCAGAATCCGATGTTGCGGAAATGCTTGAAAACGGGGTCCGAATCACGAATCTTCATGATGCCTATTTTTCGAAGGACGTCAGTGGGGACACGATGGAAAAAGGGAACAGGAGCACTACTGCGTCATTGTTTGCCATAGGGCTGATAATCATTGCGATAGCAATCATCAATTTCATCAATCTTGCTACCGCTTCCGTCCCTCTCATAATCAAGGACATCAATACCCGGAAAGTACTCGGCTCGGGAAGGGCAGCCCTGGTCGGAAAGCAGCTGGCTGAATCTCTTGCGACCGCCATAGCGGCATTCGGCCTGAGTGTCCTGGCCCTGCACCTGATATCCGGAACTTCGTTCACATATTACATTTCAGGCTCGATGAAAGTAGCCGACAACATTACTGTCATTCTGCTCGGAGCCGCCGCAGCCGTATGCACTTCGCTTGTGGCAGGAATATTCCCTGCAATGTACAGTACGTCCTTCCAGCCGGCCCTGATACTGAAAGGGTCGTTCTCCCTGTCCGCCAAAGGCCGGATGCTCAGGAGTTTTCTGGTGGGATTCCAGTTCGTGGCATCATTCGTTCTGATAGCCATGGCCCTATACATCCAGGTGCAGACTTCGTTCATGAAGAACAAGGACATGGGATTCAAGCGGGACCTGATAGTAGAGTTCGCCTGCGGCTCGCAGATAGGCAGGATGGCAGACAGTTTCGAGCAGAAGCTCATGCAGAATCCGCATATAAAGGACGTGACTTTTGCCGGCAACTGGCTGGTCTCCAACGGGAAAATGGGATGGGGCCGTGAGTTCGACGGACATCGGGTCCAGCTGGATGTCCTTCCTGTAGCTACGGATTTCATAGACTTTTTCGGGATGACAGTCAAGGAAGGGCGCAATTTCTCCCCGTCCGATGACCTCAACCCGGACGGGACATTCATCATGAACGAGCAGACCATGCTCAAGTTCCCGTTCCTGAAACTCGGTGCCAGACTCCAGGGACACGCAGACAATCCGGCTGAAATAGTCGGCATAGTCAAAGACTTCAATTTCAAGCCTTTGCAATACGGTGTAGACCCTATAGCCCTTTATGTCTTCGGTTCGAAGCCATGGTGGCCGCTGTCGGTGGTCTATGCACGGATAGACGGAGCTGACATAGCGGGGACTTTCCAGTATATCAGGGATGCTTTCGAGGAATTCAACCCTGCAATCAACGGAGACGATATCTACCTGAGGTTCCTGGACGAAAGCATCGGCAGTCTGTATCAGAAAGAAGAGAAACTGAACAGCCTGATTTCCATTACGGCCGTGCTGTCGCTGATAATTTCGTTGGTAGGGATTCTGGGAATGGTAAGTTTCGAGACCCAGTTCCGCCGCAAGGAAATCGCTCTGCGGAAAGTGCACGGGGCCACGATTCCGGAAATACTGAAGATGCTGAACAGGCACTATATCCTGATGACAGGAATATGCTTCGCAGTGTCGGTACCTATTGCGGTGCTGATCATGCGCTCATGGGTGAGAGGGTTTGCATATCAGGCTCCGGTGCCGGTATGGATTTTCTTGGCGGCCTTGGCTGCAGTGCTTGCCGTAACTGTCTTTACCGTGACTCTCCAGTCCTGGAGGGCAGCCGGGGCCAATCCGGTGGATTCGCTGCATAACGAATAGACGCAGGAGCAGGTTTTTCCGGAACCGGAAAAAAGGGAAAACGGTTCCGGAAAAACCTGCCCCTGCTCGACGCGAGGTGAAGGGATTTCCGTCCCTCCGAGGAAGAATCCGCGGGGCAGACCACGAACCCGATAATGATTATTAATATACTAATAATCAATTATTTAAATACACAAATAAAGAGAAAATGAATTCGCGGTCCACCCAAAAAAGCAGGACTGCGAACATATTGAAAACATTAAAACATTTATAATTAATTATTTACCTCCCCCTCTGGGTTCGGAATCCTAATACCAATTGAAAACAAGGAACTGCTTTGAATTTTAATACCAATTCAAAACAGTTCCTAAAAAAAACACAACAGTAATGAAAAGTTTTTTGAGATTTCTCTGGAGAAACAAACTGTACACGGCAATAGAAGTGCTGGGCATGGCAGTGGCGATGGCATTCGTCATTTTCATCGGAGCGTTCATTATCAATGAATTGTCATACGACAAAGGACTTGAAGGCACCGAGAATATCTATGTCGCACATTCAGAGAGGCTTTTCCTCCAGAGCGCAACGGTCAAGGAACAGGTGGAAGGAAAGTTCCCGGAGATTGAGGATATATGCAGGATGGCCGATACGGGAATATTCGGAGGAATATCCTGCTATGCCAGGGTCGGAGACGAGGAATTCCGGCAGAACGCATTGGTCGTCGATGAGAATTTCTTCCGCATGTTCACTTTCCCTCTTCTGGCAGGGACTCCGGAAACCGCTTTCCTGTCAATGAATTCAGTGGCTGTATCAGAGAGTTTCGCCAGGAAATACTTCGAGGGGAAGGACCCGTGCGGACAGACATTCACATTGTCCCTGACCGGGCAGGAGGAACCGGTAACCATAGGTGCAGTGTATAAGGATTTCAGGAATACGGTCTTTCCGGCGCAGGACATCATGTACAGGTTCGACCTTTTCGGGAAAATGTTCCCTGGCGGTGTAGGAAACGGCAACGGTGTCGCCACTTATTTTTATAAAGTGGCACCCGGAACGGATATCGCCGGGCTGAATGAAAGGATAGCAAAGACAGTCAAGGAAAATGACATGCTGTACCTGTACGATATGTACAAGGAGTACCTGCTCTCCCCTTTCAAGGACATACATTTCGGAATAATCGACGAGTCCGCCCCGTTCGAAGGCGTGATTTCGAAAGATTACATCAGACTGTTCATAGCGGCAGGTGCGCTGCTTCTGGTATTCGCACTGCTGAATTACATTTCCCTCACTGTAGCACAGACCGGATTCAGGGCCAGGGAGATGGCTACACGGAGACTTCTCGGCTCCCAGAAAAGCGGGATAGTAGCCAGATATCTGACTGAAGCACTGATACTTACATTGGCAGCATTCGCATTGGCACTCGTATTTGCCGAAATATTCTCCCCTGCCATAAGCGGCCTTATCGGAAAAGATGTGCAGCCTTTTTCACAGGTCAATGCGGCTGAAATCATTTTCTGTGCTGTCCTGATATTGCTCCTGACTGTATGCTCCGGAGCAGTTCCGGCGGCAATAGTGTCCGGATTCGAACCTGTTTCGGTCGTAAAGGGGGAATTTGCAAAGACAAGCAGGATGACTCTCGGAAAAATCTTCATCGTAATACAGAACAGCGTGGCAGTAGCGACCCTTGCCCTGGCAGCCGTAATGTTCCTGCAGATCAGGCACATGGTCAGCAAGCCGATGGGTTATGAACGGGACGGGGTCATACAGGTGGCAGGAGCCGGAAAATCAACTGATTATCATATAGATGAATTGCGTCAGCTGTCATGTGTGGAAAAAGTCGGATGGCTGCAGTTCGAGCCGTTGGGGGCTTCACATGCGGGCTGGGGCGTGAAAAGGAACGGAGAGGAACTGCATTTCGACATGTACTACGGTTCGCAGGAAGCATTCGAAGCCATCGGACTGAAAGTGCTCCGGCAGAACGCAGACCCGGTAAGCCCGGCCATGTGGCTGACAGAAAGCGCGATGCGGTCACTCGGGCTTGACTATGACTGTACGGCTCTGGAGCTGGATAGCGGCATGATTCCGGTCTGCGGCATCATACAGGACTTTACCAAAGGCAGGGCCGGCAGTCCTTCGGGAGAATTCCTGCTGTGCTGCTGGATAACGGATATGAAATCCGAGGAGGATTTCAGGGTGCTCAGGCAGCTGGCTGTAAAAGTAAGCGGGGATGAAAACGAGGCAAAGAAGCAGATACAGGAATTCTATGCTTCGCGCGGGTTTTCAGAGGAAGATATCCATGTGCAGACCTACAACGAGATAAACCGCAGGATGTATTATTCCGAGGACCAGAATCTGAAACTGATAAGTGTCTTTACGGGGCTGATCCTGCTGCTGTCGGTGATGGCGATGATAGCGATGAGCACCTACTATGCCCGCCAGCATGCAAAGCAGACGGCGATACGGAAAGTCATGGGATGCGGGCGCGCGCAGGTGTTCAAGGATACGGCGCGGGGATTCCTTGCCGCTATACTTCTGGCTGCAGCAATCGGCGTTCCTTGCAGCTACATCGTTGCCGGACATTGGCTTGAAGGATATTCTTATCGCATAGGGAACTCGCTGTGGATCTATCTGGCTGCAGCTGTAGCGCTCACAGCGGTCGCGCTGGCTTCCATCAGCTGGCAGGCGGTCAGGCTTATGAATACGGATCCGGTGGCGGCGCTGAAGACAGAGTAGGCGCAGGCATGGAGGCTTCTGACCTCCAAAAATTAGGGAAAAGTCGGTCAGAAACCTCCCGCCTGCTTGACGCGAGGTGAAAAAACATGGGAAAACGGTTCCGGAAAACCTGCCCCTGCTTATCGCGGTTCTACGCCGATGCCGGGTCTGTCATCGAGGGTTATGCGCCCGTCATGGAGCCGCATGCCGGAAAAACAGTCGTTGGCAAGGAGGACATTGCCGTCCAGATCGGCCCATTCCATCTCCGGAGAAAGCTGCGCTGCGGCGGAGATTGCCACGGAAGTTTCCGTCATGCATCCTACCATCAGCCTCATTCCCAGAGCCTTGGCAAGTGTTATCATTTCCCTGGCCTCCCTCATGCCGGTACATTTCATCAGTTTTATGTTGATTCCGCTGAATGCTCCCCTCAGGCGAGGAATGTCAGTCAGCCTCTGGCATGACTCGTCCGCAATGACCGGCAGCGGACTCCGTTCGGTAAGCCAGGCATGGCTGTCCAGGTCATGTTTCGACATCGGCTGCTCGACCAGCACCACTCCTTGCCCGGACAGCCACGCTATCATGTCCAGAGCCCTGTAACGGTCGGTCCAGCCCTGGTTGGCATCCACATACAGGGGAACGGAAGGATTGACCTCACGAATAAGCCTGATCATGCGCCTGTCCTGCCCATCCCCCATTCCTAACTTGACTTTCAGCACTTTGGCCCATGAAGCCTCACGGGTCTTGGCCCTGACGACAGAATCATCCGCATCATATCCTATCGTGAAAGAGGTACAAGGGGCCTTTTCCGGAGAGAATCCCCAGATCCTCCACCACGGCTGTCCCATTATCCTGCCGGTAAGGTCGTGCAGGGCGATATCGATGGAAGCCTTCGCCGCAGTATTGTCCGCAGCCAGAGCATCGGTTTCCGCCATGATTTCCTGTATACGGAAAGGATCGTCAAATCTCGGCAGCACTTCAGACCTGACCTTTTTTAAAAAAGCATCGACAGAAGCCGCAGACTCACCGAGGTAAGGAGGCATGGAAGCCTCGCCGTACCCGGTAAAACCGTTCCATGAAATCCTGGTCAGCACTATCGGCGTACTGCTGCGGGACGAACCCGATATCGTGAACGTGTGCTTGAGCACCCCTGTAAAATCCTCCCATTCAAGGAGCAGCTTTTTTCCGTCAGCCCTGCCGGCCCCGGAAGACAGTCCCGGCATACCGGACAGGCGCATACCTTCAGCCATATACCCGACTGCAGCAGAACGTTTTCCGGCCGATGCCGGGACAAACGCAAACGGAGAAAGAATTGCAGCCGCAGAGACCATCCCTGCCCGCTTCAGAAAATCACGACGTGTAGTTTTTCCCATGATGCACAAATTTCTCCAAATTTAGAAACTGTTCCGGACAGAAATTACGGTAACTGCAGAAATTTACCGGGCATATCCAGAAATTTTTGGAAAAACTCCTGACAGAGCCTAAATTTGGACGGCAAAAAACAGACATTGCACAACAACTGTAACATGTTAGCTTACACATATATAGAAAAAGGGCAGTTCAAACTGACAGAAAAACCTGTACCGGAATTGCAAAAACCCACAGACGCCATAGTCAAGGTCACTCTGGCGAGCATCTGCACCAGCGACCTGCATATCAGACATGGGAGCGTACCCAGAGCGGTGCCAGGCATAACGGTCGGGCATGAAATGGTCGGGATTGTCGAAAAGACAGGAGACAAGGTCACCACAGTAAAACCGGGAGACAGGGTAACCGTCAACGTAGAGACATTCTGCGGACATTGTTTTTTCTGCAGGCACGGTTTCGTCAACAACTGTACCGACCCGGACGGCGGATGGGCACTGGGATGCCGCATCGACGGAGGGCAGACCGAATATGTAAGAGTTCCATACGCAGACCAGGGACTGAACCGGATACCTGATTCCGTCAGCGATGAACAGGCGCTTTTCACCGGGGATATCCTTGCTACAGGGTTCTGGGCGGCCCGCATCTCGGAAATATCTCCGGAAGATACCGTCCTTATCATCGGCGCCGGTCCTACAGGCATCTGCACGCTGCTTTGCACCATGCTCAAGAAGCCCGGGCGCATCATAGTCTGCGAAAAGTCCGAAGAAAGACGGCGTTTTGTCCGGGAGCATTATCCTGAAATACTTGTGACAACCCCTGAAGACTGCAGGGAATTCGCGGCCGCACACAGTAACCATGGAGGGGCCGACCGCGTAATAGAAGTAGCCGGGACTCCGGAAACATTCAGAATGGCCTGGGAATGCGCCAGGCCGAACGCCATCGTCACCATAGTCGCCATGTATGACACTCCGCAAATCCTGCCTCTCCCCGACATGTACGGGAAGAACCTGACATTCAAGACAGGAGGGGTAGACGGATGCGACTGCGCGGAAATCCTGGAACTGATAGAAAAAGGGCTGCTCGACACCACTCCGCTCATCACGCACAGATACCCGCTGAACAGAATCGACGAGGCCTACCGCATCTTCGAAAACCATCTTGACGGGGTGATAAAGGTGGCAATATACTGACCTATTCAACAAGGTCTCGCCCGCATAGCAAATAAATTTGTTCTGCTCTCGGCTTCTGACTATATTTAGTCTGCGGCGCATTTATATGCGCCACACATATATGCAACTAAAATCAATAACCGAATCATAAACAATATAATTACATGAAATTCACCAGATTAACATCGGCGATCCTGACAATGGCACTGGCACTGCCGCTGTGCATGTCAGCACAGCCTCGGACAGAGACACTGCTTGAAAAAGGATGGAAATTCACCCGCGATGATGACAGATCATTCTCATCTGTCCAGTGCGATGATTCCCAGTGGCAAAATGTAACAGTGCCTCATGACTGGGCTATCTACGGTCCGTTCAGCGTGGACAACGACAAGCAGCACACCGCCATCGTCCAGGACGGGCAGAGCGACCCTATGGAGCATGCAGGCCGTACTGGCGGCCTTCCGTTCGTCGGGACAGGGTGGTACAGGCTTGAGTTCGAAAAACCGCAGCTTGCCGACGGAGGCAGATGCACCCTGCTCTTTGACGGGGCAATGAGCCACGCACAGGTATATGTGAACGGCCATGAAGCATGCTACTGGCCATACGGGTACAATTCCTTTTGGTTCGATGCTACCCCATATCTCGTCGAAGGGAAGAACGTATTGGCCGTAAGGCTTGAAAACCTTACCGAGAGCTCACGCTGGTACCCCGGCGCCGGACTTTACAGGAACGTACATCTGATAACGACCGGAGATGCGCACGTGCCTGTCTGGGGGACGCAGGTGATTACTGAAGAGCTCGGAAGCAACTTCGCCAAAGTCAGCCAGAAGACTTCTCTGGATTTTCCGGCAGGAAAGGAATTTGCAAACTACTGCATCGTCACGGAAATCAAGGATAAGGACGGAAATACCGTAGCTTCCGACAGACGGCAGGGAACAGCATACGACGGCGGGATTTTCCGTCAGGACTTCACGGTAGAAAACCCTCGTCTATGGACACCGGAAACGCCTTATCTCTATACTTCCGTATCGAAAATCTATGAAGGGGATACCCTGAAAGACGAATATACCACTGTCTTCGGTATCCGCACCGCCGAAATCATCCACGGCAAAGGGTTTTTCCTCAACGGAGAACGCGTACAATTCCAGGGAGTCTGCAACCACCATGACCTCGGCCCTCTCGGAGGCATCGCCAACGAAGCCGGCATCCGCCGTCAGATACGCATACTCAAAGATATGGGCTGCAACGCCATCCGCACTTCTCACAACATGCCGGCGCCCGAGCTTGTCAGGGCCTGCGATGAGATGGGTATGATGCTGATGGCAGAATCATTCGATGAATGGGCATCGGCAAAGGTACAGAACGGATATCACCTTTTATTCGACGAATGGGTTGAAAAGGATCTGGTGAACCTTGTCCGTCATTTCCGCAACAACCCGAGTGTCGTAATGTGGTGCATCGGGAACGAGGTCCCTGACCAGTGGAACGGAGACCGCGGGCCGAAACTCACACAGATGCTGCAGGACATCTGCCACAGGGAAGACCCGACAAGGCCGGTGACCAACGGTATGGACGCGCCGGACGCCGTAGTGAACAACAACATGGCAGCCGTACTCGATGTTCCCGGATTCAACTACCGTCCACACAAATACATAGAGAACTACAGCAAGCTCCCGCAGGCCCTAATACTCGGAAGCGAGACAGCTTCGACACTCAGTTCAAGAGGAGTATACAAGTTCCCGGTAACAAGGCGCTCGATGCACAAATATCCAGACCATCAGGCATCTTCCTATGACGTAGAACATTGCGGATGGTCGAACCTTCCTGAAGACGATTTCATCCAGCACGATGACCTGCCTTACTGCATAGGAGAATTCGTATGGACAGGGTTCGATTATCTCGGAGAACCTACTCCATATTATTCCGACTGGCCGAGCCACTCGTCCCTGTTCGGTATCGTGGACCTTGCAGGCATTCCGAAAGACCGCTACTACCTATACAGAAGTCACTGGAACAAGGATGCGGAAACACTGCATATCCTGCCGCACTGGAACTGGGAAGGCCGAGAGGGCGAGGTGACTCCGATTTTCGTCTATACGAACTACCCTACGGCTGAAGTGTTCATCAACGGCAAGAGCCAGGGAAAACGGACAAAAGACCTCTCCGTAACTGTCCACAACAGCGCGGATTCTCTCTCTCAGGCCACTCTCAAAAGGCAGAGCCGTTACCGACTCATGTGGATGGACACAGTCTATGAGCCTGGAACAGTCAAGGTCGTGGCTTACGACGAAAACGGCAATGCAATGGCAGAGAAAGAGATGCATACCGCCGGGAAGCCTTATGCCATAGAACTTTCCGCCGACCGCACCACCATCAAGGCTGACGGCAAGGATCTTTCATTCGTTACCGTAAAAGTCGTGGACAAGGACGGGAACCTCTGTCCTCTGGCTGACAACAGCATCAGTTTCAAAGTCAAGGGCGCAGGATACTACCGTGCCGGGGCCAACGGTGACCCGACATCTCTGGAGTCATTCCAGAAACCTGAAATGAAAGTGTTCTCGGGAATGATGACCGCCATCGTCTCCTCCACGGAAGAGGCCGGCGAAATCATTCTTGAAGCTACAGCGAAAGGACTCAAAAAAGGTACGGTCAGGATTGTCAGCGAATGACAGGAAAGGGTAACTGGTTCGGACAATCATAAATATTGGGGGTGAACAATTTTATTTGTGACCAAATTTATAGACACTGACATTAAAATCAGTATCTTTGTATGATTTGAACAAAACCTACAAATACATTTCATTATGGCTAAAGAAGTAGAACAGGAAGGAACAGCCGAGGTCAATGCCGCCAAACTCAAGGCATTGCAGGCTACGATCGACAAGATTGAGAAAGATTACGGGAAAGGGACGATCATGAAGCTGGGAGATCAGCCACAATGGGAGGTGTCCGTAATCCCGAGCGGATCCATCGCTCTGGACCATGCACTGGGAATCGGCGGATACCCGAGAGGAAGGGTCATAGAGATTTTCGGACCGGAATCCAGCGGTAAGACCACACTGGCAATCCATGCCATCGCACAGGCACAGAAGCAGGGTGGCATCGCCGCCATCATAGATGCGGAACATGCATTCGACAGGACATACGCCAAGAATCTGGGAGTGAACCTTGAAACCCTGCTCATATCACAGCCGGACAACGGGGAGCAGGCCCTTGAAATAGCCGACAACCTCATCCGTTCAGGGGCGATAGACATAATCGTCATCGACTCTGTCGCAGCCCTCACTCCGAAGGCCGAAATCGAAGGCGAGATGGGTGATGCGAAGATGGGGCTCCAGGCAAGGCTCATGAGCCAGGCCCTCAGAAAACTGACAGCCAATATCAGCAAGACCAACACATGCTGCATATTCATCAACCAGCTGCGTGACAAGATAGGCGTGATGTTCGGCAACCCCGAGACCACAACAGGTGGCAACGCACTGAAATTCTATGCATCCGTACGTGTGGACGTACGCCGCACCAGCCAGATAAAGGACGGTGAAGAGGCACTCGGAAACAGGACAAGGGTCAAGATAGTGAAGAACAAGATGGCGCCGCCTTTCAAGAAAGCCGAGTTCGATATCGTCTTCGGAGAAGGAATATCCCATGTGGGAGAGGTCATCGACCTGGGTGTGGAATTCGACATCATCAAGAAGAGCGGGTCATGGTTCAGCTACAATGACAGCAAGCTCGCCCAGGGCCGGGAAGCCGTCAAACAGCTTCTTACCGACAATGTGGAGCTCTGCGACGAGATCGAGGCAAAGATCCGCGAAGCCTTGCAGAACGTCCAGGACTGATTCACTGTCATCCCCGGCGACGGCCGCAGGGCCGGAACGGGGAATCTGCATATAGACCATGATACAGGATATCATAAATAAACAGAGAGCGTTTTTCCGCAGCGGGAAGACGCTCTCTGTGCCTTTCAGGAAAGAGCATCTGGAAAAGCTGAAGGAAGTGCTTCTGGAAAATGACGGAAAAATCGGAGCGGCGCTGATGTCGGACCTCGGCAAAAGCAGCGTTGAAGCCTACATGTGCGAAACTGGAATGGTACTTTCCGAGCTCAGCCATGCCACAAGGCATATCCGCAGCTACTCCAGGCGCAGGAGGGTGCCCACTCCCCTCGCCCAGTTCCCGGCCCGGAGCTTCATCATTCCGGAGCCATACGGCAATGTACTGGTAATGAGCCCCTGGAACTACCCTCTGCTTCTGAGTCTTGCTCCTGTAATAAGCGCAGTGGCTGCAGGGAATACGGTAATACTGAAGCCAAGCGCCTATTCTCCGGCAACGTCAGCCGTGATAGCGGACATCGTCCGTAAGGTATTTCCGGAAGAATATGTAGCAGTGGTCGAAGGAGGCAGGGATGTGAATTCCGATCTGCTGGAGCAGAAGTTCGACTATATTTTCTTTACCGGAAGCAAGACGGTAGGACGTCTGGTCATGGGCAAGGCAGCGGAGCATCTGACTCCTGTGACACTGGAGCTCGGAGGGAAAAGCCCCGTGATTGTAGACAGGAGGCTGACAGCCGCGGAGATGCAGACCGCGGCACGGCGTATTGTTTTCGGGAAGTTCCTGAACTGCGGGCAGACCTGCGTGGCCCCCGATTACGTGCTGGTCCATGAAAGCCTGGCAGAGGATTTTCTCGCCGCGTGCAGGGATGAGATCCGGAAAATGTTCGGAGAACATCCTCTTGAAAATCCCGATTACGGGAAAATCGTCAACAGGAAGCATTTCGACAGGCTCTGCAGGATGATTTCGGAACTGAAGGAATACGACCCGCACATGGCGGAAACCTGGTCTTCCGAGCCGGAGAATCTCCGGATAGAACCTGTCATCGCCAGCCTCGGAGATGTGAATGACTGCGCCCCGGATTCCCTGACAGTGATGCAGGAAGAAATTTTCGGGCCTGTGATGCCTGTACTTACATACTCCGATATAAAGGACGCCATAAAATATATAGACGAAAGGCCCCGGCCGCTGGCGGCGTATATTTTCACCTCCGACAGGACCTTCAGGGAAACTCTGCTGGCAAGGCTTCATTTCGGAGGTGGCTGCGTAAATGACACGATTATCCACCTGGCTACTGAGGATATGCCGTTCGGAGGAGTGGGAGAAAGCGGCATGGGGCACTATCACGGACGGTACGGGTTCGAGACTTTCAGTCACCTCAAGAGCATAGTTGACAAGCCTTTATGGCTGGATCTGCCCATGCGTTACCAGCCATACACGAGGATGAAGGAGAAACTGATCCGTATGTTCCTTAAATAGACGATACTGAAATTACAATCGAAAACCGGATACAATGTTATGAAAAAAATCGGACTGCTCATCATTTTACTGGGACTCTGTACTGCCGTCAGGGCTGAAAGTCCCGAGAAAAAAGGTCTTGAAACCATCAACCGCGAGAATGCGGAGGCATACATCGGATTTCTGGCAAGCGACGCCCTGCGGGGACGTGAGGCCGGGACACAGTGGGGGAAAATCGCCGGAGAATATATCGTATCGAACCTGAAGACATTGGGGGTAAAGCCTCTGTATGATTCCTATTACCAGCCGTTTGAAGCATACAGTAAAGAGCGGCAGAAAAAAGGCCGCTGGCAGGTGCACCCGGACTCCATCGCCCTGCTGAAACAGGAAGTCCACAGAAAACTGGAGATGAACAACATCCTGTGCAAAATCGACGGGAAGAATCCGGACGAATTTGTAGTCGTAGGTGCACACTACGACCATCTGGGTTTCGACCCTGCACTGGAGGGGGACAATATCTATAACGGGGCAGATGACAACGCTTCCGGTGTATCCGCCGTCCTGCAGCTTGTCAAAGCGTTCCTGGCTACGGGAGTCCGGCCGGAAAGGACCGTTATTTTCGCATTCTGGGACGGAGAGGAGAAAGGGCTGCTCGGTTCCGAATATTTCGTGCAGACATTCCCCGGAATCAGCGAGGTCAAAGGCTATTTGAATTATGACATGATAGGCCGCAATGCTGACGAGTCGAATCCGGGGTACCTCATGTATTTCTACACGGAAGCGCATCCGGTATTCGGGGACTGGCTGAAAGACAGCGTGGAAAAATACGGGCTGGACCTGGCTCCAGACTACCGTGCATGGGACAGGCCCGTCGGCGGCAGCGACAACGCTTCTTTCGCACTGCGCGATGTCCCTGTCATCTGGTACCACACGGCCGGACATCCTGACTACCACATGCCGGGTGACCATACCGACAGAATCAACTGGAACAAGATAGTGGACATCACCAAAGCCTCGTTCATCAGCGCATGGAACCTGGCCAACGAAAAGGAATATTGATTTTACCGAATCCGACAGGCGGAGTGAAGAAAACTTCTCCCTCTACTCTGGCGCAAGGAATTCAAGTCAATATGTGCAAGATGGGACCTGTTCTAAAGCCACCGGGAGGAAATAGAATAACGCAGTACTGTCATTTCGAGCGTAGGGCATGGCCCGGAGCCGAGAAATCCGCCTGAAAAGGACTCAGAGCTATCAGCTTTATCACTGCGGCTGGTTATCTATACGTGCGGCACGGTGTATCGCCAGACTAATAATTATAAGGCTCCAAGTCTTTACGAAAGGCCCGAATACGGATTCCAGTTTGGGTTCGTAAGGCGTAACCCCCATTCCCTAATTCATAGGCATATACTTCATAACTGGCACCCTCTCCTCCTCCACTTTGTTCATAATATCCATCTGGTTTAACCTTCGTGGCTCTAGCTCGTGTAGAAGAAGTATTTTGAGCATCAGCAGTTCCTTCTCTTTCTCCTGCAGATACACTCCAATAATAATAATCTTGAAATTCAGGAAATGTCTGATAATACTTTGTCAACGCATTTTCCATTTGAGTAATTCCAGGTAAAAACCATTTGATATTATTACTTGTCTCCTCGTAAACAGTACCAGAAAATAGAGTCCTATGTTCACTATATGATGCAGGGATACTACCTGATAAATCATTCCGCTTATTTTTATTAAAGCAATACTCGACTGCCGAACTAGGACGTTGATTTAAATTTTTTCCCCCTTCTCCAGCTAAAAACAAAATAAACCCTGTAAACTCCACACCATCATACATAACTAGCCCTGGATTTTCATAGCTAGAAGAAGCAATAGTAGAGCCCCACCAATTGCTAAATAGTCGTGGTATTTGCATATCTATAAGTGGTAAGTCGCCCGCCCAAGGGAGATAATCATATACCAAGTCTGTCTCATAATTATCCAATGGGTCATAATGGTCAAGATATTCTTCATATTGTTCCATATAAATCGTGTTTCCATCTCCTGTTTCTACCGGTAAAAGATGGACCTGGCCTAACTTTATAGTCCTACGAGACTGTTCTGTTCCATTTTCTTTATATATCAGAGTAACAGTAGCATCACGGTCCGACAGGGTGAGATTTTCATCAATATAGAAATACACTCTATCTCGACTGGCATCTACAGTTACCTTATCATCCAGTTGTGACAACAAATCAGTTGTGAAATATTTACGTTTTCCATGTCCGGCTGTATAATTGCCGTCAGTAGTTAAATTAGTAGACGTCAGCTCTTGAGGAAGTGTACCGTCAGACATGTTCTGCGATGGTATTTTCTCCATTCTGATCCAGTCAGGAACACTCTCAGGCACAGGGATTTCACTACCTTCAGGCACCTCACCCAAAATAACATCAATCGTAGGCTTATCACTATCTTCTGCAAAAAGATAGACATCCATTGGAGTAACACAGAAATGAGCATCATGATTCCTCTCCCGTAACATGGAAATATAGTATTTACTATACTCTTCATCTATATCCACACGTGCATCGAATGTATATTCTCCTGCAGAATTATTCCTGGCAAGAAGACCCTTGATAGTTATATCATTCTTATATTGATGATTACGAATAACCTTAAAATCATCAGTATGATTAGACCCGAGATACAGAGTATATCTGACCTCGTATGTCGCAGTGCCAGTTCCTGTTTCATTGTATGTAGAATAGAAACAATGCAGTTCAACAGCAGTAGCATCTTCATGTGCAAGATAAGGTTTATAACGCTGTTTCTGATAATCTTCTATCTTTTCAGGATATTCCCAGTTTTCTGGAACATGTTTGAACTGAATATTTTCATACATATAGAACGAAATCGAAATAGTACCGTTCCTATTATATATGGTACGCTGCAATGGAGATTGAATATCTTTTTTGGCTCCTTCAAGAGATGTCGATTCAGGATTTTCTGCATTCGCATAGTCCGGTTGCTCAAAAGCAACTTTTGTCGGTATATTCTTGACCGTAAAATCCATAAGGGTAAGCGCCGGAAGGTTATTATTCGTCACATCTGAATCAAGACTGATATTAACATCCACACGCGCCATCAATGATTTCAGTTCGACCGTTCTTTGAGCAGCTACCGCCTCTTCAGAAGAATCCTCCGTGCTGGTCAGATCTATTTCTTTCCATCCAACCATGGGAATTCCTGTATTAGGAATGCTCAAAGCAACAGTTTCCGGAGAATATACCAATCCAGTCAAATCAGATAAACTTTTTATCCTTACCGGACGTCCGGTATTCTCATCAAGCTCCTGAAAAAGGGAAGCTTCTACATTTGCAACTGCATATACTATAGCAGATGAAGGTGTCTGAGGATTGCCTTCATCATCATATTCGTCAAACAGATCCTGATCTATTTTCAAAAGCGTAACACCTTCTCCTGGTACATAATAGCCTCCTTCTTTCGATGCACTCGGGTATCCAGTCAAATATTCACCAGAAAGATATGTCCCGGTTCCTTTATTGAAAAAGAAAATATAGAGGTTGTTAATTCTCTTCTCATCCTCATCTTTAGGGTCACTTGATCTGGTAGTAACCCTATAAGCCTGCATCGGATCACTTATAAAACTAATCGACATAATATCAGAACCAGACACTGGTGCCGGTATATCAAATTGCTCACTTAAACTGCAGGAGTATGACAGTAAAGACAAAATGACGGCAAAAGACCAAATATATTTTTTATGCATATCCATTCCTTTATTCAAAAATAATATCATCATTTGTTTCATTCCCGTCTTCTGCTTCCCCATCATCCCATTCTTCTGAATTGTCTACTACAAACTGCAGTACAAATGCGCTTCCGACAAAATTAAGCTGAGCCGTATACTTTACGCCAGGTTTAGGAGTAAAAGTACCCGGACGTTTCAGCTCCTCACTATTAGTTTTATTCCCGAATTTATAATTTATCGTTACTGTGAGGTCTTCTCCTAAATATGTCAATCCGTCATTTCCACCGTCTCCTGATATAAGAAGAAGATGCTCTCCTCCGATCGGACTTGGGGAAGATGAAGAGGTTTCATCGAATAAAACACCCTGTAAGAGTAATCCTGATGTTCCTCCATCATATATAGTATATGTCCCATAATATCTCTCTGTCGAAGTAAAATCCAAAGTTCCGGATGACAAATCCACTGTCAGCTTTTTCAAAAAACTTCCTTTTAATTTTATCGAATATACGGTCAAATCATTTTCACTGAAATTATTGACTTCAAATCCCAACCCTGTAAGAATATGACTGAAATTGAACTGCAGGTTTCCATCAGATTTTTGCCGATTATATAATGCTGCGAGCATTGCGTCCGGAGTATCTTTATGATTTAATGGAGTATCAACATCACTTCCTTCTTGTGGCATTGTAAATGTAAACACCGGTCCACCTGCTTCTGATTCAGATGTCGGATGATCTATATCAAAATACTTTCCTTCTTGATCATCATACGGATAATAAGCAAAAAAGGTATATCTGTAATTATCTGCCTCTGTGATATCGGGATTTTCATTATTGTCAATATCATACCCATTTCTATACCAATATTTAGGATTATTATCGGATCCTCCGTCCTTATCGTAAACACATCCCGATTGTTTTACAGTTACCTTTTGTTTATAAAAGACAAGAGGAGCACACTGGTTAATCTTATTGCTCCACAATGCAGACCCTCCGGCGTAATTAATACTACCGGTACCTACAGTATATGGCAGGCAATACCCCAGAACACCAAATTCATCACCTGCTTTAAAAGCATCTATAAAAGTACTTTTGCTTTCGACCGTAAGCATTGGAGAGGAAAACATGATCATTTCCCCTGAATCACACACCGGTTCTGGAGAATAACTATTACATCCGATAGAAATCATTATCGGGAAAATCAATACTATTCTGATGATGTATTTCATATCCTCACTCTTTTTCAATCAACTATAATAATACCTCCCGTCGCTTCGTCCCAACCATTGACCGTAGGTACATCAAATAATATTCTGTCGTTATCAGATACGGTAAACGAATAACTGTATCGTTTACCCGCTTCCCAAACAGACAAAGGAGAAGATATAAGCTGAACTGTTTGCGTAGTATAATGTACTCCCCCATCTGTACTGTAAGTTATTTCAAAATATACATCTGATGTAAGTGCCTGAGGAAACACCATAATACCGCCAAATATAGATGTCTCATCCTCTGTCAAATCCAATACAGGCTCTTCCTCAGAGTACTCGATATACGGGTTTGTCGCATCTGTATTATCATCTCCCGGAATGCCCGGGATTGTCCAGCATTCTCTTATCGTTTCATTTTTACCGGAGACAAAATTTTCAGCAGAAAAATCACCTTCAGTATAAAGACCGTATAATTTAGCTGATTTAACCTTCACATCAAATCCTTCTATTCCAACAGAGGCAGAATGAACTTTACCCTTAAATTCAACTTGCGAAAGAAGGTGATTAAAAGTGAAAGAAACAGGCCTGGCCCCTTGCGCAGGGTCATATGACAAATTTTCTGACGCTGCAAACATAAGATCGTCATCCTGGTTTGCAGTAATGTCATAGAATGCTATAACCACATATGGTTTCTCTGCCATTTGGGTTTCAAGCCCTACCTGTTTTAACTCATCGTATTTGCGAGAATAAATTGCATAAAAATCATAGTTTACACCAGATTCCCACATCTTAAGATTCTCATAGCTCCATACTGATCCTGATTCATCTTTTGTGACCAAATCCCCATTAAATACTGTTTCAGTTTTTTCACCTGCCTCCGCAGCATCAGGCACATAATATCCAAAGACATTAAAACCTGTTATCTCATCAGCTGAGTTGATGAGAGCTTTGGTAGTAACACCGGAGAATGTGATGGCTCCGTCCGGCAGCTGCGATGCAGGGTGATCCGGGACCTCGGTCACCGTCTTGGTGCAGGACAGCAGAAAAAGGGCGGTGCCGAGGAGGGCGACGCGGATGAGGAGAGGGGTATGTGGGGTATGCGTCTGCATGGTGCTGTGGTTGTTTTATTGGCAGCCGGGAGGGGACGTTCAACCCCGCCCGGCCGGAAAATAATTATTGTTGGGAATCAGAAGATATGATATCATCCTCAGATATTGGCGTATTCTGAGTATTGTCCTCCCATTTATTAACATCTGCAAGAGTAAACTCTATAAGATCCATCAGCTTTCCTGTTATCTCTGCTGTGTAATTGTAGCGATAACCTGGTTCCCATGTATTTGCTGGGGCAATCGTTGCCTTCAAATATTTTACAATATCTTTAGTCGGCTCTGACATGTCTATTGTGGCTGTGAATGTGACAGTTATTTCATCAGCGCTATAGTCTACAGGAATCACGGCGAAATTATCCGATACGGCTGCCGCATCTGCTGCGGCTGTCATTGCCGCACTATTAGTTAATGTTTCTGTCTCATTACCACTTGCTGTCCAGCTAATCGCGTCCGTAACTGTAGCAGTTGCCTTGCTTTTAACATTTGAAACTTTAAAATCCGTTATTTTTATATCACTTTCTGCCACACCGTTAGTAAGAGTGAATTTAACCTGTGACAATGCATGGTTGAACGTAAATGGCACCGGCTGATTAGTGGTCAGATCAGTTGTAGAAACAGCAACCACAAGATCTTTTGGGGTATCTGCATTCAAAGTATAGTCGGTAATTGTTAATTTTGGCTGTGTAGTCTCCACTGTAAAGGAAGCACTAACAGGAGTAGAGACTGGCTCATTGCCATCAGAATACGCGCCCCAATACCATGTTCCAGACTGCCATTCTTTGAGGTTGGTATAAACCCATTGCCCGGTAGCTGTTTTTGACACGGTCTCGAAGCCATCAACAAATACTAGATTACTGTTAAAGTTTCCCTGGACATAAAATGCAGTAAGGTTGTCTTTATCGATTTCAGCAAGTCCCGCCTTCGTCGGATTACCTACGAACGCATTGTCGAACTTGATGAGGTTTCCTTCAGAGACACCGGTGGTCTCGGTCTTGGTGCAGGCGGCCAGGGCTATCGCGGTGACGGCTGCAAGGAATAAAATCTTTTTCATAATTGCATTGGTATTAAGTTGTTAAACATGTTGTTCTATTTTTGCAGATCCCTCGGCTGTGCTCGGGATGACAGTGGCTGACGGTATATTTGCCTGGGCTATGCATGCTCGGGATGACAGCCATATCCGGGAAGGAAGGCTACCCCAGCGGAAGCGGGATGTCCTCGTATTCTCCCCAGCCGTCGACATCCACCTGGAAGCCACCTCCGGCTGCGCCTCCTTCTTCATCCGTGATTGTCAGTCCTGAAGCTATGATGACCCCTCCGTGAGGATACTTGCCCATCTGCTGCGATATGTCTGTCTCGAATTTCTTAGTGGCTCCGTTGGTCATCTCCACTTCAAGCACCATCCCGAACTCCATGTCTTCGGCCTTGGTGGCATAGCTCCCGTTCGGATACCCAGGTATGCCGAACGAGCGGACGGCAGCTATCACCATCCCTGCATCCGGGTCCAGCATACATGACTCTTCTTCGAACAGGACTATCGCAGACTCGTCCACCGTAGTCCCGCTGTTCAGGTACACTCCTGCCGCCATGCCGTCCAGCTCTCCGCGGGCCTTCTTCACATACTGGAATCCGCTGTCGAACTTGAACAGCAGCAGATAGGTAAATACCAGCGGCTTCATCTCCACCGGCATATAGTCCGGCTCGATTTTCCTCTCTCCGTACCATTCATCAATATAATGTCCGTAAAGCATATCAGGGGAATTGACGCCTCTGGTCTCTGTCTTTGTCTGCCCGTTGAGGGCAAAGCGGGTACGGGTCCTTGTCGTCGCCACTGCTGTAGCGGAGGATTCGGTATTGTCGAAGACGATGTATTCAGTGTCGTTGTTATAGAACAGGATAGACTGGTAGCCTTCCGCAAGAGGAACGACTGCTCCTCCCGCTGCCACATTCCTTTCCTCATAACCTCCTGAAGCCCTGTAACTCACGACTTTAAGTCCTGACGGAATATCCGGAAGCAGCCCACTGTACTGGACTCCGAATGCCTCCTCGTCCCATTTTTCTTTCCAGCCTGACTGCTCCCATTCCTGAACATAGCTTGCATCTACTTCCGCCTTTACGCTCATGGAGTGCTCCCAATGGTTATAGCACAGCTCTTTACGGCAGGACTGGGACAATACTGGCATAAATATGAAAAGGAGGGCCACACATGTGATGTCCATCAGATGTGCGCGGATTTGCGGGGAACTCCCGCCAGGAAGACTTTCTGTGTATTTATGGTGTATCGTCTTCATAACGCAGCCCTCCTTGTTTTTCCTGGCTTGTCTCCGATACGCCAGACAAGCCCGAGTTTAAGTTTCACCGGTCCCCAGTAGACTGTCCGGCTGCTCTGCTGGTAGACATAGTGGTTGTCCATGGGGACATATTCTTCATATCCGGTGCTGAGGACTCCGAGACCGATTCCGGCCTCAAGAGAGAGACTTTTCCCTATAGGGAACATATATCCGTAGCTGAATCCGGCAGACCAGTATTCGCCTTGATAGCCTCGGGAACCTTTCCATTCCAGATCATACAGTCCCACCATACCGAAAGCTCCGACATAGTGTCCGTGCCAGCGGCTCCTCTGGCCGAACCACCATCTCACTTCCGGGCTGAGCAGATCGATCTGGTAGTATGTGTTCCGCTTCTTGCCGGACCACCAGGCCACCGCGCCTTCAGCATTGACACTGAATCGTCTGCCTATGGGGATTTCCACCTCCAGAGAAGGGAAGCCTGCGGCATCGTACAGAAGGTTGGTCTTGATATTGAGAAGTAACGGCTTTCTGTCCCTGACTGCCGGAGATACGGCATCGGGGGCCGGCTGACGACGGGACGGACATGGCAGGGCTTTCCGGAGTGTCTCCAATCCGGAATCATGGTCTGCTAATGCCGTTATGGATGGAACGTCTCCCGGAACCGGGAGGAACGGAGGCCGGACCGGCTTCCTTATTCTTTCAACATAAAGCAGGGCTACTAAATCCCCCCCCAGATCAGTGAATACCGTATCAGGTTCAGTACTGTTGACTGTACGGTAATACTCCTCCTTCATGCCGGTATGGGTGATATAATATGACTTCACCTGGTTGCTCCTGTTCTTTACTGCAGCCCTGTTCTGGGCGAATGTCGGCCAGGATGTACAGAAACCCCTGATGCGGATGAATGCATCTCCGCTGATGATGGCATCCATGTTGGCCCTTATGATGGAATCCGCTTTCGGAATGGCGTTCTCATTGTCCTTATAATGGTAATAGAACATAAGGCGGCCCGGGACGAATCTGAACAGAACCGCCGAATCCCTGACCACTTCCTCATATTCCGCCGCCGGATCATCCTTCACCGCTCCCGACAGACAGATTCCGGGAAAGAGAAGCAGAGAAAACAAACATGCAAGATATTTTACATTACTTGCTGCCATTCACACCACTACACTTTACTATCCGTTGCAAATTTATAAGTTTTTTCTGATATTATACCCCCCCCCGGTTTTTTTATGTTTTAATATCCGGGGAGGCTACCGTTTTTTCCCGAACGACGGGTCTACCCTGATACAGAGGGTGACAGCGACAGTGGCCAGACAGCAGACTATGACCATCCAGAAGAACCCGACATATCCGAGCCATTCCTGAAGGTATCCCGCGACCATGCCGGGAAGCATCATGCTGAGAGCCATGAATGCGGTGCAGAGGGAATAATGGGCCGTCTTGAATTCTCCCTGTGAGAAATAAATGAGATAAAGCATATAGGCAGTGAAGCCGAAACCGTAGCCGAACTGCTCTATGAATACGCACAGGTTGATCATGAAGAAACTGCCGGGCTGCGCCATGCTCAGATAGACGAAAGTAAGGCACGGAAGCGTCATACTTGCCGCCATGGGCCAGAGGGATTTCTTCAGACCCCATCGCGATGCGGCGATACCGCCGACAATTCCTCCGAGAGTAAGGGCGGCGACTCCTACCGTACCGTAGACTATGCCTACGCTTTCCGTGGAAAGGCCGAGCCCTCCTGCCTCCAGGGGGTCAAGCAGAAAAGGGTTCATCATCTTTACCAGGAACGCTTCCGGCAGGCGGTAAAGCAGCATGAACAGGATCGCTGTCCAGACGTATTTTTTACTGAAAAAAGTGACGAAAGTCCGGCCGAATTCACGCATTATCCCAGATGCGCTGCGTGAAGTACCGGAGCCGCCGTCTACGCGGCTAACAGCCTTCTCTGCCCGTGGCAGGGAAAATACATGGTACAGGAAAACCGCTCCGAAAAGCACGGCGCACACCAACAGGGTCACTGTCCACGCTTTCGGCACATCGCCGTAGTATGTCTCCAGCAGACCGGCTATGACCACCAGGACACCCTGTCCGAAAATCGAGGCGCACCTGTAGAAGGTACTTCTGATGCCGACAAAAAAAGACTGCTGTCCCTGATCCAGAGCCAGCATGTAGTACCCGTCAGCGGCAATGTCATGTGTAGCCGAAGCAAAAGCCGTAATCCAGAATATGACAAGCGTCACGACAAATAGCGACACCGGAGTATGCCCGCCGGAAACCGTCTCACAGGAAGTCCGCGGAAGAGAAAAGGCTGCAAGGACAAAAGAAACGGCTATGACTGCCTGCATGAGCAATATCCACCATCTTTTGGTCCTGATGATATCTACGAAAGGGCTCCAGAGCGGCTTGACTGTCCACGGAAGATACAGAAGTCCGGTATACATGGCTATGTCACCGTTGGACATTCCCATGTTCTTGAACATGATGACCGATATGACATTCACTATAAAATAAGGAATCCCTTCCGCAAAATACAGAGTAGGCACCCACATCCACGGGGACCGTACTTTTCCGTCGCTTCTTTTCTCCATGTCATGAACGAATTAAACCGGATATCCGATACCTGCCCCCGTATAGTAATGGGCCAGAATTTCTTTATAGCCGTATCCCTTCTCTGCCATCATGGCAGCGCCTATCTGGCAGAGTCCCACTCCGTGCCCCCATCCACGGCCTTTCAGCACTATCCTGTCGAATACCGCGTCAGGTACCCGGCCGGTACCACCGTACTCCCCCGCCAACCGCAGGACATCCGCGGAAGGCAGTACATTTCCCGCGGAATCCAGGTACTCCACTTCAAAGGCAGAACTCTTTAAATGAGTCTCAGACAATACCTTCCTTATTTCCAGTTCCTTGCCCACTTTCACCGAACATCCTGTCCCGATTATATCAATCAAAAAGATTCTTCCCGAGTCACCTCTCTTCAGAGGGACCAAAGCAAGAAGTTCCCCTATATCGGTTCCCAGTTTCCTGGAAACCAGTCCGGACAGTTCTTCTCTCCCATACTCAGCTGTCCACTCGAAAAAATCCATTGTCTCCAGGTCGTAATCATTCAGTACCTGTGACAGGACAGAGACATCGGATGTATTGCAGAATGCCTTCGTTTCCATATCGGGCCTCAATCCTGACCCCGGATACAGTCCGGCTCCGGCACAGCCTGCCGGCGAATCATCCACGCTCTGCAGGTACGGGTAATCGGTATTCTCCCAGCAGACAGAGAACCGCTCCGTCCTGCCGCCGCAGCATTTGGAGAATCTGGCATCGCAGATTTTCCCTCCATAGGTAAGGACCTGTCCCCAGGTAGCATCCACCACCTTTCTCGCAGTATCCCCCACTACCCGTGTAAGCCCCTGATAGCGTTGGCAATGGTCATCCGCACAGACATCGAACAGGCTGTGGTCGTCATGACCGTACCATTTTACATGCGATCCGGGTGAAAAGTCCGTACCTGCTTCTGAAGGAACTGTTCCCGGAGCGCCGGAGCGCCTTTCTATCTGTGAAAGGACCCATGATCTCGATATTACGGCATGTGCTTTCAGAAATTCTTCCGAAGCCGTAGATTTCATCTCGGAAGATATGACACTGAGAAGATAATCCTCTACGCCGATGATATTTACGGCTGTCAGTCTGCCATTGTCTGCAATTATCTTCAACGCCCCTGCAAATTTCTGGTCTTCTTTCCTTTCCCAATGGAAATCCGTCCCTATCGTGACCCGGTAAAGGATGAATGACGGCTGGGCGAACATCATAGAAGGGGTAAGCGCATCAAAATAAAGTTCATCATACAGGGCTCCGTCATATTCGATCTTCCCGTCCTTGAAAACGGCAGACCGAGGACCTGCCCCATCGGAAATTATTTCAAATACGATCTCCCCGGCCGACATGATTCCCACTGAAAGCATTTTCTGGTCCCGGGTAAGTCTCCACAGAAGCATTTTCTGGTCTTCCTCGGACATGGAGACCTCATCGTAAACGCCGGAAACAAGGTCCGGTGTCAGTTTGTCGAAATCCTCTTTCATAGGAGTCACGAGAACCCCCGCCATATCCGCACATCCGGGACTTACCATCAGACGGTCAGCCCCTTCTGAAAAATAATTGTGCGGTCTGTGGGTATTACGGAATATCACGACCGAACGGAACTCACCGCCACTGTACCATGACAGGAGATTGAACATCGGCTCTTTTCCCTCCCCGTCTGCAGAAGTACAGTCCAGAAGCCGGTAGAACATCTTGGCGGCGGATTTGGATGTCTTTGACCTTATGACAAATATGCCACGGATGAATTTCCTGTAACGGAACAGTTCCGCATCCTGGACGGAAGTCAGATATTCGAGAGCGCAGCCGGAGGGACAGTCCCGGCCCAGGCTTTTACCGGAACTGATCTTCAGTGAGTCAAGCATGAACTCCACATCGCACTCCAAAGGCATCTGCCCTCTCCGGGCAGCCTGGAAATGAAAATGGTCAGGAGCAGAGGCTCCGCAACGAGGACCATTGTAGAAAACCGTATAGTTTCCGAGCGCGACAGCCAGGTCGAGCATATCCACATACCTTTTCCAGATGCTCTGGTCCGTATGCCTGTCGGAAGCGATTACCAGGTGGTTATGCAGGATAGGATAAGGGTTTACCAGGATATCGTACTTCTTGGATTTCCTTCCTTCGAATTTAAGGCTTATCTGCTCTGCCGGTCTGTTTTCCCTGCACAGGAAACACTTCCTGGCCTTTAAGCCGGCATCCGTGACATCCGCTGCAGTAGAAACTATCCTGGAAGGGTTGAACTGAGCCTTGATTTCCAGTCCTCCGACGGACAGAGACCTGGTCCTGACATCTTTCAGAGCCCTGAAATTGTCGCAGGCCACATGCCATCTGGACAGCTGGTCGTTTATGAACTTCTCTATCGGTTTCCTCCCGGCTTTCATATATCAGCCCTCCCTGCCTGAACGACGGGCTTCCAGCTCGCATGTCCGGATCCAGTCCTTGTAGAAATTGTTGGCATTGACCTTTTCAAGACTTAGTGCGGCATCTGAATTGCCTTCCCACCTGCGGCAGCAGTACAGCACATCATATATCCGGCCTATCCTGTATTCACGGCTTATCCTGAGGCCTACGGCATAATCCTCGCCATAACTTGTATTCGGGAAACCTCCTGTCCGGCGCAACACAGGCACACAGAATGCACGGGGAGCGCCGAGACCGTTGATTCTCAAGGCATTGTTCCTGCCGTTATCAGGAGTCCATTCTCTATGGTCTATAATCCCCGGCGGGATAGGATTCATATCGAAATCCGTCATCTGATATGAGCCGATGACCATGGCGCAGTCCTCTTCCCTGAACTTGGAGACTATCCTTGAAAGAGTGTCAGGTCCGCTGTACACATCATCGCTGTCCAGCTGGACGGCATATTTTCCGCAGTATTCGCTGTATACCGCCAGATTCCAGCACCCTCCGATTCCCAGACCGTCCTGCCGAGGGACTATGTGCAGCAGCCTGCCTCCGCTCTCCTGCACCAGAGCATCAAGAAGTTCCGTGGTACCGTCGGTAGAACGGTTGTCCACAACTATAATATTGAAACTAAAACCGCATTTTTGGGAAAGGGCGCTCCTTACGGCATCCTCGATGGTCCTGACCCTGTTGTACACGGGTATTACCACAGAAGCTTCGACCGGATAGCTCTCCGTCTGCTCCGTTCCGACGGCAAGAGCACTCTTGAATTCCGGTTCAAGATACGCACCGATGCGTTTGAGATGCCCGAGACAGATCCTCTCCATCTCCATCTGCACCTGCCTGTTTTTCGGATCTACATAATCGAATATCTTTTCGCCCGACTTTCTGCGGTCCGGCTCGATACCGGAATAAAGGAACTCGCGGATATGGACTATTTTCTTCATGGACAGACGGAGTTCATAAAGGGCTCCCCATTTCCGGTCGGATACCATCCCGGCTACAGCCCTCTTGAACGACCGTGTCCGGAATACAAGCAGAGGCCCGAAATCGAAATCGTCCCTCAAAGCACCCGGCTGGCAGTCTATCAGAGGATGTTTCTCCCCCTGATCGTAATAGTCGGCATAGAGCATGTCGGCTCCTGTGTCCGCGGCGATGCCGGCTATCCTGTCCAGAGCCATATATCCCATTACAAGAGGTTCAGGTCTGGTATAGACCAGCAAATATTCGGATTTTACGGCATCCGCTATCGAACGGAGCGTGTCTGTCGCGCCGAAAGAATCCTGGGGTATGATGGTCACACCGTCAAAAGCATCGCTTCCGGCAAGCGATTCCAGCGTAACGGACATATCCTGCTCACAGGACATCGGCAAAATGAAACATTCTATTCCCGGCATAGTACAAATTTTATCAATACGTTTCTTTCGCTTGCGCCCGGGACGACATGGCACAAACGGTCATAGCAGTGCAAGCAGCCTGTCTTTCACCCTTACGAACTCCTGTTCGAAGTTAGGCGTCAGTACAGACCTTCCTGTATTCTCTTCTATAGCCCCGATTTCCCAATACTTCCCTTCATCCACCTCGTCCTTGTCCGGAGAAAGGGAGAATGACCCCACTGCCGCAAATACGTTGACCAGTTCTTTTTCAATTTCAGACTCGAATACATACGACCCCAGGTATACAGGGTTGAACTCCTTGAGGCCCAACTCTTCAGACGCTTCCCGGAAAAGGGCTTCGAGCAACTGCTCCCCGTAATCCACATGTCCGCCCACAGCCGTATCCCATTTCCCCGGCTGGATATCTTTCTTCAGCGATCTCTTCTGTAGATAAAGCCTCCCGTACCGGTCGATGATATGGAGATGCACGACAGGATGCAATACCTTGGCTCCGCTGTGGCAATACTCTCTTGAGGCCATGGCGACCACTTCACCGTCAGGCTCGACGACAGGGAACATCTCCGTTTTCCTTTGCGGTTCCGAAGCATCCACATCGCTTGCCCGGCGCGGAGGGAGCACCGGCGGCATATATGAAGGGTAGACAAGATCAAACATACTCAATCACCATACAGGCCCCGATCAGGACCGTTACAGCCAGAATCAATGCCTTTACAGCCGTTTTGGACGGCTTGCTCTCATCTCCGGTGCTGTTGTCTACCGCCTCCTTGAAGAATATGAACATTGCCGGGAGGCAAGCAAAAGCCAGAAGACTGTCTTCCGGAATATTGAACAGCACTATTTTGGATATGGCTATGACAGCCCAGTGTACTATGAAGATGAAGGCGAAGAAATTCACTTTCCTGTTGAAAGCCATAAGCATGCCGAGCATATAAAGGGCCACGGCACTCGGAAGCATCGGTGTTGTCATCTGAGGGAAAGACATGCCTCTCAGAAGTGAGATTACAGGATATACCAGCGGCAGCAGGATCATGATCACTCCCCACGGCCTGTATTTTCCTGACTTCTGAAACGAAGAATAATGCGTAACCAGGTCGTATATCCATGCCGCAGCGACCAGACACCAGAAAATTGTCATGACGCTGGAATATTCGCGCCCTTCCCCGAATTTCATATAATACACGAAAGCTATCCAGAGGGACTCGAATACCATGAGCACTTTCGTGGCTATCTTCACCCATGTCATAGGGCGGACCCACAGAAGGACAGTGAACAGAGCCGCCACGGCAATGAAAGCCAGCTGCCATGGCCAGGTCTGGGCGTTGTACTCTGCTATAGAATTCCAGAATGCTTCCATACTACAGATATTTAGAGTTCCTGGTCATCGAATAGGCCTTGCTGCGGAGAAGGAATACCGGAATGGTGGCACCTACCGCCAGCATGAACAGCACGCTGCCGGCAACAGAGCCGTTGAACAGCATGGACTGGAGATACTCCGCTCCCTGGGTCGGGGAAGAGATGTTCTGCAGGAACATTATCAGAGAAAAAACCGTCTTGTATGCGTATGTTCCGGGAACCATCGGGAGCAGTGCCGGGATATAAAGCACGGTCATCGGGCAAGACACCCTTTTGCCGCACCAGACACTGCCGGTCCCTATTATAAGGGCTGCGACAAGCGAAGCGGAAGCTATATCCACACCGAGAAACGTCATAAGACAGTACCTTGCCGCATGGCCTACGGCAGCCAGAAGGGCGATGAACTTGAATGCCCTCAAAGGAGGATCGGAAATGGCTCCGAACCCCATTGCCGCCACAGCGGCGAAAATCCCGTCGGAAATAATATCTACCGCTATCATAACAGACTGTCTTTAACCAACATGAGAGTAGCCGACATACCTATCGCTATACATATTATAAGCATCAGGGCGTTCACTATACGGCTGATGCCTATCTGGATGTGCCCGTCCGTAATGTCTATCACGCCGTTGATAAGAGGGACGCCGGGGACAAGGTACAGGACGCTGGTAGCCAGCGCTATCTCCGCAGTCTCCAGCCCCAGGGACAAAGCCGATGAGGCGCACAGCGAGGCGACAAAGGCGGAAACGATGAATACTATATAATGGTTCACCCCTCTTCTTGTCAGATGCTGTCTTGTAAAGAAACCTACAAGTGTGGAGGTGAACACTACAAGCATGGCCCAGATGTCTCCTCCGAAAAGACGGCAGAATGACGCATTGGCAAGTCCGACCATAAACAGCACGAACCATGGGTTCATTTTAGGTTTGGAGACAATTTCATCGAACTTGTGACGGATGGCGTCCAAAGACATTTCATTGTCATACGCCGCCCAGCTGAGAGCGCTCAGATCCGCGTTCCACTCAAAACTTATAGGAAATCCCGGAATGTCCAGCACTCTGGTGTTCATCGTCTTGCCGTCCTTGCTGCAGACAGTCAGCGTAGCCGTTTTCTGTGAAGTGTGTATTCTCACATCGGCTCCGAGCGCCTCTCCTATGCGCTTGCTGTTACGCACGACGCGGGAAGTATGTACCCCCGCGCCGAGCATGTGAGAAATATATCTGGATATAAAATCCGCTATGTCATTTACGTATTCCTGCGTCATATTATGCGACTGCTATCAATATGAGCACCTGGGCTACAAGTACCCTCATGAACATGGCCAGAGGGTATACGGTAGCATAACTTACCGATGTATAATCCGTGCCATACGCATTCTGTGCAAAAGCAAGTACAGGAGGATTGGTACAGCTTCCGGACAGCAGACCGCATATCTGATAGAAGTTCAGCTTGAACACCAGCCTTCCTATGACTGCAATCAGGAAAGTAGGGATGATGGTGATAAGCGCACCGTAGAGGATCCACCAGTAACCTCCGTTCACGATAGAGCTCACGAAATTCTCTCCCGCTCCCAGACCTACGGCTGCCAGGAAAATAGATATTCCGAGCTCGCGAAGCATCATGTTGGCACTTGTCGTGGTGTAAGTGGTGATCTTGAGTTTCGGACCGAAGTATCCGATAAGAATGGCTACGATGAGCGGACCTCCTGCCAGACCGAATTTGATGGCCTGCGGAATACCAGGGAATTTCATAGGAATGGAGCCCAGCAGTACACCGAGGGCGATTCCGAAGAATATAGGGATCAGATGAGGATGGCTGAGACTTGACTCCGAGTTTCCTACGGCCTTTGCCACCTTGTCGATAGCATTGTCCGGACCTACGACGAGAATGACGTCACCGAGCTGGAGGGTGAGGTTCGGATTGGCGACAAGATCCACGCCCGAACGCGATACCCTGGTAATACTTACACCGTATGTTGAACGTATCTTCAGCTCCTTGAGCTTCTTGCCTGTAAGGGAAGATTTCGTGATTATGAGCTTCCTTACGGACATGGAAGTGTCAAGTTTGTCCCAAACCTCTTTAGGCATGTCGATCACTTTTCCGAAAAGCATCGTCACCACATCTACGGAAGTCTGGGATGTAACCACCAGCACCTTGTCGTCCTTGTTGATGACAGTAGATGCAAGAGGCACTTCTACCGCTCCGTCACGGAGTATCCTGGATACTACGAACTTGTTGGTGATTTCCTTGTCTATCTCGACGAGAGTCTTGCCGAAAATCGCAGGATTCTCCACCTGGAAAGCCACACGTACGGCGCTTTCTATTCCGGCTTCTTCTCCGTCAAGCAGGGCCTCCTCTTTCTTGAGATCGACCTTGAAGACAGCCTTTACTATCATAAGCACGGCGATTACACCAAGCACACCCAGAGGGTACGCAACGGCATATCCCGATGCAAGTGAAGCCGATATGTCGGATGACCCGACCTCAGAGAGGAACGACCCGGAACTGGTCACATCGTAGAATGTCTGCTGGGCAGCTCCCAGACCAGGAGTATTGGTAACGGCTCCGGACATGACACCGGTAAGCGTAACGAGGTTCTCTCCGGTAACAAGATGCAGTACGTATGTAGTGATGACACCCAGCAAGACAAGCCCCAATGCCAGCATATTCAGTGTCAGTCCGCCTTTCTTGAATGAATGGAAAAAACCGGGACCGACCTGCAGTCCGATAGAAAATACAAACAGTATAAGTCCGAACTCCTTAAGGAAATGAAGCAGATTCTCATCTGCCCGGAACCCGAAATGACTCAGGACAATACCTACAAACAGAATCCAGGTAGTCCCCAGGGAAACACCTTTTACCTTGAATCTTCCAAGGTAGATTCCGGCCGCAATGACAAAGGCGAGCAGCATTATGGAATGCCCTGTACCTTGACCGAAAAACAAATCTCTCATATTATTTAAGCTTAAGTTATTTTCTCGTTAAAATACCAGTTCCACGCAGAATGCCTGACGCCCGGCGGCAATCCCTTCTACATAATAGACAGTGTTTCCGTCCTGCTCAGTGCAGGCCCTGCCGATAGCTACCTCATCGCCCGGTCTTGTCTCATGGTTGAAGTTGATTTTCATTTCTTTCAGCGGACGGGACGATGCGACGTCGTAGCCTACCGCGTCCATTGACCAGACCAGATACATGGCGTTGTTCGTATGTCCGTTCACATCCACATCGGAGTATGACACCTTATGCACACAGACCTGTTCTTTCAGGCAGTCAGACGGCATCTGGACCTTGTCGCAAGGCTCCGGAATGGCATTGTCCCGGCATACGCCTTCTTCGCATATCCCGGCATCCCGCACAAGACGCCTCGTATCTATATTCAGCACAAGCCAGGATGTAGTGGCTTCTACCAATACATTCCCCTCGGTATCGGTCATCTGGAAATCCCTAAGGTAGAATAGTCTCTCCAATCCTTTATGCCATGTCGTCAGATCCACCTCTTCCCTCCAGCGGGGATGGCGCAAAAAACGGATATGCATCCTTGAGAGCACCCAGGCTGTCCTGGTCTCCATGAGGTTGTCATATCCGAATCCCAATATATTGGCGTGGAGATTTGCGGCTTCCTGTGCCATATCCATGAAAGATGCAGGTTTAAGAAGCTTCGCCACATCAGTATCATAGCACGGGACCAATATGTGTTGTCTGAATTTGTTTTCCATACCGGAACTGTTTTACCCGCCGCACAGTTTTCATGGGCGGCGTGCAAAAGTAGCATTTAATTTTTGAATTGAGAAATATTATGGAGAATCTCCTGATCCTCCTCGTTGTACAGAAGTCCGTCCATCACACCGGGAAACAGTCTCGCTACGGCAATATACAGTACCAGAAGCAGCACGGCCAGCCCCAATACAGACAGGACGGCAAGCATGATTTTCTTTTTGTCCGGCACCTTTCCTTCATCCGGAGAGACGTCCGGTCCCTGTCCTGTTTCCGGTTCTACGGATACCAGCACAGGCATTTCCTCCATCTCCTGCATCTGTATTTCAATATCGTCCCCGTCCGTTTCATCTTCAGGGACGGCTTCCGCGTCTGTCACAGGCAGCTTGTCTTCCTGTCCATCCTGCACGTCCATGTCTGTCTCCTGGACCTCCTCCGAGGCCTCCGCTTCTTCACGGCCGATTATGTTTTTCAGGCTTCCCAGAGCAGTGGAAAGTTCTTCCCTGGTTTCTTCATGCGTCTTGAGGGATACAGGCTCGAGTCCGAATCCTTCAGGATATATATCCAGATCTTCATCCGAAACAAAAAAGAAATTGTTCTCACGCGTAGCACGCAGCCTGCCCAATCCCGGAAAGACCACGGCCTTCTTCTTTTCAAGGACCTCTTTCATTCCGCACACGAAGTCAGTCAACGCAGCCAGTGCCACATCCGTGCTCACCTCATTTACCGATGCATACATAGACACCAGCAGACCGTCATCCTCCTGCCCCGGACGAAAGGACAGCCTGCGGTATGGCGGCGTTATGGTATACCCTTTATCAGTAAAAGATGCCGGCACCATCTCGGCAATAAAACCCCCCAATCCGGGAAGAGCCACCCTGTCATGGTCCAGAATCAGCTCCTTCACCATTTTCGACAACAGATCTATATCCATATCCGAACAACTACAGAAAACATTAATACCGTCCGACGGATCTTTCGAACCACTGCCAATCGGAACGGCATGCAAACATTTTCCGGCAAAGTTAACATATATTGGGCAGTTGTCTGAACTTTTTCAGCAATTATTTCCAGCCGGACAATAAAAAACTTCAAAAAAATCGTCAAAAAATTTGCAGCTTCCGAAAAAAGATGTACCTTTGCAATCCCATTCGGAAAATACCGGATGACACAACATTCCTGAATAGCTCAGTTGGTTAGAGCATCTGACTGTTAATCAGAGGGTCGCAGGTTCAAGTCCTGCTTCAGGAGCCACTAAAAATCAAGGAGTTACGAATTTCTCGCAACTCCTTTTTCTTTTTGACGCACCCCCAAACGCACCGGTATACTCGGTATATTTGCCAAAAAAACCTGCAGGTGTGCAAAAGCAGAGGCCGGCTCTGATTTTTGAGCCGGCCTCCTCAAATGGCTTTCTTTCCTTATATTTCTATTTTGAATTACTGCTGCGCAGCCTGTGCCCTTGCCTGAAGCTCGGCCTGCAGAGATTCCATAGTCCTGTCTGCCGGAATGTTAAGAGCCTCCCTTGCACTCTGGGTAAGGTTCGTGCTCTGGGTATCATCGATATACAGAAGCTGTGATGAATCGAAAACATAAATGAACCCCTGAGCCTTTGCAAGTGTATTGACAGCTTCCTGTGCCTTCTGGTAAATAGGTGCCATCAAAGTATTCTGGAGCTGTGCTATATCCTGCTGGCTTGACTGCTCGAATTCCTGGATCCTGGTCTGGATACTCTGGATCTCACGCTCCTTGCTTTCCCTGACAGACTGAGTCCATGTAGCCTGTTTCTCGCCGTATTCGGCATACTTGGCATTGAATTCCTCTATCATGCTCTGATATGTATCCTGGATTTCTTTCTGAGAAGCATCCATCTGCACTCTCGCTGAATCCATCTCAGGCATGAGCTGTACGAGTTCATTAAAATTGACATGGGCAAATTTCGGCCCCTGTGCTGAAGCGGTGACACATATAAAAAGGAAAGCCGCTGCAATTACAAATGATTTTTTCATATCCTTAAAATTTTTCATTATATATTTTCATGTTTAGAACTGTTGGCCTATCACAAAATGGAACTGGCTTCCGCCATACTGGCTGTCATCGAACCCATATCCCCAGTCGACTCCGAGAAGTCCGATCATAGGCAGGAACACCCTCACTCCGACGCCGGCGGATCTCTTTATCTGGAACGGGTTGAAATCCTTTATGTCAGACCATGCATTACCGCCTTCCAGGAAAACAAGGGCAAATATCGTTGACTGCGGCTGCAGCACGACAGGATACCTGAGCTCGACTGTGAACTTGTCATATACATTACCGGCATAGGCATAGCCATTGGCATACGGTGCATAGACCTGGGGAGTAAGCGAATAGTTCTCATAACCTCGCAGTGAGATCACCTCCGAACCGTAAGTATTATATCCCGACATACCGTCACCTCCAAGGAGGAATCCCTCGAATGGAGAATAGCCCCAGTTCCTGTTATAATATCCGAGATAACCGAACTGCGCCCTGGCCATAAGGACGAGATCACCGACGAGTTTTGTGTATATCGCACCTTTGAATGACCATTTATGATACTCTATCCACTTATACCTGTCTTCAGAAGACTGGAGGTTGTAATCAATATCCCTCCAGCTCTTGACTCTTGTCGGATTCCCGTT
>JADILV010000020.1 GCA_017695115.1 Candidatus Cryptobacteroides avicola | reverse complement strand
CAAAATTAAAAAAGTTTTCCGATTTCCCGCAAATTTATTCAGTTAATTTTCCTGTTTTCCCTGAAATTTACAATGTAAAATTACCGGATTTCCCCGAAATCTTTCAGCAGTCCCGGCTGAAATCCAAATCGCCCGGCTGTTTTGTCGTATCGACAAAATTTTTTGCAGATACGACAATTTTTTGTTCTGGTTGCAAAACTTTTTGTCCAATCCGCAAGCATGGTTGAAAAGGCCGGCTTCCCGGGTTAAATTTGTTAATGGCGCAACCTGTAAAATTCAATATTTATGAAAAGTAAAATCTGGAAATTCTGGGGCATCATGTTTCTTGTATTCATGATGCCGGACGCTGCAGATGCCCAGACCGTAGGTGTGACGGCAAATGCTTTGGGCTGGGCTGCTCTTTCGCCCAATGTAGGGGTGGAAGTCGGTTTTGCCAGGCAATGGTCTGTCAGCGTTGACGGTCTGGTCAATCCGTGGTCATGGTCAAACGGGCGTAAAAGCAATCTGTGGCTTGTCCAGCCCGAGATCCGTTTCTGGCCAAGGCACAAATTCGCCGGACATGTCTTTGGAATCCACGGACAGTATGGGCAATATGACTGGTCCATGCGCAGCATGGGATATGTCGGGGACTTCAAGGGAGCCGGCGTTTCCTACGGCTATGCCTTCATGTTCCATGAACGCTGGAATGTGGAAGGGACAATCGGCTTCGGCTGGAACCGGCTTGATTTCGCCAACCGTTATGACCCTTTCGACAGGCAGTCCTGCTTCGGCCCGGCATCAAGGGATTACTGGGGCATTACAAGAATAGGCATAAGATTCACTTACTTCATTAAATGATACGGAAATGGATGCGATAAGAACAATCATGACACTGACGGCCGCATTTATGGCCATATCCTGTTCCGGACTCAGGAAGGCTGCCGGTTCCGAAGAAAAAGTTTCCGTAGACTGTGCTGCAGAAATAGACTATTCGGGCGCGGGGACAGCAGATATAGACATTACGGCAGAAGTGCCGGCAAGATTCAGGAACCCTAACACCGGAATCATTCTGGTCCCGGCGCTTGTCTCAAAGGACGGAACGAAAAAGATTCCGCTTCTTTCATGTATTGCGGAAGGTTCTCTGCACAATACTTTCAACGGCAGGAACGACATATATGAACCGGATCTCTCCGACAGCATATCCGTAAGAAAAAGATACAGCCGGCACGGCTCGACAGGACTGGAAAGCCGTAATGCTGTCGGCTTTGAGGAATGGATGAGGGAAAGTTCTGTCCATGTGGACATTTATGCCGATGCTTATGGCCGCAGGGTGCTTCTTTCTTCCGAGGTATTCCCGGTTTCTGCAGCGGACCCGAATACTTTTGCGGATCTGGAATTTATAGAAAAATATTTCCATGTGTGGCCGACGGAAATGCCGGAGACAGCGGACTTTTCTCCTTTTGCAGACGGCTTCCTTTTCCGGGTGGATTCCTATTCAATTGATGATGAAGATATAGGGGCCAAAATGGCGGAATATGTCCACAGCGTGCTTTTCAAGAGCGATGTCAAGGATTATTCGGTGTCTGTGGAGGTGTCCAATTCCCCGGACGGCAATGTGGAGTATAACAGGAATCTCGGCAACAACAGGATTCAGACCGTAAAAAAACTGCTTTCTGAAGCCGGAGTCGACATGGACAGATGTACTTTTTCTGTAATTGAAGAGAATTGGGCCGGAGTCATGCAGGCTGTGGCTGAAGGATTTTCAGAACATAAGGACGAAATCCTTGCTGTCATGGATTCCGTTGCAGATCCGGACATGAGGGAGAATATCATCCGGGACAGGTTTTACAGAGAATGGCAGGACTTGAGGCGTGACGTATATCCGGGTCTCAGATATTGCAGCCTTGAAATCACGGGCAGCATCCGTCCGGATTCATTCAGCGTGTCTGGGAATCAGATCCTTGTGCAGGAAAGTGAAGCCGATGCGGCTGCACTGAACGAATCAATGCTGGAGGAAGTGATGGCCGGGGATTACAAGGGCGCCGAATCTGTGGCTGACCGCCTTCCAAATACGGGTATTGCTGAAAAGATATTGTACAACAAGGCTTTGGTGTATCTGAAAAACGGGCGCAAGGACGAGGCCGGAGCCTTGTTGAGGAGATGTACCGGAATCAGCGAAGCCAGATATAATCTTGCTGTGCTTTATATCATGTCCCGGGATTATGCAGCAGCGGAGCCGTTGCTTGAGGACTGTGACTGCATCAACAGGGCCGTAGTGAAAACCGCCCTCGGGAAAAAGACCGAGGCCAGAGACATCCTTATTCTTCTACCTGACTCTGATGCCAAGGCCGGACTTACAGAAATGCTTGAAAAATAAGAACCATAAAATGTTTGGATTATGAGAAAGAATGTTGTTCCGTGGATTGCCAGCCATCTGGCGGCCATTATATCCATTCTGTTCCTCCCGGCAGGTTGCCTGAAGGAGGAAGTCCCGTATCTCACTCTCAGTGCGGAAGGAGAGATTGAGATGGACTATGACGGAGGTACCGTTTCCGTGGAGGTCAAGACAAATCAGGACTGGACGGCGGTGTCAGATGCCGCATGGTGTGTCATTTCCGGCGGTGAAGGTTCATACAAAGGAGAATTTGTGATAACCGTAGAACCGAATGACGGGACTGCGGACCGGAAGGCTGAAATAACCGTGTCCGGAGGTCTGTGCAGTGCCGTGATTACAATAGTACAGACTCCGCAGGAAGCGGACTTTTCTGTCTCGGCAAGTGAGATAACCTTTGTCAACAGCGCCGATACATACAGGCTTGTCGTGACATCCAATTATCCTTGGAAAGCGGTATCATCTTCATCATGGTGTACGCTTTCCGCAGATGAGGGCGAGGGTAATGCAGTCGTAGAGATAGCCGCTGAAGCAAACGGCAGCGGAGAAGACAGGGAAGCCCTGCTCACATTCACGGTCGAGACGGGAGGAAAGCCCATTGTCAGGACAGTGGGTGTAAGACAAAGCGCAGATTCTTACTTCCTGGAATTGCCTGTAACGGAATTTTCAACGGGCAAAACCGGAGGAAGCCTTGAAGTCGCTTATTTAGTCGGAGGAGCCGGCATTGAAGTGGAATGCTCCTGCGGAGCGGAATGGATAGCCCCGGCATCTGTTTCCGACGGCAAGGCAATATTGGAAATATCGGAAAACCTTACTGGCGAAGACCGTACTGCTGAGGTTGCGTTTAATACGACGGGACAGCCGGGTGCGCCTGTCGTGTGCAGGATTTCCGTGACACAGTCGGGAGAGGCATCTGCGCTTGATCTGCTCGTGTCTGAAATCACCCTTGTTTCCAAAGGAGAAGAAATGCGGATACCGTTTGTCGCTACCGGACAAGTCGAGGTGAGAAGTTCGTCCGACTGGTGCAAGGCAAGCCTTCAGGGCGATGATATAGTCATTTCCGCCGATATGAATGTCGAAGAGGACAGGGAGGCGTATGTCACAGTGTCCCTTACGGAAGAAGACGGGCAGACATTGTCCAAGGCTGTTAAGGTGATTCAGCCTGTGACCGAACTCTTCTTTGAATTTGACAATCCGTCCATATCCCTCAGTTACGATGCATCCGTCGGCTATGTCCAGCTGAATTCCACCGGAGACTGGAAACTCAACAATACCGAGGGAACGGATATACCGCGGTGGCTGACCGTATCTCCTTCATCCGGTACGGGAGACGCCCTGATATCCCTTTCGGTGCAGAAAAACCAGTTCAACAGGGAAAGGAAGACCCAGCTGTCGTTTACCAATACCCTGCTGAACAAGTCGGTTTCCCTTCAGATAATCCAGGAAGCCAATCCGACCGGAATCGAGGATTACAAGCATCTCGGCAAGGGATACGATGCTTCAGGCGAATATGCGGCGGACGCGTATGTCCGGAACTCTATCCTGGACATCGACAAACTAATGGAAAACGGATACATAGCGGATGTACTCAACCTTAATTCTACGGAAGAGAGGTATATCTATGCCAAGACCATGGAGGAATATCAGAGCAAGTTGTCTACAAAAGCGGGCATTTCAGCCAATTACCTCGGTTTCTCCGCCTCTGTGTCGGCTTCGTTCTCCGAGGCCGCCTTGTCATCGGCGGAAAACGAATATTCTTCGTTCCGTCATATCACCAAGAAACAGTCCTACAAGATTCTGCCGAATCTGACGGCTGAAGATCTCAAGTCAAGCGTGATGCCTGAAGCCCAGACCGACATAGACAATATGACGGCCACCGACCTGTTCCTGAAATACGGTACGCATGTAATCACAGGGTTTGTCCTCGGAGGTTCGCTCGACTATTCCATGAGTGCGGATGTCAGCGTTATGGAAAATGCCGTTGACTGGAGTGTCGCCACTTCGGGAGGATTCGAGCTCCTGTCGATGGGTGGGTCTGCCTCTGTAGAGTTCTCGTCTTACGAAAAAATGAGGAATGAGGCGGCCAATTTCGAGTCTTCACTCAAGGCCCGAGGCGGGGAATCGCAGTATGCCTCGCAGAATCCGAATGTATCGGAATCGACGTATAATGAATGGCTTGCAAGCCTTGAAGACCAGAGCAAATGGGTGATGATCGACTACGACGGCTCGCAACTGATTCCTATCTGGGAATTTGCTTCCTCATCGTCCAGAAAATCGGAACTTGAGGCTGCGGCGAAGTCTTATCTGGCCAAACCTCCTGTCGTCCAGCAGACGACTCACCGCACTCTGACGGTTACTCTTCTGAAGATAGGTTATCTTTCCGATGATGCGGGTAACACGGCGGAACTCACGAATGAATTCTGGTATACCGTTGACGGCAAGCAGGAACAGCATCTCGGAAAATTCTACCAGGAAGTTCCTGACGAATCCAAAGACAATCCGGATGACTGGAAGGATGCTGCCAGCCAGCTGACCATGTCCGTTTCAAAGATGTCCATATATAAGGATCATTCGTTGGAGCTGCGCGGACATTTCATAGAGGATGACACTACCGGAGATGATATCGATGACGGAAACATAACCATGAAGTATTCCGCTACCGACAATACCTGGCGGTTAGATGCGGCTACAGAAACTGTCGTAGGCAATGGTGACACACTGATATTGACTGCCGGCTCGCCGGGTAGCGGAGTCAGAGCACAGTTCAGATTTGAGTGGAAATAGGCCTGATTCTGTGATTGTCGGGACGGTGTACCCGTATGCAATTATAAGAAGGGGATTGGTCCAGGACAAGGACCGGTCCCCTTTTGTTTTCTCAGAAAGACTGTCGGACAGCCGTCTTTATGCCAGGGCCCGTTTCCATTTTGCCGGAGACGCTCCTTCTTTTTCCGAGAATATCCTTGTAAAGTAGCTGTGTGAGAGGAATCCGGAGGCTTCGGAGACTGCGCTTACGGTCATTTCCGGATGTTCCGACATCATCCGCTTGGCGTATTCTATCCTCAAGTCCGCAATCCATTCCCGGAATGTGACATGGTAGACGGACTTGATGTATCCGGCAATATAGGTGCGGTTGGTGCATAGAGCCCCTGCGAGGTCTTCTATGGTCAGTCCCGGGAGCGTGAATCCGTTCCGGCCTATCCATCCGGCGAGCCGTTTTTCTAATTCTGCATAGTACGCAGGCTGATTCTGTCTGTTGCCGGCGGAGTCTTCTTCCGTGTTGCGGTATGTCCCGCCAGTCATCACAGACTCTGCGCCTGGCGTGCTTTCCGGCATCTCCGTATCCAGTGCCGTTTCGACTCTCTCATAGAAAAGCATGTAGTTCATGTAGGAACAGAACAGGTAGATGTAGAACGGAATGGACGAAAGTATCCAGATGAAGACGTATTTTTCCGGTATGAATGTAAAAAGTCCGCATCCGACACCGTAGATGACTGCCCACCAGGTGAAGACAGACAGCCAGTCGATGTATGAGCCTATGTCATCGGACTGTGTCTCGTCAAACAGTCTGACAGCTTTCCTGTATTCCCGTATCAGCCTGCTGGCAAGGCTGAAAGCATATATGAGAAACCATAATGTCAGGGCAATTATGCCTGCAGTATTCATTGCCCCCCCCGACGGGAACAGTATCATGACGGCCCCTGCTGCGGTGGTGAAGCACAGCCAGCCGATGATATGCAAAGTGAATTTCCTGCGGGTAAGGTAATGATTGTCAAGCAGGGAGGTGAGAGCCGAACTGAACAGCCATGCGGAAATGTAGTATGTGGAGAGATTCATCAGTATGGCTGCATCCGGAGCCGTGAAGCGTGGCCGCAGTAGGAGATGTACCGCATAGTTGGCTGAAAGCACGAGCAACGCTGCACCCATGATTCTTCTCGAACGGATATAATTGCCGAAAACCGGTTTGTCCGGTTTCCGTGCAACTATAAACCACACTCCGAAGAAAATCATCAGAGCCAATGCTGCGCACAACGAGTATCCGTATATGTCCTGCTCCATCACATCCTGAATTTTCAGGATGTAAATTTAATGATTTTTTGTTTTATTGTCCAATGTCATTTCGAATGGGCATTGGCATTACGACCGGCAATGCTGTCAAATCCTTCGACTTCGCTCAGGATGGCAGCGAGTGGAGGGATCTGTCTATTGAATAGCAGCCGATGTTATGTCTATGTAGTTGTTCACCGTGAGCCCCCATCCTTCAGGCGTGCGCGCTTCATACTCTATGGTAGCATCGTCTTCGTGATAGATCAAAGTGACCGAGTCCTTGGTAAGATTTTTATATTCTATTGTCACTAGTTCACTAAAACGAATCCAGCCGCTTGTGGCATCGGTTTCGGTTATTTCCAATGATGCTCCTATCGCGCTTTCCATATCAACATATAGGATGTCGTTCACAGATATTTCAACTTCAAACATTTGAGAATACTTTTCCGCATCCTCTTCATTTGTTACAAAGGTTTCTATGAGGCATAATTTACCGTTTATTGATCCTAAATCATATCCGACGTAGTCGCCGTATTCTTCATCAAAGGCCAGCCATGTCTTTCTGATTGTCACCGGTTCCGTATTGCCCTTTTCTTCGCAGGAAGTCGCAAGGCCTGCCGCCATTGTCGCCGTCATCAGTATCACGGCCCATTTCCAGAATTTTTTCATGCTATAACGGTTTTAAATGTTCTTTGCCAGATATAGCAGTGCGGGCCCTCGTATGCAACCGCCGGCTTTGCTCTAATCGCAATTTCTTTTGCCCTAACGACAAAATCGTATGCCTTGTGGAAAGAACGGAAATTTTCCGATAACTGCAGAGGAGTTGACATGCATATTTACTGTCCGTCAAGCATCTTGCTGCGGGCGATGAGACATGCTCCGATGACAGCGGTATCGTCCCCGAGCCTGGATGTGGTTACTGGAACGTCTCTGCACATCAACCTGAGGGCGTATTTGCGTATTTCGGTCTCGACGGGCTGCAGAAAATAGCATGGCTCTACCTTGGACAGATTGCCTCCTATGATGATGGCTTCTGGGTTGAAAATGTTTATCAGGCCTGCAAGTATATGACCGAGACGTGTGCCGGTCTGGCTGACTATTTCTATGCAGAGAGCATCTTCCTTTTCGACGGCGTCAAGTATGTCCATGACTGTGATTGTTCCTCCGTTTTGCACTTTGGGCGACAGAAGCGATGTCTCTCCTTTGCTGATTCGTTCTGTAAGTTTTCTTCGGATTGCCCTCATGGATACTTCCGTCTCTAAGCAGCCTTTTTTCCCGCAATGGCAAAGGACGTTGTTTTCATATAGATGGACGTGTCCGATTTCGCCTGAGTAACCGTCTTTGCCGTAGTAGAGTTTGCCGTCGATGATGATGCCGAGTCCGAATCCCCACCCTATGTTTATGTACAGGATATTGCTGTACTTCCCGGCAGCCCACGACATGTATTCTCCGTAAGCCATGGCTTTGGTGTCGTTTTCGATATAGACTTTCATGCCTATCTTGTCTCCAATGTATTCCGTCAGGGGAACTCCTGCCGTATCCTCGAAATTGAAAGTTGTGGCGCTGGTTCCGGTGCGGCTGTTCACACGTCCGGGGATATTGATGCTGACTGCAGAGATTTTTTCCCTGCTGAGCCCGTCGAGTCCATCGATAAAGTCAAGAATCCGCTTGCAGACCAGATCAAGGACGTCATGGGTATTGTCAAGCCGGAAGTCATCGAAATGTTCCACAGCCACTTTCTGTCCGATGAAGTCTATAAGGCCTATGCTGAGTTCGAATGTCCGCATGTCCACCCCTAGAAAGTAGAATGAATCCGATGGTATGCCGTAGCGCACCGTTTTTCTGCCTTTGGTATGCAGGCTGACCTTTCCCGTTTCCCGTAATTTCCCGTTATCCAATAATGTGGAGATGTACTTCGAGACAGTAGTACTGCTGAAGCCGCTGTCCCCGGCTATTTCCGCAACGGTGAAACTCCCGCTGTTCATCACCCTGTTGAGAATGCAACTGCGGATGGCCTTTCCTACACCGGATCGGCCCTGATCTTGAGAAATATCGAACATGGCTGGAATATTGGTCAGCACAAATTTAATTTTTCAAGAATAAAAAATCAAGTCATTGATGGATATGTTTTATGAAATAAATAAGATTTTATTTAATTTCTCAAAGAAACAGGAGCAATATAAATAATATATTTTATAATTCGATGTTTTCGTATTGTTGAAAAAATTCAATTAAAAATCAATGTTATAATATATTACATAATTTAACTATACTTTTAATTAAATAAATTATTTTGTTAATGCAATTTAATTAAATAAAAATGTGATTTAATATAAATTCTGTTTAGATTTGTTGCAATCATTGATGACAATAACACTATTACTGATAATTATTATGGAAAAAATCAAAGGATTGATCGATGCGCCGTTTACACCGTTTGATGCGAACGGCGATGTGAATCTTGAGCCGATTCCTGCTTATGCTGACATGCTCAGGAAGAACGGTCTCAAAGGCGTTTTCATAAACGGCTCTTCGGGAGAAGGCTATATGCTGACTGCCGAAGAACGTATGAAATTGGCTGAGATGTGGGTATCGTCCGTACCTGCCGGTTTCAAGGTCATCGTACATGTAGGCAGTTGCTGTCTTCGTGAAAGTGTCAGGCTTGCAGCACATGCTGCAGAAATCGGTGCCTGGGGTATAGGTTCAATGGCTCCTCCGTTCCCTAAAATCGGCAGAATCGAAGAATTGGTGAAATATTGCGAGGCGATTGCAGCCGCAGCGCCTGGACTTCCTTTCTACTATTATCATATCCCTGCATTCAATGGAGCGTATCTTCCGATGCTTGATCTTCTGAAGGCAGTCGACGGACGTATCCCGAATTTCGCTGGCATCAAGTACACGTATGAAAGCCTGTACGAATACAACCAATGTCGTCTCTATAAGGACGGAAAGTATGACATGCTTCACGGTCAGGATGAGACCATACTTCCGAGTCTTGCCCAGGGAGGCGCTCAGGGAGGAATAGGCGGTACGACGAACTACAACGGTCGTGAACTCGTCGGAATCATCGAGGCATGGGAGAAGGGAGATATTGAAACCGCGCGTGAGAAACAAAATTTCTCTCAGGATGTCATCAACGTCATCTGCAACTACCGCGGAAACATCGTGGCCGGCAAACGTATCATGAAACTCATTGGATTGGATCTTGGACAGAACAGGGTGCCGTTCCGCAACATGACGGACGATGAGGAGAAGGCGATGAAAAGCCAGTTGGAGGAGATCGGCTTCTTCGAGAGGTGCAACCGTTTCTGAATCGGAATGACTGGAGACCTCTATAAAATTCATGATTCGAAAATTCAGGACAGTTTCTTAAAATAACCGCATAATGAAATTTTCAGGAAAATTATTCGTGCTGGCGGCAATCCTGCCGGCAATGTTGTGGTCCTGCAAGGAAAATTATGAAGAGCAGGACTGGACAAGTCCGAAAGAAGGCCATATCAACGTCAGTTGTACGGCCTCGGCTTTCGGAGAGACCTTGATCTGGCCGGACGGGACCAATATCGGTCTTTTCTGCAAGCAGGCAGAAGCCGTAAATGTTCCGGTACAGATTTCGGCATCTTCTTCCGGTAGTGAAGCCGGGGAATTTTATTCCGATGTAATCTGGGGAGAAGGTTCTCATTCGGTATATCTTTACTATCCGTATCAGGAAAATGCCGCTTCAGAGGAACTTTCTGTAGAATTGCCGTCTGTCTGGTCGCAGCAAGGAGAGTCCTACAGCCATCTTTTGTCAAGGAATCTTTTCCATGCATGTATCAAGACAGAGCCTACAGAGGGACAAACGGTGCTGCAGGCGGTTCTAGAACCGGTATTCAAACTTGCCGAGGTGACAGTTTCTACTGTCAGGTATGAGGGATACAATCTTGACCGGGTCAGCGTCAAGGCAAAGGACGGATCTTCTCTGGCCGGTACTTACAAATTCAATCTGGAAACGGGCTCCCTGAATCTGACGGGGGGGGCAGGAGAACCGGTTCCTCTCACTCTGAATGTCAGTGGCGTTCAACTCGGTGATCAGCCGGTCAGCCTGTGGTATCTGACAGGCGGTGCAGATGACCGTTCGGTCAACTGCGATATTGTTGTAACGCTTTCCTCCGATAAGGGAAGCATAGAACTGAGCGGAGAGTGCGATCTGACGATGGAGACCGCGCTTTTCATAGATTCATTCACATCCTCTGCCATCGAGGATGACTCCATCGATCTCAGTGACCCTGACGGGGACGGTGTCCGTGAGACTGCCAACTGCTATGTGGCAGGAAAGGCAGGTCAGACTTACCGTTTCCCGGCTACAATAATGGGCAACGGCTATACTACACCTGCGGAGCCTGATTATAATTTCAATGGCGGAACAGCTCCCGGCATCACGCCTTCCGTCATGGCTCCTGCATCTGCAAAGGTTCTCTGGCAGACGGCTCCGGCACTCATCACGAATGTCAAACTGCAGAACGGCCATGTCTATTTTGATCTTCCTGGCGATAACGGTACGTTCGTGCCGGGCAATGCTGTCATCGCTGTCTACGATGGTTCGGGCAGAATCCTCTGGAGCTGGCATATCTGGGTGACTGATGCCGATCTCGAAGCAAATCTTCAGACATGGAAGGTGCATGAGGATCTGGCTGCATACGATGCATACCAGAATCCGCAACTCATGGACAGGAATCTCGGAGCCCTGAGCAATCTCGACTGGGCAAGTTCAAATACCAATGCATCGAAAGGTCTGTTCTATCAATGGGGAAGGAAGGATCCGTTCATAGGACCTGACAATTCAAGTTTCAATACCAGGGTGGCAACTGAGACGTATGATTCAGAGGGAAATAAGTGCGGAGAATATTCTACTGCAACATCATTCTCAAATGCCCCGAAATGGACACACATTGACCAGAAACTTACAAGAGAAAATATCGCTTCTTATCCGATGACGTTCGTTGACGGAGAAGAGAATAATTTCTGGCTTGATGAACTTGCATATGACTTATGGGGTTTGCTCGCTCAAGATGATGAAGCGAATACATTAGGACATAAGACGATTTATGACCCATGTCCTCCGGGATACAGGGTGATGAATCCTTATGCATTTACAGGAGTGATGTCGACAATGGCGGGAGGTGCATATAAGACCTTAGGAAACGGCATGGTCCAGAATCCGTCCGACTATAGAAATAATGGCAGTGATTTAAAAGTGCTTTATGACGGGACAAATGTGGCTTCATTGCCGGCTTGCGGGTTAATTTATTTCGAAAAAGGTTCTAATTTCTTCCCGTTTGACAGGGTAGGAGGATACGGCTACATGTGGACAAGCAGAATGTTCAGGACTGGAAATCAATATCAGGCTGAAAGGATGCACTTCGACTGGAACAATTTTGTCTCACAGGAACAAGCCTATGCATCCTACGGTCACGGAGTCCGCTGCGAAAAAATCAAATAATCTCAAATATGCTTGACAGAACTTATATACGGTCGTGCAGGGAAAGGTGCCTGCACGACCTTACCCGAGACATTGTCCCGTTCTGGATGAAACATGGCGTGGACAAAGTCAACGGTGGAGTCTATACCTGCGTGGACAGGGACGGAACCATTATGGACACGACCAAGTCCGTATGGTTCCAGGGCCGGTTCGGTTATATTGCAAGTGCCCTGTACACGGATTTAATCCGGGATGAGGCACTGCTGACGGCTGCCAGAAATACAATAGATTTCATGGAAAAACATTGTATTGATACAGACGGCCACATGTTCTTCTCGGTGACTGCTGAAGGCAAACCGCTCAGAAAAAGAAGGTATGTATTTTCCGAGTGCTTTGCCATAATGGCAATGGCTGAATATGCCCTGGCGTCATCGGACATGACATACGCCGACAAGGCTCTTGACATGTTCGTCAGAGTAAGAAAGATGCTTTCGGAGCCTGGCTTCCTGGAGCCGAAATACCTGTTTCCGGCGAGAGGGCACTCCATCACAATGATGCTGATAAATGTCGCCAATGTCCTGAAGCAGGTTTGCGACGATGCGGTGCTTGACATGCAGATAGATGAATCGGTCAGAGATTTGTCGAAGTACTTCATGAATCATGAATTTAAGACTGTTCTCGAGACTGTCGGCCCGGAAGGGGAATTCATCGATACCTGCGAGGGCCGGGTCATAAATCCCGGGCACTGCATGGAGACAGGCTGGTTCATTCTCGATGTCGCCAAGAACAGGGGGAATGATCCGCAATTGACGAAAATGGCTCTGCAGATTATCGACTGGGCCTGGGCCTGGGGCTGGGACGAGCAGTACGGAGGCATGATAAACTTCCGCGACTGTCGGAATTTCCCTCCGCAGGACTACTCACAAGACATGAAATTCTGGTGGCCACAGTGCGAGACCATACTCGCTTCTCTCTATGCCTACAATGCTTCGGGAGATGAAAAATATCTCGAGATGCACAAAAAGGCATTCGACTATGCTTTCAGAGTTTTTCCTGACCGGGAATACGGAGAATGGTACGGTTACCTGCACAGGGACGGCACTGTGGCCCAGCCTGCCAAGGGTAATCTTTTCAAGGGGCCGTTCCACGTGCCGAGAATGATGATGAAAGCTATTTATCAATATGATATTCTACTGACAGACAAACAATAGGACAAATACAACAATGATTCGAAATATATCAATTGTACTGACCGGACTTATGGCACTGTGCACAATAGTATCCGGTTGTGAAAAGGAGATTCAAAGACCGGAGGTTACCGAACCTCTCATGCCAGACCTTGGACCGGAAGGGACTGCCGGAACTATCGGAACAGCTGAAGTGACGAGACAAACGGTATTTTCCGCAGCAGCCAACAACGAAGTCTACCGTATTCCGTCCATTATTACAGCCAAAGATGGCTCTATCCTCGTTTTTGCCGAGGACAGACATGAGTCGTGGCGAGACAAGAGTTACACCGACGTTGTGGTGAAACGTAGCGACAATAATGGCAAGTCATGGTCGGCGGCAGTCAGCATCACCGGTAGTCTCAATACCGGAGACTATGCATTTATGGATCCGACACCGGTCATAGATGAAAATACCGGCACAATTTATCTGTTCTGCAACCGTTGGAATGAATTGAATACAGATGTTACGAACAACAGGGCTTTCATGTCCATGTCTACGGACAACGGCGTGACATGGTCGAAACCTGAAGATATCACCGATAAGGTAGTGAATGCCGGAATGTATTGCGGCGGATTCGGTCCTGGCCATGGTATCATGATAAAAGAAGGACGGTATGCAGGACGCCTCGTACTGATTACCCGGCAGAACAGCGCATCCGGCTCGGCAAACTGCTATGCCGTTTATTCCGATGACGGCGGCAACACCTGGAGTATCGGCGGGGCCGTTGCTTCAGGAGAAGCGCAGATAGCGGAAGCCGGAGAGGATCGCCTGTACATAAATATCCGAAGGGGTGCTGCCAGATATTCCACATTTTCACTTAACGGGGGCGAGAGCTGGTCTGCAGCCCAGCAGGACGTCACCCTTCCGAGTGTCGATGGCGGCTGTCAGGCAAGTGTACTCGGAACCAGTGGCAACATGGTATTCTATTGCGGCCCTGAAAGCGGTTCGCCGATAGACGGGAATCATGACAACAGATTCGGACTGAAACTCTTCAGAAGCGCCACTGGCGGTTCCGGCTGGACAAGAAATCAGGTACTTTATGAAATGGCTTCAGGATATTCGGACATGACCATACTCAAGGACGGATCTCTCGCCATCATTTTCGAAGCAGGAGATGAAAAGGGCTTTATCAAGTCCGCCAACAGAGTGCCCGGATGGCTGAGGCTCGACCTGATGATTCTGCCTGCGGAAGTCACGGACTATGACTATTGGTTTTGAATGAAATAACACTTATTATGATGAAACAACTGATAACTACGCTGACCCTCATCTTCATGCTATGCCTGCGGATGAGCGCACAAGAACCGGTAACGGTATCCGGAACGGTTTCCGATTCGTATGGGGAGCCTATGGTAGGAGCAACCGTCATCGAGAAGGGTACCACGAACGGAGTGACCACAGGTGCTGACGGAAGCTACAGAATTACACTTAAAAACGACAGATCAACCGTCGTATTCAGTTCATTGAGTTATATTACTCAGGAAATTCCTGTCAACGGGCAAACGATTATCGATGTAACCATGAAAGACGATGCCCTGAGTCTCAATGAAGTCATCGTGACGGGATACGGACAGACAGTGTCGAAAGACAAGCTGACTGCGGCCATTTCCAAGGTCTCGAACGATGAGATCAGCCGCGGATCGCATGGTAACGTGCTTAAGACCCTTCAAGGTTCCGTCACCGGAGTCAGGATATCCACTACTACCGGGCAGCCGGGATCGCAGCCGTCAATAGTCATAAGGGGAGGGGCGGCTTTGGATGGCAGCGGGACACCGTTGTATATCGTGGACGGAATGCAGAAGCCTGATTTGGCCGCATTGAACCCGAATGACATAGAATCCATAGAAATTCTGAAAGATGCTGCCGCAACGGCTCTTTACGGAGCCAAGGCCAATTCCGGAGTCGTGATGGTCACGACGAGGCAGGGGCATGAAGGCAAGACTGAAATAAATTTCAAGGCCAATATAGGCCTGAATTACCTGAGGAATACGAGCGAATTCCTTTCGGCCGATGACTATCTGTATTACATGCGCCTGGCTGCGTACAGATCCGGGAATACGTCTGCACTGTCTTCGCCTGGGCCTTACGGTACGGGAAACATTTATACTGCAAACGGCAACGAGTCTCCGGAAGGGGTATACAGCACAATGTTCCTGACAGACGAGAACAGATTCCTTCTCAGCCAGGGATACAAGTCGATGATTGATCCTATTACCGGAAAGACCATCATTTATGATGAATTCAAGTCATCCGATGTTTCGGTACGGGACGTAGCAATCACACAGGACTATAATATCTCCGCATCCGGCGGTAACGAAAAGGCGAAATACTATGTTGGCCTGGGATATTATAATGAAAAGGGTTTTCCTGTGATTTCGGACTATGAGAGGTTCTCTTTTACGGGCAATTCGCAGTATAAGATAACCAGGTGGCTGAACAGCCGGACTTCCGTGACTTTTTCCAGGGCCGATGATTCCAAAGTTTCGGACTATATAAGCGGAGGAGAAAAGAACTTCTTCGGTATCATGTATTCGGCTCCGCCTACAATGCGTCAGTACAATCTCGACGGGGAGCCTATAATCTGTACTACGAACTGGGAAAACGGAAATTGGGCGGCTGCTTCGGACTTCTTCTATCGCCGTCATACGAACTATCGGCTGACTTTGACACAAGGACTGGATTTCAATATCACGGAGCACCTGACATTCAAGGTAAACGGAATGTGGTATCTGAACATGACCGAAACCGAAAAAGCGAACAAAAAGTATCTCTCGAAGCCGGGCTCATGGAATAGCGACAGGGGAGTGACAAACAATTATGCCAGAAGACTCGACCAGACATACAATGCTATGGCGAATTACGAGAACTCGTGGGGCAACCATAATTTCAACATCGTGGCCGGTTTCGAATACTGGGATTCCTTCACTTATGGTCTCTCGGCATACGGTCAGGGTGCAGATTCGGATGACTTCATCAGTTTGGGTTATTTCGATAAGACGGAGGATGCCAATATTGCCAAAATCAGCATGAATTCCACTCATACGCGCCAAAGAAGCATGTCTTTCTTCGGGAATGCGATGTATGACTTCAAGGGAAAATACCTTTTCTCATTCTCGGCAAGATATGACGGATATTCAAAACTCGTGAATAACAAATGGGGATTCTTCCCGGGCGTGAGTGCCGCATGGAACATTCACAAAGAGCCGTTCATGGCCGGAAGCGCCCGCTGGCTTACGGGACTCAAACTCAGGGCCGGTTTCGGGCAGAACGGGAATGTCAATATCGTGGCCGGGCCATATGACCTGCAGGGAGACTACGGAAAAACGGGTAATTATGCAGGGGAATACGGCATCCTGATTGATGATCTTCCGTATCCTGACCTGAGATGGGAGAAGACGACATCTACGGATGTGGCTGTGGAAGCCGTATTTTGGGACAGGCTGAGCGTGTCAATCGGTTTTTATAACAAATACACGTCCGATCTTCTGGCTTCAGTGCCGTTCCCGTCGTCAAGCGGTGTCGGAAACCAGTATACCAACAACGGAAGTGTCCGCAACCGCGGTATCGAGTTCGAAATAGACGCTACGATTTTCAAGAATAAGGACTGGAATATTCGCATTGGCGGTAATGCTACCTATATGAGGTCAAAGATTATCTCATTGCCGTACAACGGCAACGAAAACAACCGTCAGGGTGGCTCTCAGGTCTACAATCCTGTTACCGGCGAACTGATGTGGGTAGGCGGCTATCAGGAAGGCCAGGAGTACGGGGTCGCCTACGGTTTCCAGATGATGGATATAGTGCGGTCGGACGAGGATTTGCAGAAGTATGCCTGGTATAAGGATGTTACCCCTGCCAAGGGTGCCATTTACGGTCCGGCCATCTGGGAGACCCTGACTGCCGAGGAGCAGAAAAACGGTCAGTTGCTTCAGCCAGGAGACGCGATTTTCTATGACGTGAACGGTGATCAGGTTATCGATCAGTATGATCTCGTGTACATGGGCAATACTGTTCCGAGATGGATTGGCGGTCTGAATTTCTCGGTGGACTGGAAAGGTCTGTCTCTGTATGCAAAATTCGACTATGCAGCCGACTATGTGGCCGTGAACTCGAGAAAACGCTGGTACATGGGACTGTTCCAGGGAACTTTCAATACAATAAAGGAAAGCAAGGATACCTGGTCTGTCGAGCATCCGGACGCGACTTACCCGATCTTGATGTATGCTGACAATCAGAACAGGAATAATTACCGGCTCAGCAATATCTTCTATGAAAACAGCAGTTATCTCTGCGCCAGAGATATAACCCTGTCTTACAGCCTTCCACAGAAATGGTGCAAGGCCATCAAGATGCAGAATCTGACATTCTCCGTAACCGGACAGAATCTTTTCTACATCACGCCATCTACATTGTACAGCCCGGAATACGGTGCTGACGACGAGGGCGGCTACGGTATCCCGAGAACAGTTCTTTTCGGAATTAAGGCTACATTCTAAATGAGGACAGAAATGAAAAAATTTATATATGCAATCAGTGCAGCTGCAATGCTGCTGTCATCCTGCAGTGCCCTCGATCTCGGACCTATCGACCAGTACGGTATAAACAACTACTGGAATACCGAGGCTCAGTGCGAACGATTCATGATAGGTCTTCATTACCGTCTCAGAACCAGAATGGAGACGATAATGATAATGGGAGAATTGCGCGGCGGTACTCTGAGTACCTCATCCATCACTTCCAGCGGAGAAGGAGCCTCCAACATCGCGGCAGTTTCGAACAATCTTTCGGTAGCGAATCCCTGTCTGACGAACTGGGGCAACTTTTACATGGACATCTATCAGATCAATCATGCCATAGACAAGATCGAAAACGCATGCGGATTTCTCGATGAAGCGACTCGTAAAACCTATCTCGGGCAACTTTACGGTCTCAGGGCGTTCTATTATTTCCATCTGCTGAGAACATGGGGAGGGGTTCCTCTATGTGACAAGCCGGATGTGTTGATAACGGACGATCTTCAGGTGCTTGACAAGCCGCGTGCAACGGAGCAGGCGACATGGGAATTCGTATGCAAATCCGTTGAAAAGTCCTGTGAGTATTATCAGGATCTCGGTTTCGACAATTTCAAGGGTATGAACTGCTACTGGAACAAGGCGGCATCTCTCTGTCTCAAGGCCGATGTTTATCTCTGGGGCGCGAAGGTGAAGCCGATTGGCGGTTCTGCTGTTCTCGCTCCGGATCCGGAGAAATATCTGACAGATGCCAAGACCGCTCTTGAAGAGGTAGAACCAAACTACCGTTATAATGCGGATTTCATCGACGCCTTTTCAGTAAAGAACAAGGATTCGAATCACGAGACGATTCTGGCTGCAAGGTATATGTTGGGTGAAAGCAAAAACTATTTTGTGAATTTCACCTATAACCCTGCCATTTTTACGAAATTCTTCGATGAAAACGGTAAAAATATCGGAAACTACCTGAATATAGAAAGCGGATACCAGAGATATGAGTACAGCCAGGAGTTTTACAACTCTTTTGCAGCAGGTGACAAGCGCCGCGATGCGAGCCTTTATCAGTATTATCAGAAAGACAACGACAGCAGGCTGGAGCCGGCGGGCCGTTTCCTGTGCAAATTCATCGGTGATGAGGACAACGGCAGGATACAGTTTACCAACGACGTGCCGATTTATCGCTATATGGATGTCGCACTGATGCTGGCTGAAATCAACAACGAACTCGGAATTTCCGGTGAAGTGACCAAATGGATAGGTGTAGTAAGGAGCAGGGCATTCGATACCCCGCAGACTTTTACATACACTGACAAGGATGCTGCAGAAGAAGCGATTCTTGCGGAAAGAAAGGCTGAATTCGTTGCAGAAAGCAAGGTGTGGTACGATGTGCGGAGAATGCTCGGTGGCAAATATGCTTTGGAACTTGTGGGCGGCAATGAATTGAAACTCCTTTGGCCGATAGATTCGGGCGTGTTGTCGAAAGATGACAAAGTCAAACAGAACGAAGGCTATCTGTAATCCGGCAGTTATGAAAACGATGTTTGTATCCGCATTGTTTTTCTTTCTTTCTGTCATACAGTCTTTGTGTGCCGATACGGCCCGGGTATATTATCCGACAGTCCCTGTCATTGCAGGCAGGGACTTTAATACAGTAGCCGAGATATGTATCCTGTCGGACGGAAAGGAAGGGCTGGAGTATGTCGATGTAAGGCTTGACGGCATCCCGGAAGATGCTGTCAGGTCTTTGGATCTGATGTATTCCGGAACCATGTCCGTGATCCGTTCGCGGACAACATCATATGTACTCATAGATGATGCCCGCAGAAATGGTGGAGGCCAGGATATCTGGTGCGATCCGGATTTTGTCGAAAGGGCTGGCAGTGCCGCGGCAGATGAAAAGGAGAGAATCCATTGTGCAAAAGCGCTCGTCGCCGGAGAAAATTATTTTTACGTAAGTGTTTCTGTTGATCCGGAGCGTGTCGGTGATATTTCGAATCTTTTCAGACTTGAAGTATCGGCGGTATCGGCTGGAGGTCACGAAAAGTATTTGGAAGTCAGCGGAAGTCCGATGCACCGGCTCGGCATTTCAGTCCGTCAGGCAGGAGATGACGGTGTGACGGCATACAGAATACCAGGGCTTGTAACTGCATCGGACGGGACCTTGGTTGCCGTGTACGATATAAGGTACGATTCGAGTCTTGATCTGCAGAACAATATCGATGTGGGTGTGAGCCTCAGTCATGATGGCGGAGCCACATGGGAGTATCTCGGTCCCGTACTCGACATGGGGACTTACGGCGGACTGCCTCAGGCACAGAACGGGGTAGGGGATCCGTCTGTTCTCGTGGATGACCAGACTGGCGAGATTTTCATAGCAGGCCTGTGGACGCACGGCATAGGTGTGGACCGGGCATGGACAGGAGCAGGACAGGGCCTGGCGCCTGAGGAAACCGGTCAGATCATCCTGACAAGCAGCAAGGACAACGGCCGTACCTGGTCTGAGCCTGTCAATATTACTTCACAGGTAAAAAGACCGGAATGGTATCTGACACTGCAGGGCCCGGGAAGAGGAATCTCCATGGAAGACGGGACCATAGTCTTCCCGATGCAGCATATAGGGCCGGACAGGGTGCCGAGCGCAGGTATAATGTACAGCCTCGATCATGGAAAGACCTGGAGGACATACAATTCCGCCAAGAGCAATACTACAGAGGCACAGGTGGTGGAAGTTGTTCCAGGTGAACTGATGCTGAACATGAGGGACAACAGAAAGACTGGCCGCGCAGTGGCGGTCACATCTGATTTCGGGAAAACATGGACTGAACATCGCTCATCCGGAGCACTCAGAGAACCGGTCTGTATGGCAAGTATAATAAAGGTACCTGCAGACAGAAACCTGTACGGCAGGGACATCCTGCTGTTTTCGAATCCGGATACTACCAAAGGCCGCAGCCGCATGACGATAAAGGCCAGTCTAGACGGTGGAAATACCTGGTTGCCTGAAAACAGCATCCTTATTGACGAGGAGGAAAACTGGGGATATTCCTGCTTGACCATGATAGACGACCGGACTGTCGGCATACTGTACGAATGCAGTACCGTACAACTTGTTTTCCAGGCAATAAAACTGTCAGACATAATTTCCCGGCCTGATCCGTTAGAGGTGGAGACATTGCCTTCCATCGCAGCAGGCAACGGATATGCCGAAGGAATATCTGCGGCTTTCTGCGGAATATTGGACGGGAAACCCGTCATAGCCGGTGGCGCGAATTTTCGTGACGTTCCGGCAGCGGAAAACGGAGCCAAAGTCTTCTATGATGATATTTTCGTCTTGGATGGCACTGACTGGCTTTATGCAGGAAAACTTCCAGAGCGTATGGCTTACGGAGGCTCTGCCATTTGCGGGAACAGGCTTTATATGTTCGGCGGCAATGGCGGGAATGGATCTATGTCTGACGTCTGCAGTCTGTCATTAAAGGATGGAAAGGCGGATGTCAGGAAGGAAACCAGCCTGCCTTTCCCGATAGAGCAGGCCGGCTATGCCTCGGAAGGAAATAGAATATACGTCGTCGGAGGCCTTTCCGGGCATTCGGCGTCACGCAAGGTCGTAGTCGGGACTGTCGGCAGATCCCGTGGTATCCAGTGGAGGGAGACAACCCCTCTGCCGGAGAATCTCGTGCAGCCGGCAGCATTCGCGTATGACGGAAGTCTCTATGTCTGGGGCGGATATGATCCCGAGACCGGGAAATGTTCCGGGAAAGGCTACAGGCTCAACCTTCGGAGCAGGGAGTGGTCATCAGTGTCACCTGCCCCTGAAGGAGGCACATTTACTGGAGCCGTCGCAGTGCCCCTCCCTGACGGTAAAGCCGCTTTCATAGGAGGTGTCTGTCCGGAAATCTTCGAGAGAGGATTGGCAGGGACGGACAGCGGCTATCTGACATTGCCTCCTGCACACTACAGATTCTGCGGCTGCCTGTGGATTTATTCTGCTCATACGGATTCCTGGAGTTGTCAGGGCTGTTCTGGACTGCTCGCCCTTGCCGGTGCTGCAGCCGTCTCGGATGACAGTGCAGTCTATGTTTTCGGCGGGGAAATCAAACCGGGAATCCGCACTCCGGAAAATCTTAGAATTGAAATCAGAAACATTGGAAAATGAAGATCAAAGAGAAGATAGCCAGGGCATATCCATGGATTGTAGTCGCCCTGCTTTGGATAGTTGCCCTGCTGAATTATATGGACAGGCAGATGCTGTCGACGATGCGCGAGGCGATGCAGATAGATATCGTCGAACTGGAGTCTGCAGCCAATTTCGGAAAACTCATGGCCGTGTTCCTGTGGATATACGGTGTCATCAGTCCGTTTGCCGGAGCCGTAGCGGACAGAATCAGCAGGAAGTGGCTCATAATAGCATCTTTGGGTGTATGGTCCGCTGTCACGCTTCTGATGGGATTCTGTACTTCATATCATCAGATACTCTGGCTCAGGGCTTTGATGGGTGTCAGCGAGGCTCTGTACATCCCGGCCGGCCTCTCTCTCATAGCAGATTATCATGAAGGGAAGTCGAGGAGTTTCGCTATCGGCATCCACATGACAGGTCTATATCTCGGTCAGGCTGCTGGCGGCTTCGGAGCCACTATTGCCGCAACATTTTCGTGGCAGCAGACATTTCATTGGTTCGGTATCATAGGTGTTGTCTACGCTTTCGTGCTTATACTTCTTCTCCACGAAAAGAGGGGAGACCATGCTGTTCCCGGGCCCGTAAATCCGCATGCCGGACAGTCTGTCCCTCAGGCAGCAGGAATTCCTGTGCTGAAAGGTTTCGGGATGATATTCTCAAACATCGCCTTCTGGGCTATCCTGTTTTTCTTCGCATCGACATCATTGCCCGGATGGGCTACTAAAAACTGGCTTCCTACCCTGTTTTCCGAAGGTCTCGGCATCCCGATGTCCCAGGCAGGTCCTGTTTCTACCATTACCATCGCGGTATCATCGTTCATCGGCATCCTGATAGGCGGCCCACTGTCGGATAAATGGGTGCGCTGCAACCTCAAAGGCCGCATATATACCAGCGCGATAGGCCTCGCCCTGATGATTCCGTCATTGGTGCTTCTCGGTCTCGGTTCCGGTTTGGCTGCAGCGGTGACTGCCGGTCTGCTCTTCGGAGTCGGATACGGGATGTTCGATACGAACAATATGCCTATTCTCTGCCAGTTCGTGCCAGTAAAGTTGCGTGCGACGGCTTACGGTGTGATGAACATGACTGGTGTCATAGCCGGAGCTGTATGTACACAGGTACTTGGGAGGTGGGCAGATGCTGGAAATCTTGGGCTTGCTTTTGCGGTGCTCGGATGCATTACGTCTGTGGCTCTTGTTGTCCAGCTTACCGTACTCAGGCCTGTAACCGATGATATGAAATGATGATGAGACGAATATTTTTCCTTATATGGCTTATGGCATCGGTGACTTTTGCGGCTGCCGCTGCCGGGCCTTTTACTGTCAGGGTGGCATGCATCGGTGACAGTATTACGTACGGAGTGGGGACTGATGACAGGGAGACAGAGTCATATCCGTCGAGACTGCAGCAACTGCTCGGAGACGGGTATGAAGTGGGTAATTTCGGAAAGTCCGGTGCAACATTGCTAAGGAACGGCCATCGGCCTTATACCGGGCAGCCGGAATATACTCAGGCATTGTCTTTTGTCCCTGATATTGCCGTCATTCATCTCGGGGTCAACGACACCGACCCTCGCGACTGGCCGAATTTCAGAGATGAGTTCGTGCAGGACTATCTTTTCCTGATAAATTCTCTCCGGTCGGTGAATGAAGACGTACGTATCCTGATAGCAGAGATAACTCCCATTACCTCTGACCATCGCAGATTTTGTTCTGGCACAGAGTTGTGGCAGAGGGAGATACGTTCTGCTATCAGGACAGTAGCCGAAGTTGCAGATGTTCAACTCGTGGATTTTTTTACTCCTTTGTTCAGGCATCCGGATCTGATCCCGGATGCAGTTCATCCAGACAGCATGGGTGCAATGCTTTTGGCCCGGGCTGCCTATTCCGCGATAACCGGAGATTTCGGCGGGCTTTCAATGCCGCTTCTGTATTCAGACGGGATGGTGTTGCAGCGAGATTGTCCGATAAGTATTTCAGGCGTCGCTGATACAGGATCCGAGGTGACCGTAAAGTTTGCCGGAGAAAAGCGGAAAACCATGGCAGGTACAGACGGGAAGTGGAAGGTGTGCTTCCGTCCGCTGCCGGCAGCCACCGGTCTGACCTTGGAAATTTCGGCCGGTGGGGAGTCTTTAGTATATGACAATGTGGCTATAGGTGATGTCTGGTTGTGTTCCGGCCAGTCCAATATGGAATTCCCTGTCCGGGACATGATCGGGAAAAATGATGTCTTGGCATCAGCGGATGACAGGAATCTGAGACTTTTCGATATGAAAGCCAAATGGCGGACCGACAATATCGCTTGGCCTGCTGAGGCAGTAGATGCTGTGCAGAAACTTGATTATTATGTAGATACAGAGTGGATCCCGAGCAATAGAGTCACAGCGGAGAAATTCTCAGCAGTCGGATACTGTTTCGGACACATGCTCCGGGACAGCCTTGATGTGCCTGTTGGCCTTATTTGCAATGCGATAGGCGGTTCCACAACAGAGTCATGGATTGACCGTCAGACTTTACAGCAAGATTTTCCTCTTATTCTGAAAGACTGGCTGGACAATGATTTCGTTCAGGCTTGGGCTCGCGGACGGGCAGCAAAGAATCTCGACAGCAAAAATACAGGCAAATATCGTCACCCATACGAGCCATGCTATCTGTTTGAAGCCGGAATTATGCCGTTGGAGGGTTATCCTATAAAAGGTGTTATCTGGTATCAGGGGGAGTCCAATGCACATAATTTCGAGGTACACGAGAAATTGTTCGGATTGCTCATCGACAGTTGGCGGTCGTATTGGAATAATCCGGACCTGCCATTTTATTTCGTGCAGCTTTCGAGTATCGGCAGGCCTTCGTGGCCTTGGTTCAGAGACAGCCAAAGACGACTGGCAGAGAAACTTACTCATGCCGGCATGGCTGTCTCGAGCGACTTGGGCGATTCATTGGATGTACATCCTAGGAATAAACGACCCGTGGGAGAGAGACTTGCGCGTTTGGCACTGCATTATGAATACGGATATCCGGACTTGGTCCCGTCAGGCCCTGCAGTCAGGGCTGCCGAGATTTTGGATGACGGTAAAGTCATGGTTCATTTCAATTGGAATGAAGGTCTGACTACATCCGACGGTGCACCGGTCAGGACATTCGAGGTGGCGGAATATCCCGGTTTGTTTTATCCTGCCGATGCCGTCATTTGCGGAGATTCTGTGGTCTTGTCCTGCAAAGACGTTTCCCATCCGCGTTATGTCCGCTATGGCTGGCAGCCTTATACCCGAGCCAATCTCGTCAACTCATCAGGACTCCCGGCTTCGACTTTTCTCGTTGACATCACGGACACAGCCGCACCCTGCTGCGGTTGTGTGCTCTAATCGCAATTTCTTTTGCCCTAACGACAAAATCGTATGCTGCGGAAGGACTTCGTATGGTAAGAACAGGTATCGGTCACTAAATGTGTATCAGCCGGATCCGTATGGCCGGTTCTGGCGGACAAATCTGAGTTTACCGTAAATACAGATATACCATGAAACGAATTGCAATCTTTTTGTCTGCGGCATCGCTTGCTGTGACGGGTATGATATCTTGTGAAAAGGAGCCTGATACTGAAGCTCCGGTACCGGTAGAGAGTGTAAGTCTTGACAAGAACGCACTTGCCATTGTACTTGTAATTGACGAAACAAAGACATTGACTGCGACGGTCTATCCCGAGACTGCGACGGACAAGACAGTAAAGGGGGAAAGTGCCGACCCGGAGACGGCATCAGTGGATGAAAACGGGGTTGTCAAGGGCCTGTCGGCAGGGGAGACTGTCATCTTCGCAATAACGGCGGACGGAGGCAAGACTGCGAGGTGCGATGTTTCGGTACTGGAGGCTTTATCTGGTCACGGGTATGTTGACCTCGGCCTAAGCGTCAGATGGGCTGCCTGCAATGTCGGGGCTGATAGCTCGGAGGAATATGATGCGGCCCGTGCGATCTGGGGCGCTCCGTGGCAGCTTCCGACAAAAGCACAGGTGGTTGAACTGTTGGAGACGTGTGAATGGAAATGGACTGAGATGAACGGATGCAGTGGCTATAAAGTCACCGGACCGAACGGAAATTCCATATTCCTCCCTGCGGCAGGATGGATTCAGGGATCATCTCTCCTTGAAGAAGGTTCGTGTGGCTCTTATTGGGCCGACGAACGATGGTCACACATGCTTGATTACGGAGAGCATCTATATTTTAACGGCAACGCCAATTACTTCGATAATATTGGGATGCCTCGGTTCGATGGCGCCTCCGTCAGACCCGTTGTCGGATCTGCCGAGTGATTTTGAGACTGTCGGCCAGGCTATACTGGATTTGCCGACTGTCGAAATAACGGGAATTTGATGAAATGAATAGAATGATTTCGGCGGGAATTTGATTATGATGGAGCAGATTGTTTTCTCTGCATTTTACTGGCCGGAGACGATGCGGGCACGGTCGATTCCCGACAGGGAATTGTATTTCTGTGCGGGCATTGTCTCCGTCCCGTAAATGTTATTTTCATAATATAACGTCAGTTCGACAAATTATTCTATAATTTGCCAATATCCTTGTTTTCTGCCTCCTACACGTTCCAGCAAACCAAGTTCTTGAAGACGGGAAAGATTGTAAATGATACCGCCCATCGTTGCGTCAGGAATCTTCTCACATAATTCTTTCCGAGTGGCATGAGGGTGTTCCTTCAGATAGGCCAATATGGTTTGCTGTTGCTCTGTCAAATTTTGTATAGTCTTTTGTATAGTCTTTTGTATAGTCTTTTGTATAGTCTTTTGGGTAGTCTTTTGGGTAGTGTCCTGGTCATATTGGGTAGTGGCTCTTTCCGGATATTCAAACTTGAATGTTGTCCATATACCCGAAGCGTCATAGCGGAACTCCGGTGTGGAGAATCCGTCATTCTTACAAGCCGTGATAATACGGTCAATGCCGCGTCCCCATGCCTCAATCTCACCTGCACGGAAAAATGTGTTGGCAATATCCGGGTTGTAAGGCATACTCCGATGTGAAGACAACAAGGTTTCCACAGTCCACCCTTCGGGCAATACTCCACCGTTTATGATCTCCAGTTTGTTTTCATATACGCGGATTTGTATGGGAGAAGGTTCCGCATAGTCTTTATTGATGCAGGCATTCAATAATGCTTCACGCAGTGCCTCACGGGGTATAGGCAGAGTTTCTATCCGTTGGATGCCTTCGTAGGTGATGACGGCTTTCATGTATTTTGTACACAACAAGTCCATCAGTTTGACGATTTGCTGGAACAAATTGCCATGCACTTATTTGCCGGATTCCTTGTACGGGATTCATATTTTATGTAATTTTGGAATCAAATTCCAATTTTGCATAAATGGATTATATAAGCAGAAATATCGAGCAGACCATGTCGGAAGCCGCCAGGTATTTTCCGGTAATTGCGGTCACCGGCCCACGGCAGAGCGGGAAAAGTACATTGCTTGGACACCTTTTCCCTGAAGCCATAAAGTTTTCTCTTAAAGATATCAATATCAGGAGTTTTGCGGAAAGTGATCCTGTCGCTTTCCTGAATCAGACCGATAAACCGCTCTTCATTGATGAAGTCCAGAAAGTGCCGATGCTGCTTGAATATATACAAGGTATCGTGGACAATCACCCGGACAGGAAAATTTTTCTCTCTGGAAGTTCCAATTTCGAACTTATGAAGTCAGTGTCCGAATCCCTTGCGGGAAGAGCCGGTGTTTATGAACTGTTGCCTATGTCATACACTGAAATCCCGGCATACGCTTCTGGAAAGGATATGGACACATTCCTGTATGACGGACTGTTTCCGGCAATATGCGCAGGTAAAAATATTGCCGGGTTATTCTATCCGTCATACGTAAGAACATATATAGAAAAGGATATCCGTGACCTGCTGAATATCAGGGATACTATGCAGTTCCTCCGTTTCCTTAAATTGTGTGCGGCAAGAATAGGTTCGGTATTTAACGCAAACGAATTGTCCTCTGAAGTGGGAGTTGACAGCAAGACGATAGGAGCATGGCTGTCCGTCTTGACCGCATCCTATATCATCTATCTGCTTCCTCCATACTATGAGAATATCTCGAAACGGCTTGTAAAACGGCCGAAACTATATTTCACAGATCCGGGGCTTGCCTGCTACATGCTAGACATAGAAAGTCC
>JADILV010000001.1 GCA_017695115.1 Candidatus Cryptobacteroides avicola | reverse complement strand
ATATATCTTGTTCATACGTTCCACGAATTCTTCACTTTCCTCATAACCATCAATAATATGATAGGTCCCGTCAATCATGCCGAAGTCGTATCCGATATATCCATATTTTTTCCCCGTATCCTCATCGATATATTCCATCAGCCAAACTTTCCTGATGGTTATCGGCTCTTCCTCCGGCTCGGTATCTTTCTTGTCCTGGCAGGATGTCAGCATTCCACACGCCATTGCAGCCGTCATCAAAAGGACGGAGTATTTCCTGAAATTCTTCATGATGTTTGTTTTTCTGTTAAATATAACAGCCACACCCCTTCCGCACAAGCCGTCAAGGCCACTTTTTGTTGTTTGGACAAAAAAATTGTAGATAAGACAAATTTCCGGAGAAACATCCTGAACCTCCGCAAATGCTGGTGCAGGCGAAAGTGACGGGAGTGAGCCATATTCAGATTTCAAAATTATTTAGCAGCAGATGCCGATATGGAGTATTTTTTGCTGGACGGCCGCGAAAATCCCGGAATATGGAAACAGAAGTCAACTACAGCGCATGCGGATTAAGGAAAGAGTCCATACTCTCCCCTGCCGACAATCTCAAGATAAGCATACTCATCTGCCAGCCACACGGAAAACCGGAGGCTGTAGTCCAGATAGTGCACGGAATGTGCGAACACAAGGAGCGGTATATTCCTTTTATGGAATTTCTGGCAGCTAACGGGTTTGCCTGCATAATCCATGACCACAGGGGGTACGGCGAGTCGGTAAAGTCGTCGGAAGACCTCGGGTATTTTTATGACGGGGGCTACCTTGCGCTGACAGAAGACATACATGAAGTCACGAAAGTGGCTAAAACGGAATTTCCAGGGCTCCCTGTCATTCTTTTCGGGCACAGCATGGGGTCCATGGCTGTCCGGTCGTATGCAAAAAGGCATGATAACGAAATATGCGGACTGGTCGTATGCGGATGTCCGAGCCGCAATGGCGGAGTGGCATTTGCCAAGCTGCTTGCAAAAGCATACACGCTTGTCGCAGGACGGCGGCATCGTCCGAAACTGATTCAGGAATTGGCATTCGGAGCCTTCAACCGTGGATTCAAGGGAGAAGAATCCGCGCATGCATGGGTGTGTTCCGACCCGGAAATCGTACGGGACTATGATGCGGACCCACTCTGCAATTTCCAGTTTACGAACGACGGCTTCATCAACCTGTTTTCCCTGATGCAGGATGCCTACCGCACGAAAGACTGGAAGCCGGCCAATCCGTCCATGCCGGTACTTTTCATCTCAGGCGAAGAAGATCCCTGCCTGATAAGCAGGAAAAAGTTCCTCGAGGCAGTACAGGCCATGGAAGTTGCAGGGTATGGAAATGTCCGTCATATCCTCTACCCCGGCATGAGGCATGAAATACTCAACGAGACCGGGAAGGAACAGGTCTGGAACGATGTGCTGGAGTTCTTGCAAACGTCCTCGCGACTATAGTCTCCGCCTGTGTATGTCATCTTGTCTTGCGTCCGAAGACGGCATTGATTATCGTGCGGCCGATCTTCTTTTCCAGCCCTGACTTTGTGGTCGGAATGCCTGTCTCCCTGGCAATCTGCCGCTTCACCTTGTCTATTCCCAATGCCCGGCTGAGTGAAAATGACACTCCGGGGATTCTGATCTTTTTTGACATAATCCAATATTATTATTCCACCTACACGGAATAACATAAAATTTACAATAATTTCTGCAGGGTTCCAATAAATCTTTTTCATAAGCATATTGATTATAGACTAATTAGAACTATTACCCTGCAAATATGCAAATTTCAATTCTCATAAAATGCTGCAGCAGTGGCATATTCTTCCGGATCCACAGAATTCCATGTGCCGGCACTGTCCCTATAAGACGGGACTCCGCTTTCAACACTTATTCCTGCACCGGTAAATGCAACAAGCTTCTGCCTGAATAGAGGCTCTTTCAATTCAGGTAAGGTACCGCCTTGCAATGTGATTCGCCGGAAAATGCCTTTAAGGTTCATTTCACACATATTTACATAATTACCGGAAATTTTGTCGCGGTTCGGCATAGTATGCAATGAAGCTCTCCGGCAATGCGATATTCTCAAGTTCTGCCGCATCGGCAAACAGCGGCGCAATGTCCGCATCCGTAAACCCGGCTATCCCGCAACCTATCCTTGTCACATAGAAATAAAGTTCTGTATGCTCTTTGGCAAATGCAATGAATTCATCCACATAAGGCTTTATCGTACTGACACCGCCCTGCATCGTAGGTATTGCATAACTCTGCCCCTGCAATCCGACTCCCTGACCCCAGACTGCTCCGAACTTCTTGAATGCTAAATAGGCTGCCCCTCCACCATGGTAGCCGTCCAGGTTGCTCCCGAATACGAATATTTCATCTTTCCTCAACTTATCAATGATTCCACACACATATTTCGGACGCAGCTTCCCATTGAATAATTTCCGGTCTTTATCAGATTCCATAACCTTTTCCCTTTTGAATATCATAACACGCTTCTATTTACAAATTTATTGAGCTTCCTTTTATAGATTTCCGACCTGAATTCCTGCAATTCAATCTCTTTCAGGACATCGAGATACCGGCTGCATTCCTTGCTTTGCGTTCATCGGTCCTGTATGTTGCGTTTGAAATAAACCATATCTTTCAAGGCTTTGCCCTCTTCGATTATGGCGTGGTCATAGTTCTTCACGAAAAAATCTTCTATGGTATGCGAGTAGCCGAATCCGCAATTCCTGTAGAAGGACATGGTCTTCCGGCTGTCGCCTGTCCCTGCGGTCAGGACTCTGAACCGTTCCCTGTAATGCCGGCACAGAAATTCTATCATCTTCCGTCCGTATCCTTTCCCCTGGAAACGCGAGTCTACCGCTATGTTCTTCAGTTCAAGCACTCCGTCACCTTCATCGGTGACTACGGCAACGGCCGCCGGCATCCCAGACATATCCTGCATTACATACATTTCGCCCCGCTCCAGATACCTGTCAATCATGGATTCCTGTTCGTCACCGACAAGCAGAAGAGACAGATACCGTTTTTTGTCAGCCTTTACAGGCAATATCCTTGTCCCGCAGGGCTTTTCCATCACGTAATTAGTCAAATAGAGCCGGTTTGCTTTCGCCTTCTGCTCCTTCACCGTCCTGTAGCCGTGTCTTTCAAAGAATGGCCTGGCAGTGATGCTGACCTCGGAAGTTATTTTTTCCGCACCGTATTCCAGGGCCAGTCTCTCCGCTTCCGAAAGCAACCGTGCACCCACGCCTTTGCCCTGCCAGTCCTTGTGTACGAAAAGCGAATGCAGATGCCCTCCGACGTTCATCGACGAAAACCCGATGATATTCCCGCCGCCGTCGAGTGCCGCAAAGAAATCGTTTGTCGTCAGAAGGTCTTTCCAATGCTCCGTACTGTCTCCGCAGGAGGCCCAGTCTTTACATTCCTCATCGGTGTAGTCACTGGAATTCACGCACAAGACAGTGCTGCGGAACAGCTCCCGCATCTGCGGGATGTCGTTTTCCGCAAGTCTCCTTATTCTGTATTCCTGGCCGCCGTTTTCTTGTATCTCGTCCGGAGACGCGATTTCATTCAGAAAGGTTTCGATAAGCCAGTTGATTTCCTCCGGCCTGTCGGCGTTCGAGTTATGTCCGGCACCTTCGATCCAGTGGACCGATTTTCCTGCTCCTGCCGCCCATCTTCTGTTGTATATATTGGTGATCTGCCTGTCTTTCTTCCCGCTTATGAGCAGCACGGGACAGGCAGGGATGTCGTGTTTCATGGACAGAGCGTCTGCCAATAGGCGATATCCTCTTGCCGCAAGCCTGCAATATTCCTTTTTCCCGTAGGACAGCATCATTGTTTTCATGAGTTTGCGCCCGTATTCCGTCTCGGCGCAGCTGAACGATCCGGATTTTACCAAAAGTTTCCATGGAAAGCACATATAGAGCCGGTATGTATGTTTCAGAAGCCACAGTTCGGCCGCCGAGTAATATTTGCGGTCGAGCGGGGCCGAATCTATGGAGATGAATCCTCTGACAAGGCTTTTGTACCTGGACATGAACGCCTGCGCGACATATCCTCCGAAAGATTGCCCTGCAAGTACGCAAGGGCCGCCGCCTTCCTTTTCAAGTATCTGCCGCAGATACGTGGCAAGGTCATCCATGGTAAAACTCAGGCTGAACGGTCTCGATTCTCCATGTGCAGGAGGGTCCCAGACAAGGCAATTCCATGATTTGCTGAAATATTCCGTCTGTTTTTCGAAAAGCCGGCGGTCTGCGGACAGTCCCGGCAGGAAGACAATCCGGATTCCGGTATCCTTATCCCCGCCAGACTGATTCGAACCGGATGTCCAGTATACTATCCTGCCTTTTTCCGTCTGCAACGTTTTCCTTTCCATACTCAGTCCCGTGTCTTGTCAATCATGATACCCATATCTATTGCTGTCCTTCTTCCATTCTTCCCTCGTGATCTTCATGAAATGTTCGGTGCAGATGTCGCCAAGAGGGGAGGTCTTGCCTTCTTCGGTGTGGTGGAAACGGAAGCCGCATTTGTCCATCACGCGTCGGGACTTCGTGTTGCCGTCATAATAACCGCACCAGACAGCTGTAAATCCCAGTTCCTCGAAACATCTCTGCAGCAGGCGGCGCACGGCCTCCGGTATAAGACCCTGTCCCCAGAAC
>JADILV010000019.1 GCA_017695115.1 Candidatus Cryptobacteroides avicola | reverse complement strand
GTACGGTACCAGATAGCCCTTGCTGTCTATCTGCCTGAGGGCATCCTCGGCGGAGCCGTCCACCTTCAGCTCGAACACGTAGATATGCGTTGGGGTCTTTATGACCACATCGGCACGCCCGACGGCACTCCGGACCTCGCTCTCCACATACAGACCCGTCATCGAGAACAGCAGATAGAAGATCGTGTGGAAATGTTTTTCCGTCTTGTTGTCCAGATCATAAGGGATGGACGCAAAGAAGGCGGTAATGCGGTTCATGCAGCCGGCGAGATCTCCACGGCGTAAATCCTCTGTGAAATTATAGATAAACGAACTTCTGGACAACTGGACATCATTCACATAATATGGAATGAGGGAATTGATAAACCCTAGCCGGACTTCGTCGTTAGGATATGCCAGGGTGTACAGGTCTGCAGCAAAATTATAGTTCTTGATTGTAAGGTACCCGCTCTGGTACAGGACGGGGACCGGATTTGTTATCTTTTCGGTCGGCACATCGAATTGTTCTGCAGATGTGGTTATGCTTTCCAGACTTTCTATATCGAACCGGCATTGTCTCAACAGTTCTATCAGGAACGTCGGTGTGCCGGACGAGAACCAGTACTTCCCGTATCGTCTGTCATTGAACGCATTGAGCAGGCTGAAAGGGTTGTATATGTCCTCGCACTCCGGGCTGAAATGGTATCCGTCATACATCCTGCGCAGGTGCTCCAGAGCCTCCTCGTAACTCTCCCCGTTCTTCGCCGCAAGCGCCTCGACGTCCGGTCTCAGCTGCTCCCTCAGCTCCCTGTCCGTGATCCCGCAGATCGCGCTGAAGCGGTCCTTCATGCTGATGTTCTGAAGGCTGTTCAGCTCGCTGAAGATGCTCATCTGGCTGAACTTGCTGATTCCCGTGATGAACACGAAGCGCAGCATCGCGTCACTCATCTTCACCACGCTGTAGAAACTCCGGAGCATGTTCCGGAGCTTTTCCTGCAGCTCGGGGTTCCCGTTGCTGTCCAGAAGCGGAGCGTCGTATTCGTCCACAAGGAACACCACCTGTCTTCCGGTCTGCTTGTACGCACGACGGATTATTCCCCCGAACCGTCCGGCAGGAGTCACTTCGCCTTCGCCTTTCCCGTATTTCTCCTCCATACGTGACAGCTGGATGTCCAGCTGCTCGGACAGGTCATCAGTACTGAAGTACTTCGTCCCGCTGAAGTCGAAGTGCAGTACCGGATACTCCGTCCAGTCCTTCTCCAGAGACTCCATCGCCAGACCCCGGAACAGCTCCTTCTTCCCGGAGAAATACGCCTCAAGCGTGGTCACCAGGAGACTCTTCCCGAACCGGCGCGGTCTTCCCAGGAAATAGATGGTGTTCGAAGTCACCAGATCATAAACAAGTGCCGTCTTGTCTATGTACAGGAAGCCTCCCTCCCGTATCTTCTCAAATGTCTGCACCCCTATAGGGTATCTCCGTGTCTGTTCCATAGTCCGGTCCCATTTTAACAAATGAATATACTCCTTCTCCCTCGAACTGAGGCATATCCTTACAAATTAACGGATTTTTTCCCGGTTATGAAAACAAAAATGAAGCATTGGATTTTTTTGTGCAGCATATTCACCTCTTCCACACTTCGTGAGGTCAAACATTTTATTAATCCAAAAGTACAAAACCATGATTTATGCTTACATCCGCGTCAGTACGGAACTGCAGAACTACAGCAGCCAACGCTTCGAAATCCAGAATTATTGTTCATCCAACGGGATGTCCGTCGACCGTTGGGTCACGGAATCAGTCTCAGGGACAGTAAAAGTAGAAAAAAGGACTCTCGGCAAGATTATCAAGAAAATGCATCCGGGTGACAGGCTCATCTGCACTGAACTGTCCCGTCTGGGCAGGAACATGCTTATGGTAATGTCCATCCTGAACACATGTTCGGCAAAAGGGATATATATCCATTCCATAAAGGACAATTTCGATTTGTCGGACAATATCAATTCGAAGATCATCGCCTTTGCTTTCGCATTGGCAGCAGAAATAGAGCGCAATCTGATTTCCCAACGCACAAAAGAGGCCCTTGCCTTGAAAAAAGCGGCCGGAATAAAGCTCGGCAGACCTCCCGGAATATCCAAAAAACGCGAAAATGCATATAAATGCTGGGACGCAATCGACAGAAAGATAAAAGAAGGCGTCCCTCTGGTTAAAATTGCTAAGCAGTATAAAATACACCGAAATACACTGCGCAATTATATAACAATCAGGTCTTTAAAAGAAAATACGCAAGGCGCCTGCCAGCCATTCTCAAGTAAATAACGGCATCTTGCCTTAAATATTGTAAGGACAATAAAAATTCGTTACATGTTAAATTTATCAAAATTATAATTTCATTAAATTCATTAAGAAGACAGTAATAATTTAAAATCTAAAAAGGAAGATTTTTCACAAAAGACAAAGGTTACCGCCCGACAAAGCGCAATATCCTTATTATAGAGCATTATAGCAATGTTTTGCAATTAAAAAATCTATTTTTAACTTTGACGCCAATAGGGCAAAAAGCCACCTACCTAAAATAAACAGTAAAGGCTTTGCACTTATAGATTATTAATTGCACGCCCTGAAAAACGCCCCTTAAAAAGTGCATTGGAATCCGGTATCCGGAGGGGCATAGGAAAGACGATTTACGTGTATCAATATTTATGTTTAACTAAGTTCATTTTGCTTATGAAAAAAGTAAAGTTGTTTTTCACGGCAATGATGGTGCTGCTCGCATCCGCAGGCGCATTCGCCCAGGATGTCACGGTCAGCGGAGTGGTAAGGGATGCGGCTTCCGGAGAACCGGTACCGTTCGCTTCTATCCAGATCAAGGGCACCCTCACCGGAGGAAGTACGGATGCAGATGGTAATTATTCGATTCTCGTCACTGATGACGCCGTGCTGATTTTCTCGTCAATCGGCTACCAGAGCCAGGAGATTGAGGTCGGGGGCCGGTCTTCTATCAATGTCGCTCTGCAACCAGATTCGGAACAACTCGATGAGACGATTGTGGTAGCATTCGGTACCACTACAAAAGAGGCCTTCACGGGTTCTGCCAAGGTACTTAAGAGCGACGAGCTTGTCAAGAATCAGGTGACAAACGTATCTGAAGCTCTCGTCGGCAAGGTAGCCGGAGTCCAGTTCGCTTCAGCATCAGGACGTCCGGGATCAACCCAGACCATGTATGTCCGCGGTTATGGTTCTGTCAATGCAGGAAACTCCCCTCTGTGGGTAGTCGACGGCGTTCCGTACGAAGGTGACATCAACAATATCAATACAGCCGATATCGAAAGCATCAGCGTGCTGAAAGATGCTGCTTCAAACGCCCTTTATGGCGCACGTGGAGCCAACGGTGTGATCATGGTCACCACCAAGAGGGCCAAATCCGGAGAAGCGAAGGTGACATTCGACGCCAAATGGGGTATGAACAACAAGGCCCTCCGGTCCTATGACCTGATTGACAATGCCGGAGAGTTCTATGAGATGGCATATAAATCCCTCTATAATAATTACACCATAAACGGCGGAATGACTGCGGCCGAAGCCTATGCACAGGCGAATGCCTTGCTGACATCCACAAATGCGGGCGGTGTCGGGTACAACGTCTACACAGTACCTGACGGACAGACCCTCATAGGATCCAACGGACGCCTCAACCCTAATGCGACACTCGGACGTAAAGTGACATATAACGGGCAGGAGTACCTGCTTTATCCTGACAACTGGCTTGATGAGATCTACAAGAACTCATTCCGTCAGGAATACAATATAAATGTTGCCGGGGCTACAGACAAGTCGAATTTCTACGCTTCTCTCGGATTCCTTGACAACAACGGTATCATCGCCGGTTCTTCAAACAACCGTCTGACCGCACGTCTCCGTGGCGATTACCAGGCCAAAAGCTGGCTGAAAGTCGGAGCGAACATGTCATATACGCATTTCGTATGGAACAACGGTAACGATTCCGACTCCGAAGGAGCAGCCGATGGAGGGAACGCATTTGCGACCGCATATATGATGGCTCCTATCTATCCTGTCTATATCCGTGACGGAAACGGAAAGATCATGAAGGACCAGTATGGTATGGATATGTATGACTCCGGCGACGGACGTAACGGAGGTGCCCTCAGGACCAACGGAGGGCAGAGCAACGACCTTCAGGATATCCAGCTCAACAAATATATCAGCGAAGGCAACGCGTTTTCAGCGAACGGATTCGTTGACATCGACATTGTCAAAGGGCTGAAACTTACAGTCAACGGTAGCGTCAATGTAGACGAGACCCGCCATACGACGATGCTCAACCCTTACTATGGACAGTTCGCAGAGTCCGGCGGAGTAGTTACCAAGCAGCACGGCAGAGAGTTCGCATACAACCTCCAGCAGCTGCTCTCATACACAAGAACCTTCGGTGAAGTACATAATATGAACCTGTTGCTCGGACATGAAATGTACGACAGGAAATCCTACGGGCTCTATGCTACCAGAAGCGGAATGTTCTCATACGACAACCTTGAACTCAGCGGAGCGGTAGTAGACAACTCGGCTTCAGGCTCTTCCGTATCAGAGTACAATAACGAAGGCTACTTCTTCAGAGGCCAGTATGACTACGACAACCGCATCTACTTCTCGGCATCCTACCGAAGGGACGCTTCTTCACGTTTCCATCCGGACCACCGCTGGGGTAACTTCTGGTCAGTGGGAGCAGCATGGATTCTCAGCGACGAGAACTGGTTCAACGCTCCTTGGGTCAATATGCTCAAACTCAAGGCATCCTACGGATCCCAGGGTAATGACAGCATTTCGGATTACCTTTATGTTGACTACTATTCGATTTCAAATGACGGAAGCGGCGGCATCACCACTGTGTTCGAAAGGAAAGGAAATCCTGAGATCACATGGGAAACCAACTCGAACCTGAATGTCGGAGTGGAATTCGGATTCTGGAACGACAGGCTTTCCGGAAACATCGACTTCTTCAACCGCAAGACATCGGACATGCTGTTCTCCCTTCCTGTTCCTGTCGAGGCCGGTTACAACTCCTATTATACCAATATAGGTGACATGGCAAACCGCGGTGTGGAACTCGAGCTCTATGCAGACATCGTCCGCACGAAAGATCTGGTGTGGAGCGTCAATCTCAATATGACACACTATCGCAACACGCTCCTCCGTCTGCCGGACGAGTACAAGACAAACACAACATCTGACGGCAAGATGACAGGTCTCCTTGACGGGAACTACTTCCGCAGCGAGGGCGAATCATTCTTCTCGTTCTACCTTCCTACTTACGCCGGAATAGACCAGGCTACTGGACAGTCCATGTGGTATACCTATTCTACAAATGCGGAAACCGATGAACTCCAGAGGACCACTACCACGAATTATTCCGAGGCATCTTCCAACGGCCGCGAAATCCAGGGAGACGCCACTCCGGACCTCTATGGCGGATTCGGAACATCCCTTTCATGGAAAGGCCTCGATTTCTCGGTGAACTTCACCTATCAGCTCGGAGGACTGGTATACGACAGCGGTTATGCCCGCTTCATGGGCTCTCCTACAGGTACGTCGACCGGGTTTACATACCACCGCGACCTGTGGAACTCATGGACTCCGACCAACACCAATACGGACATCCCACGTATGTCCTATGGCGACACTTATTCAAATGCCGCATCAGACAGGTTCCTCACCAGCGCATCCTATCTGAACATCCAGAACATTACGCTGGGATATACGCTGCCGCAACATATCACACGCAAATTCCTGGTAGACAGCTTCCGCATATACCTCACCTGCGACAACCTGTGGTATTGGTCTGCACGTCAGGGACTTGACCCGAGACAGTCTATTTCCGGATCAACGAATCCGTTCTATTATGCACCTGTCAGGACGATTTCTGGAGGTATTACCCTTACATTCTAATTTAAAGATAGTAGTGAAATGAAAAGAATATTTTTCAATACTTGCGTTTGTGCCGGAGCCGCCTTGTTGCTGTCCGGATGTATCGAGGAGACCTTCCCTGAAGGAGGGGCCGCGACATCGGATCAGATAGCCGAATCTCCTATAGCTACCGAAGGGATGATCGCTTCTATCCCGACAATAATGATAACGAACTACCTCGATCTGGGAGAACATGTCGATTTCGGTTATCCGGGGATAATGGGGGCAAACGACCGTCTTGCCGGTGACGTTTTTCCCGTAGCGCAGAATCTCCCTGGAGGTAACCAGTACTATGACCGCTGGCAGGCATGGCTTTATCCTTGCCAGTCTTCAGGACTTGACGCTGCAAGCGGCTGGTCCATGCTGCACTATCTGAACTATTACCAGTTCATCAAGGCAGCGAACGACGTTCTTGCCACTGTCGGAGAAGAAGAGTCCCTGAAAGAGTCCAGAGGAATCGCCAAGGCATTCCGTGCACTCTTCTATCTTGACTTGGTAAGGCACTACGACCCGCTTCCTGCGAAGGCTCCGAAACTTGGAAATTATGAAACACAGAGACAGGCAGTAGACGGTCTTACCGTTCCTCTCGTTACAGAGGCTTCTACAGTGGACGAGCTCCGCAACAATCCGCGTATGCCGCGCGAGCAGGCCTTTGAATTCATATTCTCGGATCTTGACGATGCGGAAGCATGCCTGGCAAACTATGCACCGGCACAGAAAAACCTCCCTTCGCTGGCTGTAGTTTACGGACTTAAGGCAAGGGCATACCTGTGGCTCGGGCAGTTCTCCGATGTGACTTACGAGAACGTACCTACAGGAGAAGCTGCATACAGACTTGCTGCCGAATATGCCAGAAAGGCTATCGACGCCTCCGGATGTACGATAATGACACAGGCGCAGTGGCTTGATCCTCTTACAGGTTTCAATACTGTAAATGCCGCATGGATGTGGGCCATGATCCAGTCAACCGATACGGTCCTGAACAACCTCCTTTCATGGAGCGCCCACATGAGCCTTGATGCAATGTACGGATACGGATACCTTGCCCAGCCTGGAATACCGTCCAACCTCTATGCCCGTATTGCTGCCAACGACTTCCGCCGCCTGTCATTCGTGAATCCTGAGCGCGACTGGTCAGCTTTCGAGCCGTACACCAACCTCACCGAAGAGGAGTTCCAGACAGTAGCAGCTTATGCAAGCACCAAGTTCCATACTGCCGGAGGCGAGAAATCGGATTACTCTACCGCCAACGTGACCAGCATACCGCTGATGAGGGTTGAAGAGATGTACCTGACAGAAGCCGAAGCCGTTGCCCATTACGATGCCGGACAGGCAGTATCCCTTCTGGAGAGTTTCATGGCAAACAGGGCACCAGGGTACAAGGTGACTGCAGAGAACTCTTCCGGAGAGACCCTCATAGATGAAATCCTTTTCCAGAAAAGAATCGAACTCTGGGGAGAAGGTCTGATACTGTTCGACATGAAGAGACTGAACAAGAGCATCCTGAATTCTTCCAACAATGCACCTTCCGGTGCCCGTGTCGATACTGAAGGAAGGGCCCCATGGTGGAACCAGACCATTCCGGTTTCGATCGCACAGAGGAACGAAATCCTCCTGACTACCAACAACCCTGATCCATGTATGTCCTATGACGCTGAATAATACAAGATAATATCCTTATGAAAAATATAAAATCAATTTTATTAACAGGCCTCACCCTTCTGGCAGGAGCGTCTTTCGTCTCCTGCACGGAAGAGGAGTTCCAGCCGGGACCTGAAGCATCCGGAGTGCAGGTCTTCTTCCCGGAGGCTACGCAGACAGACTATAGCGTTGATGACAATACTACATTTGTCACCATTCCGGTAAAAAGGGTGAATACTGAAGGCGAGTACACTGTCAGTGTGCTTCCGGATTTCACTCAGGACGGAAATGCATCTGAAGAAGTTAATAAGCTTTTTACCGTGCCTGAGTCTGTGGTTTTCGCAGACGGTGAAGGAGAGGCATCTATAAAAGTATCTTTTAAGCGTGCAGAAATGGTAGAAGGATCTACTTATGTTGTTAAACTTCTACTGAACGATCCGGAGAATACGACTCCTTACGGACTTTCACAGATTGAACTTACGCTGACTCCGTGGCCATGGGAATATCTCGGAGTAGGAAAGTACAGGGATGACTGGTTTACAGGTATGTGGACTGCCGGAAACGTAGAGGTTGAAGTCCCTGTATATGAGAACAAATCCACTAAAGGTCTGTATATGATAGAAAACATGTACGGATGGGATTTTCTTACTGAATTTTTCGGCGGCACACAGGAAGAGATTGTAGGTAAAGGATATGTAAAATCATATACTCCAACAAACATTACCATTGACTGTACAGATCCGACAGCAGTCCTGATTCCATTGCAACCTACCGGCATTGAAGATGGTTCCAGCAACAATCTCGGCATACTTTATATTGAGTCGTTCGAACCAGGAGTTCTGGAAGAGGGAATCATAACTTTCCCTACCAGCCAGATTTTCCTTGGTAATGCCGAATACTATGGGCTTATGGCCAATGGGAACGGACTGTTCCGCATCGTGCTGCCAGGATACGAAGTGACCGACTACTCGCTTGCTGCCGAATATTCAGGCATGAGGGTAGCATCCGACAACGAAACGGCATCGGCAGTAATAGATTTCACCTATGGAGCAGACGTGGCCGGAATTACCTACCTGTTTGCTGCAGGTGACGTTACATCCAGCGTTGATTCATATATTGCAGCAATCACTGACGGGACTGCGGAGAATACCTCTACCCTTGAAAATCTTGCAGAAAGCGACGGTACTGCGACTGTATCTGCCGAGGCTGCACTTCAGGCAGGAAGATACACGCTGATAGCTGTTCCTTCTGATGCTTCCGGAGCTTTCCAAGCGGAAGATGCTGCAGTATGTGTATTCTACTTCCCTGGCATGTCTGGAGGAACAATACCTGAATGCGACATCAAAGTAGCCATGTATCCTGTCAGTGAATATGAAGATGCCGCAGAAGATGCTTCAGAATATCCGGATTACTCATCGTTGGTATATGAAATAACCGGAAGCGAGATTTCAGATCTGAAAATGGCATTCCTGCCGACAAGCACATTAAATTCCGCTCTCTGGCTGGATTTCACACTCGAAGAAGTGTTGGCATCTGTCGGCAGTGACATGAGCGAGGTTCTTGCAGATCTTAATTCCGGCACTCCGGTCTGGGATATTTTTGCGGGCCTTGATGCAGCCACCAGCTATACGCTCATAGCTTCGGCCACTAACGATTACGGAAAATCAGCAACAGTAAGTTGTGAGTTGACCACCGGGGAAGTGCCTTACGACGGGACTCTTGTGACCGGGCCATACATGATGACCTGCACAATACCGGAAGGAAGTTCGGACGGAAGTGACTTTGTTTCGCAAAATCTTTTCAGAATTTCCCCGAAGCCTGACAGCCAGACATCATTTGTTGTCAGCGATCTCGGTTTTGAAAACGGATTGTCATGGAATGCGGTATATGATGAGACTGCAGGCACGCTCACTCTTGACGGCACATTCCCGGGACAGGAAGATAGAGGAAGCTTTTTCGGAGGTTATGTTACAAACGACAACATCAGTGCAACTGCGCTGGCAACATATGCGGATGGTTCAGAAGCAATGGATGACCCTGTCGTATTCAAAGTGAATGCTTCCGGAGAGGTGGAATCGCTCAATACAAATATAGAGGTCGTTCTTGCCTTGATAGTGGAGGGTTCGGTATCTCCGCTTGGTGCAGTTGGCGTATTCTATACTGAAGGCACTACGGTTGAACCTTACCGGACAGGTGCAGAAACCAGTGCCGTTTCAAGTCTCAGCGTATCTCCGATGTCCGGTTTCATGTTCAACGGTACTGCTGATATGTTCTTACGACATGTCTCCGTTGCCGAGCCGGCCGGTTTATATCAGGCACGCTCCGCTGACAGACTCGCTACAGTTGCCACAACAGGCAGTAAATGTGCCCCGCTTCCGAAAGATGCGACACACAGGTTTTCGGTAAAGGCAAATGCGACCCATGTGCAGGCACCTCTGAAATAACAGAAATGCCTGTTGACAGGAAACAATAAACTGATGGGAAAAGGGTGTCAGGGCGGCTATAGTCTGTCCTGGCATTCTTTCGTTGTATATAATATTCATTAACAGACGAACAGATATGAAAATAAAGACAGATTTGTTTTGCTGGCTGGCTGCAGTCCCGCTTCTGTTCTCCTGCACGGAAAACCTGCATGAGGACACGCCAGACGTAGCAGAGGGTGCAGCTGCCGGGAAACTGATATTCTCTCCGGCAAACGCGGTAAAGGGCAGCCTTCTGGTGTACTTCAGCGAAGACGCCGTGGAAAGGGTGGAGAAATCGGCCCTTACCAAGGCCGGCGGAGTAATGACCCGCTCCGGAATAGATGATTTTGATTCCGTACTGGAAAACATAGGAGTGAAGTCGCTCAGCCGGCTTTTCCCTGTAGATGTGCGGAACGAGGAGCGGACCAGGAAGGCCGGGCTGCACCGGTGGTACACCGTGAGATTCGACGAGGGGGCGGACCTGAAAGAGGCCGCTCTGGCGATGGCCTCTGTAGCGGAGGTTTCCCGGGTAGAGTTCAACCAAAAGCTCAAGACAGCGACGGACTTGAAAGTCACTCCTCTTTCTGAATCTGGAATGTTGACAAAGGCAGCTTCCGGCGGTGGCATATTCAACGACCCTTATCTGGGACTTCAGTGGAACTACGAGAACACCGGGAATACAGAAATATATTCCGGAATAAAGGCCGGAGCCGATGCCAACTGCACACAGGCGTGGAAACTGTGCAAGGGTGATCCGAGGGTCATCGTAGCCGTCGTGGACCAGGCCGTGCAGTACGACCATCCCGACCTGGCGGCCAACATGTGGGTGAACAGCGGAGAAGTCCCGGGGAACGGCACTGATGACGACGGCAACGGAATGGCAGACGATGTCCATGGTTTCAATTTCGTAAAAGGGACAGCCCTTGTCCCTCCGTCCACTCTGGATGCATCACACGGCACGCATGTCGCAGGTACCGTAGCCGCTGTAAACAACAACGGTGAAGGTGTATGCGGTATCGCCGGAGGCTCCGGCAGCGGAGACGGGGTACGGATCATGTCATGCCAGATATTCGACGGAGAAGAAGGAGGCTCATCGGATATAACTGCGAAAGCAATCAAATACGCAGCAGACAACGGGGCCTGCATCATCCAGTGCAGTTTCGGCTATGATCCAGAAGAGATTCCTATTTCTTCCGACGAGGAATACGGGCAGAGCGCAAGCGCAGAAAAGCAGGCTATAGATTATTTTATCGGGACAAAGAACTGTGATGCCGTCGACGGAGGCATAGTAATCTTCGCGGCAGGAAACGAGACGTATCCCACAAGCGCGTATCCGGGAGCGTACAAGGACTATATATCGGTGACGTCCATGTCATGCGACTTCACTCCCGCATATTATACCAACTACGGTCCAGGGTGCAACATAGCCGCTCCCGGAGGTGACGCATACCAGTCCTATCTGGAAAACGGCGGGTCCGGATCACAGATACTGTCCACAGTTGCAGGAGGAGAGTACGGCTACTTTCAGGGAACGTCCATGGCCTGCCCGCATGTCTCCGGAATCGCTGCTCTGGGACTGTCATACGCACTCCAGACAGGGAAAACTTTTTCAATACAGGAATTCAACACCATACTGCTTACATCCGTCAACGGCATCGACCGGTACTGTACGGGATCCAAGCAGTATGTAACCGAGGTGGGTTCCCTGGCAAGATTAGACCTGTCCGCCTACAGGAACAACATGGGTACAGGCTATATTGACGCCTTCCAGGTGCTTATGAATATCAGAGGTACAACATGCATCCCTGTCGGCATCGGGAAGCAGACTACCATAGATCCGACTGCATATATAGGCGACGGCAGCCCGCGCATCAGCGTGTCTTCTGTGTCCATCCCGCAGGAGGACAGGACCAGACTGGGAATAACATCCGATCCTGTGGTGTTCGGCGGAAAGATACTCGTGACATGCACCCGGCCGGGGTCCGGCATGATGACGGTTACAATGCGTGCCGGAACCAACAGCGGGAGCGGTATGTTCGGAAAGACCATTGAAAAAGAGTTTGCCCTGATCGCCAGGGAATCACATCCTGAAAACGGCGGATGGCTATAGACAAGGAGGGAAAACCAATGAAAAATATATTGAAATATATGGCAATGGCGGCCATGACATTGACAGCGGTTCTCGGTTGCAAGAAGAACGCACCTGAATTTCCTGAAGGCTCCGGCCCTGTAGCCGGCCAGTGGCACATGGTCTCATGGAATTCTATATCCGGAGGACAGGCGGACGTATACATTTCATTTGATGAAGACGGGACGTTTGACCTTTACCAGAGGGTCTATACTGTCTATTACGAGCATTATGACGGGACATATACCCAGGACGGGGCACAGGTAGACGGGACATACAGCGACGGCACGCCGTGGGGATGCAGCTATACCGCACGCTTCCCTGAAGACCGCTCGAGGATGACCCTCACGCCATCAGACGGCAGCGGGGACTCTGTCTATGAAGCCGTGCAGATACCGGATGAAATACTTTCCGGACTGCTCTCCGGAAGCAAGGCCGGGGATTCCGGGAACAGCGGATTCAGATTCCTGTAGGGCGGAGACCTCGCCAGATGCACAAACTGAAATTTCCATAACCGGAAAAAATTCCGTTAATTTGTAAGGATATGCCTCAATTCGAGGGAAAAGGAGTATATTCATTTGTTTAAATGGGACCGGACTATGGGACAGGAACGCAGATACCCGATAGGGATGCAGACATTCAGCGAGATACGCAGAAGGGAATGCGTATATATAGACAAGACCGGACTGATATACGATCTCGTCACGTCAGACAAGATCTATTTCCTGAGCCGCCCGCGCCGGTTCGGGAAGAGTCTTCTGGTTACCACGCTCGAAGCGTATTTCTCCGGAAGGAAGGAACTGTTCCGGGGTCTGGCGATGGAGTCGCTGGAGAAGGACTGGACGGAGTATCCGGTACTGCACTTCGACTTCAGCGGGACGAAGTATTTCAGTACTGATGACCTGTCCGAGCAGCTGGACATCCAGCTGTCTCGCCTGGAGGAGAAATACGGGAAAGGCGAAGGCGAAGTGACTCCTGCCGGACGGTTCGGCGGCATCATCCGCAGGGCATACGAGAAGACGGGAAGGCAGGTGGTGTTCCTTGTTGACGAGTACGACGCCCCGCTTCTGGACAGCAACGGGAATCCTGAGCTTCAGGAGAAGCTACGGAACATGCTCCGGAGTTTCTATAGCGTGGTGAAGATGAGTGACGCGATGCTGCGCTTCGTGTTCA
>JADILV010000018.1 GCA_017695115.1 Candidatus Cryptobacteroides avicola | reverse complement strand
TCGGACCAACCCTGCAAGTAGTCCAGCTGCTCCTGAATAAAACGATCGGGGGTTTCCTCTGGTGTAAAAAGGTCCCAATAAGTCAGCCTACTGCACCTGTCCGGAATATAAGTCATCTCCTTGTCAGAAGGTATCACCTCATACGAACAGCTGTTATAAGTCACGTCCTTGATGGTTATTTCAAAAGACGGGGCCGGGGGTACGGGTGACGCTTCCTGAGTTACGGTGAACTCACATGTCACATCCATATATCTAACTACTACATTAGCAGTCCTCACACTATCTACCTCATTGGCAGCCACAAAAAAAGTCACTGCATTGCCGGCGTCCGTAAATCCATAGACCCAGGACTCCACGCATGATGCGCGTACAGATGCTGTGTCCACAGGATTCTCCAACGTATAAAGCATTTGATACTGACCGCCCTCATTTGAAACGGACATTTCCGTAGAAGAAAGTTCGAATTTCAAAGGCCCGGTTTCCCTTCCGTTGTCTTTATTACAAGAGAACAACAGAAATAAAATGGCCAGCGACGGCCATACTGTAAAAAATCTTTTCATTGCCTAAAATATTATGGTGATGCAAAAATAGCCACAATCCGCAGGTTCATCAATACGGGACTAATAAAAATTATACATATTCGGCAATTTGACAAATTGCCATTTTAAAACTGCCTGTCGCCCGCATCATTACTCTTTTGTTCTTTTTGCATCTGTCGCATTTTTGCATATCTTTGCATAATATGAATATAAGTTTTTTCAAGACACCGAGCCACCGCGTCTTCCACTACGAGCCCCGCTACTGGGATGAGAGAAAGGAAAGACGCGAGCAAGTCAGACAGGACGCCCTTAGGGAAAAGGCCCTGAGAGAGGGCAAGGAATGGAAAGACGAAAGCTATCAGCCAGGAAAATACATAAAGGGAAAGCTGCAGGAGCAGGCCCGCAACAGCAGGAAAGGTTCCCTCAACAAGAACCTCACCCGTATAATAGGACTGGTATCTGTCGCCATATTTTTCGCATTTCTCATTTATTTTGCAAAATACTTCACAGTCTTTCTGGAGTCTATGAGATAATTGCAGCATGCTGAAGATTCTACCTTCAAACATATCGAATCTGATCGCTGCCGGAGAGGTCGTGCAGAGACCGGCGTCCGCTGTGAAAGAGCTGCTGGAAAACGCAGTCGATGCCGGAGCCGGAAATATCAGCGTCATCATCGAGGACTCTGGCAAAACTCTTATTCAGGTCATCGATGACGGCTGCGGCATGACACCGGAGGAAGCCAGGCTGTGTTTCGAGCGGCACGCCACTTCCAAAATCTCGGAAGCCTCCGACCTGTCCTCAATCATGACATACGGTTTCAGGGGCGAGGCCCTGCCGTCAATAGCGGCCGTGGCTGAAGTCACTCTCAGAACCCGCAAAAAGGGCTCCGATACCGGTTCCGAGACCGTCTTCACCCCATCGGGATTCTCCGGGCAGGAGGAGGCAGCCATGCCCGAGGGCACCAATATCGCGGTAAGAAACATCTTCTACAGCCTGCCGGCCAGAAGGAAATTCCTCAAGTCCGACAGCACCGAGTTCCGGCAGATAGTCTCGGAATTCTCCCACGTGGCCCTGTGCCGTCCCGAAATCAGCGTCAGACTGGTCCATAACGGCAAGGACATATACAACCTCAAAAAAGCCAACACCTTAAAGCAAAGAATACTGGAGATAGAGGGAAAGGACATGGTGAAAGAGCTGATAGATGTACGGACTTCCACCAGAATCATCAATATCTCCGGATTCATCGGCAATCCTTCGGATGCGCGTAAAAGCGCCGGCAACCAGTTCTTCTTCGTCAACGGCCGATACTTCCGCTCCTCATATTTCCATAAGGCCGTCATGAAGGCCTATGACAAACTGATACCGGAAGGAGCATATCCGTCGTACTACATTTTTTTCGAGACCACCCCGGAAAATGTTGACGTCAACATACATCCGGCGAAAACTGAGGTAAAATTCGAGAACGAGACCGAGATCTTCGAGATTCTTACCGCCGCCGTGAAAGAATCCCTGGGACGTAACTCATTCATACCTACTATTGATTTCGACCACGACACCCTCCCGGATATCCCTGCTCCGTCACGTTTCAACTATACGGGAAGCTACAGCCGCCCTCAACCAGCCAGACCGCAGCATATCCCCTATGAGACCATTCTGCCGGACACAAGTCCTTCCAGACACTACTCCGCAATCGAGTCTGCGGAAAGACCGTCCGCTGCTGTAAACGGCTACGGTGAAATCTTCGAGGACAGCGGCACATCCTCTTCCGGCAGCGGCATACTGCAGATATCCGGAAGATACCTGGTCACAACACTCCGCTCCGGCATGATGATAGTGGACATACGGAGAGCCAGAGAGAGGATTCTATACGAAAAATACCTCCGACAGCTGGACAACTCCGCACCCATCTCGCACCAGGTGCTGTTTCCCTGCGTGATACAGCTTTCTCCGGAGAAATACTCCCTGCTGACAGAGAACAGGGAACAGCTGAGGCTACTTGGATTCGACATCGGGCCTCAGGAGGAGAACTCCATATCCGTAAACGGTCTTCCGGAAGAGTTCGGCACTGATGAAAGCTCAGTAAGGACAGCCATCGACAACCTGCTCGCCTCCCTTATGGAGACCGGTTCGATAGATCTTATAAGGGCTGACAACAGGGAAGCCATGGCCCGCAGGCTGGCAGGAGCAGCTGCCGCATCAGCCGGAAACGGCAGGCTTTCTGCAGACGAGGCACGACTTTTGGTAGATACATTGTTCTCCTGTGCGGAGCCGGAGACTTCGCCAGGAGGCAAAAGATGCATGTCAGTACTTACTGAAGAAGATATAGAAAGAATTTTATGAACAATTACGGA
>JADILV010000017.1 GCA_017695115.1 Candidatus Cryptobacteroides avicola | reverse complement strand
AAAATATTCGGGGTGTGGCGCAGTTGGCTAGCGCATCTGGTTTGGGACCAGAGGGTCCTGTGTTCGAGTCACAGTACCCCGACATAATTTCAAAGCAACCGTCTGGAAATCAGACGGTTGCTTTTTTTCGGTCAATTATACCCCGAAAGGCCTCCTGAAGCCATTTCGGTAATGGTGAAAATTCTCCACTCCCTCCGGTCGGTCGAAATGACAAATAAACAGCCGGACGGAATGACAGTAAAACGCCGGTCCGGATGACAATAAAAACGATCGGCCGAAATGAGAATCATGCGGCCGTTTGAAATGACAGGAAATTGTCAAATTGTCGTGAGATTTATGACAAACAGACACAAAAAGACTCCGGACCATTGCAGCAAGTGTATTTTGTGCGCTATTTGCATTATTCTTTTCAGAAAGATTTTTAACTGAATTGAATTATGGAAACATTGGCACAAAAAATCATCTCAAAGGCCGGCAGGGCAGTCCGACACTGGTGGCTGGGCCTTATAGCCGGAATACTCCTTGTCGCAGGAGGTATAGCAGTATTCTGCAACCCGGTAGAAAGCTATCTCACATTAAGCATAATGTTCGGAATACTGATGCTGGTGACAGGTATCGTCGAACTGGTGGTCGCTTGCACAAGCCGGAACTACTTCGCATTGCGCGGTTACTCTGTAGCCGGAGGCATCCTGGACCTGCTGCTCGGTATCCTGCTGTGCATATACCCGCAGATGACCCTCGTCCTGCTGCCGATAATGCTCGGTGTCTACATGCTCTATCACAGTTTCATGCTGATCGGATTCGGCGGCGACCTCCAGGCTCTCGGAGTACCGGGGACGGGCTGGGCGGTCACAGCGGGAATCCTGCTGCTCCTGCTTTCAATTTTCGTCCTTATCAACCCTTTCAGCTTCGGAATCGGGGCGGTCATCGTCCTGACAGGTGTTTCACTGATAGTGATGGGGATATCTTTTACCGCAGCATCTCTCCGTCTCAGGAACATACACAGCTATTTCAGGAGTCTCGGACCGGACGAACAATGACATTCGCATGAGGGGAAAAAGATAAAAAACGTATATTTGTGTTTTATGAAACATCAGATATGCTGAAGATAAAGAATTTCTATTTCAACGACCTGCACGAATGCTGCAGCGTAGCCTGGGACGAGACCGGGGAATGCGTAATCATCGACCCGGGCTTCTACACCGATACAGAACGTGACCAGCTGAAAGGCTTCATCGAGGGAAAAGGGCTGAAACCCGTAAAGATCCTGCTGACCCATGCGCATTTCGACCATATTTTCGGGCTGAAAGAATGCGCCCGGATGTATGGCATTCCGGTATACATGGATCCGGCAGACAAGAAGACGCTGCAAAGCGCGGAATGGTACTGCAGACAGTTCGGATTCAGGACCCCGCAGACGGATGTAGACACGGAAGACATCCATGACGGGGATACCGTGAAGTTCGGGAATACGGAGTTCGAAGTGCTTTCCACACCAGGGCACACGCCCGGAGGTGTCTGCTTCCTGGACACCGCAGACAGGGTGCTTTTCAGCGGAGACACGCTTTTCGCAGGCAGCATCGGACGTACTGACCACCCGCAAGGGGACTACGACAAGCTGATGGAAGGGATTTTCAACAAGCTCATGACCCTTGACGGAGACATCAACGTCATTCCGGGACACGGGCCGCACACCACCATCACGGACGAGAGGACCAAGAATCCGTTCCTCCAGCCGTTCAACCTTCCATACGACGAAGAAGACAAAGAAGACGAAAAGTAGGAGCCGGCATGTCTCTTACAGGCTCCGGCAGGCCAGAACAGAAGAATCAGATAAATGCCGGGAAGATAACACATTGATGTCTTATGGGCAACGACAATACAGAATATATCGAAATCAGGGGTGCGCGGGCGCACAACCTCAAGGGAGTGTCGCTTTCCATACCGCGTGACCGGTTCGTAGTGATTACCGGGCTGAGCGGCAGCGGCAAATCATCCCTGGCATTCGACACCATATATGCAGAAGGGCAGAGAAGGTACATGGACACGCTTTCCGCATACGCGAAGCAGTTCATGGGAATCCTGGAAAAGCCCGAAGTAGAAAGCATCACCGGACTCAGTCCCATAATCGCCATCGAGCAGAAGACTACCGGAAACAATCCGCGTTCCACCGTAGGGACCATCACGGAAATCTACGATTTCCTGAGGCTCTTGTACGCCAAGGCGTCAAGAGCCTACTCCCCTGCCACCGGCAGGGAGATGGTCCGTTACACCGACCAGCAGATAGTAGACCTCATCATAGAAAATTACCGGGGGAGAAAATGTTACCTCCTGGCCCCGCTGGTCAAAGGCCGTAAAGGTCATTACAAAGAGCTGTTCGACCAGCTCCGCCGGCGCGGCTACACGCAGGTCCGCATTGACGGAGAACTGAAAGACCTCTCGGAAGTCACCCAGCTGGACCGGTACAAGGCACATTTCATAGAACTTGTCATTGACCGTCTCAAGCCGACAGGAGACGACCAGAAACGCATCCGGGACTCTGTAATGTCGGCACTCAACTACGGGAAAGGCTCCCTCGCCGTCATGGATACGGAGACAGCCGGCCTGCACCACTATTCCAAACATCTTGTCTGCCCGGAAACAGGTTTGTCTCTGGCAGAACCCGCACCTCACTCGTTCTCGTTCAACTCGCCGCAAGGGTACTGCCCTCACTGCAAAGGCCTGGGGATGATTGTGGACGTGAACATGGACACGATTGTCCCCGACAGAAGCGTATCGATCGCCGACGGGGGTATTGTCCCGTTAGGGAAAATCAGAGAAACCAGGAAATTCGACATAATACGCTCCATTGCCCGAAAATACAATTTTTCATTGTACGACCCTATATGCGAACTCCCGGATGAAGTCATCCCTCTTATCGTGTTCGGCTCCGACGAGCTTTTCCGGGTCGGGGAAGGGACTTCATCCGAAATGGTGGCTTTCCCCGGAATCGTGGAAGACATCCCGGACAAGATAGTCTGCCCGGTGTGTCACGGCACGCGGCTGAACCGTGAAACAGAGTATTTCAAGATAGACGGGAAGACAATATCCGAAGTGTCCGCAATGGAAATCTCCGCGTTGAAGGAGTGGCTGGATTCGCTTGAGGGAAAGCTCAATGCAAGAGAGAACGCCATCGCCCGGGATATCCTGAAAGAACTCCGGGAAAGGGTGTCCTTTCTTCTGGACGTGGGGCTTGAATACCTGTCGCTCGACCGCGCGACGGCCTCGCTTTCAGGAGGAGAGAGCCAGAGGATCAGGCTTGCCACACAGATAGGGTCAAAACTCGTGAATGTGCTATACATTCTGGACGAGCCGAGCATCGGCCTGCACCAGAGGGACAACAGGAAACTTATCGCTTCGCTGAAAAAGCTCCGTGATGAAGGAAACTCCGTCATGGTGGTGGAGCATGATATAGAAACCATGCTTTCAGCCGACTGGCTGGTGGATGTGGGCCCCGGAGCAGGAGAAGACGGAGGGAGGATATGCCTTTCCGCACCGGTGGACGCTCTGCTGGATTCATGCAGGAACAGCTCTGAAAAAGACAGGGTAACGGCTACGGGACAGTCCGGCACAGAAGGACAAACGGACAATCCGCACTATATCATAGGGCCGTCCATCACGCTGGATTATCTTACAGGCAGGAAGCAGATCGAAGTCCCGACGCTCCGGCGTAAAGGGAACGGGCTGTATCTCGGAATCCGCGGGGCCAGGGGCAACAACCTGAAAAACGTGGACGTAGACCTCCCCCTCGGAATGTTCATCGGAATCAGCGGAGTGAGCGGAAGCGGAAAATCATCGCTCATCAACGACACCCTGATGCCTGTGCTGAAAAACAAATTCTACAATGCCAAAATGCATCCGCTTCCTTACGGGCAGATCGTGGGAGTGGAAAATATAGACAAGCTGATAGAAATAGACCAATCCCCTATCGGACGGACCCCGCGCAGCAACCCGGCGACTTTTACCGGTGTTTTCAATGACATACGCGCCCTCTTCGAGTCGACTCCGGATGCGAAGGTCCGGGGATTCAAGGCCGGAAGATTCTCATTCAATGTCCCGGGAGGACGCTGTGAAGAATGCAAGGGAGCCGGAATCAAGGTAATAGAAATGAATTTCCTGCCGTCTGTCAATGTTGTCTGCAAGGAATGCCGGGGGCGCAGGTACAAGGAAGATACTCTGGCTGTAAAATACAAAGGCAAGAATATCAATGATGTTCTGGAAATGTCCATAAGCGAAGCATACGAATTCTTCAGCAGCATTCCGGCCATCGCCCAGAAACTGAAATCGATGGTAGATGTAGGGCTGGGTTATGTCCGGCTGGGCCAGTCTGCAGTCACTCTCTCCGGAGGCGAAAGCCAGAGGATGAAACTGGCGGCAGAGCTTGCACGTAGGAGTACCGGCAGCACGCTGTACATTCTGGACGAGCCTACTACAGGGCTGCATTCAGAGGACATAAAAGTATTGCTGGGTGTGCTGCAGCAGCTTGTAGACCAAGGGAACAGCGTCATCGTGATAGAGCACAACCTGGATGTGCTGAAATCAGCGGACTACATATTCGACATGGGGCCTGAAGGAGGCAAGGCCGGAGGGCGGATCGTTGCCCAAGGCACGCCGGAGGAGCTTGCGGAGGATCCGGCATCGGTGACGGGGCCGTTCCTAAAAGAGGTCCTTGGGCAGGGTGGTTCCGACCTCCGATAATAAGGTAAAAGTCGGTCGGTCCCACCCTACCCTGCGGGCGCAAGGGTGAAATGACAGGGGAAACGGTTTCCTCGGACATCAGTCTGCCTGACGCGAAGGAAAAGCCGGTCACCTTTGCCGCATTGGCTGAACAAGCATTGATAATTATTTGAAACAAAATATTGTATAAACGCCATAAAATTATGGAAGACATCAGGATATTCTGCGAAAACGACGGGGCATACCACAAGGTTCCCATCGGCACCGATCTCCAGAAATTGTCTGATCTGACATTCAGAACCGTATTCGACGAAAAGTCCGGAACAGACATTCCGGTGCTGGCCGCACTTGTGGACAACAGGCTGAAGGAACTGGAATTCAGCATAATGATGCCGCATACGATACGTTTCATCGGGTACAGCCACCCCGACGGCCGCAGGACATACGTCAGATCCCTGTGCTTCGTCCTCAGAAATGCAGTCAAGGAACTCTACCCCGACAAGATACTGGCCATAGACTACTCGCTCCCAAGCGGGCTGTACTGTGAAATCCAGGAACGGGAAGACAAGGAAGACGGGCGGCCAAGCGTATATTATATCACTGATGATGAATTGGACAGACTGAAAGCCAGAATGCAGGAAATCATCAGCCGGGACCTTCCGTTCAAGAAAGTCAAAATGACCTTCGATGAAGCACAGAAACTCTTCCTGGCCAACGGGCAGAAGGACAAGGCACAACTGCTGAGCTCCATCGGGCACTACACATACAGTGTATATTTTCTTGATGGTGAAGCAGATACATTCTACGGACCGCTGGTACCGTCCACCGGATATCTGAAAGTGTTCGACCTCATGGGATTCAACAACGGATTCTGTCTCCAGTTCCCTGCCGAAGGAAATATCAGCAAGGTCATGCCTATGAAACGGCAGTCAAAACTGGCGGCCACGCTTAAAGAATACGCGGACTGGTGCGCTATCCTGGGCGTCAAGGGAGTAGGGTCCCTGAACAAAAGCATTTCATCGGGACGCGCAATAGAACTGATCAACCTTTCAGAGGCCCTGCATGAAAGGAAATACGCGGACATAGCCGACCAGATAAACATGCAGCGCGGCAGGGTGAAGATAGTCTTCATCGCCGGGCCGTCCAGCAGCGGAAAGACATCATCTTCAAAACGGCTCGCAATACAATGCAAGGTAGTCGGCCTCAACCCGAAGGTCATAGAACTGGACAACTATTTCGTAGACAGGGAGAAAACCCCAAAAGACGAGAACGGGGAATATGACTTCGAAGCACTTGAAGCCATGGACCTGGAGCTGCTCAACCGGCAGCTGAACGACCTGCTTGAAGGCAAGCAGGTCGAGCTTCCCAAATTCGATTTCAAAGAAGGGAAAAGGCGTTTTGAAGGAGACTTCATGCAACTGAAAGACAACGATATCCTGATAATGGAAGGAATCCATGCCCTGAACCCGGCCATGACGTCGGCCGTGGATGATTCAAGGATATTCCGTGTCTACGCCTCCGCCCTCACATCCCTTTCCATAGACGAGAACAACAACATATCCACATCGGACAACCGCTTGCTGCGCCGTATCGTCCGGGACAACCGGGTCCGCGGGGTCACTCCTGAAGAGACCATCCTGCGCTGGCACAGCGTCCGCAGAGGCGAGAACAGGAACATCTTCCCTTTCCAGGAAAACGCCGACGTGGCATTCAACTCCGCCCTCATATTCGAGCTGCCGATGCTGAAATACTTAGCCGAACCGCTCCTGAGACGGATTCTTCCGACATCCAAAGCCTATACGGAAGCTGTACGGCTGCTCAAGTTCCTGGACTACATCGTAGCCCTTTCCCCTGACGAGATAGAAGCAATCCCGCCGACATCCATCATGAGGGAATTCATCGGCGGGCAGCTGCTGTAGTCTGACCTCTTTACGGCCCGGACAACTTTAAAGACCGGAGCAGACCCTACAGGAATCTGAATCCGGAGCCACAGTCCTGTCCGGACTTGACCTCTATCGCAGAGTCCCTGACGTCATCAGGGATAGAAGCACTCACATACACGCATGTATCGTCTCCCCCTGTCATTGTAAGACGGTCGGATTCTCTTGCGACAGTGTAGTCGGCCGCCCAGGAATTGCCATCCGAATATATACCGGATACCACATCCCGGCCCGCTCTGGTATATGTTCCTGAAAATCTATAATAATGCTCCCCTCCGCTGATGCGCTGGAAGGTTTCGAACTTGCCGTCGTCGCTAAAGGAGATATAGATGTCAAGGCCTCCGTATTCGTCGGCAGCCATATTTTCAGCCGGAACTCCATTTATGCTTTCAAGTTTCCACTCCCCGGCAATGCCGACCGGATCCGGTTCTTTTTTACAGCCGGCAAGCGTCATGAAAACCGATATGATTAAAACAAGTTTCAGTATTTTTTCCATATTACAATCTTTTCCCGGTTAATATTCTAGAGCCAGCCGCCGTTGTTGTTCCTGACATTGCGTGCTATGACAGAAATCGTCCTTGTGACCTCAATTGCCGCAGGGGCATCCGTCCCGTCAAGAGAGTCACCTCCGACCAATGCCGTAACAGTCACTTTGCCGGAACCCGTCCTGGTCGGTTCAATATGAAGCTTGCCATATCTTATTTCAGGTCTTGCCTTGAGGCCCATGGACTCCATGTCCGGACCGGAGATTTCCACAGACGTGTACGTCAGGCGCGATGCCTCTCCCCCGAAATATTCATTAAGGCTGAGATTCTGGCTTTCCCCGACAATGGCAGTCAATATCGGAGTACCTTCAATGTTCATAAGAAGCTTCCATGTGTCGATGGTCCCCGTCCCCATGCCTCCGGCATAAGGGGCTAATGACATGTCTCCTATAGTAGAGCCGACAAGCGTCTTTTTGGAGCCGGTGAGCAATGAATTGAGATTGTTCGTAGAACTCAGCAGCAATGAAATGAACTCATCCCTGGAATAATGCTTGCCGAGTTTCCTGGCATAGGACATGCCGAGTGCAGCGATGCCGGAAACATGAGGACATGCCATGGATGTACCTTGCATATAACCGTAGTTTACCGCTGACTGGCCTGCAGCATTGCCGTTTTCATCATATATTGTCAATGCTTCAGTCGGCATGGTGGAAAGTACGGCAGACCGTTCATCCGACTGTCCTCCCGTATAATATTCACCGCCTGGTGCGGAAATGTCGCAGCCGGGACCGTAGTTCGTATAATAGGCCGGAAGGCCGTCTATCGCAACGGATGAAACCGATATGACCCCCTTATATGCTCCAGGATAAGCGGCCATCCCGTACGCTTCATTGCCGGATGCAAAGATTATGATGCCGCCGTCGACGACATTCCCGCCCCCATGTTCCATAAAATATTTCATGGCGTTGATTTCCGTCAGATAATACCCGCCTGAACTTGTCTCGTACATCCGGTCCGAAGAAAAGACTCCTCCTTGGTATCCGAATGAACATTGGGCGATATCGGCGCCATTGTCGGCAGCATAAATAAATGCCCTGCTTGAGGTGAGGGCATCCCCTCCTCCAAATCCGTGGAATATTCCGCAGGACATGATCTTCACCCCATCGGAATTTCCGGATCCTCCGGCTATTCCGCTGACGCCGGTCCCGTTATTGTTGACGGCCGCAACGGTACCCGCCACATGAGTTCCATGGCCCGAACTTCCTGCCACACTCCAGTCAAGTCCGCCTGTCCCATATACTGCATTTATACCGTAAATGTCATCAACGTAACCGTTTCTGTCATCGTCCACTCCATTCCCGGGAATCTCTTCCCCGTTTACCCACATATTGTCTTTCAGATCCGGATGGTCCCATTGCACCGCTTCGTCAAGCACGGCGACTGTAACAAGCGGATCCCCGGTGCAGAGTTTCCAGGCATCCTTTACATTAATATCCGCACCTTCTTTTGCTGCCGGGGACATCGCGAGATCCCCCTTGTTGATATAATGCCACTGGTCTGCGAGAGAAGGATCATCAAATGGCAGTTCCTGAGCGGATTTCGTCATAACGCCTGGCGTATAGCTCCAGGACATCCGGTCTGCCGGGTTATGGAACCTCGTGTTGAACTGTACTGCAGAGACGGCATCTTCTTCCGCAAGGCGTCTTGCCACTTCATCAATATCGCTGTTTTCCGGAAGGACGATTTCATACAGACGGTCAAACCCGTATTCTGCGTGCCGTTTTTCAAACTTCGCGCTATACGGAATTGCGCGGCGTATGTCCACCGCTCCGATTTCCGACAATGCGTCCTCCAGCTTTACTCGCAGAGAAGCCTGTGGAGTACCGTCAGCGGCAGCGCCATTGATTGCATCCGGAGCAATATAGACGATGATATTGTCCGTGGATGCGGACACCGATGTGTTCAGTATTTTGTCATGAGCGGGGACGGCATCCTGCTCGGATAAAGTCCCGTATGAGCAGCTTCCGAGCAGACTTGCGGCTGAAGCCATGACTGCCAGAGAAATCCATTTGCTGAATTGCATTGAACTGATGGTTTATGTGTTAATTTAACGTGAGACTGATAAAGGTAATCAAAATAATTAAAATAAAAAGTTGTCCCGGACATGTAATACCGCAGTCAACGGTTTGTCCAGGACAACTTTTTATTCAGTCATTGGATCATCATCTGGTCATGACCTTTTTCAGGTTAAGAAGAGATCCGGATGCATTCATCTGGCAATCAACAGGTTTTGTATCAAATTCTACTGAGCGGCTGTCTACGGTGATATCGAGACCTGCCACGACAGTCTTGCCTTTGAGTCCGTTGATATGTTTGTCGATGATTGATTTCATCCTTCCGTCAGGAGTCTCGACATAGTTTGCCGGAGCCTCAGACCATTCATTCCTGATCCTGTTGAGGGCTGATGACGATACAGCAGCAGTTGAAGGTTCGGTATCGACTTCCGGATCTACAAGCAGCAAATCAGAAAATGCCACCAGTCCGCCTAAAGATTGTGTCCTTTCTTCATCAGCATACGCACCAAGATAAATAGTATTGAATTCTACTCCTTGGCTTAAATATCCAGGATGCCCGACAAACGCCACATATCCATCGTTTACAAGACCCCCGAGCATTGCGCTACCTCCACCTAAATCATAGATATATCCATCGGTCGCCCCATATTTCAATCCCGGATAAACAGTCATTCCCATGTCTACAGGAGCAAATGAATAGTCTTCCAAAGTATAGATAAGGCCATCGTAATAGAAGAATGTCACCTTATCCTGAATGCCCATCTCAACGACATCAGGCCCTAGCAGCCCTTCTACTGTAACATTTACAGTCCCGTCATCAGGATCCGCGATGTCGCTATCGCTGATTGTGACGCTTCCGACTTTAACCCTAGAGGAAGATCCGGATGGTACAGCATAATAATTCCACGTTTTGAAATATCCGGAAAGTTCAGGCTGCTCCGGCAGGAAATCATTATATGAATAAATCATTACATGTGGATCCGGATCGCCCAGAGTAACGGCTTCCGCCCGTACAAGTGTAGACTCATAACCGTTTTCTGCATAAACTACCAGTGTATATGATGTAGCCGGGTTGAGACCTACGAAGATGTCCACATATCCTCCGTTATTGATTTCCGAAATCTCTGCTGAACCGAGCTGTGTATCTGCAGCCTGTGACACAAGAGCTGAAGCTATCACATCATCGCTCGCCCCTGCAAGTGAAGACGTCGTGAACAAAGACATATATGCATTCTCTATATCTTCTCCGTAGATATAAAATTCCATAGAGTTTTCAGAGGTATACCCTTGAGGGGCATATTTGTCTGAAACTATCAGACCGGCATCAATTTTAACGGACATATCATCCCCCTTTGCTACATATCCGAACGATACTGACGTGTATCCCTGGCTGTTGTTCTCTGCATCGAATGCTACGGCAACCAATGTATAGAATCCGGTAGCAAGGCCGGATACGGCAACTACAGTCTCATCCTTGCCGAGGGTCTTGGCGTTGGTTTCCGTACCGTTGATGATATTGTCCGCATAGGAGAATACCTGCCCGTCATCAAGACGGCCCTGATATACAGCATACTTTACAGCAGCGACATCCGTACCTTTCTGGAAGGCCACAGGAAGCTGGCCGTCCGTACAAGAACCGGCCTGCACGGCAAGGCTATAGTCAGGAGCTTCATATCCCGGGAGGATAAGCCTGGTCTTGCCGGATGCATTCGAATAATAAAGAGATGAGCCGGATGGCCTGAGCAATCCATTAGCAGGAAATTCAATGACTCCATTTTTCAGTGTACCATACAGATTATCGGCTCCGGAAAAGACTTCTTCAACATTTGAACCGATACTGATCACTCCGCTATACTGACCACCTAAATCCACGCCTATGCTTTGAAGATCCATCCATACATGGTCAGGATCAGAAGCATCAATTATCAGACTAGGATTTGTACATGTAGGAGTCGCGCCTATAAGGGCTACATTCAGCATTGATGTAACATAATCCTGAGTATATGCTCCATCAATTCTGAAATAATTTGCAAGATCTTTGCGTTGATATACAGTAACAGAATGCTCTGCATATTGGTTAAGATACGCTGCCGGGATAAAATAGCTGGAAACAATATCATCCCTCCACATACCAGTCTTCTCTCCATTCGGGCCCGTAACCAGTTCCCACTCTATGATAGTGAAAGAGAACTCGACGGACAGAGGGTTCTGTCCATAGACAAGCGCATACTGAGGATCTTCTACGGAAAGGCGGCAGGAGTAATTCTTGCTGTTTTCCGCCTTGTCGAATGATACTGTCACTACAGCGTCTTTCTGTCCGTCTTCGAAAATGACAGGAGCGACTTCAAATATACCTTCCTCGCTGCCTTCTACCACGACAGGAACAGTAATGGCATCTTCTTCATTAAGTCTGGATATGTTGAAAGTAAGGGTTCTGGGATCTGCCGGATTGAGCATGTGCGCAGTAGCATTCGGCTGCTCTTCCGGAAAATAGACCCCATAGCAGTTTTCAAGTTCCGGTTCTCCCGGATAGAACTCTTCTTCTGTACAGGACACCAGTCCGGCTGCAAGAAGAGAAACTATAGTGTATATTAGATATCTGAATGTTTTCATATCGGATATATTTTATTGTTAGTTGCTCCAAACTGGAATCTGTTCTGAAGGATCAGGATTGTTGAGTGCCTCGGTGATACCGGTATTGGACTGGAATTCACCTCTGGTTATGACGATGTTCCACTGCGGAGAACGCCCGTTGGTGTTGAACATTTCACTTGCCGGATGGTTCGAGCCTTCATATCCTCTGGTTATACCCTGGTTCAACCTCTTGTAGTCGTAGATGAGGATTCCTTCTCCCCAGAACTCTACTCTCTTCTGGAAAAGCATCTCCCTGAGGAAGAGTTCATCAGAAGGAGCGTCACCGGTGCAGTCATAAGTCCCTGATGTAATCCTGTAATTCTGCATGAATGAATTGAGTGCCTCAATTGCTCCCTGACGGTTATGCTGCCCTAGAAGTGCTTCCATCTGGATGAAGTACATTTCCTCTACCCTCATCAGCGGATGGTCTCCGACGCCTCCTGTAGTGTAATCGGACACTGCACCCTGCGAAGTACGGAATTTAAGGTTTGCATAAGGCTGCAGACAACCCGGAGACAAAGGATTGGTAAGATATTCCTGTTCTTCCTGACTGCCGGCTATCTGATAGTCATAATAATCAAATCCGTCCGGATCAAACCATGAATGCTTTCTGAAATCGTTGTCAGCTATCTTGTCATACATGTTCTTGCTGGCTCCGAACTGGACAAGGTTACCATAAGCCCAGATAGCTTCACTTGACATCCATGTGGTGAACGATGATACATTTGAAATGTTCTCACTTACGACAGGAATGCTCAATATCCACGAATTGCTTGCAGACGCACTGTTGAATCCCCTGGACGGGTCCTCCCACTGGGACTGGGTCATAGGAGTACAGCCGCTTGCTTCAATTGCCTGCTGCGCGTAGGCTGCCGCCTGCTTGAAGTTTTCCTGGTCTTTACCGTCTTCCCAGTAGGCCATTTCAAGATATGTCCTGGCATACAGTCCATAAACGGCTGCAAGAGAAGGTGCAGCATTGGAGAACGCCTGACCCGCAAGATATGTTTCCGCGTTTTTAAGATCACTGAGAATAAAAGTGTACATGGTTTCACGTGTTGCCCTCGGATTATTCTGGGCTTCTTCCTCGGTGGTCTTTTCGGTAACGATCGGGACAGTGAGGCCCTTAATCTCATCCGGAACAGGAACGTAGTTGTTGTCTTTAGGTTCATAAAGGCGGGCAAGGTCAAGGTAGAACATGGCCCTATATGCATAGGCCTGTCCGAGAGCCGCTTTAGTAGCCGCATCAGCAGTCTCCGGATCGGAAATAGAACCGATCACTTTATTGGCCGCGAATATCCACGCATAATAACAGTCCCAATAATAAGCACAGTATATATATGCATCGCCCTGCGCCTGATTGGATGACCAGGCATAATAATGACTGTAATTCGGCTCACCGCACGCCACCAGATCCTCAAGCATGCTTTCTGTCATGATATGGATTGAAGGAAGACCGAAATCGGTGTGCTCCCCGTAAGCGGAATAATACCCTGCAGTATTGAATGAATGCAGAGCGGCAGTAATTGCGCCTACCTGCTTGGTCAAAGGATCGTCAGCCCCTTCTACCTGAGACTCCGTCAGCGTACTGCCTACAGGGAAAGTCTCCTCTATGCATCCCGCCACTGGCAAGACAGCGGCAAAAAGCGCTATAGTTCTGACAAATATCTTTTTCATATATAATTTCCTTTTCTTACAATTAGAATGTGATGTTTATTCCTCCTGAAAGTGTCCTTACAGGTGAGTTTACTGCGTAGTTCGTCTCTCCGGAGAAACTGTACCTAGGATCAAGTCCCTGCCTGCGAGACCAGTAAATTATGTTGTCGCAAGTGACATACAGACGCAGCCTGCTGACTTTGAACTTATTTGTAATCCTTTCAGGGAAAGTGTAGCCTATCTGTGCATTCTGGAAGTTCAGGTAGCTTGCATCCGTGAGGAATCTGTCGGATACAGCCGCATTGTTCTGGTCGCCGTATTGCCATCTAGGAATATCCGAATCTTTATTGGTCTCGGACCAGGCATTCAGAATATCCTTGTGGATGTTGCGTCCGACACTTGTTCCTTGAGGGCTTCCCATAAGGGATGAATATCCTGAATCATAGGTGAGGCCTCCTATAGAATATGTGAAAGATACAGATACGTCAAACCCATAGAACTCAAGACTTGTACCGAATCCACCATAGAGCTTAGGTGTAGGGTCATCACACAGGTAATCTGTAGCCAGTGAATAATTGGAGGTAGTTTCCCGTCCTGTAACATTCCCCTGATCATCTACTGTATCCACATACCAGAGGGATGCTCCGGTCTCATGGTCCACACCGGCATACTGAGGCATGAAGAATGTATTCAAAGGAAGACCTTCTCCGATGAACTTATTGCCCGAAGCATATCCTTCATGACCTCCGATAGTCCTGTTCTTGTTCTTTTCCGGAAGGTAGATGATCTTGTTTGTATAGTGGGTCGCATTCACATAGGCATCCCAGCGGAAATCCTTTGTGTTCATAATTGTACCATTGATGGAAAGTTCCACTCCGGAGTTTCTCATGTCACCGATATTGTCATAATATCCACCGTATCCGAGTGATGCCGGAACTGTGAAGTAGAACAGCATGTCCGATGTCTTGCGGTAGAAATATTCTACGGTACCGGAAAGCCTTCCTCCAAAGAATCCGAAGTCCACACCGGCATTGAAGTTGGTGTTGGTCTCCCATGTGATATCAGGGTTACCTTTGCTTCTGAATACGGTTGCTACGCCATTGGCATTGTCATTCGACACCGTATATGTGTCTGTATAAAGGTAGTTTGAAATATTGTCATTTCCCTGGGAACCGATAGAAGCCTTGACTTTGAGCATGTCCACCCACGGTGCATTGAACCATGTTTCATGGTTTATAAGCCAGGCTGCTCCTGCTGACCAGAAGTTACCCCAACGGTGGTCAGGATGGAATCTTGAAGAAGCGTCGCGGCGGTATGAAGCGCTGAGGAAGAGCTTGTCTGCATAGTCATACTGCGCCCTTACAAAATATCCTTCATTGAGGTAAGAATCGCGCGATGAAGACGATGCCTTGGAATCGACTACGGCACCGTTGAGTTCGTCATTGTCATTGGAGAACATCTGCGACTTGCTTGCACTCAGTGCATACTCCGAGAGCTTGTAGTTCTCATGTCCGAGCAATATGCCGACATGGTGCTTGTCATTGAATGTCCTGTCCCATGAAAGGAGCTGCTGCATATTAAGGTAGAAAGTACGGCTATGAGCCTTGCCGACGGTACCTCCGGAAGTGGCGAACTGTCCATAGTACATATTATTGGTTTCAGTTGTACGGGTCTCGTCCATTCCGACACCGACATTGAAGGTGAATTTGAAATCCTTCAGGAATGTCACCTCGGCAAAAGCGGTACCGTTCAGAGCATTGCCTTCCGAATAGTTCTTGTTGATCAGGACACTCTGGAGAGCATTGCTTTGGGCAAGTACGGGACGGGTAAGTCCGCTAACAACAGCACCGTCACCATAATCATATATGTTCCATCCATGGGAATCCTTCATGATATTCTTGTTGCCGTCCCTTATATATACAGGATATATAGGAGCAATAGAGGATGCGAATGCGAATATATTACCGGTACTTGATGAAGACCCTTCATCCGAGTTGCCGTTGTTCCACATGAAGTTGGTATACGCAGCATTGGCGCCTACCTTGAGCCAGCTTTTTGCCTGATAATCCGCTTTCAGACGTGCTGTATACCTGTACATGTCCGACCCGTCGGTAATACCTTTATTCTTAAGGTATCCGAAAGAGGCAAAGAATGTAGACCTGTCCCCGGAGCCTGAAACGCTTACATTGTACTCCTGACGCAAAGACTGCCTGTATGCTTCGTCCATCCAGTTGTCAGGCTGAATCCAGTAGCTCTGGTCTCCGAATGTAAGCATCCTTCCAGGGGTGGCGTTCGGATTGATTTTTCCGTTCGTACCTATGAAAGACTGGCCTTCCGGAACAGTAAATGTCATATATCCGAGTCCCCCGGCACCTGGATCGCCGGTCAGGTTTGCATTTGCCTTCAACCACGCATCGCTTGGAGAAGATCCGCTTCTCACGTATGAGTTGTACAAAGCGGCATAATGTGTTTCATAATATTGTGCCGGATCGGTTATATAGTCATACTCTTTCAGAGCCTTCGTGTTCCAGCCCCACTTGGCGTCCACATTCACTACAGCCTCTCCGGCCTTCGCCTTCTTGGTGGTGATCATTATGACACCGTTGGCACCGCGGGCTCCGTAAAGTGCGTTGGAGGCAGCGTCCTTGAGAACTGTCATTGATTCGATATCGTTGGGGTTGATGTTGTCCATATCCCCGGAATAAGGTACGCCGTCCACAATGAACAGAGGAGAATTTCCTGCATTGATGGAACTGATGCCTCGGATCATGATAGAAGGGCTCGAACCGAGAGAACCGGAAGATGTGGTCATCTGCACGCCGGCTACAACTCCTTCCAGAGAGCGGGTCACATCGGAAGTCTGTACTTTGGCTATGTCGGAAGATTTCACCACAGCCGCAGATCCCGTGAAAGACTCTTTGGTCGAAGTACCGAAAGCCACCACAATCGTCTCGTCCAGCAGTTCCGAATCAGGATGCAGGGCGACATTGATGGCCTGGCGGCCAGCGACCTCAATCTCCTGGCTCTGGTAGCCGATAGATGAAAAGATAAGGACGGCATCGTTTGCAACCAGGATGGAATAATTACCATCTGCATCCGTACTTCCTCCATCCAGAGTGCCTTTGATCTGGATCGACGCGAACGGCACTGGCTCTCCGGTAGAGGAGTCCTTCACGACTCCGCTCACCGTGACATCCTGGGCGATCGCCCATGCGGATGCGAGCAGCACCATCATTGCCGTGAAAAACAACTTTACTTTTTTCATAAGCAAAATGAACTTAGTTAAACATAAATATTGATACACGTAAATCGTCTTTTCCGCAGCCCCTCCGGATACCGGTTTCCGATGCACTTTTTAAGGGGCGTTTTTCAGGGCAGAATGGGGTTTGGTTCGAGTTGACATGAAGGCCGGCATACGACTTTCATATATGCCGACCTTCCTTATCATATTTGCGGGAATACGTTATGTATCAATGATTTTAGCTTACAACAATATGGACGGTCCTCTGCCACATGGCGGGACCGTCCCAATGCTGTCAAATACAAATGTCTAATAGTCAAGAAAATCCAGCCGGCGAAGTATGGAAGGTTGGCCGTAACTATTCGGTTGGTAGAATCCATCCCGACATGGAGCGGCTGGCTGGTTGAAGACGGGTAGGAGTAATATGGCCTTGGATAAAATCAGACCTGTAATCCTACCCCCTCCACTGCCTTCCATTCGCTGACGGTCCTGGTGGCGGAGTCGAAGTTCACCCCGACCTTCACCAGCTTCCTCCCGTCGGCGGTGTACGGTACCAGATAGCCCTTGCTGTCTATCTGCCTGAGGGCATCCTCGGCGGA
>JADILV010000016.1 GCA_017695115.1 Candidatus Cryptobacteroides avicola | reverse complement strand
ACATTTATATGCTTTTGTACTTTTACTGTCGCTAATGACGGCAGCCAATGGAGAGACAGTCCAGAGTATGCATCCCGGAAGAGACAGTGTATATCCTGATTCAGAAGCGGGACATACATGCTGCCCCGCTTCTGACGTGAATTCCTATGACCTGGTCATTGTCGGAGGCAATCCCGGAGGAATCATGGCTGCCATAGCAGCCGCTCAGGAAGGCAAAAGCTCCGTGATTCTGGAGCGGGCCACATGTATAGGAGGGCTCCCTGCAGAAGGCAGCACGGGAATGCCGGACAATGCTGTCCAGGCATACAACTACCGCCTGTGCCTGACATGTGATCCCGAAAAACGGATACCTTTCCCAAAGCCTGAAAAATACGACAGGGATGAATATGCTTCGCTGGCGGATGACGTATGGAGCGGCAGAAACACCCAAAGGGCAATGGTCAATGTAACCGATGAAATGATGCAGAAGAACCGTGAGCACATAGCCGCCGGGAACAAGACTTCCATTCCAGGTGACAACTGGGGTATATGGAAAATATCCAGTCTGGTTACCCTGCCTAACTCTAAAGCCGATGCAAATAACCAGCACGCGGCTTTCATCTCTACAGATCTGCCGGAAGAAAACTGGCCATGGCCTACATCGTCATGGGAATGGAGAGACAAGTTTGCAGAAAGACTTAAAAATTACACTCTCGGATTGCTGTGGTTTGCGCAGAACGACCCGTCGCTGCCGGAGCATTTCCGTCTGGCGGTCGGACAATGGGGGCTTGCAAATGACGAATACACCGACAACGGAAATTTCCCCCGCCAGGTCTATGTCCGGGAAGGAAGGAGATTCGAAGGTGTGTATTTTTTCACCGCAAAGGATGCATTGCCGGTTTCACCGGGTATGCGCCCGCCATTGCACCGTACCAGCGTTACTGCCAGCCATTATGCACTTGATTCGCATGCTGCCAGGAAAAGAGAGCCCGGAAGAGCTCATCTGGATGGCTTCATCAGCTATCCTACTGCCGTCTATACCGTACCTGCAGGTGTGATGCTATCGCACAGGATAGACAATCTTCTGCTCCCCGTTCCCGTTTCAGGTTCTCACATAGGATTCTCTACTTTACGTATGGAACCATGCTGGATGGCTCTAGGACAGGCTGCAGGAATCCTCGCTTCTCTGGCCATAGACAACCGGACAACGGTCCGTGACGTAGACATTGATGCCCTGCAGGAAAAACTTGTAGAAAAGAAAGCCACTTTAATATATTATAAGGATATCAACCCTGGTGACAGCGATTTCCCAATGGTGCAATATCTCGGACTTCGCGGGTATATACCTGAATGGGAAGCATCATTGGACAAGCCGGCTGACTATGAATCGGTAAAACAATGGACCGGACTTTGCGGCTTCGAACCGGAATGGACACCAGGAAAAACGACACGCAGAGAAATATTGAAACAGATATATACTTTTCTGATTAATGATTAACTTCTAAAAATTAAAAAAGATGAAAAAACAGATTTTAACCGGACTTGCAATACTTTGTGCATGTTCCGTTTCCGCCCAGAACTGGGAGCCTCTGTTCAACGGCAAGAACCTTAAAGGCTGGACCAGAATGAACGGAAAAGCGACGTACAAGGTCGCTGATGGTGTGATAACCGGCATTTCAAGGATGAACACTCCTAACACTTTCCTTGTCACTGACAGGAACTTCAGTGATTTCATCCTCGAATTCGAGTTCAAGGTAGATGACGGGCTCAACTCCGGAGTCCAGTTCCGAAGCCACAGTACAAAAGACTACCAGAACGGCCGTGTCCACGGATACCAGTTTGAAATAGACCCTTCCGACAGGGCATGGTCAGGAGGAGTATATGATGAAGCGGCCAGAGGCTGGCTCTATCCGCTTACCGAAAACCCTGCTGCAAAATCCGCATTTAAAAACGGAGAGTGGAACAAGGCCCGCATAGAAGCATTCGGAAACTCGATCAGGACCTGGGTGAACGGCGTACCTTGCACAGACCTGTGGGATAACGGAGCATCTGAAGGATTCATCGCCCTGCAGGTGCATGCCGTATATGAGCCGGCACTTGTAGGCAAGACTGTCAGCTGGAAAGACATCAGGATATGTACTGAGGACGTAGAAAAATATCTCACGCCTGTATCCGGCTGTACGCCTCAGGTAAACCTCATTGACAACACCATATCGCCACGCGAGGCAGCCGAAGGATGGACGCTTCTCTGGGACGGCAAGACCACCGACGGATGGAGAGGGGCCAAACTGGACAGATTCCCTGCAAACGGATGGAAAATCGAGGACGGCATCCTCAAAGTGGAAAAAGGCAACGGAGGTGAATCCGAGAACGGCGGAGACATCATAACCACCCGTACTTACGGCAACTTCATCCTGAGCGTTGATTTCAAGATAACTCCTGGTGCCAACAGCGGAATAAAATATTTCGTGGACCCGGAACTGAACAAAGGTACAGGGTCAGCTATAGGCTGTGAATTCCAGGTTCTTGACGATGACCTGCACCCGGATGCAAAACTCGGCGTAAACGGGAACCGTAAATGCGGCTCACTTTATGACCTTATTCCTGCACCTGTCGAGAAACCGTTCGACAAAGAGGCTTTCAACACCGCAGTAGTCGTAGTGAAAGGCAACCATGTAGAACACTGGCTCAACGGAGTGAAACTCGTAGAATATGAACGCAACAACCAGATGTGGGACGCTCTTGTCGATTACAGCAAATACCGTGACTGGCCTAATTTCGGAAATCTCTCTGAAGGCTATATCCTTCTTCAGGACCACGGTGATGAAGTATGGTTCAAGAATATCAAGATAAAGGAACTGGAGTAAACAATTACCATTTACAAATAAGAAGCCGACCAAATGGTCGGCTTCCTTTATTTGCAATATGAAGTGAATTCAAATTATTTTGCGATAACACGTGCCATTTCGCAAACCTTGTTTGAATAACCCCACTCGTTGTCGTACCAGGAAACGATCTTAACGAATGTAGGATCGAGCTGGATACCGGCTTTCTCATCGAAGATGGAAGTGTGGGAGTCACCGCGGAAGTCAGTTGAAACGACAGCCTCGTTAGTGTATCCGAGAATTCCTTTGAGCTCGCCCTCTGAAGCTTTCTTCATAGCTGCGCAGATCTCCTCGTAAGTAGCAGGTTTCTCAAGCTCTACAGTAAGGTCAACTACTGATACGTCTGAAG
>JADILV010000015.1 GCA_017695115.1 Candidatus Cryptobacteroides avicola | reverse complement strand
CCTTTGATGGTGAGGTATCCGCTCTGGTAGATGACAGGTATAGGATTGTCGTCAGTGAAGATACTGTCAAGGATGTCTGCATCGGTCTCTACATGGGACATCTCTTCCAGATCGTAGTCGCTCTTTTTGAGAAGTTCTACCAGATAGGTCGGAGTCCCTGTCTCGAACCAGTAGCTGCCGTATCTTCTGGACTTGAAAGTGTTGAGGATGCTGAATGGATTGTACATTCCCGGAGTGTCCGGACAGAAGAGGTAGCCGTCGTAGTCCTCTTTGAGCTGCGCACACGCCTGGTTGAAAGTCTGCCCGTTGGCGGCGGCAAGTTCCTGTATGTCATCGGAGAAGTCCCGGAGAAGTTCTTCTTCGCTTATTCCGCAGATATCGGTGTAGCCTGGGTTTCTTGACAGATCCTCCAGATTGTTCAGATCGCTGAACACGCTCACCTTACCGAACTTGGTGACACCTGTCAGAAGCGCGAACTTGATATGCCCGTCTTCTGACTTCAGTGCCCCATAGAACGCCTTCAGTGTACTCCGGAAAGAATCCTGTCTGCCCTGGTCACCTATGGCCTGGAGCATAGGCTTGTCATATTCATCGACGAGGATTACTACCCGTTCCCCTGTTTTCTCATGCGCCCGACGTATCACTCCGGCAAATCTTCTGGCAGGCCCGATTTCGTTCTCGTTTCTTCCATAAAGCGCCTCCCATACGGCAAGGTTCTCGTTCAGCACGCTTTCCAATGATTCTTCCGTTTCATATTTCTGGGTATTGAGGTCAAGATGCAGAATCGGATATTGTTTCCACTCCTTTTCCAGCCCTTCCATTGCCAATCCTTTGAACAGCTCTTTCTTCCCCTGAAAATATGCCTCAAGCGTGCTCACAAGCAGGCTCTTCCCGAACCGCCGCGGACGGCTGAGGAAATAATAACTCCCGGTCTTGACCAGCTGGTAGACCAGGGCTGTCTTGTCTATGTAACAATATCCGTCCCTGCGGATTTTCTCGAAATTCTGGATCCCTACCGGGTAAAGTTTTCCGTCCATAATGTCGCGACTATTATCCGAAGGCCAAATATACGCTAAATTTTCCTGTTACATATTGGATTGTCAATTAAAACACTACCTTTGCGCCGGAATTATTGGAGTAAAATTTTATAGATGAAGACATTTGAAGAACTCGGCGTGTCGGAGGAGATACGCCGTGCGATTGAAGAGATGGGGTACGCTTACCCTATGCCGGTGCAGGAAGAGGTCATACCGTACCTTCTGGAGGACGGTCATGACGTGGTGGCGCTGGCCCAGACAGGAACAGGAAAGACAGCGGCGTTCGGGCTTCCTCTGATCCAGAAGACGGATGTCGGTGACAATCATCCGCAGTCGCTTATCCTCTGCCCGACAAGGGAACTGTGCCTGCAGATTGCCGGTGACCTGAATGATTATTCGAAATATGTGGACGGGCTGAAGGTCCTGCCGGTTTATGGAGGATCATCCATCGAGAGCCAGATACGCGCACTGAAAGCCGGGGTGCATATCATCGTGGCTACACCGGGACGTCTGCTGGACCTGATGGAGCGCAAGACGGTGTCCCTCGCTACGATCAGGAATGTGGTGATGGACGAGGCTGACGAAATGCTGAACATGGGGTTCACAGAGGATATCAACGCCATCCTGGCGGATGTTCCCCAGGAGAGGAACACCCTGCTGTTCTCGGCCACGATGAGCGACGAGATAGCCAGGATTTCCAAGAATTATCTGCATGATGCCAAGGAGATTACCATCGGACGCAGGAACGAGGGCACCGCGAATGTGAAGCATATTGTCTATATGGTCCACGCCAAGGACAAATACGAGACGCTCAAGAGGATTGTGGACTACAATCCCAAGATATACGGAATCATCTTCTGCCGTACCAAGCGGGAGACCCAGGAGATTGCCGACCGGCTGATGCAGGAAGGCTACAATGCCGATTCTCTCCACGGGGACCTTTCCCAGGCGCAGCGCGACCTGGTGATGCAGAAGTTCCGCATCAGGAATCTCCAGCTGCTGGTTGCCACTGATGTCGCGGCCCGAGGCCTGGACGTGGATGACCTTACTCATATCATAAATTACGGGCTGCCTGACGATACCGAAAGCTATACCCACCGGAGCGGAAGGACAGGCCGTGCAGGAAAGACTGGAACATCCATAGCGATAATAAACCTGAAGGAGCGCAGCAAGGTCCGTGCAATCGAGAAGGCCATCGGTAAGCAGTTCGAAATAGGAGAGATGCCTACGGCATGGCAGATTTGCAAGAAGCAGTTGTTCAAGGTGATAGACGATCTTGAGAAAGTGAAGGTCAATGAGGAGGAGATCAACGAGTTCATGCCTGAAATCTACCGTAAGCTGGACTGGCTGGACAAGGAAGACCTTATCAAGAGGGTCGTGTCCCATGAATTCAACCGGTTCTTCGAGTACTACCGTGACAAGGACGAGATAGAGACTGTGTCCGATTCCAGGAAAGGACGGGACAAGGAGGAGAAGAAAGGTTCCCGTAAGGCGGAGGAAGGTTATGTCAGGCTGCATATCAACCTCGGAAAGATCGACCATTTCAATTTGAGGGGGCTTATGGCCATGCTCAATGACAATACACGCAGACGGGTGGATGTCGGCCGTGTGGACCTGATGAAGAAATTCTCTTTCTTCGAGGTGGACGAAAAAGAGACGGAAAATGTACTCAAGGCATTCCGTGGACTGACATGGAACGGACGGAAAGTAGTGGTAGAAGTGGCCCAGGAGGATCCTAAAGGAGGAGATGAAGAGGAGGATTACGGTAAGAAGTCCAGGAAACGCCGCGACCGCTCCGGCAGGTCAGGCCGCTCCTCCCGCCGCAGACGCTGATTTATGTTTAATAAGGCCCTTCAGGGCCGCACCGGAGCGTCAGCTAGATTCCCGTGAAGGAATCGAAGCAGCGCAGGTGCCGGCGGAGCGAAGCGAAGCCGCATGCCCCACCGGGGCTGTCGCGCCAGCGACTGGGGGTGGACAGACGAAGGTCGTCAGACCTTCAGGGCCGCACCGGAGCGTCAGCTAGATTCCCGTGAGGGAATCGAAGCAGCGCAGGCGCCGGCGGAGCGAAGCGGAGCCGCATGCCCCACCGGGGCAGTCACGAAGTGACCGGGGGTAGACGGGTACATGATATATCCGGCGAGCGTCACTGAAGTAAATCAGAAAAATAACTTGGAAAGCCAAAGGTATAATCAGAAGAACCAATATATCATGTACATCGGATTGATTTCAGATACCCACGGCACTTTCGATGAGCCGTTCATGGATTTCCTGCAGCCGGTCGACGAGATCTGGCATGCGGGGGATTTCGGTTCTCTTGAGACTGCGCAGGAAATAGCTGCGTTCAAGCCTCTGAAAGGCGTCTACGGAAATATAGACGGGTATGATGTCCGGATGGAGTACCCTCAGTTCCAGTTGTTTGAATGCTCCGGAATGAAAGTCCTGATGACCCATATCGGCGGGTACCCCGGAAGATATGACCCCCGGGCCCGGGCTATGATCGATGAGCACCACCCGGACATTTTCGTCTGCGGACATTCGCATATACTCCGGGTGATGCCTGACAGGAAACGGAATATGATGGTGATCAATCCGGGGGCGGCCGGTAAATACGGCTTCCATACGGTGCGGACGGCACTGAGATTCCATATCAACAATGGAGATATCCACGATATGGAAGTATTTGAACTGGACAAGAAGTGATTGTCATAGAAAACAGAAGCGATATGCCGAATATCAAACAGAAGACCGTGTGGTTCTGCACGTCGTGCGGAAACGAGAGCCCGAAATGGATGGGGCGTTGCCCCGCATGCGGGGAGTGGAATACTATGGTGGAGGAGAAAGTGGCTGTCGGCAAATCTTCGGGATCAGTCCGGCCGCAGGGGTTTTCCGTGCCGGGAGCGGGTCAGAAACCGGTACCCCTTGCCGAGATCGATTCGACAGCGGAGGTCCGTATTTCATTGGACAATGCGGAAATGGACCGTATCCTCGGCGGCGGTCTGGTAGAGGGGTCGCTGGTGCTGATAGGAGGGGAGCCCGGGATAGGAAAGTCTACCCTTTCACTGCAGATCCCGCTTCATTGCAAAGGGCTCAAGACCTTGTATGTGACAGGGGAGGAGAGTGCCCGCCAGGTGAAGCTCAGGGCGGCAAGGCTCGGCGGGGACGGATCGGATTGCCTGATTTTCAGTGAAACACTGATGGAGAATATAATTCCGGAGGCACGCAAGGTCTCTCCGGATCTTATGGTGGTGGATTCCGTGCAGACTATGTATACCCAGACCATAGATTCGTCTCCGGGATCGGTGTCACAGATCAAGGAGACGGCGGCGCTGTTGCTGAGATTTGCCAAGGAGACCGGGATTCCTATAATCCTGATAGGGCATATCACCAAAGAGGGGAGTATCGCCGGACCCAAGATTCTGGAACATATAGTAGATGTGGTCCTGCAGTTCGAGGGTGACAGCAGAGGTACTTACAGGCTTCTGCGGAGCATAAAGAACAGGTTCGGCTCTACTTCGGAACTTGCCGTGTTCGAGATGACCGGAAAGGGCCTGCGAGAAGTGAGCAACCCTTCAGAAATGCTTATCCCGATGCATGGGGAAGGACTCAGCGGGGTCGCCGTGAGCGCGATGCTGGACGGGACGAGGCCTTTCCTGATCGAGGTACAGGCTCTGGTCAGTTCGGCTGCATACGGAACTCCGCAGCGTTCGGCTACGGGATTCGATGTGCGCAGGCTGAACATGCTTCTGGCCGTGCTGGAGAAGAGGGCGGGGTTCAAGCTCGGGGTGAAGGATGTTTTCCTGAATATGGCCGGAGGGCTCAGGGTGAACGACCCGGCATGTGACCTTGCCGTAGTGTGTGCCGTGCTTTCGTCCAATTTCGATTTCGCCATACCGCCGGATACCTGTTTTGCCGGAGAAGTGGGCCTTAGCGGGGAAATCCGTCCTGTATCCCAGACCGACCGCCGTGTCATCGAGGCCCAACGGCTCGGTTTCAAACGGATTTATGTGTCGCCTTTCGGCCAGACCGAGAATATGCCTTCCGGTATTGAGGTGGTCCGTGTGGCTGATATTCCGGCCCTGTGCAGGTCGCTGTTCAAGTGAACAGCGACCTGCAGATGTCATGAATGACATCTGTTGTCCACCCCCAGTCGCTTGCGCGACAGCCCCGGTGGGGCATGCGGCTCCGCTTCGCTCCGCCGGCATCTGCGCTGCTTCGATTCCCTCACGGAAATCTCGCTAACGCTTCGGTGCGGCCCTGAAGGGCCCTGTTAATGTTCAAATAATTTTATATCATGACCGGAAAGAAAATAAACCTTGATCTGCTGTCGGTGCTTTTTGCGCTGGCGGTCATTGCCGTTTTTGTGCTTCTGGTGACACTTACCGGAAAGAAAGCAGGGAAACCGGACCCGGAACTGACTTTTACCGGGCAGGAAATATCGTTGATACAGTCTGCAGATTCTCTGATGCGGGTATTGACTGTCAATGATTCTACGGACCTGTCCGTCCTTCGGAGCAAGTCCGCGGAACTTTCTGGGGCTGACCTTGCCTCCCCGCTTTTCACTAAGCTTTCCCGTCTGATGGTCTCCACGATGCTTGACTCCACACAGGCAGGAGTAGGTATAGCCGGCCCGCAGGTCGGCATCCTGAAAAGAGTCGTCGCGGTGCAGCGTTTCGACAAGGAAGGAGAGCCTGTCGAGGTGTACCCTAATGTCAGGATTGAATCCTGTTCAGGTGAGCCTGCTCCCGGACGAGAGGGATGTCTCTCGATCCCTGGATATTACGGAGTGGTAAAGAGGTATCCGCAGATAGTCGTCACATATACGGACACATTGACTTTCAGGCCTGTAGCCGATACTGTCCGGGGCTTCACCGCCGTTATCTTCCAGCACGAAACCGACCACCTGGACGGCATCCTCTACACCGACCGCGCCGACAGCGTGTTCGTAGAGTAGGTTATAATGAAAGATATTCGGAACTGAACCATATTTTGAATATTGGATCAGCTATTTCAAGGCGGCCATTATCTTTTGTTATCAACTCTTTATCAATCAGGCTGGTTGTCAACCGGCTGATGTTTGACTTTGAACCGATATTGAATCTTTCCAGCACTGTCCTGTTTCCGAATCCTTCATGGATTCCGGAGCAGATTGCCCTCAGGAAATTCATTTGGTAAGAGGACAAGGACTCGATTTGCTGCATGAATAAAGAGGAATTCTGTGCTATGAGTTCCTTTACTGCGGCTTCGATGTCTTGTTCTTCTACCGTATCACCGCATTCAAGCATGGCATTCCAGGCAAGTTGCTGGACGTATGAAGATTGGTTGTCCACTGTACGGCATATCTTTTCGGCAAGACATTCATGAATCAGTTTCCCTCTTGACTTGAATCTGGCGCAGATGAACGGTACCCACTTTTCAGTCGGGATATTTCCAAGATAGATGGTATCTCCGAACTGGTAGAACGGCATTCTTTTGTTCTGGAACAGTTGCTCCATCATGTGCCTTTTGCTTCCGAACAGGCAGTATGACGTACTTGTCTGGTGCTGCCATACGCCTCTGATACGTTTTTGGACTGAAAGGGAATCCGGGAATTCTCCTATCTGCTGGAACTCATCGATGCATATAACAAGATGGATTTTACGTTTTACGGCAATCCTTTCAGGAAGAGACAAAATCTCTTCAGGGGAAGCATCTTTGTCCCGTATTCCCAATGAGATTGAGTATTCGCTTCCCAAATCCGGGCTGATTGATATTTTGGGGGCGATCCGTCCTAAAAATTCTCTGGCCGTATCAAGAACCTGCTCGACTTTTGTGGAGGTAGCCTTTAGGATGGACGCTGTGAATTTATTATAGAAATCATACTCATTCCGGCAGTCATATATATCCATATAGACCGTTTTTGTTTCCGGAGACGTGAAACTTTTACATACTTTATTTACAAGAGAAGTTTTTCCGGTACGTCTGGGGGATATGAGAATGGTATTCAGGCCATTCTCGAAATTCATCCGCAGTCTTCTTGTCTCATTTTCCCGGTCAGTAAAGTTCTCTCCTGAAACGGACACGCCGAAAACAAAAGCCTTTTCCATATTGATTCATTTTTACAACTGCAAATATATGAATAGATTACGAAGTACACAAACTTGTGGTCCACAAGTTTGTGTACCATTGCGGTTTTTGTAGCAGCCGATGGCTTACCATCTTTTTAACCAGGAAGCGAAAAAGTAGTCATAGACCCGATAGGCGTCTCCGTCCTTTGTTATTATGTCGTTTTTCAATAATGGCCTTATGGCTGACTGCACGGAACTTGCTGAAACAAGGCTGTATTTCTTTATGAATGCAGCTGCAGTGATACTGCTTGCGTTTCCTTCTTTTGCAATTGCCTGCAGAACGGTTTTCTGCTTCGGGGCAAGTCGTGAAAGGATGTCTTTATAGCTGTTTTCCTGTATCTGGATTATATTCTGCCATGCTGTTTCTATTTTTGAGGCATCACATGTCCCGCCTGTTTCAGTAATGGCAAAGAGTTCATTCATCATCATCTGAACGAACCATGTGCAGCCTTCGAACTGGTCATAGACATTTCCTATGACATCCTTTGCTATATGTTTCCCGTGGGACTCGAACATTCCGGCAGCAAAATCGGCATACACATCCACCGGGATCGGATCAAGTCCCATGGATATGGCGCTTTGGTAGAATGGCTTTGATGAAGTATTGAACATGTTGTTCATCAGATGACGTTTGCTGCCTGAAAAAATGAACAGAGTCTGTTTGCATTGCTGTATCCTGGTGCGCAGAATGGCTTCTACCCGTTTTTCTTCATAGCCGCATATCTGCTGGAATTCGTCTATGGCGACAATGCAGGGCCTGTCCGCCGATTCCAGATATTCGAAGATTTCATCCAAGGTGGTCTGAGGTTCCCTGATGTCCCCGATACCGATATCAAGACCGGGTTCACCAGTAATCGGATCCAGTTTGAATCCCATCCTTAATGATTTGATTATCTGGAAAAAGCGTTCTTTCAATTTTTCCTGCTTGGGTTTCAGGTCCTCATATACGGCCTTGCCGAGCAGATAGACGAATTCGGCCAGAGACCCTGTCGCGTAAATATCAATGAAGAATGTATGGTAGTTGTCTGCAATGTCGGGCTTGTTGAGCGTATGAAGTATCAGTCCGGTCTTTCCCATCCGGCGCGGGGAAATCAAGGCTACATTCCTTCCGTTCTGAACCTGCCTGATAAGAAAATCTGTTTCTTTCTCCCTGTCACAGAAATATTTATCAGAAACGTACCTGCCGACAACGAAAGGATTCTGTAAAGTGGGATTTTCCATATCTTTAGCGTTTTATTGCAAATATAATAATTATAATTACAATAAATGGACTTTCACAGTATCTTCATCGCGATGGCGGCGCAGGCTTCGGCATCTGCCAGGGCATGGTGGTGCTGCGTGAGGTCGAAGCCGCATCGTGCGGCCACTGTCTGCAGCTGATGGTTCGGCAGCTCTCCGCGGAAGACCCTTCGGGAAGCGTTGCAGGTGCAGAAAAACCGGTAGCCGGGGTAATCCATCCGGTACATCCGGAATACGGCTTTCAGACACCCTTCGTCGAACCTGCTGTTATGGGCCACCAAAGGCAGCCCTTCGATAAGGGGTTCTGCCTCTGCCCATACCACGGGGAAGACAGGAGCATTCTCCGTGTCTCTGGCCGTCAGCCCGTGAATCCGCGTGTTCCAGTATGAATAGTACTCCGGCTCAGGCCGTATCAGCCTGTAGAATCTGTCCGTAATCGTCCCGTCTCTGACGACCACTATACCCACGCTGCATACGCTCGTACGCTGTTCATTGGCTGTCTCGAAATCTATTGCCGCGAAGTCTGTCATAAACGATTGTTTTGAATAGTGTTTCTTCTGCAGAACCTCGGTCTGTCAGAACGTCAGCCTGAGACCGATCTGGCATCTCCACCTTGAATAGAAGTCGTTAAGAGCGAAATCCACCGGATCCATGAACTGGTAGGTCGGGGTCATGTTGCCGTCGGTGTCCTTTTTGAGAGCCGTTATATGCAGTATCTGGCGTGCGTAGAACTCCCCGTCACCGTAGAGACCCCACTCGCGGTTGAACATGTTGCCGATATTCAGGAAATCCACTGTTATCTGGATCTTACGTCCGCTTGCCCTGTCATAGTAGAAATCCTGGGCGATATGCAGGTCGAAGTGGTTCTCGAATTCGGTTATGGCTCCGTACCGGGTCGACCATTCGCCTCTGTGCCGGCTGAGGTACTTGTCGCCTTTGACATAATTTTCGAACCGTACTGCATCTTCCGGACTTGCCCAGTTCATCAGGCCGACCTCTTCTGCAGTAGGAATGTACATGAGTGAATTTCCGTATGTGCCGTCCCCGTTGAAATTCAATCCGCTTCCCTCGCTCAGCGAGTAGGAGTACCTCTGTCCGCTCAGACCGTTGTATGTCAGGGTGACTGACGTGCGGAGCCTGCCTTTTGCATAGGCAGGTGAGGTGTATGTGGCTGCTGCCATTACCTTGTGCGGCCTGTCGAACAGCGAATGTGAAAGTTCCGGGCTGTTCGAATCCACGGCATAGTTGTATCTCCAGTTTGAAAGCGCCACGGAAGATGTGCCGTCATTCACCGAATAGGAGTGTCCGAAAGTGTATGCGGCCATAAGGTCAAGCCCGAAGCCGAAGTGTTTCTCTATCTGCCCGCTTAAAGAGTACGAATAGCCTTTATTTGTGTTCTTGAGCGCGATTACCGTATCGTAGGTCTTGTCTGTGCTGTAGTAAGGGGCCGTGTTGCCGGCATTCGCTGCAGCTGGACTGACTGCGAATGTCTTTGTCCCGTTGTCTACAAGGGCCATGTTTTCGAAAAATACATTGTTGATACCCTTGGAATAGAGTGCGTCGAAAGTGAATTTCCATCCTGTCCCGAACACCTGTTCATAACCGAGGTTAAGACGGAAGGTCTGCGGATATTTGAAGTTTCTTGACAGAGTGTTGATGTTCGATGAGCCGAGCACGGGATATTTCCCGGATTCTACGATGTCCTTGTAAGGATTGCTTGTAAGAGGAAGGCCGATTGTCTCATTCCCTGTGAGATATATAGACTTGGATTCCATTCCGGTGTTATTGTAGGCGTTCACGATCCATACGAAAGGCACCCGTCCTGTGAACAGTCCTGCTCCTCCTCTGATCAGAGCTTTGCGTTCCTTGTCTGCATACCAGCGGAATCCGACTCTTGGGGAAAACAGCACCGAGGCCTTAGGAGTCGTCCCGACATACTGGTCATGCGTTTTCGCGATTTGGCTTGCATTGAAATCCGGATTGGCCGTAGGCTTGTTCAGGAGCACCGGCATGTCCATGCGCAGCCCGTATGTCAGTGTGAATCTTGTGTTAGGTTTCCATTCGTCCTGTGCGTAAAGTCCGAACTGTGCCGTCCATGCAGTCCCTCCCCATCTGGTATTTCCTCCTGTCAGGGCCGGATCCGAATAGAAATAGCCGTAGGCGTTTATTTCATTCTGGAAAAAGTCGTTGATGGAACTGAATCCGTATGAGCCGTAGGCTCCCTCAAGGAACACATTGTAGAAGCGCATCAGTTCGTTGTGGGTGCCGACTGTTATATTGTGGTTGCCCTTGAAGATGGACACGTTGTCGGAAATGGTGTAGACATCAGAATGTACGGCGTTCGCACCGGACGAGTAGTCCGTACCGAGCGTTACCCTGAACGCATCCGTAATGAATATGTTGGCTCCGGTATACGGAACGGTCCTGTCGTCCCTGACAAAGACTGCAGTAGCGCGGAATTCATTCGAAACCTCGTCCGATACCCTGGAATTGAGCTCGGCGACAAGAGTGTGCGTCCTGTTGTACTGTTTGTAGGAAGAGTTGTTGAACATATACTGTGTCGCCCCTGCACTGTATCTGTCTGCGTAAGCATCCACGAACTGGTAGCGGAACATGAACTTATGGTTGTCCCTGATGTTCCAGTCTATCCTCGCCAGGGCGTTTATCGACCGGTCGGTTACCTGGTGCGGCGTGTATGTTTCTCCGGTGCCGGTTATGCCGTAATTGGCTTCATAGTACTCCACCATAGCATCGGCTATGGCGCTGTTGAATATGTTCCCGAGGTCTTTTCCGTTGTATATCACATTTTCAAGAAGCGGAGTCCCGTTGTATGAGCCGTTGGCCGGAGTGTAGACATTCGGTGTGGAATTCCTCTGGTATTCCGCACTTGCAAATATGAACAGCCTGTCCTTGATGACCGGGGCTCCTACTGTGAATCCGTATGTCTGCGACAGCTGTGTGCCGTATTTTTCCCTTGTCTGTCCTTCTGTCAGCTTTCCGGGCGTAGACCCTATGAAATCCTGGTTGTTGAGGTAGCTGTAGAACGAGCCTTTGACTGTATTCGTTCCGGATTTCGTAACTGCATTGACCGCTCCACCGGTAAAGCCGCTCTGGCGCACGTCAAACGGTGCCACGACCACCTGGATTTCATCGATGGCATCAAGTGAGATCGGGTTTGTCCCTGTCTGTCCTCCGTTTGTCCCTGTCGCGGAAAGTCCGAAGGCGTCATTGGCCACCGCTCCGTCGATCTGGAAACTGTTGTAACGGTTGTTGGTCCCGGCGAAAGATATTCCCCCGTTTTTGTTAAGCGTAGCCTGAGGGGTGTACTGCACTATGTCATAGATGCTTCTGTCGATCGACGGGGTGTTTTCGACCGGACCGCGGCCGAAACTCGCTCCTGCACCGGTCTTGCCTGCATTGAAGGAACTTTCGCTTATTACGAAGACCGCATCGAGTTCGTTAGAGACCTTCATGACAGCGTTGATCTCGTAAGGCTCGCCGAGTCTGAGTGTCACATCAGCGTATTCTGCATCGGCCATCCCGATATAGGAGACCACGACTTTGTACGGCCCGCCCGGGCGCATTCCGTTGATGACATACCGTCCTTCGGCATTGGCTACAGCCGTATATTGTGTACCTGAAGGGATGTGTACCGCTACTATTGCGGCTCCCGCCAATGGTTCCATGCTTTCGTCGGTGATATGGCCCGTAAGTCCCGATGTCGTTACCTGCGCGAAAGCCGTCAGGGCGGAAATAATGATGACAAGTGCAATATGGATTACTTTAATTACTTGATTCATAATGCTTTAATCTTTTCGTCCCTAATTTTAAAGGCGCAAAGATAGCGCATTTTGCAATATAATCCATATTTATGCCCGCTCCGGTGCAGAAGTCATTTGGAATAGAATGACTCAATGTCCTTGGCAATCTCCAGAACCGACTGTCTCAGGCTTTCCGGGGCCAATACCTCCACTTCATCGCCGTGGGAGAGGATTTCCTGTCTGAAATCGTATGTTGGGGACAGGAAATACTCGAAGACAGCATAGCCGTCGCCTGTCTCCACCTCATTCTGGGAATGGTGCAGCGGAAGGCTCCTGATGTATTTGGCTTTTGTCCAGTATGCCTTTATCCGGACTGTCTAGGCAGGGTAGTCTTCGTCTACGATTATGCCGAAACTGTTGTAGAAATATCCTTCCGGATCGAAATCCTTAGGATAGGAAAATCTGTTGTCCGTCTGTCTCAGTCCCAGTATCCTGTCGAGAGAATAGATCCTCAGGGCATTGAATCCGATATTCCTGGCGACCAGATACCATCTCTGTCTGAACACTTTTACACAATAAGGCTCAACCTCGAATGTCGCTTCCTTTTCTTTCCAGAAATTCCTGTATGTGATTTCCGCTGTCACCCCGTCCCGCATGGCCTCGATCAGTGGGGCGAGATAATTCTGTCCGGAAGGGATGCTTTCAAACAGGATCCTGTGCTTGATATGATGGCTCTCATTTATGAGGTTGTTCACCGCAAAAGTGTTGAGCAGCCAGCTTCTCACGCCTCCTTTCTCTATATCGTCCGCGTTTTCGATATAATATTTGTACCCGTCACGCTTGTCGCACAGGATGTTGATGTCGAACATGTCCTCGATTGCCGCACGGTGGTTGTGGAATGTCCTGAGCGGCAGTTCTTTCCCATCGCACAACGGACTCCGCTGCCATTTGTCGCTGATTTCTTCAAAGGTTATTCTTCCTGCACGGTAAATGGTGTCTACCAGCCATATATACCGCCTGAACATGTCTTTTGCCATAGTGCTGTAATCTGTTTTGCAAAATTAAAAAATAAACTGCAGCGTGATTGCAGATTGAAAATCCCAAATAAATAGGTGCGCTGTCAGAATCCTATTTTCCGCTGTTTGTCGGTTTTGATGATCAATTCATTGTCACACAATTCTTTCAATCTTTCCAGCCCGTTTCCGTCCTCTCCGTAGAGAATCTTTTCTACCGAGCGTTTTCTGGAAATGTTCTCTATCTGTCCTCCGCTGAATCCGTATTGCGTCGCGAGCATGCGGGCTTCCTCTTTTGATATGTCCGGAAGCATTGATTCCCAGATGGATTGCCGTGCCTCGACAGACGGTTTGTCAAACTGTATCTTATAGAGGAACCTTCTCTCGAATGCCTTGTCCATGTTCTGGGTAAGGTTGGTGGTGGCTATCATGATTCCGGTAAGGTTCTCCATTTCCTGGAGAATAATGTTCTGGATGGAGTTTTCCATCTTCTCCACTGCCCGTTCCGCTCCTTCCTGCCTTTTACCGATGATGGCATCGGCTTCATTGAAGAAAAGGATCGGAGCCTTTTCTTCTTTCTCTACCAGGGAACGGTATCTGTCGAACAACGCTTTTATGTTTTTCTCGCTTTCTCCCACCCACATGCTCTTTATCTCGGATACGTTGACCTGTAATATGTTGCGCTCTGTCAACCGGGCTATCTGGTAGACTGTTTCTGTCTTTCCTGTACCCGGGCCGCCGTGGAACAGGCAGGCGAACCCTGTCCTCATCCCGTTCTCTTTGAGCCGGGTCTGTATATGGGAGAAGTTCTTCTGTATGAGGAGACTGGTCAGGGTGTCTACCTGTTTCTGTTCTGAAGCATTGTAGAACATTCTTTTAGGTGCCAGGCTGCTGTATTTCAGCAAGTTCTTGTCCGGCCTGGTGTTCTGCAGGCTTATGCCCAGCTCTGAAAGCAGTTCTGTCTTGGCCAGATCTGTGAGTTTGAAGCTGGACCTGTCGCCGAGTCCGTCAGATCCGGCGTTTTCTATAAGCCCCTCTTTGAACAGAGGGTGCTCCATCCTCTCAAGGGTGGTCTTCTGGTGTCTGAAAGTGGATTTGTACTCATACAGGTTGTTGAAGTCATGGAATCCGATACAGTCATCGCTGTCCCTGACGAAAAGGTGGCAGAAGAATATCAGCAGGAGCCTTTCTTTGTCAGACAGATCATACGAGCTGACTTTCTTGACGAAATCCAGCTGCGGATTGACATCGAAGAGGTATGTAATCTCTTCCTGGAGCGATTCCTCTGATATCTCATCATCGGTCTTTTGGGTAAAAAGGTCGTCCAATGCTTCGAACAGTTCGTCGCAGCTTATTCCTTTCATGTCTTTAGGTGTGTACGGCCTCTCCTTCTTGATGGATTCGACCACGTCTTTCGGAACTTTGTAGCACTTGTCTCCTGAGGCGCCGGAGCACCGGATGAGTTTCCTTTTTTCCAGTTCATCAATGTCGGAGGAATAGCGGAGGATGCTGATGGTCCGGCAGTTGAAGTGATTGGCAAGGTCGCGCATACGGATTCTGGAATCATCGCTCTGGTCAATGAATATACAGAACATCAGGGCCTGTCCCGGCGTCATATCCAGTTCTTTGCTGACGATATCGATATAGCTGCCGGCCTCTGTGAAGAATTTGTCTTCGAGTTCCGACCTTGATGAGAGTTTGACCACCTGCTCCATAGCCTGAAGAAGCCCTATCTTCTCCGGAGCGGCATCCGCTGTCTTCCTGGCTTTCTTTGTCTTTCCCATACTCGTTCCCTTTAATCCGGGGACAAAGATAGGTCATGCTTGTGCAAAAATCCGGCATATGTGCCGAAACCCGGCAGAAAGTTATTCGGAAGGTAGGAGAAATCTTGCCCAAAGCGGAATATTCTCAATATATTGTTTTATCAGATGCCCGTTAGATAAACGAAATAATAATCTTGCCTCAGTGTTATCAATTGAATTGTCATATATATAAGCTCTGTCTACGAATTTACTGACAATGCTGCTGTTTGCGATAGACTTATCGTATCTGGAAATGATTTTTGATATCGGGACATCATGTCCGCCTTCCATAACTCTTCTGGCAATACGCGAAGCATTGATTACAGGGCTTTCTGTACATACAAAGAAAAACCGGATAAAAAAACCGGCATTGTGTGCTCTGAGTATATAATTGATTTTATCCTCTGCCGACAGAACGGTTTCAAAAATAAGACTGGTTTTATTTTTCAAACAATCTTCCCTCAGTGTTTCACAATATTTTACTGATTGTATAATTGCCTCTTTGGAATTCCAGTCTCCGAACTTTTCCTGGGCAATGATATCCGGATTAATGTAAATGGCGTTTTCCATCCATTCATGTCGCAGAATTTTCGATGTTATGGAAGTTTTGCCGGAACCGTTCGGACCGGCAATAATTATGAGAACGGGTTTATGGATATCACTCATTGACAGCTTCATCTATACGGTCTTTCCATTCATATTGCTTTCGTTCAACCATAATTTTTAAATTGCCGAAGAATCTTGCAGATGCTTCCTCGTTTTTTCTTGTGGCATCATCGCAGACTTCTTTCATTATGGTTGAAAGCATTTCATCTGTCGGTTCTTCCAAACTTGTCAGACGATAATTATTTATATCTTGTCCTGTCATAGAATATGCATATATCGCAAAATTAGCATAATAATTCTGTTTGACGGTATTTACTGCATAGAATTTCGCTGTTTGTTATCATTAGTGTCCGGTAAAAAACCGCAAAAGTTCTTTGAAAATATTGAAGTATAGGTAATTACAAGGATGGGACGAGCGCGCCGATTTGAATTTATCTTTGCCAGACTATCGTAGAATGGCACATGAATAAA
>JADILV010000014.1 GCA_017695115.1 Candidatus Cryptobacteroides avicola | reverse complement strand
GACAAGGAGGCTTATCGCCATACCCTGAAAGCAAACGGATTCCTTACCCGCGACGCTCGCGAGGTCGAGAGAAAGAAACCTGGTCAGCCTGGTGCACGTAGGCGCTTCCAGTTCAGTAAACGTTAATCGTTATCTGTTGATTTACAAGGAATCACAGTCTGGGATAAAACATCAGGACCATAGTTGCGGATGTGAATCCGGCCTTGCTGCCTGAGGTTTGGCAGACTGCGGAAAACCGGCGGGACCGGCCAGGCCGCTACTCCCGGTTGATGAAAAGAGCCCGACAGGTAAACGGCAAAGCCTGGAGGGGAATTAAAAAACAAGTAAAAATTTAAAGCAATGCCAAGAACAAATTTCCAGGAACTGCTTGATGCAGGTGTCCACTTCGGACACTTGGCGAGGAAATGGAATCCTAAGATGGCCCCATATATCTTTGACCAGAAGAACGGGATCCATATCATCGACCTGCATAAAAGTATAGTAAAGATCGATGAAGCTGCGAATGTAATGAAACAGCTTGCGCGTTCCGGACGCAAGATCCTTTTCGTAGCGACAAAGAAACAGGCAAAGGAGATCGTAGCCGAAAAGGCGGCTGCAGTCAACATGCCTTATGTGACAGAGAGATGGCCGGGCGGAATGCTTACCAACTTCCCGACTATCCGCAAGGCTGTCAAGAAGATGAACACCATCGACAAGATGATCGAGGATGGTACTTTCGATACTCTTGCAAAACGTGAGCGTCTCCAGATCACCCGCCAGAGGGCGAAACTCGAGAAGAACCTCGGGTCAATCAAGGATCTGAGCCGCCTCCCTTCAGCACTTTTCGTAGTGGATGTACAGAAAGAGATGAATGCCGTAAAAGAGGCAAACCGTCTTAACATACCGGTTATCGCTATGGTTGATACTTGCTGCGATCCTACTCCGATTGATTATGTGATTCCGGCCAACGACGATGCCGCAAAGTCCATTTCCCTTATAATGGACACAGTCTGCGCGGCCATCTCAGAGGGGCTGAACGAAAGGAAGCTGGAGAAAGACAAGGAAGCACCTGAGGCAGGGGACGAGAAGGCTCCTGCAGGGAAGAAGCTCCGCTCACGCAAAGGCACTGCCAAGGAAGAGAATGCAGCAGAGGACGCAGCTCCTGTAGAGGCTGCGCCTGCAGAGACAGCCCCGGTTGAGGCCCCTGCCGCTGCAGAGACCGAGGTTCCTGCAGAAAAAGCTGAGTAATCAGAGTATTAACGTCTAAAAATCATCAGAACAATGGATATCAAAGCAGCTGACGTAATGAAATTGCGTCAAATGACCGGAGCCGGTATGATGGACTGCAAGAAAGCTCTCATAGAAGCCGAAGGCGACTATACGAGGGCGCAGGAGATCATCCGCGAGAAAGGAAAGCTCGTGGCAGCCAAGAGGGCTGACCGTGAGACCACCGAGGGAGCTGTTGTCGCCCGCGTAGAGGGAGACAAGGCCATCATAGTATGCCTCGGATGCGAAACCGACTTCGTTTCCAAGAACGCCGAGTTCCAGAAACTTGCAAATGACATCGCTGATGTTGCCATCAAATGCCTCCCGGCGGATGCAGAGGCCCTCAAGGCCTGCACTCTCGCAGACGGAAGGACTGTCGAGGCCGCAATCACTGAGCAGACAGGCAAGACCGGCGAGAAGCATGTGCTCGTAGGATATGAGAAGGTGGAGGCACCTTTCATCGTTTCCTATATCCATGCAATCAACGGCAAGCTCGGGGCTCTTGTAGGATTCAACAAGGAAGTGGCTGCAGACCTTGCAAAAGGCGTTGCAATGCAGGTAGCTTCCATGAACCCTGTAGCCATCAACAAGGAAAGCGTCCCTCAGAACGTCATCGACAACGAGCTCACTGTAGCTGTCGAGAAGACAAAAGAGGAGCTTGTGAAGAAAGCCGTGAACTCCGCTCTCGAAAAGGCCGGCATCAACCCTGCCCATGTAGACAGCGAGGACCATATCGCTTCCAACACAGCCAAGGGATGGCTCACTCCTGAGCAGGCTGACAAGGCACGCGAGATCATCAAGACCGTGTCTGCAGAGAAGGCTGCAAACCTTCCTGAGGCAATGGTCAAGAATATCGCCAACGGCCGTCTGAACAAGTTCTTCAAGGAGAACACCCTTGATGAGCAGGAGTACCAGATGGGTGACGGCAAGACTTCAGTGAAGGATGCCATCGCAGCTGTTGACAAGGAGGCCAAGGTGGTTGTATTCAAGAGATTCTCTCTTAACGACTAGTTTTAACTCCTATAATATAATTGAAGAGCGGCCAGGTTTCTGGTCGCTCTTTATTGTTTGTGTAGGCATCATTCCTTTATTTCGTTCCAGCCGTAGTCGATGTATTCCCACCGGAAATTATTGCCCTGGTCAACATGGACCAGAACATATCCTTCCTGGGTGTCGGCAAGCGGCACCATGACGCACAGATGGCCCCGCCTGTAATGAACCACCATGATTGTAAAGTTTGCCGGGAATAGAGGGAAAATATAGATTGCGGCAAGTTTTATTTAAGAAACTTTGCCGGAGTTAGAAAAAAACATAACTTTGCGGCAAAGTTTAATAGGAAATGAGCAAAATCATCGCACGTAAAAAAGAGCAGGCCGAACTTGAAAGGCTTTATCATCTTGACCGGTCAGAATTCGTTGTCGTTTACGGGAGAAGGCGCGTAGGAAAGACTTTTCTTGTCAGGGAGTATTTTGACGGAAAATTTGCTTTCTGCCATACCGCACTGTCTCCCTATGAAGACGCAGGTCCGTCCGGTCTTCTCGGAAGGCAGCTGCAGAATTTCCACAATTCATTGTTGAGATATGGAAGCAAGGATACGTTCCTTCCAGCGGACTGGATCGAGGCATTCGACAGGCTGATATCATTGCTTGATTCGAAAAAATCCGGAAGGATTGTTGTGTTTATAGATGAACTGCCATGGCTTGATACGCCAAAGTCAGGATTCCTTCCTGCGTTTGAACATTTCTGGAATGGTTGGGCGGCCGGAAATAGCAATATTCTTCTTATCGTTTGCGGGTCAGCTACATCCTGGATTGCAGACAAACTCCTGAATAACACAGGAGGCCTGTATGGAAGGATTACATCCCAGATAAAGCTCAATCCGATGACACTTTCGGAGTGTCGTGAGTTTTATGCTGACAGAGGGGTAGAGCTCAGCAGCTATGACTTGATACAGTACTATATGATAATGGGAGGTATTCCGTATTATATGAATATGGTGCGGAAAGAAGACAGCCTTCCTGCAAATGTAGACAGGCTTTTCTTTGACAGGGACAGCTACCTGCGGGACGAATTCGGGAGACTTTTCAATTCTCTGTTCAGGAATCCAGAAAATTATATAAAGGTGATCAGGCTGTTGAGTGGAAGGAGTCTGGGTTATACACGCCAGGAAATTTCCGAAAGATGCGGTATCCCTTATGGAGGAGGGCTGACTAATGTTCTGAAAGCCCTTGAGGCAAATGATTTTATATTCCAGTACCAGCCTTTTGGTAATAGGAAGGATGATGTAAGATATAAGTTGTCGGATCCGTTTCTTCTGTTCTACCTGAAATTTGTAGATGGAGTAAAGACATTGTCTGACGGATACTGGTCCCATTTTGAAAATACACCCGCCCTCTATTCCTGGAGAGGCCATGCGTTCGAGAATGTCTGCTTCAACCATATCCCGGAAATCAAGAAGGCCTTGGGTATTTCAGGAGTATATACGCAGTGCTCCTCATGGCATAAGGCCGGAAACAGCAGCAGGGCAGGAGCGCAGATTGATATGCTGATAGACAGGTCGGACAGGATTATCAACCTGTGCGAAATGAAATTCCTTGAAGGTGAATACGTGATAAACAAGGAAGAGGAATTGAAGCTGAGGACAAGAAGACAGACGTTCTATGAAGAATCCAAGACAAAAAAGGCAGTCCGGATGACTCTCATTACAACCTATGGGCTTAAAAACAATATGTATTCGTCCATAATCACGGATGTTATTACAGCAGAAGATCTCATTTCCCCGAAATAGAGGAAGAATATATTACATTCATGGTCCTGACGTCAAGGACGAATATCTGATATCTTTCCCCGCCGGGATAGACGCGGACTACTATATGTCCGGCCGGTTTGAAGTGTTTCCACAGAGCTTCGCCCAAATCCTTCCTGGATGATTCTGACGTGATATAGAATTCTTTCTTTTCAGGATAATTGCACAGGGGATCTGTCATCCTGACCATTGTGGCTTTGTAAGGATGTTCCCTGTGGCATGCGGGAATGATGAATACTTCAGGATCTGCGGCGGCTATAAGTTTCATATTTACTGCATCAGTCGCGGCATGATGGTCACATTTCATGACTGTTATCTTGCCGCAGACATCAGAGACATATGATTCGAAGTCACGTTCAAGTGATTTACACAGAGGAAAATTCCCGCCAGGAATATCACCGCAGTTGTAGTAGGAGAAGTCCCCGTATCGTATCCTGAATCCGCAGCTGTTCATGTTTTCATCGAATAGTTCAGGGTCTCCAGAGAACATGGGTTTTGTTTTTTCTCCTTTGCCTGTCCAGACGATTCCGTTGGCACACAGGTTCCTTACCTCAAACAGTTTTTTATATTTCCCCGGGTTGTGTCTCAGTATGAACTGCTTGCGGGAACCGACTTTGAATTTTTCCATTTCCATCCCTCTGCTACGGTGGAATTCCGTGAACTTGAAATACTCATCAAGGATATCGCATTCATCATGTATCTTCTGTCTGGACGGGAATCCGTATTCAGGGAAATCCCTGTCGACAAGAGTACCGAACTTTATATTGTCCCCGACATATAAATTTTTAAATTTTCGGTTAAAATTTACCGAAGTATTGTTTTAAAAATATGTTAATTTTTCTTAAATTTGTGGAAATCATTGAGCGCTAAGTGTATACTTGAATTTGACCTCATTCCGATGAAAAAGGATACTTTGCAGACAATAGCGGAGCGGACCGGCTTCTCGAAGTCCACCGTATCGCGCGTGGTTTCAGGGCAGGGCCGGCGTTACAGGATAAGCGAGGCCGCCATATCGAAAATACAGGACGAGATCCGGGCATGCGGGTACACCCCGGACCTTATTGCACAGGGCCTCAGGACGAGGCGGACTAATACCGTGGGGCTGACCATCCCGTCCATCGACAACCCGTTCTTCGCGAGCCTTTCGGGCAATATCATCACGAGGCTGAAGCGATGCGGGTACAATATTCTCCTGTCCGACTCGATGGAGACGGAGGAGAACGAGAGGGCGGCCATCAATTCTTTCGTGTCGCGGAAGGTGGACGGGATCATTGCCGTCCCTGTGAGCAAGTCCCCGTCGTTCATCGAAGGGGTAAGCGCATCCATCCCGGTAGTCCTGATAGACAGGTACTATGAAAACACTTTTCTCCCGTATGTCTGCACCGACAATTATGCAGGGGCGCGCAGGGCCACGGAATATCTCCTGTCCAAGGGCTACAGGAACATAATGGCCATCCAGGGGGTCCGTTCTTCCATGCCGAACAAGGAAAGGGTCAAGGGGTTCCTGGATGCGGTCCGCCTGGGCGGGACTCCGGACGCGGAAGGGTTTGTAACCGGCGATTCGTTTTCGGTGGAGAACGGGGCCCGGGAGATTGAGGCCGTGCTTTCCGCAGGAAGGAAGATAGATGCGGTTTTCGCGTTCAGCACCACTATACTGCTCGGTGTAATAAGATCCCTCAGGGAGCATGGCCTCCGGATTCCTGACGATGTGGCCGTCGTTTCATTTGATGACAATGTCTTCCTGGACTATATGGACCCTCCTATAAGCCGTGTCGCCCAGAATACGGACAGGATGGGGGAGGCCACCGTTGATATACTGATGAAACTCATGTCCTCCTCCGGCTCCGGCGGGGAGTCCGGCATGGAGGACGGCCAGATGCTCATAATGCCGGAGCTTATCATCAGGGGCAGCTGCTGACACGGCCGTCCGCATCCGACCCCCCGAAAACTATTCGAGATGGGGGTGAACTTCTCACCCCATCCCTATTTCTTGGGATTTACAGGACAGCCTGCACTCTTTATCTTTGCCAGTCTTATTAATGGTTGGTATAGATGAAGAAATTGTTTTTATCTGTTTTCTGCGCATTGTCAGTCTTTGCGCTTTCCGCTAAATATACGCCCTCGGTGGCCCTGGTGGTGGATTCCGGCACCAGGACGGCAGCAGGGGAAGGATTGTCCCTTTATGCCGGGGCCATAATGGAGGACGGCAAGGAGGTCATAGTCATAGAAGATGTATGGCACTGTCCCGACTCGATACGGGCGCACCTGGAGACTCTCTACCGGACGCGGAATCTTGAAGGGGCCGTGTTCATCGGGGACATTCCCATCCCAATGATTAGGGATGCGCAGCATCTGACGACAGCTTTCAAGATGGACCAGTCGAGGGACTGGAAAGAGTCTTCGGTCCCGTCGGACAGGTTCTATGACGATTTTGACCTGAAATTCGATTTCCTCAGGGAGGATGAGGACAGTCCCCTCTATTTCTATTATTCCCTGAGGGCGGATTCCCCGCAGTATATTTCGAGTGACATATATTCGGCCAGGATAAAGGCCCCTGCCGTCCCGGGCAGGACGAAGCATGAGGCTGTGGACGAGTGCCTCAGGAAGCTGGCCGCCGCCAAGTCGGGGGCACGCGTCATCGACAAGGTGCTGCATTTCGCGGGGCACGGGTACAATTCCGAGTCACACCGCGCCCGCACTGACGAGAACTGGGTGCTGAGGCACCATTTCCCGCAGCTGGACAATGACAGGGACGCGCACCTGTGCTTCATAAATTATGATGAAGACCCTTTCGTGAAACCGCGCCTGAAGGCTGCCCTTGCCGACAGTGATATTGACATCGCCGTCCTGCACCATCACGGTGCGGAGGATACGCAGTACCTCGGCGAGACGCCTGCACCTGTCACCGTAAAAGACTATATAGAGTCCGTCAGGCGCATCTTCCGCGGCAAAGTGTCCGGAAGCCGCGACCCCGGGGCGGCCAGGGATAGGTTCGTCTCCTCATACGGGGTGCCGGGCGAATGGGCGGACGGAGTTTCGGACCCGGAGGTGATGGCGGCAGACTCGGTCTTTGCCGCAGGTATGGATATGCATATACAGGACCTGGCGGACTTCACCCCTCAGGCGAGGTTCGTGATGCTGGACGCATGTTTCAACGGGGCGTTCCTGCAGGATGACTACATCGCGGGGCACTATGTGTTCGGGGACGGCGGTACCGTGGCCGTGAAGGCCAACTCGGTCAACACACTCCAGGACATCTGGTCCACCGAGCTCATAGGTCTGCTCGGCTGTGGGGTGAGCATCGGAAACTGGGCCAAGGAGCTTTTCACCCTCGAATCCCATATCATCGGCGACCCTACCTACAGGTTCGCCCCTTCCGTGGACGGGGTGCCTGCCGGTCTTGATATGGCCGTCACGGAACGCAGGTCGGACACCTCATACTGGCGCCGCCTGTTCAAAAAGACGGACATCCCTGACCTGAAGGCCCTTTCTCTTGTGATGCTCGCCCGTGAGGGCGCCCTCCCGCAGGAAAGCCTGATGCGACTGCTCGCGGATGACCCGGACCCGGTGGTAAGGACAGAGGCCTATGCACTTCTCAAGAAATACCTTGCCCCTGATCTTGCGGAGGCCACACGCGTGGCGCTTTCCGACAGCTACGAGCTGCTTTCGCGCCTTGCTGCCGCCGTGGCTGTGAAATCCGGCGACAGGGACCTGCTCCCTGTGCTTGTAAAGCTCTATTTCGACCCGTCGACTCCTACAAGGGTGTATTTCCAGGTCCGGGATGCCTTTGACCAGTACCCGGCCTCAGAAGTCCTCGCGGCTCTTGACATGGTCCGGGCGGACAGCCCGCTATGGCCGGAGGAGGCCGCCTATGAGGCTTTCAGAAAATCTCTGGAGAGGTCCGAACAGATGATGTACAGCGAACTCGGGGAACTGGGCGATACGGACATCCCGTTCCGGAAGAGGCGGCCTATAGTCACTCCGCAGAGGAACAAGTGCCAGACACAGCCCCTTGACGCCATGCTTTCGTATCTCCGGGACGGGACAGACAATGAAATGCGGCTCCTGATAGCCGAGACCCTGGGCTGGTATGTATATTCATCCGGGAAGGAGCGCATAATCTCTTTCCTCGGCACGCAGCTCGGTAGGGAGTCCGACCCGCAGGTGAAGAATGAAATCGTGAAGACCCTGAACAGGCTGTCCCAGGTAAAATATTGATTTTTAGAGTAATATTATTAAACATAAATTCGTCGGACTGACGTTAATGAGAAATACCATTGTCATATTCGTATCGGCCCTGGCATGGGCCGCATTGTCCCTCTCCCCTGCCTCCGCACAGGAGAAGGCGGAGATAGAAGGATATGTGCTTGAAGCCGGAAGCGGGACCCCTGTGGACTATGCGTGGGTATTCCTGCCTGCTTCCGGACAGTACGCCATGACGGACGAGAAAGGCTTTTTCTCCATGCAGGAAGTGGATCCGGGGAAAGTCGGCATACAGATACAGTACGTGGGATTGAATACGGTCGACACACTTGTCACTGTGCTTCCGGGGAAAGTCAACGAGTTCATGTTCCGGATGCAGCCCTCCGACTTCCGTATGGAAGAGGTGGTGGTGACGGCGACGAGGAACAAGGCCGGGGAGTCCACCGCCTCTACCATCAACCGCCAGGCGATCGACCACATGCAGGCGTCCTCCCTTACGGACGTGATGCAGCTGCTTCCGGGATCTGCCATGTCGAATTCCGACCTGGGCAGTCCCAATGTTCTGAGCATAAGGAGTATAGACGGTTCTGCGGCCAACAGCCTCGGGACAGCCCTCATTATAGACGGCGACCAGCAGTCCAACAACGCCAACCTGCAGGTGATGTCCCCGACCTCGAACGGTTCTACCTCGAACCCGCTCTATTTCCAGAATACCGCCAACAGCGCGGGCGGTGTCGATACCAGGACCGTCTCCCTTGACAACGTGGAGTCTGTCGAGGTTATACGCGGAATCCCTTCAGCCGAATACGGGGACCTGACCGCCGGAGCCGTAATCGTGAAGTCCAAGACAGGGCAGACCCCGCTGAACATCAAGTTCAGCGCACGTCCGGAGCAGTACCAGGGGTCGGTTGCCAAAGGTATACGCCTCGGGGAAAAGGGAGGTACGCTGAACCTCAGCGGGGATTACCTCTACACCATCAAGCGCCCGATAGAGTCATACTGGAACTACCGCCGCTTCACAGCCTCCGGCATCTGGTCGAAGATGTGGTGCGACAGGCTGAGCACGAAGACCACCCTGAACATGTTCTACGGTATGGACCGGCGCACCGGCAACCCGGACAACAATGCCCGCGAACTCGTCGAGGAGGGACGGGACCTCGGGTTCAAACTGAACACGACCGGCACGGTGTCCGTGAACGCAGGATGGCTCAAGACCATAGAATACGGCCTGTACGGGAGCTATACCGACAGGCACTCCTACAAGTCCGAGATAATAAGCGGAGCCAGCGGGCTCTACTCCACGTCCACCGTTGACGGGTCCGTGACCTCCAGCCATCAGGGCGTGCATATATTTGACAATGAAGGAAACGAGATAACCAACCTCCTTCCGGGGACAGAGGACGCCTATGTCACCTTCCTTCCGGACTCCTACAGGTCCGAATACAACATTTTCGGCAAGGAGATCTACGGCAATGCAAAGGTCAAGGCCGTCCTCTACAAGACATGGGGAGAGAAGACCTCCAACAGGATAATCGCCGGTGCGGAATACAGGATAGAGGGGAACCGCGGCGCAGGGAAAGTCTATGACAATGACTCCCCTCCGTCCCCGGGCAGCGGCTTCAGCTCGGACAGGATCCGCCATTACTACGACATCCCGTTCATCAACAGGGTGAGCGCCTATGTGGAGGATACCTACAGCCAGAAGATAGGGCGGCGGGACCTGATAGTTTCAGCTGGCCTCCGGTTCGACCATATAAACGGGAAGCAGGCCCTTGCACCGCGTATCAATGCGTCTTTCGAGGTCCTTCCGGATGTACTTTCCGTCCGCGGCGGGTACGGTATCACGGCCAAGGCCCCGACCCTGCTCTACCTCTATCCGGAGAACGGGTATTTCGACATGCCCCTTTTCGCCAGTACATCGTCTTCAGATCCGGCCGAGAACCTGGTGATAACCAAGACCAATGTCTATTCCGCCGAGAATCCGGGCCTCGAGATAGAAAAGAACATGAAATCCGAAGCCGGGATAGACCTCACCATTGCCGGGAGGTATACCATGGCGCTCACAGGCTATTACGAAAGATGCGGCAACGGCTATTCCCTCGCCAGGGACATAGACTGTTTCCATTTGGTGGAATACCCTGTGTACAAAGTGCTTGAGGAGAACCCTGGCAGCCTTCCCACACTCACCCTCGACAGGACTTACAAGGTATGGCAGAGCATATACAAGCCGTCCAACACTGCCGTGAACAGCAAATACGGTGTGGAGATGGAGATGGACCTGGGCCGTTTCGATGCCATCAGGACGTCGTTCTACCTGAGCGGGGCGTGGATGAGGGAGAGCAGCACAAGCAGCGGCTATTCGTTCAGTACGCTCACTCCTACGGGCGGGATAGAGGGACATGTCGGGATATATGCCCCTGGCAGGATAACGGATTACCGGGAGAGGATGGTCGCGACCCTGAGGATGACGCACAATATCCCGAAGATAGGCTTTGCCGTCACCCTTACGACGCAGTTCACACCTATAGACAGGTTCTGGTCAAGGTACGGCAGCGACATGTTTGTCAAATACCTGTCCATGGATGACGGCAAAGTCTATGATTTCGACCCGGCCAAGGCGGATGATCCGGAGTTCAGCTACCTGTTCGAGAACATTGCCTCCAACCGGGAGACCGTTGAAAGCCGCGTGCCGACCCTTTATTTCAACCTGACCCTCACAAAAGAGATAGGGAAGCTGATGAGGTTCTCTTTCTTTGCGAATAACGCACTGTACAGCAGGCCGATATACCAGTCGACCAAGAATCCGACCACCCTGATTGAGCTCGGTAACGACATATTCTTCGGGTTTGACCTGTCGGTGTCAATAAAATAATTCCGGTATGGACTGTTTTTCATCCCGGACGCAGGATTCCTCACCCTGTTTTCGACCGGACAAGCTTTCCTGTCATTTCGACTGAATGGGCTTTTCTGTCATTTCGACCGAACGGAGTGAGTGGAGAAATCTGCCGGAGAAGTGAGAATAAACAGATCCCTCGACTTCGCTCGGGATGACAGGAGTACGCTCGGGACGACAGAAAGACGTTCAGGATGACAGAAGGAAAATATAAAAAACAAATTGGTTTGATTGAATAAAGATATTGAATTTTAGAATAATACAATAAAAAAGGAAGTTTTATGAAAAGATTGATGATGATTGTTTCTGCCGCGGCATCGGTGATGCTCCTGCAGACATCCTGCGAGCAAGGGACGGACAACGGAAGCACCGTATCCGTAAATATAGAGGTCGTAGCCGCTGAAGGGGTCGAGGTCCCGACGGGCACGGTATTCGACGTGACGGTGACCAATTATGACACGAGGACAGAGCAGACGGCCAGTACGGACGAATCCGGCAAGGTGTCTGTCAGCGGCCTTGTGATGGGGCGCTATACAGTGACGGCCACCGCCTCCGTCTCCGTCGAGGGAGTGACAAGCCTCTATACAGGTACACAGTCGAATGTGAATGTGCTTGAGGACGGGATGACCATAACCGTTCCGGTCAGCGTGACGGAAAGCTCCCAGCTCGTGATAAAGGAGATGTATTACGGGTTCAGCAAGAATGCCGCAGGAAGCAACTATATCCATGACCAGTTCATCGAAATCTACAACAACAGCGACGAGACCGTCTACGCGGACGGGCTCTGTATCGGCAATCTGATGCCTGAGCTTGCTACCGGGAAGGCGAACTACAACTGGGGCGTGGACACCCAGGAGTACTGCCTCCTTTCAAGGGTGCTGAAGGTCCCTGGAAATGTCGGGGACAACAACTATCCGGTGGCCCCGGGCGAGTCCATCCTCCTGTGCAAATGGGCAAAGAACCACCAGGCGGAGGACGGGAACCCGCTCTCTCCTGTGGACCTCTCCGGCGGGGAATTCGAGTACTACTACCCGGAAGGCCCGCAGCAGGACGAGTCTGCCGTCAACCTTGAACTTGCATACAGCCGTACCGAGAGCGCCTATACCCAGTGGACCACCAGTCTCAACGGCTGGGCGTATGCCATTTTCTTCCCTGAGGACGGGGACTTCGACGAGGCCAACCAGCTGAGGGAACTGAACGATGGCGTGATGTATTCATACCCTGTAAAGGCAGACAGGATACTTGATGCTGTGGAATGTGTACGTGACGAGACCCAGGTGGCCAACAAGAGGGTGCCTGACGTCCTTGATTCAGGCGCAATATGGCTTACCGACGAGAACGGGGAGGCGGCAACGGGCCTTGGCCGCTCTATAGTCCGTAAAGTCTCATCCACCCTTGAGGACGGCAGGGTCATACTCCAGGACACCAACAATTCATCCAGCGACTTCGAATGCATGACGGCACAGGCCCGCAGGTACGGTGCCGGAATCCCGTCATGGAACACCTGGGCATCACGTTAATGGAAAAAAGGTTTTTCATAGCTTTTCTCCTTGTCCTGCCTTTCTGCTTGTCAGAAGGGCAGGACAAGGCCGCATCCATCCTGGATCCCGCGGCGCATGAGATGAACTTCGAGAGGCATCTGTGGTTCTCTACGGACAATGCGGCGGGTATGGCCCTCTCCCCGCTTGACAACTACAGCGTCGTCTCCGCAGGGTACAGGCATACGGAAGGGGATTTCCGTTCGCTGCAGCGGGGGAAATCGGAGAATCTCCTGACATTCAACACCAACGGTGCCGTCAGCCTCGGCAGGACTTTCCTTTGGGGTGACTTCACTTTCAGACGGGACGGATGGCAGGATGCACAGTACAACACCAACTGCTTCTTCCTCGACCCCGACATGCCATACTATGTCGCCGACGACAGGGCCGGGGACTGGACCAGGCAGTCGTATGACATGTCCGTTAAGGCCGCCTTCCCGATGCTGTGGGACAGGGTGGTGTTCGGTGCGGGGGCAAGCTATATGGCCTACAAGGGGGCGAAGCAGATAGACCCGCGCGGTGTCCCTATCGGGTATGCCCTGGAAGTTTCCCCGTCCGTGGCCGTCATCATAGGGGAGGGGCATGCCATAGGGGCTGTGTTCACATACCGGAACATGTTTGAGCGCAGCACATTCAGCAATGTCCAGGGCTCCAATTCCTCCCCTGTTTTCCTGATGAAGGGGCTGGGGTTCTATTCTTCCGGCTCTGTATCAGGCACGGGAGGTATCTCCCCCTATTTCTATCCCGGGAACAGCTTCGGAGGATCATTGCAGTATGCCTTCTCCTCCGGGGATGTGCGGGTCCTGGCCGACCTTGGCTTCTACAGCTACAGGAGAGACGCATTCCAGAACCCCCAGACCAGGTACAGGATGGGGACTGCCGGCAAGACGGGCTGCAGTGCGGACATCATGGTGATGTGGGGGAGCGGTGTGCGCCACAAGCTCACTTTCGAGGCCCTGTACACTGTCACCAAAGGGACTGAATATCTCCAGGAGAGGGACCAGGATGTCAATACCGATCCGTATAAGGTTCTCGCCGAGCTTGACATGAGCAGGTACAGGACCCGCAGGGCCTCCGTTACATACGGTATCTTCACAGGTGGCCGGGACAATACATATTCGTGGTATGCCGGGGTACAGGCCGGGTATGAAGGCCGCAGCGAGACCTATTTCACTCCCGAGTCGGTCCTGGAATATAACAATGCCGGGGCGGCCCTGTTCGCCAAAAAGAACTTCAGGGCCGGCAAGACCTGCCGCATCCTCGTGGCGGCCGATGCCGGATACCGCCTGAATCTCGGCGGAGAATATGACTACAACGGTCCCGACCCGGACCACCGGGTCATAACCGTGTTCTATGCCAATGAATTCGCGGTCAGCTCCGCCGACTTCTTCAAGGCCGGCCTTGACGCTGTTTTCTCGGTACCTGTGCGCAGTGTCGCCGGGATAAACATCGGCGCCTCCTTCGACGGCATGTTCCCGACCGCCGGTGGCGGCAGCCGCTGGGCCGTGTCAGGGGTCCTGTCGGTATTGTTCTGAACAGCCATTTCGGTTTACCGGGACCATCGAACCCTTTCCTGTCATTTCGACCGGCCGCAGGGAGTGGAGAAATCCGCCAGAAATAAAAATCCGGCCCGAAAACTCGGGCCGGATTGTCTTTACCGGTACTGTCCTGTTCAGGTGACTGTACCTATTTCTCCAGCGATTTGCAGATCCTGTCATTGATTTCCTTCACTCGGTCTTCTTCCATCTTGACGACTTTGCGGTCATAGGTCATGAAGCCGTTGACTTCGACCTCAACGTCCGTCGTCTGTGTATAGACAGCGGCAGAGAATCCGCGCTCTATCAGGCCCAGAAGCTGTTCCGCGTATTTGACATATTCATCTGTCACCTCTTTCGGAGAGTTGAACTGGATATAGCCCCAGTTGCGGTCAGGCTCCCAGATGTGGCCCTTGACCACCATTCCGATTCCTCCGTATTCTCCCAGTACGGTAGCTCTCTGGGCGTCATAGAGGTACATTTCAGGTGCAGGGTAGTTGTGCAGGTCGAGGATGTCACCGCAGGTGTAGTGGTTTCCTCCGCTGGCCGGGTTCACCGGTCTGGTAGGGTCGTACCGCTTGGTCCATTCTGCGATTTCAGGGGTCTTGAACTGTCCCCATGCTTCGTTGAACGGTACCCATACTCCGATGCAAGGGTAGCTGTAGAGGCAGTCCATGATCTCTTTCCATTCTTTGCGGTAGCAGGCCTCAGACTCTGCAGAGCGTTTCAGTTCAGTGCCGTCGAAGTATTTGCGGTTCTGCCACTCCGGATTACGGTCGCCGCTCGGCATGTCCTGCCAAACGATGATTCCGAGCTTGTCGCACCATGTGTACCAGCGTGCCGGCTCTACTTTGATATGCTTGCGGATCATGTTGAACCCGAGGTCCTTTGTCTTCCGGATATCGTAGACAAGAGCTTCATCGCTCGGTGCGGTGTAGAGTCCGTCAGGCCACCATCCCTGGTCGAGAGGGCCGAACTGGAACAGAGGCTCGTTGTTGAGGTGGAGCCTTACTATACCGTGCTTGTCACGTCCTGTAGAGAATTTCCTCATCGCCGCGTAGGAAGTTACCTGGTCGACCGCTTTCCCTCCCTGATAAAGGGTTACTTTCAGGTCATAGAGGAATGGCGAGTCAGGACTCCAGAGCTTCATGTCGGCCGGCATTGTCAGCTGCACAGGCTCTCCGTTGATGCTCCTGGCTGAAGAAACCAGTGTCTTTCCGTCATATACATTGACTTCTACCATGTCTGAAGCTGTCGCCCATGCTGTTTCAGGAGCTACGGTAAGGGTCTTTGCGTCTATGTCCGGGGTGATCCTGAGGTTCTGGAAGTGTGTGCCGGAAACAGGTTCAAGCCATACTGTCTGCCATATTCCGCTAACCGGAGTGTACCATATTCCGTTCGGCTCGTTTACCTGTTTGCCCCTTGGCTGATAGCTTCTGTCTGTCGGGTCCCATACCTTTACAGTGAGCGTGTTTTCTCCTTTTTTGACCAATGCTTCAGTAATGTCGAAAGAAAACGGCGTGTATCCGCCTGTATGGCTGCCTACCTTGATTCCGTTCACCCAGACATCGGCTTTCCAGTCGACGGCTCCGAAATTGAGCAGTACGTTTTTCCCTTTCCAGTCTGCAGGAACAGTGAATGTCCTTGTATATACGAGTTCCTTGGCGTCTCCGAGTCTCTTTCCGACCCCGGAGAGAGCGGATTCGACAGCGAAAGGCACCAGAATTTCTCCGTCAGCTTCTCCGGACGGAAGTGCCTCTCCTTTGTTTATGATAGTGTATTTCCACAGCCCGTTAAGGTTCAGCCATGATTCCCTTTCCATTATAGGGCGGGGATATTCAGGGAGAACGCTGGACGGATCGAGGGTTTCACCCCACTGTGACATGATCCTGTCTCCAGCGGGAGACCATCCGTTATCGGAGGCATAGGCGCCGGCCGTCATTGTTGCACAGGCGCAGAGCGATAAAAGAAATTTGTTCATCAGTCGTGTGTTTATTAAGATTTTACAAATGGGCCATGAAGATAGGGATAATATCCGAGAGTCCCCGTTTTTTGTTTGAAAATCTTAGTTTTTCAGTATGACCATGATTTTGTCTACCGCTATGGAAGCCGGTGTTTCGGCGAGGTCTGCGATCCGGAGCGAAGCCAGCGCATCTTCAAGTTGTGCCGTTTTTCCCGTGTCTTTTCCGTTCCTGCACTCATTCCGGAGGATACGTATCTTCTCGTATGCCTGTATCCCTTCAATGAGTTTCTCGAATCTCATTGAAGAACGGTTCCCCGGATATATCAGGAATGTGTCTCCGGCAGCCCATGTCCTGAACCTTGAATCCAGAAGAGGCTCCCGTGTCCAGCTGTTGAAGGCCCAGCGCAGATATCCGTCTACGTTTTTTGCCGCCGCATACAGAGGTATCCAAGTGGCTTCGGCCAAAGGGGAGAGCGTGAAGGTGTTCGGATACCCTTCGGCACAGCAGGTGTATAGCGTGCTGATCCTGCCTTCAGACCTGCGCCGCTCCAGGACATCTTCAGGGAAGTTTTCGTTTATGGTAATGCAGTAGTCATACAGCTGGTCTTCTATTTCAGGGTGGTAGTTCCCAGCAAGCGATACCTTGAAGTCAGGGTCTGCTTTCTTTATGACATTCAGAGCTTTCTGCATCACCTCGGCAGGCCTTTCGTCCATGGCGATAGTGCATATGTCGAACCATCCTTTCTCTTTCAGGTGACTGGCGAACGCTTTAAGAAGGCATGTCCAGACTTCATCGTAGGCCTTCTCTCCCGGAGCCGAGTCCACGCTCTTTATCGTGTTGGTGGTCATGTCGAAATATTTGAATGAAAGGGACCATGGTACCATCGAATAGCAGTTTATCTGCCGGTCTATCCCGCAGCTCATCATGAATTCCACCCACATGTCGAAAACATCGAAGCAGAATGCCCAGCTTCCGTCGGCTTTCTTCATCCATGTTACCATTGATTCGAACCAGTCGTACGTCTGGCCGTTCCACGGCTTGTGGGTTATGGATGCGGTGATGACTTTCTGACCTGCAGAGGCGAGCCTCTCCATCATCGGCCGCATGGCTTCCAGATGTTCCCTGCTCCATACCGGTACCTGATAATATCTTGCGACTGCATAAGGATTCTGCCACAGGTCCAGATGGAAATGCCACTGTGACGGTTCGGGCAATACATGGCTGTCGGCAAGGATGTTCAGATCAAGCGCCCCGACAGTACGTTCCCCATCCTTGAAGATCACCTTTCCCTTATATGTTCCCGGCGCAATATCCTGCGGAATCCGGCATGAAATCCATACCGGCATGGTGTTCATGGGGGCAAGCGCTGCAGTTTTCAGGTATGGGTCAATGCAGTCGGCCACCATCGTCGAATCAAAGAGCGAACGGTCCTCCCTTGATCCGCAGTTGCCGTCCTTTCTTACCTCATCGGCCATCACATAACGCACAAACCCGGCCTCGAACTGTCCGGACGGTATGACCTGCCCTTTCGGCCCTTTGAAGTCCGATATTTCGAAGGACAATTCTTCCAGGCCGTCCCTGGACCATACTACGGCCTGAGCCGCCACCTTTTCTCCTCTCCATCCGCTGATACCTTGCAGTCTGGACAGGTTTTTCATCGGTACGGATGTCTTTGCATACCGTTCATGGGTACTGCCCCAGGAAATACGGGTCCCTTTTACGCTTTCCCATTCCTTTGCGTCCGGCTTTACGAACTGTGGCAGTTCTTCATAGCTTTCGATCGGGAACCGGTCCTGTCCGGTCGGTGTCCCGCACTGGGTTTTCCATTGCTCCTGTGAATGGCCCGGCTCTTGTCCCAGTGCCTGGAAAGGAAGGAGCAGGCAAGCTGCAATGCTCAGGATTGAAGAAGTTTTCATCGTCTTTGGTGTTATTGTTTTGCGGTCCCTATATGTCTGTATTATTTTTCCAGTACGATGTCGAACTGGTCGTACGGCTCTGTCCTCCATGCCTTGTCCGCTGTCAGAGGGGAAAGGGCGAAAAGAGGGGAGAAAGTCCTGACCTTGACGGTCTTTCCGTCAGGCATGAATTCAAGGATACGTACCCAGCAGTCTCCTCCGTTGCCTTCCCATTTGCCGTCGGCGGTCTGGGCGTTGAACATCATCTGTGCGACACTCTTGCCGGCGGAGTTCCTGTCCGTGCGGAAACTTACCTGTTTTTCATAGTCCACGATGGCGCATTCGTGTCCGCAGATTACCATGCGGATATTGTCTGAAGGATATACGAGTTTCTGCCAGAGGTCTTCCCCGTAGCTGGCCGGAGAGACCTTGTAGGCTTCGGTCGTATACCGCTGTGCGTCTTTGTCCATGTATGAATGTGTAAGAAGTATGACTGTGTGGTCCCTGAATCTGTCCTGGCCTACTATCGACCGTGCCCATTCGACGGCCTCGGGCCTCGGGTCGAACTCAAGTGACAGAATGAGCAGTTTTCCCCAGGTCCCGGTCTCCAGTTCGTATGCCGCGTTTTCCAGGGTCGGTACTCCGTGCGCATTGAGTCCTGTGGCTACCAGAGTCTTGCGGAAACAACTGTTCCTTTCCGCAGTGAAATATTCCGGGAAATGCGAATTGCGGTTTTCTGCAGAGACGTATCCGTAGTCATGGTTGCCGGTGCAGTTCACATAGAGGATTTTGTTGTCCAGTCTTTCGAATGCCCGGGAGACCGATTCCCATTGCTGTATCCCGGTCTGGTCAGTATATCCGTTCTCAGAAGTAAGGATGTCATTCTGTTCCACCAGATCTCCTGTACAGAGGACGCACTTGGTGCCCAGCCTTTCCATGCTGTTTATCACCCAGGCGGTCTGCAGCTCGAACAACGGCTGGTTCGCCGCGTATTTTATATAGCTCTGCGGATCCGGGAGCACGACCATGGAAAAGGAATTCATGTCTGAACGTTCCGGCTCTACGGGATAGTCCTGGGCCAGGATAGGAGCAGCGGACAAGAGTATCGTCAGTTCAGCTGCGGTAAATCTGGAGAAATGCATAATGTATCGGATGTTTGTATTGTATGCAAAGATATATCCTGATTTTCCTTTTTCAAAACCGAAAATTTTATAGCTTTGGACCGGTAAATTCCATTCAGCTATGAAAAAGTATCTAATTGCGGTCTTTGTTGTATCCGCCCTGTCCGTTTCCGGTGTCGGGGCAAGAAGTTTTGATATTGTCTATGGTCCTTGGATCCAGAATGTTACAGAGTCCGAACTTACTCTGATGTGGACAACGGAAGGAAAAAGCCTTTCTTGGGTGGAGGTGGCTCCTGACGACGGGACGCCGTTTGAGGCGGCTCAGAGGCCGAGGTTCTATCAGACGGTTGCCGGGAAACGCTTTACGGGGACTTTCCACTGTGTGAAGATAGGGGGGCTTGAACCTGGCGTGACCTACCGGTACCGTATTGTCGGAAAGGAAGTTGTCGATGACAGCGACCCTTACGGGTCAATATACGGAAAGGAAGCTGTCCTGCGTCCTGGCGGTACCGTGAAGACTCTGGACTACAATGCGGAGTCCTGCCGGTTTTCCATGGTGAATGACATACATGACAATGCTTCCAAATATATCTCGCTGGCCGGCCCTGTAAAAGATGAACCCGTTGATTTTCTGCTTCTTAATGGAGATATAGTTTCGTATGCCACATCTATAGATACAGTCATTGCACATACGTTCGGCCCGGTCGCGGATATCGTCAGGGATATTCCGGTGTTTTTCGCCCGGGGCAACCATGAGGGACGCGGAGCGGATTCATATCTGATTCCCGGTCTGTTCAGGACCCCTACCGGGGAGTTCTATTACGTTTTCCGTCAGGGCCCGGTGGCTTTCGTGGTCATGGACGGAGGCGAGGACAAGCCGGACAGCAGTGTGGAATATTCCGGGCTGGCCGATTATGATTCTTACCGTCAGGCCGAACTGGAATGGCTGCGTGAGGCGGTCAGAGACCCGCTTTTCGCCGAAGCTCCCGTCAAAGTAGCCATCTGCCATATCCCTTTGATTGACAACGCATCCAGCTGGTATGCCCAGACCTGGCTCGCAAGGAACTTCACCCCTGTCCTGAATGAGGCCGGAGTGGACCTGATGCTCAGCGGCCATCTGCACAGGCATGTTTATATGGAAGCCGGAGAATGCGGCAACGGTTTCCCTATAGTGGTGAACGACAACAAGTCCCGTCTTGACTTCCGCGCTGTTGCCGGGCAGGTCCTGATAGACATTTACGACATGTCAGGCACCAAAGTCAAATCATATTCATTCAATATAGAGTAGCTCTCATTTGCCCCCGTTCTCACCAACCTTCCTCCTCCAGGCGGGTGAAATTTTCCATATTCCGCATCGTGTTCTGGAATCCCGGATACCCGAGCAATCCTGTAATCAGCCCGCAGGAGAGGCCTATCAGTCCTGCGTACAGCCCGCTGAAGCTTGCGTCCGTGGTTTTGAACATGACGATATACTCGATTACCAGCCAGACGATAATGGCGATTCCGCATAGGCCTAGTGCTTTGTTGATTCTGGAAGTATAGGTCCGGTATTTTTTTGTGGCTTTTGCGCATTGGGTTATTGTCGAGTCCGCAGCCATAGGATTTTTAATGGTGCGGTATATCCGGATTGATATTGTTGCCATTGTAAGTATGTATGCTGAAAAAACCGCACAGAACAGCCAGGAAAATCCCTGGTATCTGAACAGCAGGACAAACAATGGCGAAACGGCAATGGCATATATGCCCCAGTAGAGATGGCTTTTCCTTGTTTCGTCAAGACGGATGGCGACGGAAATCCATTGTATTTTTGCTTGAGACAGACTTTTTTCTTTAAGTCTCTTTTTCAGCATGGACATGCTTTTTTTCATTTCCTGCGTCACCGCATCATCCGCGGCCTGACAAGTCTTTCGGCCGGACAGTTTCATGTCTGAGGCTCCGTTGTCTGTGACAGACTCCGGGATATTCTGAATTTTTTCCGGATTATACATATTGATGTCTATTTCATATTTTTGAGTTTTTCTCTGATCCGGACCAGCCTGACAGAGACATTTTTGGGAGAGATGCCTGTAATCTCTCCGATTTCTTCATACGAAAGGTCTTCGAGCCATAGCAGCACTATCGCCCTGTCGAGCATTCCCAGCCTGTGTATTCTTTTGTGCAGCAGGTTTATCTGTCTGGACTCGTCGTCAGTGTTTTCGTACAGATTGATTCCAGGATCAAGCGGCAGGATTACAGGGGCACGTTTCCGTTTCCTGTCGTATGTTATGCATGTGTTCAGGCTGACCCTCCATATCCATGTGCCCGCACTGCTCCTCCCCTGGAAATCCGCATATCCTCTCCATAAGTTCAGCAATGCATCCTGGAAAAGGTCCTCGGCGGTTTCCTTGTCATCTGCGAATATGTAGCATGCCGTATATATCGTTTCCTTATGTTGTTCTATCAGTCTGCCGAATTCTTCCTGCAGGTGCGGATCCGTGATTTCTTTCTTCATTCCTACTGGTTTTATATAATAGACGCCGGTTCGGCCGTAAAACTACAAATATCCTGTAAAAATATTGATTATCCGGAAAATTGTCTCTTTTCACCGTTTCGGTCTGAAGACGAAGTCCTCCGGAGTGGAGAAATCTGCCGGAGAATCCTGCAGTCCCCTTGAAAAGCATCTGGACAAGCTCTTGCATTCCGGTATTTTGAAACATGCCGGCTGCACTATGTCGCTCTGACTGTCTACCGCAGGAGCTGGGTCAGGAAGTCAATCCCGATGCCCGTCAGCCGGGCGAGTTGCTTTGCTGATGCTCCATACCGTTTTTTCATCATTATCATCAGCCGGCATTTATCGTCCATGTCAAGCCTGTCCGGACTGTCCGAGTTGAATTCTTCTGTACATGTCTGCAGAAGAGCTGTTTTTATCTGGATGTCATCGAAAGATATTTTCTTGGCAAGCCCCATTGACAACTCTATTTCGCGGTCTGTATTCCGCGATATATAATACAAAAACCTTTTGGGTGACAGGAAAATGTTTTCTACCAGTTTTGTTTCCACATAACATTCCGGCATTATCATGTTTTCATCATTGATGATATAGTGTCCGGGGAGGTCGCAGTTGCGTGTCCTGAGCCGCTGCCTGATGACATATCCCGGTATATCCGCAATTCTCTTTTCCCGGGGACTTCCTTCGTCCCTGGAAGTTCCGGCAGTTCCGCAGGCCGGTTCAGACGTTGGCTTTGCCTGGTACTTGCCTTGCAGCAGTTCCGGTGCGGAACGTCCGGTGTTTGTGTTATTATTTTTCCCGATTCCGGAATGTCTGGTTCTGCCTGCTGTTTCCTGAAGCATGGAGTCGTGTCCTGTCTTGAAATACAGTCCTGCGGAACACCAGGGGTAGTGGAAAGGAAGGAATTTCAGCCCTGCTGTAACCGGATTTCGGAGCACATACGCAATGGAAGACAGCAGATATTCACCGCTGTCAATATGTCCGATAAATACACCTGTACCGTGAAGTGCCTGGACTTCGAGGTACTTGAGCCTCAATGCCTGGCTGCATCTTCGCTTGTATTCGGAAATGAATGTCGTGCAGTTAGCACGTTTGCCTTCGAGAATAAAATGTACATGGTTGTCCATAAGACAGAAGGCAAGTATATGGACCCCGGATCTGACGGCACAGATCGGGATACTGTTCATTCCGGAAATATAGTCCTGGCGGTCACGGAAAAGAAGTTTCTTTTCCAGCCCTTCTGTACAGACATGATAATATTCCGGTTTTCTTCCCTGCATGATCCTTCTCCTCATAAATTAGTATTCCGTTGTGCCGGATAGGCCGGCTTTAACTGATTCTATCGCGGCAGTGCAAAGATGCTGCTATCATCCGTAATATCAAAATCATAGTAGGTTTTTTCAACCTTCCAAATAGAATTCTTTGTCTTTACTTGATTTTCAATTGTTTGGACTTTCATTAATTAGGACGGACCCGTCACACAGAAGGGGACCGTCCATATGTGTTGCGAGGTAATGTGATGATAGTGAATACTTTGGTGTCTTACCTATCTGGAGGGTTAGTCCTGTCCCGTTGTTCTTCCATCTCCTCCACCTGGCGGATGAAGCTGTCGATTGCCCTGAAATTCCTCCGGGTATCGGGAATCAGCACGGTAAAGGCCAGGAAAGCCATTAGCACGGTACCCAGCGCGAGAATGATGAGGGTATCTTTTCTGGCTTCTTCCGGGACGACGAAAAGCGCTTCCGCAATGGCCCAGAGGGCGAAAAGGACGGCTGCCGGCCAGCGGTTCTTTCTCCCTTTCATGAAATACGTCTTGTATGCCGCCAGTTTCCTGCCGCATTCCAGCATGCTGTCACCGGCAAAGTCGATTTTCTGCAGCATTCTGAATTTATGGAAAGAGTCTGCGGGTGCCAGAATCCCCATCAACACCCATAATGCCCCACAGAACCACCATGAGAATCCACAAAAGGTTTTGAGTATAAAGGCTGTAGCGGGAGCCCCGAACAGCAGGAGGGTTACCGCATTGGTAAGATAATCCTTTTTAAGCCTTGATACCTTTCTGACAGCATCCGTACAGGCGCTGAAATCACTTATGATCGTCTGTCCGCCGAGTTTTTTCCTGAGTTCCGCAGCTCCGTCCTTCAACTGCCGGAGGTCATCATCCAATATATTATTATCCTTGTTGTCCATACTATTTCATGTTTTTGAGTTTTTCCTTGATTCTGACCAGCCGCACCGAAACGTTCTTTACCGAAATGCCCAGTATCGCCCCGATTTCCTCGTATGTGAGATCTTCGAGCCACAGCAGGATGAGGGCCCTGTCGAAAATGTCCAGTCTCCTCACCCTGTCGTGCAGCATCCGTATCTGCCTGCCGCTCTCGTCCGGATTCTCTTCATAGAGGTCGATGCCCATTTCCAGCGGAAAGGTATCATGCCTGCGCCTGAGCTTTTTCTCGTATGAAATGCAGGTGTTGAGGCTGACCCTCCATATCCATGTGCCCGCACTGCTCCTCCCCTGGAAATTCTCCAGTCCGTTCCAGATATTGATGAGGACCTCCTGGAACATGTCCGCCACAGTGGCATTGTCGTCAGAAAACATGTAGCACACCGTATATATGGTGGCCTTATGTTCCCTGACAATCCTTTCGAACTCCGTCTGCTGCCCGTAGTCTTTGTCTGTTTTTCTTTTCATAACACCTGTTAGACAACAGAATTGCGGTAAAACTACAGAGAAATCCGAAAAATCCGAAAATTTTCTCCAAAGTATTGAAAATTAAAATTTTAGTCGTATATTTGCAGCCCGCAAAAATGTATTGCGGAGTATAAAGCATTAATAAACAATTAATTAAACAAACCAATGCCTGGATTAATTGGAAAGAAAATCGGAATGACTTCCGTTTTCGGTGCCGATGGAAAGAACATTCCATGCACCGTTATTGAGGCTGGTCCATGCGTAGTCACGCAAATCCGTACAGTAGAGAATGATGGTTATGCCGCTGTACAGCTTGCCTATGACGAAATGAGCGAGAAGCATGCCAGCAAGCCTTTGAAGGGGCATTTTGAAAAGGCAGGAACCACGCCTAAGCGCAAACTCGTCGAATTCAAGGCGGATTTCGCTCAGGAGCTTAAGCTCGGCGACACTCTTACCGTTGCCGATGTATTCGCGGACACAGCGTATGTAGACGTTGTGGGTACTTCTAAAGGTAAAGGTTTTCAGGGAGTTGTAAAACGCCACGGCTTTGCCGGAGTAGGCGGCCAGACCCATGGTCAGCACAACAGGCTCCGTCACCCTGGTTCACTCGGTGCATCATCTTGGCCTTCACGTGTATTCAAAGGTATGAGAATGGCAGGACACACCGGAAACGCCCGTGTGAAGATCTTCAATCTCGAGGTTGTGAAGGTTCTTCCGGAGAACAATCTGATCGTCGTGAAGGGTTCTGTACCTGGAGCAAAAGGTTCATATGTAATTTTGGAGGATTAAGGTTATGGAATTGTCAGTCTACAAAATTGACGGATCAGAGTCCGGAAAGAAAGTCGTTCTCGATGAGAAAGTTTTCGGAGTAGAGCCTAACGATCACGCTATCTGGCTTGACGTTAAGCAGTATCTCGCAAACAGGAGGCAGGGTACTCACAAGACCAAGGACCGCAGCGAGGTGGCATACAGCACCAAGAAGCTTATCCGCCAGAAAGGATCCGGCGGTGCGCGTCACGGCAGCCTCAAGGCAGGTATCTACGTAGGCGGAGGCCGTGTATTCGGACCGAAACCACGTGATTACAGCTTCAAGCTCAACAAGAAACTCAAACAGCTCGCAAGGCACTCTGCCCTTACTTACAAGGCAAAAGAGAATGCCATCGTAATGGTTGAGCCGTTCACAATGGATGCACCTAAAACAAAAGAGTTCCTTCAGATTCTCAGCAACATCAAGGCCGGGAACAGAAAAGTTCTCTTCGTGCTTCCTGAAAATTCATCCAATATTTACCTTTCGTCCCGCAACCTTCCTGAAGTCAAGGTCGTAACCGTAGACGAAGTCAATACCTACAATGTGATGAACGCACATTCAATGGTACTTGTCGACGGCGTACAGGATATCCTTTCTTCAAGAGTAAGACGCTAAAAAGATAGAGAGATGGGAATCATAATTAAGCCAATAGTAACAGAAAAGATGACGGTTCAAGGCGAGAAGTTGAACCGCTACGGTTTTATCGTAGACCGTGAAGCCAACAAGCTTCAGATCAAGGCTGCGGTAGAGCAGATGTACAACGTGAACGTAGCTTCAGTGAATACGCTGAACTACCACGGCAAGAAGAAATCGCGCTTTACCAAAGCCGGTGTTTTGAGAGGCCGCATGAATCACTATAAGAAAGCATACGTGACTCTTGCCGGTGATGACAAGATAGATTTCTACGCTAACATTTAAAGGGGGAACAGGAAATGGCAGTAAGAAAATTCAAACCGGTAACTCCCGGACAGAGAAACAAGGTAATCAGTGCTTTTGATGACATTACCTGCAAGACCCCGTACAAACCGTTGCTTGCCCCTCTCAAGAAGTCAGGCGGACGTAACAATCAGGGTAAAATGACAATGCGTTACATCGGTGGCGGCCATAAGAGAATGTACCGTATCATCGATTTCCTGCGTGACAAGGACAACTGCAAGGCAGAGGTGCTCACTATAGAGTACGATCCGAACCGCAGCGCACGTATCGCACTGGTAAAATATGAAGATGGCGAAAAGAGATACATCATTGCGCCAAACGGACTGAAAGTAGGACAGGTCATCGCTTCCGGAGCAGGCGTTGCTCCTGAGGTGGGGACCACTCTTCCGCTCTCTGAAATTCCGCTCGGTACTCTTATCCACAACATCGAGCTCCATCCTGGCCAGGGTGCCGCTATGGCACGTAGTGCCGGAGCTTATGCGCAGCTCGCTGCACGTGAAGGAAAACATGCTGTTCTCCGTCTGCCTTCAGGCGAGACAAGGATGGTGCTTGTGACCTGCCGTGCCACTGTGGGAACAGTATCCAATCCAGACCACAATTTGGAGTCTCATGGCAAAGCAGGACGTAACAGGTGGCTCGGCCGCCGTCCTCGCAACCGCGGTGTCGTAATGAACCCGGTAGATCACCCTATGGGTGGTGGTGAAGGACGTGCATCCGGAGGACATCCGCGTTCACGCAAAGGCATGCCGGCTAAGGGCTACAAGACACGTAATCCTAA
>JADILV010000013.1 GCA_017695115.1 Candidatus Cryptobacteroides avicola | reverse complement strand
TTTCTGATGAGCCAGTCTGAGAGTTCTCCAGACTCTGCCTCAGGCCTGCGGCATACAAGAGCCCAATAAAACTTGTGCACTTCCCCGTCACGGAACATCGCATTCATCCTCTCGAGAGCCTTCGAGGTTTTTGCAAAGACCGTCACTCCGCTCACCGGCCGGTCAAGACGGTGCGGAATGCCGAGAAAGACTCCTCCCTCTTTTGCGTTTCTTCTGGCTATGAATGCCTTGTACAGGTCAGCCAGCGTCTCGTCTTCCGTCCTGTCTGCCTGCACAATCTCTCCGGCACGCTTGTTCACCACAAGCAGATGATTGTCCTCATAAAGGATGCGGTTCTCCGCATCAGCATACTCCTTTTCTGTCAATTCCCTGTAAATCATGACATGCCCGTATTTTTCAGTTCCGCCTGACGGCAAAATGACATTTCATGAAACAAACTTACTCACAAAACATTGATATTTGCAAGAAAATCCAAAACAAGTGTCTAAAAAAATAGACACTTGTTTATCTGTCATATGTTTCGTATATACATTACGCTTTTGCATGAAATCACAAGCCCGCATCCCTTCTCTCCAAAGGCAGGAGCAGCCGCTTCACAAGTGCCTTCATATCATCGGCAGACATCTTGCCCCTTCCTTTGCGGACGATTTCAGCCGCAAGGTCACTCTTGCGGCCGGCGATATACTTCTGTGTTTTTCCGCCTATGACCGCATCAACACGGAAGTCATGGCGGGGACTTTCAACAATGCGGACATCAGAAACACGAAAGCCATCCTCTGTCATATATGGTTCGACTACAGTAGGCAGATAATGTTTCATAGTCTCGCCGAATGCGGAAGGAAGCAGCCCTGAAAGGAAACTCTCGATACGGTCTTTCCAGTAGTCATCTATCTGACATTCGGATGCATACGTATAGAAATGGGAGATTGCCGTGCAAACCTCATCTATAATTCTGCCCGCATTCTTGATGCCGTTCTGTCTGGCGAACAGCTTGAGGTCCTCCTCTGTAATGTCTTCAAATTTTCCCTGAATGCTCATGCTGTGGGCATTCTCGAGAACCGTTCCGTTGTGTGCCTCTGACTGGCCGGGTGAGTGTTCAGGTGCCGCGGCCGCGCTGAATTGTTTGAAACCATAGAGGGTGCCGAGGCGTGAACAGTATATGTGGCCGGAGGCCAAATTGCGCGCTACGCGGGGAGTTGCAGATTAAAAATATTTTCGATAAATTTGCAAAGGATGGATATCCAGTAACATACAAATGGATATCCAGTAACATACACCGAGAAAACTTAACCTGACACCGAACCGCATGAAGCCCAAGATCCATATTCCGGGAACAACAACCAAATCATATAATAGCCTCATGAAACGAACATTTATTCCGGCATGGCTTGCCGCCATGTCGCTCGTACTCGTACAATGTGCGAAAGTCGAGGTAACTGAACCGCAGAAACCGTCTGTCTCAGGCGAGACGGTCACACTTACTGTCAGAAGCGAAGCCCCACTCACAAAAACATCCATAGACGGGGAGACAGGGCAGGTATTCTGGAGCGAGGGGGATTATATCATTGTCAATGGAGAATCATTCGAAGTGACTCCAGACACTGATGACCCTACAGTCGCCAGAGTTGAAAATGTCCCTGCAAGCGATTCGTATCTTGCTACATACAGTATGTATTTCCCGACTGAAGACGATCCGGGGATATTGACGGTAAATTTTCCTTCCACACAAACCTACATTGAAAACACTTTCGCTCAGTATACCAGTCCTATGATTGCATACAGCGAAACCACTGACCTGGAACTCAAGAATATAGGGGGGGTAGTCAAGTTCGGGGTCAGCGGAACGAACACACTGAAGAGCCTTACATTCTCAAGCCGTGACAACGAATATCTATCCGGTTATCTTCAGATACCGCTCGAAGACCTGATGTCCGGGGATCTGCAGAACTGGTCGGATTTCAGTCCATACTATTATAATCAACCTATAATCACTATAGACCTCGGTGACGGCATCGCCCTCAGCACAGAACCTGTGGACATCTATATTGTGGTACCGGCCAAGGAATATTCATCCGGCTTCTATATCACAATGGAAGACGACCTGGGGAATGTCGCCGTCCAGGGTACGTCAGGAGCAAAGACAGTGAACAGGTCGGAACTTCTGGAACTGCCTGACTTCGAATTCACACCACTGCAGGAAATCACGATTGAACCGGGAGAAGCCACTGCCACAACTCTTTCATACACAGTGACTGCCGCTGCAGGGACGGCTGTCCGCACTGCAGTAATATTCAACAGCCTTTGGGAAGAATATATTGAAGGGCCAGAATACCAGGGAGATGCCGACAAACTTGGGGTTGCAATCCTTGCCTCCGGGAGCCTTGCCTTTACCGGTACTGACGGAAGCCTTTCCGGAACTGCAGACCAGGCACTCAATTCAAGTTTCAACTATGGTTCACTGACAGCCAGCACTGACTACAAGATACTTGTAGCATACAGCGATGCATCGGAAGCAAAAGGGAAGGTTACAATCCTTGACATGAGCACTGCCGCCCCTGAAGGAGATGCTCCAGAAATGGAGATAACTGAAAATGCCGCCGAGTACCCATACAGACAGATAGAGCCTGTCATAAAGACAACTGATGCTGCATCCATCAAATTCGCCCTTGTCACAAAATCAATATATGACTCATATATACTAGAGGGATATACAGACAAGGATCTTGTGATAGAATACGGACAGGAAATGGAAGAAGAATGGCTCACGATGGCCAACGATGCCGGTATCCCGCTCACGTATAACAATCTTAATGAAAATACAGCATATGTCTTCATCGTCATGGCGACTGGCGCAGGAGGCATGGAGACAGTAAAGACACAGATATTCACGACAGAATACTATCTCGACCCGTCGGCTGAATGGACAATACTCACAACAGATGCAGAGATGGACTGCGGGCTGTTCTTGAAAACAGGCAGATTCACAGTCAGCGGGCTGACGGTAGAAAAGATGACAGGTGCAGACATCTTCAGGATAGAGACACCTTTCTCTCCGAATAAATGCCCGGATCTATACGCAACCGGAAATTACATGTACACCTCCGACTGGGAAAGCGCATACGTGACAATAGATGCCAGAAATCCTGCATCCGTAATACTCGAAAAGTCAGCCAACTATATCGGAGTATATGATACCGAATATGAAGGTGAAGAAAACGCCATATCACTCTTCTCAGCAATGATTCAAGAAGTGGGACATGCAGCCGGAACATATGATGCGGAAACAGGAGTCATAGAATTCGGTGACATATGCCTCCAGTACGGGAACTTGGGGTATATGCTCTCAGACTACACCGTCCTGTACCTTAACCCCGGGTCGCCAGTCACCGACAATGGGGCAAAGACCGAATCCTTTACAACAGGGGAAGTGACGGCCTGGTAAAAAGATGTATCACCTTAACAGACAAGACATATGAAAAACATGATAAAAATGCTGCTTCTTGCAGCCGCAGTTACAACTGCAGTACAATGCTCCAAATCCGTGGAAGAACCGGCGGACGGGCCGGACAAGCCTACTGACAAGACCGTCACCCTGACAGTGAGAAGCGCTTCTGTATCCCAGTCCAAGACCATGCTTGGCGACGGAGGGCAGGTATTCTGGGAAAACGGAGACGAAATAAATGTCAATGGCACCGTATATCCTGTCATCCCGGATGCCGATGACCCGACATTGGCGACCATCCCTGATGTAGAGGCCAGCGGCTCATATCTCGCAATGACCCCGGGTGGCTATATGTTTACCGAAGGGGAAAACCTGTATTTCCATATTTTAGAACAGCAGCCATACAGGGAGGGCTCCTTTTCTGCCGGCATCAATCCTATGGCAGCATACAGCGTGACTACGGATATGTATTTCCGGAATCTCGCAGGTATACTCAGGATAGGCATCACAGGCTCGGCTACTATCTCACGGATAACGCTCTCAAGCAATGGAGACGAAGCGCTCGCAGGATACTTCGGGGCACCGATGGAAGACATCATTTCCGGCAATCTGCAGAACTATAGCGAGCCTCACACGGCATATTACAGTTCCCACAATATAATGATGGAGACAGGCGACGCTTTCGTTCTGGACCAGAGCACTCCACGATATGCATATTTCGTGATACCGGCAGGAACATACGAATATGGATTTTCTGTATCGATGGAGGACACTGAAGGAAATGTGATGATACAGACCACGGAGAAAACCATCACTGTCGGCAGGTCGGAAATACTGCCTATGGAAGACTTTGAGTATGCTCCGCTTGAAGATGTAGTTCTGGAATTTACAGGCAGTACACCGACATCTGTTGATTATACAGTCGTTGCCGAACCAGGACAAAGTGTTGCGCAAACCGCGCTCACAAGGACATGGTGGGACTCCCTGCGTGAAACCAATGCCGAGATTCCAGAGGATGAACTGAAGGCCCGCCTGTTGCGTAATTACATGATATCATGGGCAGGAGTACCTGAAAGCGGCACTTTCACACATACCTTAGAAGAAGCCTATAACGGCAACGGATATCTTTCCGAGATGACTGCAATGACAGAATACGTAATCCTCGCAGGATACTATACTTATAGTGGAGAAATAGTCGGGACAGTCCAGATGTGCCATGCCACCACCGCTGAAGCGGAAGGCCCGGCCCCAGAACTTGACCTCAGCCTGCTCACTACAGGATTCCGTGACTATGCCGAATTCGGCGCCACCATAAGGACAACAGACGCAGCCGATATAAAATGCTATGCTACAACCCGCGCGGACTACGACAACAAGACTGGAGCAGGACTTGATGACCGTACAATACTCATAGACTTTGGCCTGTCTGTAGGAGAAGAAAATGTGGCTACAGCCAATACGGGAGGACTTGAGTGGTACTGGACAAGCGGGATACAGCCTGAGACAGAATACATGATACTGGTGATGGCAGTAGGCGAGTCAGGAATGGAGACAATCAAGACCATGACACACAGCACACCTGCATATCTTCCTGAAGACGGCAACTGGCAGACATTATCGACTGACGGGTATATGGAATGCGGTCTTTTGTCAGGCTTTACCGGAGGCCAGACGGACATTTCCGGTCTGACAATAGAAAAATACGGGCAATACGACATATTCCGGATTCAGAATCCGTTCTATGATTTAGGACAGAACAATCCTGAATGGTTTGAAACCATAGACGGATGTATCACCATTGATGCGAGAAGCGGGAATGTCATACTGGAAAGTTTTGCAAACCACATCGGGCTGGTCTACATCAACCAGAGGGACGAAGCATATGACCCTGAAGGGATGTATCTCATATCCGGGCCTCTCTATGACGGATCAGGTACATATGGCTACTATGATGCAGAGGCAGGGATGATAGACTTCGGGGATGTATATACCAAGGACTCCTATTTTATCGGGTTCAATGACCCTTCCGTTCCGACCAGACTGTGGTTCGAGAACCCGGGGACAGGGCCGGATCCGGACACACCGGGGCTGAGTCTCGAGGGATTTGTCAAGAGGGTCGACAACTGGTAGAAAGTCTCGTCATAAGACCGTCCGGCAGGACGGAAGCACCTGTAAGAGAGGTGGCATGTCAGTGACATGTCACCTTTTTTCTGCCATTTTGGCACATTTGGAATGACTCCAGGGATTGGCACAACATTAGATATATCGTCCGGCGTCTTCGATATCTCCGGACTCCGGAGAAAGAAGGCCGGACATGAGGACAGGCTTCAGGGCTTCCGGAATGTCCGTGATGAACCAGGATTATTTACATAAAGAAAAAAAACAGGAGATAAATATTATGGGAAAAATTATCGGTATCGACTTGGGAACCACGAACTCATGCGTGGCAGTGATGGAAGGCAACGAGCCAACCGTCATCATAAACAATGAAGGACAGAGGACTACACCTTCCGTTGTCGCATTCACTGACGGCGGGGAAAGGAAAATAGGCAACCCTGCAAAAAGGCAGGCCATAACCAATCCTCACAAGACTGTCTTCTCCATCAAGAGATTCATGGGAGAGACCTACGACCAGGTAACAAAGGAGATTGAAAGAGTCCCTTACAAGGTAGTGCGCGGCGACAACAACACACCGAGGGTAGACATTGACGGCAGACTCTACACACCGCAGGAGATATCTGCAATGATTCTCCAGAAAATGAAGAAGACTGCCGAGGACTATCTGAGACAGGAAGTGACGGAAGCCGTCATCACTGTGCCTGCATACTTCTCAGACTCACAGAGGCAGGCCACCAAAGAGGCAGGAAAGATTGCCGGACTTGATGTAAAGCGTATCATCAACGAGCCTACGGCTGCAGCCCTTGCATATGGTCTTGACAAGAAGAACAAGGATATGAAGATCGCCGTGTACGACCTCGGAGGCGGTACATTCGATATTTCCATCATGGAACTCGGTGACGGTGTGTTTGAAGTCAAGTCAACCAACGGTGACACGCACCTCGGAGGTGATGACTTCGACCAGGTAATCATCGACTGGCTGGCATCAGAGTTCGCTGCCGAGAACGGTGGCATCGACCTGAAGAAAGACCCGATGGCACTCCAGAGACTGAAAGAGGCTGCGGAGAAAGCCAAAATCGAACTTTCAAGCCAGACCTCAACGGAGATCAACCTGCCTTACATAATGCCTGTAGACGGTATTCCTAAGCACCTTGTGAAGACTCTGACAAGGGCAAAGTTCGAGCAGTTGGCCGACGACCTCTTCCAGAGGACTATCGAGCCTTGCCGCAAAGCCCTTCAGGATGCAAACCTGCAGCCTTCCGACATAGACGAGGTATTGCTTGTAGGTGGTTCGACCCGTATACCTGCAGTCCAGGAGATTGTAAAGAAATTCTTCGGCAAGGAGCCTAACAAGAGTGTCAATCCGGACGAGGTAGTCGCAATAGGCGCATCCATCCAGGGCGGTGTGCTTGCAGGTGACGTGAAGGATGTGCTCCTTCTGGATGTCACTCCGCTTTCACTCGGCATCGAGACCCTCGGCGGCGTAATGACAAAACTCATCGAGTCCAACACGACCATCCCTACAAGGAAGTCGGAGGTGTTCTCGACCGCAGCAGACAACCAGCCTTCAGTTGAGATACATGTGCTTCAGGGTGAAAGGCCTATGGCCAAGGACAACAAGGAGATCGGCCGTTTCCATCTTGACGGTATCGCACCGGCTCCAAGAGGTGTCCCTCAGATTGAAGTCACATTTGATATCGATGCCAACGGTATACTGAATGTATCCGCAAAAGACAAGGCCACAGGCAAGGAGCAGAAGATACGTATCGAGGCATCGTCCGGACTCAGCGAAGACGAGATCAAGAGGATGAGAGACGAGGCTAAGGCCAACGAGGCTGCCGACAAGGCCGAAAAAGAGCGCGTGGACAAGATCAACGGTGCCGATGCCCTCTGCTTCCAGACAGAAAAGAACCTCAAGGAATACGGGGACAAGATCCCGGCCGACAAGAAGTCAGCCATTGAATCTGCCCACAAGAGCCTTAAGGATGCAGTTGCCGCACAGAACATCAGCGACATCGACAAATATACCGAAGCACTGAACAATGCATGGCACGCAGCGTCAGAAGACATGGCAAAGGCCGCAGGCGCACAGCAGGGCGGGCCTCAGGCCGGCCCACAGGGACCGCAGAACGGACCTGATGACCAGGGACCTGACGAGCAATAAAACAAACATAAACATCGAAAAAACCGGCCCGACAGTCAGTAGACTGCGGACCGGTTTTTTAATAAAATTTAATTAATGTTAATTCTGCTCCAACCTCTATATAATATCACATTAATTGAGATCTGAATATTTTAGGGGGTGCACTTATTACTGTTTCAATAAATGCCTCCAGGTCTTTACGTCTATCTGCCATAACCGACAGCACAGTCACCTTGCCATCCGGATCCGGCACGAATACTGTCACTCCGTCATCCGATACCTCTACATGGCCTTTTCTTGATGTATGGAATTGTCCGTTACATCCATCAACGCCTGCGATTACCGAAGTCAAGTCCCAACATTCCCTATCATACGGCATTTGAAGAAAATTCCTGTAGGCAACATCAAGCGGATGAGGCGACGCATACCGCAGTCCCTGCAGAACTTCTGCCCTGAAAAATATCCTTGCTCCAAGTTCCCAGGGGCTCACAATTATGTCTGTCGGCCAATTGTCAAAGACATATCTCGCTGAAAGGACATCAAACCTCACATTGAACTCCCGGCGTGTCCTGCTGTTAAAGCAGCCTCCCATCAGGCTCAGCATCCTTACTTTATTGGCGACCAGTTCCTGTCCTGTCATATCGCTTGTTTCATCAGGGCCTGATTGAAGAAGTCTCCGCAGATTTGTCATGAACCCGACTGAAATTATCACGACACTACCATCTTTAGCAGCAGAAAGGATTTCCCTATATTTTTTCACAGCATCGTCACAACCGGTTTCAGTCCGGACAGGGAAAAGTCCGGAGGAAATAACTTTCTGTGTATACGGTCCATCCTTAAGTTTCTGATCTGGTAATTCCAGCGTATCACCGATGGCTACCGGAATATCACCATATCCATAGAAACTGTTCATAAGCCTGATAAACGGAACAGCCGGCCCATACCTTTTGTTGACAGAAATAAGAGCGATATCTGCAAGTCCTTTATCCTGATATTTGTAAAGCATGTCCAAAGCCAGAGCGTCATCGATGTCATTGCCCATGTCTGTCTCAAATATTACTGTAACCGGCTCCTGCGCATAACTGCAGAAATCCCAATTGTCACTACGGAACGGAAGCACAGCAATGCCATAGTTATTATAGAGATTGCCGGGCAGACAGTTTTTCCAGCAATATCGTACTGCGACCGGATTCTTTACCTTGTCATTTTGTACATCAATCATTGACCTTCCTGATAAATGTGCTTCAGCCGGATAAAAAACACGATCTGAACCGGCAATCTCAAAACCTGTTATTTCTTTTCCATATGAACTAAGTCCATATGGGGCATTGTCGAAATGTATCCGCAGTTTTTCTCCCAGGGTTTCCATAGATTTGAAAACCGGGCCATCAGCAACAAAGCCTTTCATACCATATGCTTTCGACATGGCCTGCAGGAGAAACCTCATGGCGACAGTCTTCTTATCAGGAGGATGTATAGTATATTCAGCCCCTACATCTACTGTAGGGACTATCCCTCCGTCAGGTATATCCTGCAGACACTGATGTTGTATCTCCCGGAACAAGGCAACCTGAGTCTGTTCCGACCCCCATCCCATATTATCATAACTGAATGGGGCCAGTTGGGCATAATAGAACGGGAATTCATATCCCCATCTTGCCCGCCATTCCTTTACCATTGACGGGAATTTTTCCCTATATCCATAAGGATCGGTAATATTGGCCTCCCCTTGATAAAAAAGACAGCCTTTTATTGTGAAGCCGATTATCGGATATAACATACCATTGAATAATGCAGAGGGTGTAACATTGGCTCTTTTAGGATTAATCGGCCCCTCGTGTTTTTTCCCGATAAATTGCTTGAGATTTTCTTCACTCATCCACGCTTCCACTTTTGAACCACCCCAGCAACATGCAATCATTCCAACAGGGACACCAAGTCGTTTCTGTAATTCTCTGCCGAATATAAATCCGATGGCACTGAATGTTTCTGCTGATTGTGTTGAGGAAACTTTCCAGGCACCCCGACAATCAGACTGTGGCCTGTCATTATAATCACGGTTTACCCTGAAAAGCCTCAGGTCAGGATAATTGGAGTCAACTATTTCAATTGCCGCATTGTTTATTGGCTGATTCTGAAGTCCCCTGAAACTTATATCCATATTGGATTGTCCGCCACACAGCCACACCTCGCCTAACAGGACATTATTAACTGTCTTGCTTTCATCCCCGGCCTTGAATGATATTTTATATGGGCCGCCGGCTGCCCCAGTTTTTATTTTGATCTTCCAATATCCGTTATCGTCAATGTCGGATACGTATCTTTCTTTCGACCATGACGGTTCAATGATGATGTTTTTCTTCCCTGACGCATATCCCCATAATAACACTTCAGTTTCTCTCTGAAGCACCATATTGTCTGAAATTATTGCAGGAAGCCTTATCTCGGCTTTCAATGACATTACATACAAAAAGGACAATAATGTCAATATTATTTTACGTATACTCATGGCTGTTGATATTTATTATATGGTATTCTGCATTTTATGGCATCTATTCTCTCTTTGTGTCTCGACACGACTGTATAAGCATATCCATCTTTTATATAAGCGAATGGATAGCCATAATCTCCGCCTTTCCACCTTCCTGAATATTGCTGTTCATATCTGTCATCTGAGAGAATGTAACAGTCATCGAATGAAAATCCATCATATGACAAAGCCAGGACAAGCGGATACCTCGACCCTGGAGCAGTATTGTCAGGTGTCCCGATATACAGGCATCTGCCATCGTCAAGTGTATAGAAAAAAGACTTGGTGTTATTGTCAGAAAAGCCGCTCCGCACCGGCATTGTCCATGTTGCACCATTGTCATTACTTTGGGACTGCCATAAATATCCATCATATGACGAATTCCTGAACAGATTATAAAGTACACCATCCGGATGCATAAGAATCTCCCCTTCACACAATGAAGGCCTTTTGTCTTCAAATGTAATATATCCGGTCTGATCCTGAGAAGCCGTTCCGCTTTTTAGCCATCCGCTTAAACCTGCAGGATCATCCGTATAATATGTACTTCTGTTACAACTCATCACAAGTCTATCTCCAGATACTTTCAATGGTCTGTGACACGGAAAAATAGCCAATCCTATATCAATAGGGGATGACCATCTTTCTCCATCAGGAGACACTATAGCATACAATTCCGGTGACAATCTGGTATCTGAAACTCCATTATTATCATTTTCTGTATAATACACCGTCAAAAGATCCTGGCACACAGTTATTCCTCCTGGAGTAAGAATCTTAAGATTTCCATAATCCCCTATCTCCGGTTCGAGTAACACTTCAGGCGCACTCCAGTTAATAAAATCTTCGCTAGTACTCATTACGACTCTCTGCCCAGGTTCGTCCTCCCCTTTTATCCCATTGGAAAACACAGCATAGAACTTTCCTCTGAAACATGTCACTGACGGATGGTGCGAATAACTCCATGACCCATCCGGCATATATACGACAGAATGTTCTGTTTCAAGTTCAGGTAAAACCGTGTCTGGACAGTAAGTGTTGCTGAACAAATGTATCTCCCCGTTTCCCGGGGCATCAGGCTTTTCCACAACTGGCTCAATGCCGTATGCACAACATGAAACCGCTGCCAACACAACTGGCGACAAACATATTGTACACAATGTCTTCATCTTAATTCCTCCGTCTCAATACGCAGGATTTCCATACGTTCTTTATGTCTGGACACTATTACATAGATATAGCCATCATCTGCTATTGCAAAAGGATAACCATAGTCTCCCCCTTTCCATCTTCCAGGGTACAATTGAGAGTAGTGATCATCCGAGAGAATATAAGTCCTGTCAAAATCATATCCGTCATCTGATATTGCGAGGACAAGCGGATGTCTGTCGCCAGGCCGCCTTTTGTCAGGAGTCCCCACATAAAGGTATCTTCCATCAGGCAACCTTCCGAAATAGGATTTGGAATTGCTGTCTGTAAACCCGCTCTTTACTGGCAAAGACCATGAAATACCACCGTCATTGCTTTGCATCTGCCACAGGTAGCCGTCATATGTTTTCCCTGTACTGCGAAGGACACAAAATACAGTACCGTCATTATGTTCAAACAGGGCGCCTTCGCATAAAGATGGTTTGACGTCATCAAAAGTAATTGCTCCATCCTGATACTTAGGCATACCCATACGGCAACGATGCCATATTCCTGTCCCGGAAGGATCATCAGTATAGTATACAAGTGTATTGCCTGTCAATAGAAGCCGTCCATTTGAAAGTTGTAACGGGCGTTGGCACGGGAATATTCTTAATGAAAGATTTATTGGCTCCGACCATGTCTGCCCATCATCACTTGTAACAGCATAAAGTACAGGATCTATTCTACGGTTTGACCTGCCGTCATTATCGTTTTCAGTATAATGGATAACAAGTTTACCGTTTATCACGCTTATGCCTCCAGGAGTCAGAATCTTATACTGCCCATATTTTCCCATCTCCGGTTCTAGAATAGGAACAGGATCTGACCAGTCTGTGAAATTATCCGACACTGTAAGCATTATGCGTTGTCCTGGCTCATCTTCACCTGCATGTCCGTTAGAAAATATCGCATACAGCCTGCCATTAAAAACTGCCAGTGACGGATGGTGTGCATACGACCACCCATTTGCGGGATCATATATGACAGAACGTTCAGGATAGAGTTTCGTAATCTCTTTTGATTTTCTGTCATAGTGGTTAGTGACAAGACGTGGTGTCTGACAATACACGCTGGAAACGGATATAATCAGAGACAGGCCAACAAACACACTCTTTATGGTTTTCATCGTCCGTAATTCCATATCATTTTTATTATTGTTCAAGCCATTCGAGATTGAACCTGTAATGATTTTTGCTGCTCAACAGGTGTATGATACCGTCCGGACTTTGTGTCATGGCCATATATCCACGAGGCTCAGCCCGGTTCTTGTCCATTTCAAAATGGCCCGTCCATGCGCCTCCATCCATAAACCTGTACTGCCCATCGGAAATGAGTTTAATGACTGGCCATGTTTTCCCTTCGTCATATGAGACAGCGGCAAACAATCCGCTTTTAACTATACCATCAATGTTCATCCTGTCTTTATCCTTCGGGACACGAAGCGGATGATGCGTAAATGACACTAAAAGTATCGGGCCTTCCCTGAGTCTTATCATGGAGCATCTCTGCCCGCCCGAAACAGGCGGAAATATGGAAGGATAATACGTCCATGTCTTGCCCATGTCATTAGAAATGCTCATGGGCATCTTCGCCTCGCCGTTCCTGTCTTTTATGTCGTTACCCCGGCCGAAAGCCATCAGGCTTCCGTCTTTGAGCTGTACGACAGCCGCGTGGATTCCCGCTATGACATTGCCGCTACCACCGGCAACAAATTCTTCCGGTCTTGAACCGGATATAGATTCCCAGGACAAACCATTATCCCGACTTATCTGGAGCACAGACCCCTCGTTATTATCCGGTCCGGCATCACAGGCATTAAGCAGCACACCATTTTCAAGCCGAAGCATTCCTGATATAACCTGATGGCCAGGGGCATGTTCAGACGCGACTATTTCAGGTCTGCTCCATGTGGAGCCATTGTCTTCAGTAGTCATCTTCATCAAAGCAAGATTACGCCACCAGCCACCGGCCTCAAGCCCATTAAGAAGATATATCTGTCCCGATTCAGGATCTGTCGTCAATGACGATCCGGTCATATTCCTGTCCGGCACAGAACATAGTAAAGACGCTTCATCCCACTGCTGCTGCCCATACCTCAGCCTGCTATGCCATATTGCCATTTCCCTTCCGAATTCACTCTCAGTAGAAAACCATACTGCGAGCAGATCTCCATTCGGGCACCATGTCACAGACGGACAATGGTTGTGTCTATACATAGGTACATCTGGTATTTCTGGAGGTATAACATACTCTAAAGGCTCCATAAATACAGGATTGTCGCATTCATTCCATATCGCTTTATGCTGCGACACTCCATATGACACCGCTCCATACGGAATAAAATTTACAGGAGACATATCGCTTTCCACAATTCTGAATCCAGTCAGGAAATGCTTGTCCTCCGGGATCATCCCCATTCTGTTAGAGGATCGAAGATATTCTACAGGTGTCGAATGACTCCCGCCTCTGGTCACTTTATACAGTCCGTCAGAATATCCTGCCGGATCAATCTGTGTTCCGGGAATATAAGGGCCATACCAATCAAGACACCACTCCTCTACATTTCCGTGCATATCATAGAGGCCAAAACCGTTTGGAGCGAACTGTGCAACAGTAAGGTCTACCGGGACAAAAGAATGGTGCTCATTCTGATTCTTATGATCCGTCACAGGGAATGAGTCTCCGGAAGAATAATTCATGTATGAGCCGGCTCTGCATGCATACTCCCATTCGGCTTCAGTAGGAAGCCTGTAATTTTTCCCGGTAATATCAGACAGCCAGCGGCAATATGCCATTGCATCATACCAACTGACGAAAACAACAGCTTCATCATCACCTGAAGAGAATCCGTACTTTCCACGCAAATCTCTATGTGACGGGGCAAATTCTTCATATTGTGCATTCGTAATCTCCGTTATTGACATTCTGAATGGTCGAGAGACAACGACTTCATGTACCGGAGCCTCATCATAATTTTTTCCGGTTCCATACCCTCCCATATAGAAGATTCCGGCTGGAATTTCTACAAACTGTATTTCCCGCGCATGTTTATCCTGCCCCAAAAGACTGAAACAGGAAAACAAAAGTATTGATATGATGAATATGTTTCTCATTCAATGCTATGGATTTAAATATCACTTAATTTCTATCTGTAGTCTTATTGTTGCCACTTTCTCATGTCCAAATGAAGAATTTTTAGCCTCAAATACCACATCATATACTCCAGACATGGTGTATGTATATGAAAACGTTGTCTCCCTGGCATTCATGGATTTTACCGGAATACCGAAATTAGCATTGCCTTCTTCATCTACAGTCCCGGCATATTCGTATCTGCATCCTGACTCGCCAGACCAGAATGTCACATAATCTGGATTTCCATGCAAGTTAAACACAATCTCTTCCCCGGGAGCATACACATTATCTTGTGACAAAGAGACACTGAAATCTACATCCTCTATCTGATAACTGCAGTTTACCGCAGAAAATACTGTCATCAGCAGGCCAATAGCCAATATAAAAATTCGTTTCATAACTGTTGTTACCATAATGGATTCTGTTTTATTGCAGGATTTGTAGCCAATTCTTTACTAGGTATAGGATACCAGTTGTGCCTATATTCTGTATAGTCCACAATGAGACCTGCATATTTCTTATTAGCATGCCAGCGGCTATCCTCAACCTGAGCCCGTCGGCCATCTGTCATTTCTTCTACATATATTCCCCAACGGATAAGATCCAGTTTTCGCAGACCTTCAAAACACAGTTCCCGGCCACGTTCATCGCGTATCAGTTGACGCAATGATTCCTGATCAAGACTGGATATAGTCTCATAGTTCGGATTTGCACGATGCCGTACTTCATTTATACATTCATATGCAAGATCTGTAGGTCCATAAGCTTCATTCTCTGCTTCAGCAAGCATCAGCAGAACATCTGAATACCTCAAAACAGGGAAATTAATCGGAGTGTAGTCCTTGTCCTTGTTGCCAGTAAGTTCATATTCTCTTCTGAATTTACCGGCATTGCAATATACATACTGATTATTTGCAAGATTCCGGAATAGTTTCTCTCCATTTCTATAATAATATGTACATATATTCCAGTCTTTACGGACATCGTCCGGATTGTCGTACAAGTCAAACATTTTCAAAGTACACGACACATAACCGTATCCGAATCCATATGAGTCAGTCTGGTTATTATAAACCCCATTATAACTTCCGACACATCCACCTGCTTTATGCCCATCCTGATTGTTTCCTTTAAACTCTATTTCCCATATGTTCTCCCGATATGTAAGGTCATAGATATCTTCACATAGATTTGTAAATATTTTCACGTAGTCAGGGTTCAGGCTGTGAATCTGGCTGTCCTTTACCTGCCGCGCCCAAAATGCAGCTTTTTCATACGCCTCTTTACCTTTATTCAACGGGAAGCCGCCCATTTTTAAATATACTCTTGCGAGAATACCCTGAACAGTAGATTTTGATATCCGTCCCGGTCCAACAAGTTCATCTGCCTCAGCAACAAGACTAGAGGCATATTCCATTTCCTTGACAACAAAATCAAAAATCTTTTCTGTACTTGTCACAGGAACTTCCATTGAACTGAATTTAGAATCTCGAGTTGATTTCAATTTTAATGGGACATCTCCCCACAAACTTGAAAGTGTAAAATAATAATATGCCCTGAGGAATCTCACTTCCCCGATATACTGCATTTTCAATTCATCTTCTACCTGTGCATCCTGAACATATTCAAGGAATGAATTGGCCCGGTTGATCCCGGAATATAAGTTTGCCCACAGATTGTTTAATGTTGAATTGGTATATGTGTAATTGTTCAGAAAAAGTTCCTGTTTCGTATAATTACGGTCATAATAACTCAAGTCATCCTGCAGATTGAATGCATAAAACCAGTCCCTGCCATAGAATGAAACATCTCCCAATGGGGCATATACCCCGACAAGAGCCATATATACACTTTCTTCATCTGTATAGGAATCTTTCGGCTCAATGAATCCTGCCGTGTCAACATCAAAAAAGCTGCACGACATCAGTGCCGAAGCAACTGAAAATAACATAAATATCTTTTTCATTGGAAATTTCATTAAAATACGATGTTAATTCCAAAATTATATACTCTTGAACGTGGATACGCAGACCAATCATAGCCTGGAGTAAGTGCTGTGTTCTTTGTAGAAACTTCAGGATCGTAACCGGAATAATTACACCATGTATATAAGTTCTGGGCAGAAAAATAGATTCTCAACTTTTGAATCCAGATCTTTTTTGTCCATCTGTCCGGCAAAGTATAACCTATAGAAACATTCTTAAGCCTCAGGAATGAACCGTCTTCAATTTCAAATGTCGAATACTGAGAACTGCCCCAACCGCCGACACGAGGAATATCGCTATCTGGATTTTCAGGAGTCCATCTGCCGCAATATGCTTTCCACCTGTTATAACCCACTTCTGATTTTCCTCTCATAAACTGTGTCCTTGCAGCATTCAATATATCATTCCCATAACTCCACTGAAAAAACACATTAATATCCACTCCATAGAATTCAAATGTATTGTTAAAGCCTCCTACATGCAGCGGCTGTCCTCGTCCTATTATCGTACAGTCATCAGCGTTAATCGTTCCGTCACCATTAATATCCCTGAATTTAGCATCACCCGGCTGAACTGCAGAACGGCCTGTTCCATTTTCTGGAATATATGATTTAAGGACATATTTACCGTCTATTAGATTAAAGTCATCATACTTATATGTTCCCTCATAAATATATCCATACATCATTCCCATAGGTTGCCCGACTTTCGTTATATAGGCATTATTATATGAAATAATATTCACGATACTTTCTTGATTATCAGAAAGAGCCAGAACCTTATTTCTGTTAAATGCAATGTTGAAGTCAGTAGCCCACTTAAAATTCTTCTTGTTGAAATTAACTGTTGACAAAGATATTTCAAGTCCTGAATTACTGATTTTTCCCACATTCATCGTATTGGTCAGATAACCTGAAGACGGCGGGATGTCTGCAGACAAAAGCAGATCCGATGTAATTTTCTTATACCAGTCGACTGTAAGCGCTATTCTTTCATTAAAGAAGCCAAGATCAATTCCTGCATCCCACTGTGTCGTGGTTTCCCATTTTAAGTCAGGATTCCCCAGATTCACTATAATATTTCCTGTAGTATTGGAATTGTCTAAAGGATATTCAGATTCTTCCGTAGCATTCATCTGCATTCTATATGCATATTCAGACACTCTGTTATTGCCAGTCTGCCCCCAACTTGCCCGAAGTTTCATATTTGAAATAACGTTTCTGATGCCTGACATAAAATTCTCATTAGAAATATTCCAGGCAACAGATGCCGAAGGGAAATATCCCCACCTGTTTTTGGGAGCGAATTTTGATGAACCGTCAGCCCTGAATGTTGCAGTAAAATAATACCTGTTGTCATAGTTATAATTTATTCTTGACAAAAATGACATAAGGCTCCATTTTGCAGATGTATAAGTACTTGATACGGGCTGTCCTTGTCCCATACCATTCATACCGAGGGTCTCATCAGGAATATGGGTTACTCTCATGTATTTATCGGTATATTTACTTCCTTGCATCGTCTGTCCTACCAGAACATCGAAATTATGTCTTCCGTATCTGTCAAAGGTAGTTTTGTATGTCAATGTATTCTCATTTACCCATTGTTGCGTAGACTTATTCCTTGACGATGCATTGACTCCATCTGAACGGAAGCGATTTCCTGTTCTGGAATGCGACCCATTAAATATCTCATCTGAATAATCATCATTCAGGAATCCCCCCATAACCTTTATTTTCAAGCCCTTTATGATTTCATATTCAACATATGCATTTGCTCTGAAATTATTGTTAATTCTCGTACGGAATTCATCTGTTACTATATATATCGGATTAACTCTATAATCTTGCGACGGATTGATTGTAGAGTCTATCCATTCATTCAATATATCATCATCCCCTATTGATGCAAACGGCCTGTAACTCCATACATTTGGCAAAAGATTCGCGCTCCCCGTGTAATTGCTTTGAGACGGAGAATCGCCTGTCTGTTTTGTACGTGAGAAATTGACTGAGTATTGGATGTGCCAGCCTTTCCCGAAACGATGGTCAACTGTTGAACGGCCTTGATATCTGCTATAATTTGAATTTTTTATAATTCCGTCCTGATCATAGATTGACAATGTTGTACTATATCGCGTAGATCTGTTTCCACCTGAAAGGTTCAATGAATACTTTTGTAAAGGAGCCCGCTGAAATACCTGATCCTGCCAATCGATACTTCGCACATTACGATAGTCTTCAATAGTAGCGCCATCACGCAGATACACATTATTGAAATCCGATTCTGTCATGATTTCTTTCTGGAGACAAACAAACTCATATGCATTCATGAGGGGTATTTTCTTTGATATGTCAGCAAAGCCCCAACTCGCATCAAATGAGACCTTCATTGCCCCAGGCTGCCCCATCTTAGTCGTTACTATAACAACACCATTAGCCGCTCTCGCTCCATAGATAGCTGTTGCAGAAGCGTCTTTCAAGATACTTATCGATGCAATGTCAGACGGATTAAGTGTATTGAGTGATGCATCTTCAAGCGGGAAACCATCAATAACATACAATGGAGAATTGGACTGTGTTACTGAATTATTTCCACGGATGATTATGTTCATTTCGGCTCCGGGCATTCCTTCATTTGAACTGACTTGTACACCTGCGACGCGGCCTGCAAAAGATTCAGCAATATTACCTGCATCTGTCTTGAGCATATCATCTATATCCGCCTTGCCGACGCTTCCAGTAAGATCTTTGTATCTGACTTCACTATAACCTATAACCACCGTTTCGTCAAGAAACGTTTCGTCAGGTTCCATTGTGGCATCAATCACTGTTCTATTTCCAACCGTCATTTCTATCGTTTTCATTCCCAAAAACGAAAACACGAGAATGTCATCATTATCGACATTTGAAAGTACGTATCTTCCGTCCTGATCTGTAACAGCACCCCTGTTGACACCTTTAATAATTACGGTGGCACCGGCTAAAGGTTCCCCCTCATTGTCATTAACCGTACCTGTAACTTTGTTCCCCTGGGCATAAGCAAAGTACGCAGAACAAGACAATGACATGATTAGTACCAAGATATTTTTCATGGCAATCATAAATATATTATGTATATATCTTTTCATGTCTACAATTTTTATTGAATTTATTCTCTTACGCATCTTGTAGTATTGGCATTGCCTCTTTGGAATTCATATAATGGATCTACCTCTTTCCAGTCATTTTTGAAGGTCATGCACCATGCTTGAGTCCCTGCAGACGGAGCAGATGTCCAATAATACCACCAGCTTCCTCTAGTCAGCCCACCTGTCCTATAATTGCGCGATCCATTTGTCGGATACCAGGTCTGAAGACCTGTACCATATTCTTTATAATAAAGATAATATCCCCTTTTAGTACCTGCTGGAGGAACCACATTATGGCTGCCGGCATCTGTAGTATTCTCCCCTGTTACAGTGAATATACTCCATGCATCTTTTCCGGGAACTTTATAACCGTGAGGACATGGATCATAAATAGTTTTTTGCCAAGTCGTCGTCATATTATCTCCATCAGGATTTCCCCATAGATAATCATTGCTTTCCATAAGCCAATCTGCCCGCATAAGATACGTAACCGGATTCTGGATTGCATACTGGATCGTTCCAGTGCTTACATCAGGAGTAACAATTGGAACCTCATTATATTTACCGGATATCTCCGGTTCCGTTATACTGTTAAATTCTCTTGCACATGGAATAGGATCCTTTCTTCCCCACTGATAAACAAGGCCATAACTGTCAGAACCGTCATCAACAGCCGATGTAGCGCCCAGATTTCTGTCCATGAATGTCCAGACATTCCCATATTTATTTTCCATATAGGTCTCATCCGCTGGTTTATCAGTAAGCCATATATGCCAACTCCACATAATTATACCTGATTCGTCATATACAGCAATTACAGCATTGCCCTCTTTACCTGATGAATTGAAATTCACACGACCATCTGTAAGGATAACATCCGAGATAAGACCGTCAGGATATTGCCATAACATTTCAGCAGAAGCAGGAGTTATACTAGATGAAGTCAAGGCTCTACCCAAATAATCGACAAAATTTCCATCCGGAATAATTCCTTCGTCACCATTACCTATAATTGTAGCATCAAAACTGCAACGAGCCTCTCTATCAACAATATAGCAATTTGATGGTCCGTCTGCACTAAGATCTATAGCCGGAAGTTCACGCGTTATTTTCACCTCCCCTTCAGCGGGAACTTCAGCATCTGTAACAACAAACTCATCCAATTTTATATTGATTTTTGAGACTGACTTCTCTCCGAAAATCACATCCGGCTTTTTCCTGAAGACGAATGTATATGTATCACTTTTAACTGTATACGTTACTTTCTGAGACTGAGTCATATCACACGGAGCAATCGTAGCGCTGAAATCTATTGCCTGCGCCATAGGAATTGACGGACTGAAAGAATATGTCAACTGGTTACCCATGCACTCCAACCTGGCATCTGCATTGGAAATATCAAGTATCCCATCACCAATAAAATTGATGTCCTCAGAATACACCTCAATGGAATATACATTCTCATCTTCATATTCTGCATTGGATGTAAAATCAAATGCCATCTCCAGAATTGCGGTCTTTTCAGAAAATTCAAATAATGGAACATGTTCATCATAAGAATCTGAATATTTTGCCACCATCATCCTGCAGTCATTATATGAATCTTTCGACTGGAATGAAGGAATCGAAAAATGAACAGTCTCACCTTCAATATATGAACTTGCGGGATACATTGCGACTAAAGGAGATCCATCAAACTCAGATTGCCCCTTAAACTCTCCTATATTTGTCCCTATTCCAGCGGCGACTTCATAAATACCGGAATTTCCAGTTTCATCGACAACGTTGATTTTGTCTCCTGCTCGCCAAAAAATCTGATTGCTTGATTCAGGATCAGTTACTGCTGATAGTTGAAGCATTGTATTCCCATATCCAGTGGTATCTGGAATCTTTTCAAAACCATCTTCTACAGAAGAGCAGGCGATTAATATAATGCCAACAAACAAAACAATAATATTTACTCCTGCATTGCGCATTGATTCTATGGCATTGCCCGGAGTACCTCCGGATGCCGGCTGTCCTCCGGTCTTGAGTCGGGTCGTTTTCATGGCGTTCAATTATGTGGTTATTAAATTGTATCTTTTGTTAGGGTTGACGGTTATCCCGCTGGCCATATAAATCGTTTTAGCGTATCGCGTAAAAAAATTTTTCGCGCTTTTACATGTGTTATCAGGGCATACGGCCTGTCTTCCGGAGGGTATTTACTGCCACCATCATGTGCCACTCGCCTAACCTCCCTTCCATCTATCCACTTCTTTATAAAACACCCTGCACAAACGTTTGCGCAAACGTTTGTGCAGGGTGTTTTATAAAGAAGTGGATAGATGG
>JADILV010000012.1 GCA_017695115.1 Candidatus Cryptobacteroides avicola | reverse complement strand
GCCATGTAAGGTGTGACCAGCCACCATTCATAGACTTCATCCAGTTCTTCGGAGTTTTCAATCTTGTCCCAAAGACTGTCATTCACTCTAATCAGTTCATTAAGGACATAACTCTGTTCATACAGAATTTCCCTGTCTACAATCTGTTGTGCTGTCATGTCATATAAACGAAAAATGCCGTCCCTTGTGAGAACGGCTGATTAAACATAAGTGTAATTCAACGACATTGTTATCTGTCGTTTATCGAACGGTTTGCAAACTGTCTGTTTCTGATGTGAATATGTCTTAATTGGATTCTATATAAGGTAGTACCTTATCAATGTACCCTACACTGGTCTTGCGTTGAAATGGATTTTGATTTCCCCAGATAACAGGGCAGGGGTGCTTTGGATAGATACTCTGTGCGCGTTCTCTACCTGTACCTATGAGAGCAGGTATAGTTAAAGGTATGAATCCAATTCTATTTGGCTGTTTAGTTAAAGGATGTGTCTCCAAATCAGTCCGTCCACTTAAATGGAATCAGAATGGTTTTCACACCTATTATATATAAGCAGTATATTTGACAGCATATTCCAACTTGACTTTGCATCCAATTAAAATTGCTCTGGAGAATCATTCCTGTCCTTATCTATACCTCCTGCTCATTAGATAGACCTGCTGGCGGTATAGTGTAGTCTATATTGTCAGTCGCTACATCTGCTATCAATCCTGCGCCTGTTCACATATTTTCTATATACAAATTCGAGTTCTCGCGCAATATCGGTAGCACCAAAAAAGGGAAGCATAGTTTCTGCTCCCCTGTCGAATATCATCTGCACAATGCGCTATGTATAGTCTTCAGCCGTGAAAAGTTCCAGTTGTTTCGGTACAGTCTCATATACAACTTTCTTCTCGCACACTATCGCAATACAGGATGTCTGCTGACCCTCTATGCGTATGTTCTGCTTCTTGACCTCGTATCATTTTGCAAGGTCTGTCGCTACCGCTGTCCTGTGTATGCCGAGTGTATCGTATATCCCTTGAAGCACCTCTGTTATCTCCTTTCTCGGTATCGCTTTTCTGTATGGCAGTGACTGTCTCACCATTCTGATTATCTTCTCGGTCTCCGTAACTGTGGATGCCTTTACAAGTTCCCTCCTAATGTCCGTTACCTTGTATTTGAGTGAGATTACCTTTGATTCCCCGAGAGTGTCGTATGCTGTCTTTACAAGCGGCTTGTTCTTCTCTATCAGTATCTGTTCGGCACTCGGGAAGATTGTCCTTGCTGACTTCAGTTCACAGTATCTTTTGAACGCATCCTTGAAACTCGCCTTTCTGCTGGCAGATTCCTTTACTGGCTTTTCTGGATTCAATTCCTCGGTCTTTACTATCTTTATTCCGCTGGCTATTATCTCGTCAATGAGGTTTCTCCAGTTTCCATATATCACACTCTGGAGTTCGTGCTTCATCAAGTCGCAGTTGAGCATATTTCTGTCCGCAATCATTCTTCCGTCCTGTACCCTCACATATCTCCTGTTCGTATAGAGTTCCGCAAGGTCTGCACCGTCATTGTTGCCGTTCATCCTGTTGGCGTATTCCTCCGCTTCCTTGAACGCCTTTTCACTTGCTTCCACATATTCCTCGTATGTCACATCGTCCGTATTTTTGGTTGGGGAGAATATGTTGATTACATAGTCCCTGTATCTGCTGTCCCTCAATCTGCCTGCTATCTGGAAGAACAGTGTGTCAACAGGAAGAAGCGAATGTGCGATATGCCCGTCATTCACTATTACGGAGAGACCTTTCCCGTCATAGATGTCACAGCCCTCAAAGGCAGTCGAAGTGTAGAAGTTGTACGGTTTCACCGGGTCGGTTATGTCGGCTATCATGTAGGCATTTCCGAGTTTGCTCTGGTTGGTCGCCATGCTGTCCCTGTTCTTCGAGCATACTGTGCGGACATCTTCCGGTTTGAGACCTGCATACTTGATTATCCTGCTTATCATCGTGACACTGTTTACGAATATGTGCAGGTTGTATTCATCTGTCCTGCCCTCGCAGAGTTCCGCTGCAAGTCTGGCTGGCGATGTGGTCTTTACACTGTGCAGTCTCAATTTCTGTTCATCCTGCCATTTAATCTTGACCCTCTGGAGGTGTTTCATCTCGTCTGGCATGTACTTCCGCTTTACTGGTGTGGCTGTCATGTAGATTACACCCTTGAATCCGCCTGCTGCCTTTAACAGTCCCTGCATCGCGTCCGGTCTGAAGTCGTATGAGTTGAGTATGACCTGCCATTCGTCTATCACGAGTTGATAATCGTTCCGCACATCATAGCCGTTGCCTTCCAGTGCATCAATGACTTTCGGGAGTGAATCGTATGTGACCATTATCTTGTGTGTCCTGTGGCACTTTGCATAATCCAGTATCTCTTCCCTGCCTGTCCCCTCATATACTCCGAGAAGAATGTCTCCGTGTTGGGATTCCTTGCTCTTTATGAGGTTTACATAGGGTACTGTTATTATTGTGTTTCCTTGCTGCCTTATCGCAAGTGTTGTCGCTCCGCAGCCTGTCCTGCCCTTGTCGAGTATGCAGTTTGACGGCAGTCTGTCCATTCACTCTGCACTGATATACTTTGCACCCTCTGGCGCGTTCACTGTCCTTACCCCTTTGACAGTGGAATTTAATTTAGAATCAATTGTTTCCATTGCATTTTATTTTAAGAATTATTAGCCAATCTCCTACATTTGAATCTCTTTACTTTGCTTCCATTGCTTCATGTGACCTGTGGAATGTCGGTGCTATCAAAGTTGCGCCTGTACCCATATCTGTATATAGTAAAACCGAGTTGTGGCGCAGAATCGGTAGCAGTGCCGCATCATAAAAGGGAATACTCGTTCTGTACTCCCTTTCGGTGGCATGATATTCTTTAGGGGAAAAATCGGAGAACGGTGGCTGATTCTCGGCTTCTCCGACCTGTGCAATGGAAAATCTCCTTGTCTGAATCTGTAATACGAAATTATATAAATATTGCGACATTTCCAAATCAAAATCCATTGAAAATGAACCAATTGAATCCATTGGGACTATGGCTTCATCTGGCTGTCCCTTGTTGTGTCCGTTGCATCCTCGAGCGGATATTGGGCTGAAGATGCTGATTCTCTGCCGTAGTCTGTTTCGGATGTTCTGTCTGTCCCGCTCTTTATCTGGAATCCCTTTCCGTTCTTGTATGAATGATGTTCCGGTGCACTGTGGATGACAATTAAATGTTGCCGTCTGCATGACTTTGGCACTTTAAAGTTGCCATAAACTGCATATTGACCCTTTGTAAAGTGTCTGATGCGTGTATTCGGGTACTTTTAAAGTGGTGTATGCAGTGCATCTGACCTTTTTAAAGTGTCGTTTGCATTGTTCAACCACTTTTAAAGTGTCTGGAATGGAGTTTTATTGTTTGTCTGGAGTTGTCTCCGTTTCATATTCATCCTTTATTGGCTACCTTTGGGTGTTTAAATATTCGTTTATATGGACAGATTCTGTTATGTGTATGACATTCTGGCTGCTGAATATGCCCCACCGGATGTCTATGAATGTGAAGATGAGCCGGGAGTTTTCTGTGGAAACTATCCGTATGAGGTAAACCATTTTATTGATATGGCTGACGGCAGGATTCCCAATGATTTCCCTTGCCCTTATGAGAAGTTCCGCTCTGACGGGGACATATCCGGTATCGTTGATGCCTACAATGAGAGGATTGACGAACTGAATGCAAGGCCAAAGGAAACGGATGCTGAAGCCAAGCCTAAAAAATATGACAGGATAGACATCGAAGCCCTGTATTATGCTGTCATGTTCGTGTATTATCTTACGGAGAGGAAATGTACAGATGTCCAAAGAAGTCCAGGCACTATAAGGCAACAGTTGCAGAATCTCCGCGACCATCTGTCTGAGGCAAGAAGATTCACCATTGTGACGGAAAGACTTAAGACAGAAGAAAAGGACGGGCAGAAAACATATTCTTATGTAAAGGACAAGCCACTGGAAATTTCTGGACAGACGCTAATCGAAAATCTCACGCGGAGCGTTGACAAACTTCTGGAGATGGACTGTCTGCCGTCAAGGTACAAGTACGATGACGAGCATGAACCTACACTTGACATTATCGAGATTGACATCTTCGCAAAAGAAGACAGGGTTACCTATGCCCCGACAAGAAAGGCGAAGGTCGCAATGGACATGCTGAAATACCTGTTCAGTAACTTGAACCTTCCAGACCTCCGTGCGAGGAAATGTCTCGATGTCTCGGAGTTCGATGAAAAGGATGAACGGTCATACAGCATCAACAGGCTGATTGCAGTGTCGCTGAACCTCATGAGATATTCCGACAGAAGAAGCGAGGATTTGATAAAAAGTCTGTCCAAATACAAGAATTTTGACCCTAATACACTGGAGGGCTTATGATTATAAAGGTATCCTGTCGGATGGGTGAACATTGCGTACTCTTATGAATCTTGATTCTCCTGCCTTTTTTAGACCTTTGCTCTCGTTATCGATAACAAAGTTCATTTAAATGTTTAACAATAAAGTAAAGGAGAAAGAATTATGGAAAAGAATTATTCCGCTAATGAGACAACAAAGGTAATGAATTCAACTGAAAATGCAAATGTCCCTGTAAAGAAAAGAAGCAGGAATGTTACAGACCCAGTGTATGCTGTCCTCCAGAAAGCGAGGTCACAGTTCAAAAGGCAGGTGGTGCAGGACACCGACACAAAAAGAATCTGTATAGAGCGCAACATACCTGCGTTCTACAGCGACCCTCTCCGTTTCTGGACTGAATTTAGGGATGAGGTCAATGACCTGCTGGATTCTATCAGGTTCAACAACTATTGCAAGGAGAAAGGCTTGAACAAGACCTATGTCGCTGAACATGTGGTCTTTGAGGGAAGGAGCACCAAGAACGATGTCTGGAGGAAAGGTCTGGGCATCCTCGGAGAGACTGTTCGAATGTTCAACGCACCTCTGTGTAAGGATGCCGCGCCTCTGTTCAAGAAGCCGAAACAAATTACTGACGGAAGCGAGAAGAAGCAGACCAGGAAGAAGGTAGCCGTAGAGCAGCCTGTTGAGACTTCGGCAGCATAGCCTATTAGATGAAGCCAGAAGAAACAGGGGGATGTCCTTTATCGGGATGTCCCCTTGTCTCTTATCTGGATGTAGGCTTCACTGGGGTTGCGCAGAGAACACATCCTTTATTTCCTGTGAATACACTATGCTTCCATGTGGGAATGTCAGTTTACGGTTCTGGAATGTCCTGCCGTTGGAGGTGCGGATGAAGTCCTTGACACCCTGTGAATACTCCAGATGCCGGTACTGATGATACTGGAGCCAGTCTATGCCCCTTGTCATTGTCGGGTCTGGGGTATAGTCTGATATGTCAAGCAGACCGTCCTTGCCTTTCAAGAGGAAACACAGGATAAAGGCTTCTATCTCCCTGTTTAGGCATAACTTGAAGTCCAGTTCGGTACATTCACCATATCTCAATCCGGTCCAGTAGTAGGCATACCCGTTCTGGTCTATGCGTGGTGTAAGGATGAGTGAAGTGCCTTGAAAGTTTGTGGATGCAACTCTTATCAGGTTTACGAGTGCTGATGTGGTCATGCCTTTGAGGTCTAACCTCTGGTAAGGGATAAATTCGGGATTGTTCATGATGATTTTGGTTTTGGATGTTAGTCAAGTGGATATAACAGAAAAGGACAGGATATTTCACCTGCCCTTATTGTCTGGATTTTTTGGAAATTGAAATGGCTATACAGAAGATTCACAGTAGATTTTTCATAGCCTCATCTATCTGCGAGTTCTCGAAACTGTCGAGGTATATCTGTGTGGTGGCTATATCTGAATGCCCCATGCTCTCGCTGATTATCGCTATGTTCACTCCAGACCTTTTCAAGACGGTTGCAAATGTGTGTCTCGCAACATAGGTCGTGAGGTGCGTTTCCAGTCCAGCCATTCTGCCTATCTCCGTAAGACAAGGATTCACTTTGCCAATTACCTTATGAATCCTGTTTTTCCTCTGCATTTCAGTCCTGTGTATCTTCCTGTCAAGTATCGGGAATATGTAATCCTCACTTGTCGCATCCGGTCTGGAATATCGTCTGATTATCTCCTTTCCTGCATCACTTAACGGGAAACTGATTTCCTTGCCTGTCTTTTTACGGATATACCGAACTCTGCCGTCAGATATGTCACAGTACCTTAACAAAGCAATATCAGAGAAGTTGATACCTGCTCCAAAGTAACTGAACATAAATATGTCCCTTGCAAGTTGCATATAGTGCCGTTCCCCAGACAGGTCAAGTGACATTATCTTCTTAACATCCTCTTTCGTCACAGCCCTTTTCTTCGTGCGCACATCAAATTTGCTTACCTTGAAATCATTGAACGGATAAATATCCTGCTTTATCAGTTTCATTGACAGGGCACGGTTGAACACACTTCGGAGAGTACGGAACAGGATGCTCACAGTCGTGTCCTTGATATTCCTGCCTTTCAGCCATTTCTCGTATCTTTCCAGCCACTGGCAGTCTATGTCGCTGAACGGAATGTCGAGAGTACGGTTGAATTTCGTGAGAGAACTTTTGGATTGCCTGTAAACACTCATTGTCCCGAGGTGGGCTGTTTTGCGAAACTCGTCTATCAGATAGTCGTACATTTCTCCAACCGTCTGGACTTTCCGCCTGTTCTCCAGTGTCTGTATGAGAGAAGATACCGTAAACTCCTGCTGCCTTGCCGTCAAATCCATTATCAGACTGTTGTAGGCAGATACTTTGTCGCTTATGAGTTTGACAATGGCTTCTCTGTCGGGACATGACTTCTTCGGAAGATTCTTTTTGAAGTCCCAGTCCTTTTCCAGAACGGAAATACCTAATGATACATACTTTCTCTTTCCGGATTTTGTCAATCGAAGCATAATCGGGAAAGTGTTGTCCTTTTTTGGACGATAATTTAAGCAAATCGCTTCAACAGAAGTAGTTAACATAAGATTTTTGCTAACATATCTGCTAACATGAATGTGTCAGAAGCCACCAAAACAGCGATATTTCAGCATAACAAAAAAGCAGTCACATCTCTGTAACTGCTTGATTCTGAAAGTGATCCGGTTGGGATTCGAACCCAAGACCCACAGCTTAGAAGGCTGTTGCTCTATCCAGCTGAGCTACCGGACCGGCCTTTATCTTTGCTCATTTGCCATGGGAGCGAAAGTGGGTGCAAAGATAGTGTTTTTTATTTGATTGGCAAATGAAAATTCGTTTTACGCTGCCAAAAGGATTATCCGCGTGCTTTCTTCCTTATCATATTGGTGGCGATTTCTATCCCTATCACAAGCAGGAATCCGACCAGAGCGAAAATCACGGCTCCCCAGATATGCGGATCTATCTGTGTGGAGAACATTTCTATAACCTTGTCGCTTCCCGCAGTTTCCATGAGAGCGGCCGCTTCAGGGAACTGGGAGCAGATGATGTCGGGCATATTGCTCCATGGCCATACTTTCACCAGGGACCCGATTATGAAGCCTGCAAGCACAAGCAGGGTAGGGCGGTGGTAGCGTTCCAGCAGCCAGTGGAGGAACTTTGAGAATGCTATGATCCCTATGAGGGCTCCGAGCACGAAAACGACTACCACGGCGAAGTCCGTCAGGTTTCCTTTTCCTGAGACGATGTCGGCTATCGTTCCCATCATGTATTCGTACTTGCCCAGTATCAGCAGTATGAAACTTCCCGATATCCCGGGGAGAATCATGGCGCAGATGGCGATGGCTCCGCTGATGAATATGAACCAGAGTCCGTCGGGCGTTTCGGTAGGGGAGAGCGTGCAGATGACCACACCCAAGGCTATACCGAAAACGAGCTGTATGAAATCTTTGACTTTCCAGTTGTCTATCCCTTTGAGAATGAAGATCGATGATGCTACGATCAGTCCGAAAAAGAAGGCCCACGTCTGGATGGGATGGTAGTTGAGCAGGTACTGCATCAGTTTGGCCAGTGAAAGTATGCTCACCAGTATACCGGCTACAAGCGACAGCAGGAAATTTCCGTTGATATGTTTCCAGAACTGTCCGAACTTGCCGGTGAACAGCAGCCTGACGGCAGTCATGTTGATGGAACTGATCGAGCCTACGAGTGTGTCATAGATACCGGTCATGAAGGCTATCGTGCCTCCGGATACTCCCGGAATCACATCGGCGGCACCCATGCAGATGCCTTTTACCGTGACCATTAGATAATTGAAAATATTCTTCATCGGTATTATTCGATTTTATATTGTATGATATGAATTATTTTACAGACATGAGCAGTGCGGAGATCCCTCGGAACAGTTCCGTAGATGACACTTCGGAACCGGACGGGGTCGTGATGGTCATGTCAAAAATGTTCTTTCCCTTTCCGGTGCAGCCTACTTTGAATTTTGCCGGTATGGCCGTCCCTATGAATCTGACGGGGAAGTCATTGCGGATGGTAAGGTCGATGTAGAGGTCCTGTCCGGCCGTCAGGAAAGATTGCAGGACATTTTTCCGGAGCCTTCCGTACCAGTTCAGGTCCTTTTTCTGGAATGTGTACATGGGATCGGTGTCCAGACGTTTTTTCCTTCCTTTGCAGGTTCCTGTATCTATATAGAATATATCCGGCTTTATGCCGTTTCTGTGGAAGAATTCTTTAATCAACGCTACACAGGTCGCCGCATTTTGGTCCCTGCTGTCGATAAGTATGAAGACATCGCGCATCAAGGAGAGCGGGATTATGCCGGTCCTTATTCCGGATGCGTATTTTTTCAGTGCTTTGGTGCGGAAGAATTTCCTGAGCGGAGAGACCATATATGCGGATTATTTAGAGTTTTCTGCAATCAGTGCCCGGATTTCCTGTTTTGCCGCTTTCCATCTCGGTATGTCGATTTTTGTACCTATCACCTCTACTACTTTGGCGGCTATGATGGACCCGACTTCTCCGCAGACCCTTAGCGGCATGCCTAATGAGTGCGCATACAGGAATCCGGCTGCGTAAGTATCCCCGGCTCCTGTGGCGTCGACGGTATCGGCCGGCCACGCTTCTATATAATGGTATTCGTCGCCGCATTTGAGCATGGAACCGTCTTTGCCGATTTTCACGACGGCGATGCCGCAATGCCTTGCCAGTTCGTCCAGGGCTTCGCGCGGCTCCAGACGAGTGAAAGACTTCGCCTCGCTTTCGTTCGCAAACACTATATCCACGTATTTGTCCACGATATCATGCAGGAAAGCCTCGTTGGACTCTACCACATTGTATGAAGCCATATCCATGGATATTATGCATCCGGCCTCCTTCGCCATTTCCACGGCTTTACGGATAAGTTTCTGGTTCTGGACCAGATACCCTTCTATATGGAAATAATCGTATCCTTCGAAATATTCTTTTCTGAGGTCATCCGGACCGAGTTCAAGTGCGGCGCCGAGATATACCGCGAATGTCCTCTCTGCATTGGGCGCGGTGATGAAAACCATTGCCCTTCCGGAAGAACTGGTCCCTTTGAGCAACGTGGATTTTATTCCGTACTGTTCCTGGTCGCTCTTGAACAGGTGTCCGAGCTCGTCATCTCCTACCTTCCCTATGAATCCCGATTTCATCCCGAATATGGCGGTTCCGGTAATGGTGTTTGCAGCTGAACCGCCGGCTACATACTGCACGCCCATAGGTTTGAGGGTCTGCCAGATCTTGTCTCCGGTTTCCATGTCCACATGCTGCATGCTCCCTTTCGGAAGGTGGAACTGTCTGAGGAAAGAGTCGTCGGGAAGCACGGCGAGGATGTCTGTCAGTGCGTTGCCCATGCCCAGTATCGATTTCATTGCAGAAAAATTAGTACAACCTACAAAGATATATAAAAAATAGTAAATTTGCAGTCCGTCCGGGGACGGACAATATTAACGGCAAGATGAGCGGCAGCTATTCCAAATCCTTAAAATATGTCATATCGCTGTCAATCGCCCTGGTCCTGATGTGGTTTTCATTCAAGGGCGTGAAATGGGATGACTTCATTGCAGGACTGAGGTCCTGCAGATGGGAATATATACTGCTTTCCATGGCGGCAAGCATTGTCGCTTTCTATCTCAGGGGACTCCGGTGGCGTGAACTGCTGCTGCCTATAGATCCTTCTATCAAGCGCATGACGACTTTTAACGCGGTGAACATAGGCTATATAGCCAACTTTGTCTTTCCCAGGATCGGAGAATTCGTCAGGTGCGGTGTCATAACGGGAAATTCGGCCGTTGTCAAGGGATCCGGTCCGGATTCCCCTCAGGACGGGAACGGCAGCATGGATACCCGAAGGCTTGCCTCGTATGAAAAAGTGCTCGGAACGGTCGTCCTCGAAAGAAGCTGGGATATGGTGACCATGCTGATTTTCCTGCTCGGCCTTCTGGCTTTCCGCTGGGATAAGTTCGGGTCTTTTTTCGCTGAAAAGATGTGGACCCCGTTGGAGAAATCCATTTCATTCAGCGTATGGTGGCTTGTCCTTTCAGCCGTTGTCATCATTGTCTCGATGATATTCCTGATAATCAAGTACAGGAACAACAATGCATTCTGCCGCAGGCTCTTTTCCGTTTGCCGCGGACTTCTTCAGGGGGTAGGCAGCTGCATGAAGATGCCTCATAAATGGCTTTTCATCGCCTACACGGCAATAATATGGGCCATGTACTGGCTTATGAGCGCTTCTACGATGTGGGCTCTGCCGGATCTTGACGCCCTGAATATTGTCGACGCCCTGTTCCTGATGGTGGCCGGGAGTCTCGGATGGCTCGTGCCTGTGCCGGGAGGATTCGGCGCTTTCCATTTCGTCGTATCTATCGCATTGAGCACTATCTACGGAATCCCGTTTGAACTGGGTATCATCTTCGCCACCCTTTCGCATGAATCACAGGCTATTACAATGGCTGTCTGCGGTGGCGGGTCGTATCTCTATGAGGCTCTTTGCCGAAAGGACAGGAAAGAATAAATCATTTTTACCGCAACATTTTTTCTGTTCCATCCGTCTCATTATCGCATGCAAATACCAATGTGCCGTTATTCCGGCATGTGATAATCCAAGGTCCTTCGGGACTGTCGTAGAACGGAAAAATATGGAAAAGAATATGAAATGTCTGATTGCGGGACTGATGTCCGTTTTTGTTTGTTCTGGAATTTCGGCTTCCCCGAAGCCACAGCCGGAGAAGGTTCTGGCCCTGAAAGGTACAGTCATAGAAGCAGGGACCGGGAAGCCTCTGGAGTTCGTGACAGTGGCGCTGGCTGATACTTCCGGAAGAGTATCTGCCGGAGCCACGACGGACTCGACAGGCACTTATTCGATAAGGATCTCCGACAGGAGCCGCTCTTCCATGACAAACAGACTGGTGTTTTCACTGGTGGGGTATAAGGAAAAATCTTTCAGCTTTCTGGATCTGGAACCGGCGGCAGGCGGCAGGCAGGACGGAGCCGGCCTTCCCGGACGTACGGTCAGAGGCGGGGTGATGGAGCTCGGCCCTGTCGCGCTGGAAGAGGACACGCAGATGCTGGAAGGGGCTACGGTGTCCGGAGACAGGCCCCTGATAGAACACCAGTTTGACCGTCTGGTTCTGAACGTGTCCGAGCTGGCTGTGGCCCAGACGGGTGATGCTCTGGATGTGCTTAAAAGCTCACCGGGAGTGACAGTCGACAATGACGGCAATATCAAGCTAAACGGCAGTGCGGTAGCCGTATGGATTGACGGGCGCCCGTCCAACATGTCAGGGACCGACCTGGAGGCCTATCTGAAAGGAAGCGAAGGGTCATCCATTGAAAAAGTGGAACTTATCACCAACCCTTCTGCCAGGTATGATGCAGAAGGCAGCGGAGGGATCATCAATATCAAGACCAGGAAAGCTTTCCTGAAAGGCCTGAGCGATACTGTCGGGACGCGTCTCGGCGTGAGGTATGCCCCCGGAGTGCTTGCCAACAGCAGCATTTCCGCCAATGTCATGTACCGCACGGACAAGACCAATACTTATTTCCATTACACTCCCGTCTACAGCGGGTACGGATTCGAGGCTGACCAGACAAAACTCTATGGTACTGACCGTCCCATGCGTGAAGAAAGCGTGACATCGAGCCGGAGCACGTGGCTTTCGCATAATGTAAGGCTCGGTAATGACTGGAACATATCGGACAGGGATATCCTCGGGGTCATATTCCGCTTCTCTGCAACGGATGAAAAGGACAGGGAAGTCACTCCCTATACCATAGACAATTATGTCGATGCCGGAACTGCGGCGGAAAAGCTGTACAGCAGCTTGTCGGGCCGCGACCGTTCTGAAGGACACAACCCGTCCTACTCTCTTAACCTCAACTATACCAGGACCTTCGACGAGGATAAGAATCAGGAGCTGACACTGAATGCCGATTATTACAGGACTGACAGACGTGTCATCGGAAGCCAGCGGAACGAATATTCCTTCCTTTCCGAAGAAGCGGAGGAGGACGGTGTGGAAAGCTATGGTTTCGATGACAATACGCGCAATGTCCTGGACCTCTATTCCTTCAAGGCGGATTACTCGCAGGCGGTCTTTTCCCAGACGGGCAGGATAGAAGCCGGTGTCAAGGCTGCGTATTCGTCTACGAAAAACCGGTACGGCAAGTATGACTATGATTTTATTGCGCAAGGCCGGGGCTCTCTTTCCGAACGGAACGACTTTACCTATGACGAGCAGGTCTATGCAGGATATTTCAATATAGCGAAGAAGTTTTCTGACAAATGGAACGCCCAGGCGGGGGTAAGGGGAGAATATACGGTGCAGGACGGTGACTGGCTCATGACCTCCGAGCAGAGCAGGCAGAGCCACAAGGACTATTTCGATTTTTTTCCGAGCGTATTCCTGAGCTATACGCCTTCGCAGAAGGCAATATTGTCAGCCAGCTACTCATACCGTATCAGCAGACCGAAATACTGGCAGCTCAATCCGTTCAAGGACTATGCTTCGGCTACTTCATACACCCAGGGAAACATAGAGCTGGAGCCTTCGTACAGCCACAACGCTTCCCTGACGGCTGTCCTGTTCAGCAGGTTGTCCGTCTCTGCCGGGTACAACTTTACTACCAATTTCAGCGACATACAGACCCCGAACCTGGACCGGTCGACAGGAGTGATGGGACTGATATATTCCAATGCCGGAGTCCAGCATACCGCATACACGACCGTTTCCCTTTCAGAGCTTCCGCTCACAAAATGGTGGAACCTTACGGCGAACCTGACTTATTCTTACTGCAAGTTCATCGCTTATGACGAGCTCGCACAGCAGGTGTACGGAGAGCCGTACAGCAATGAAATGAACAGTCTCAATGCATATATGGCAACGACTTTCTTCCTGCCCAAGGACTTCAAATTCGGACTCGACGGATGGATGTCGACTCCGCAGTCGGCCGGATATTTCAATATGAAGGCCCTCGGCCAGCTCAATGTCAGCCTGATCAAGACCCTTTGGGACGGGAAAGGCACTCTGGCCCTGTATGTCTATGATATATTGAATACCGGTGACAGCGATATTTATATGGAGAACAACGGTATAAGGACGTATTCTATCGTCCAGCGCCAGACCCAGGGCGGTGCGACCGTAGCCTTCACCTGGAGGTTCGGGTCAAACGGGCAGCAGCGTCATCGTAATGTGGGTAGTCTTGATGAAGAATCCAGACTTTAGTTTAATGTCAGTTCTACGGGGCAGTGGTCCGAACCGAATATCTCGTTATGGATTGCCGCCCCTTCTATCCTGTCCTGCAGGCCCTTGGATACCAGAAAATAGTCGATCCTCCACCCCGCATTCTTTTCTCTGGACCTGAATCTGTATGACCACCAGGAATATATGCCTTCTGCATCAGGATAGAAGTACCGGAAGGTGTCAATGAATCCGCTTTCCAATAAAGTGGAGAATTTGGCTCTTTCCTCGTCCGTGAAGCCTGCATTCCTCCTGTTGGTCTTCGGATTCTTAAGGTCTATTTCCTTATGTGCTACATTGAGGTCGCCGCATACGATCACAGGCTTGTTCTTTTCAAGTCCGAGAAGATAGTTCCTGAAATCGTCTTCCCATTTCATCCTGTAATCCAGTCGCGCAAGTTCATCCTGCGAGTTGGGCGTATATACGTTTACAAGATAGAAATCATCCATTTTCAGCGTGATGACCCTGCCTTCATGGTCATGCTCGCCAATGCCTATGCCGTATGTTACATTCACAGGTTCATGTTTTGTGAATACCGCAGTCCCGGAATATCCTTTTTTCTCCGCATAGTTCCAGTAAGACCTGTACCCCTCGAATTCCATATCCAGCTGTCCTTCCTGCATTTTCGTTTCCTGCAGGCAGAAAAAGTCGGCATCCAGCTGTCTGAAACTGTCGGCGAAGCCTTTGGAGGCGCAGGCGCGGAGGCCGTTTACGTTCCATGAAATGAATTTCATTCTCCCCATTTTTATTTCTTTTTGTAATAACTGCGTTAAACTTCTCTCCTCATATCCTCACATACATCAGTATGCTGCGGTATTCGTCATTCGTTTGCCGTCTTATTCGACAGACCAGGTGGCGCCGTCCTTGGTGTCCTTGATCTGGATGCCGAGTGCCTTCAGGGCGTCCCTGATACGGTCGCTGGTGGCCCAGTCCTTCGCCTCCTTGGCGGCCTTCCTCTCCTCCAACACCATTCCCATAAGTCCGTCTATGATCTTCTCTGCCTTTCCGCCTGCAGCTTCCTCGTCTTTCAGTCCGAGCACGCCGAAAACTATATCATCGAAAAGTCTTAGGAGGGTGCAGAGGTCTTCTTTTGTAAGGGAAGCCTTCCTGTCTTTGGCCGAATTTATGATTCTTACAGCATCGAAGATATGTGCTATCGCTACAGGAGTGTTGAGGTCATCGCACAGTGCCCCGTAAACATTTTCGCACAATGTCTTTATCTCGGCTGAAGCACCGTCGAAATTTTCCGGAGCGGTGTCGGTGATGAATTCCCCGTATGACAGTTCTCCGGGTCCATGCCCTTCCGTCCCCCGTACTTCCGATGCGACCCCGGCGGCGGAAGCCATTTCCCGAAGGTCCTTTGCAGCCTGCATGACTCTGCGGAGCCCTTTTTCTGCCGCCTGCAGAGCCTCGTTGCTGAAGTCAAGAGTGCTCCTGTAATGAGCCTGGAGGATGAAGAACCTGACGGTCATAGGAGAGTAAGCCTGCTCCAGCAGCTTGTGTGATCCTGAGAACAGTTCCTGCAGGGTAATGAAATTCCCGAGGGACTTGCCCATCTTCTTGCCGTTGATGGTGATCATGTTGTTGTGCATCCAGTAACGCACGCCGCCTTCGCCTCTTGAGGCCGTGTTCTGCGCCAGCTCGCATTCGTGGTGGGGGAACATCAGGTCCATCCCTCCACCGTGTATATCAAACTCTTTCCCGAGGTATTTTTCGCTCATTGCAGAGCATTCCAGATGCCAGCCCGGGAATCCTTCGCTCCATGGAGAAGGCCATTTCATGATATGCTCCGGAGACGCCTTTTTCCAGAGTGCGAAATCATACGGAGCGTGCTTGTCGCCCTGTCCGTCCAGTTCCCTGGTCCCTTCCTTGGTCTCGTCCAGCGTGCGGCCTGAAAGTATGCCGTATCTGTGGTCCCGGTCGTATTTCTGCACGTCGAAATATACCGATCCGTTGCTGATATATGCGTAGCCGGCGTCCAGTATCTTCTGCACCAGCCCTATCTGCTCTATTATATGTCCTGACGCTCGGGGCTCTATGGACGGAGGCGCTACGTTCAGCATCCTCATCGCTTCGTGGTACCGCAGGGTGTAGGTCTGGACTACCTCCATCGGTTCCAGCTGTTCCAGCCTTGCCTTTTTGGCTATCTTGTCTTCGCCCTCATCGGCATCGTGCTCAAGATGTCCCACATCCGTTATGTTTCTGACATAGCGCACTTTATAGCCGAGATGGCGAAGCATCCTGACAAATACGTCGTATGTGATTCCCGGTCTCGCATGACCGAGATGGGCGTCGCCGTATACTGTCGGTCCGCATACGTACAGTCCTACATGGCCTTCCTGCAGCGGAACGAAAAGCTCTTTCTTCCTCGAAAGCGTGTTGGTAATATATAAATCTCTCATATTTCCGGAAAATGTTGATAAATCGTGCGAATATAGTCATTTTAATATGACGAATCAAAACAGAATCTCATTTTCTTTCCGTATCTTTGCACGATATGCAAACTAAAATCGAACTGCTATGAAAGTCGGGATTATCATGGGCTCCACCAGCGACTATGAAGTGATGTCAGGCGCAGTGGACATGCTTTCGGAACTCGGGATTGAATTTGAAAAGCGCGTAGTAAGCGCCCACCGTACTCCGGATCTTATGTATGAATATGCCAGGACGGCCAAAGACAGGGGAATATCTGTCATTATCGCGGGTGCCGGCGGGGCTGCACATCTTCCTGGAATGGTGGCTGCCATGACTGCGCTTCCTGTCATCGGGGTTCCGGTAAAATCCCGGGCGCTCAACGGACTGGACTCCCTTCTCTCGATAGTGCAGATGCCTGGAGGCGTGCCGGTTGCGACGGTGGCCATCAACGGGGCGAAGAATGCTGCGCTCATAGCGGCTTCTATTCTTGCCCTCCAGGACAAAGGCATCGCGGAGAGGCTTGACAAGTTCCGTAAAGACCAGACGGAGTCTGTCCTGAAAGCTGAAATCTGAATGAGGGCGGCCGTAAACGGAAGTCAGGCAGAACAAGAATCGGAAACCAATGGACAATAAAAAGACAATCGCAATAATAGGAGGCGGCCAGCTGGGCCTCATGATAGCGCAGGAAGCGCATGACCTCGGCGCGGAAGTCGCCGTGCTCGACCCTTCTCCGGATGCTCCTGCTTTCGCCGTGGCGGACAGGCATGTCGTCGGGGCGTATGATGACATAAAGGCTCTGGAAGAGCTCTGTGAAGGGAGTGACGTTGTTACGTATGAATTCGAGAATGTGCCTGGAGATGTCCTCCGGCATATAGAAGGCAAATACAACATAAAGCAGGGGGTAGCCCCTCTGTTCGATTCCCAGGACAGGCTCAGGGAGAAGGCGAATGCCCGTATACACGGTCTCCGTACCCCGGATTTCATTCCGGTGCCTGCCCTTGATTTCATTACTCCGGAAGAAGGGGAGGAGCCGTTCCCCGGAAATCCGGAGTTTCCTGTCCCTATGTCGGCTGAAGATGCCGCGTCTCTTTCCAGAAAGGAGAGGCTATCGCAGCTTGAAAAAGCCGTGTCTGTTCTCGGCATGCCATGTGTCCTGAAGACCAGGACCCTCGGATATGACGGTCACGGACAGGCGGTAATAAGGGAGAATGAAGATCTGGAACCGGCTTCGGATCTGCTGAAAGTCCCGTGCATACTGGAAAAATTCGTCGGTTTCGACTATGAGGCCAGTGTCGTCATGGTAAATGACGGGGATAAGATCATCCATTTCCCTATCGGGCGCAATATACACACCGGTGGTATCCTTGATCTGAGCATAGTCCCGGCTCCGGGATTGTCTGACGGACTTCACGAAAGCCCGGCCGGAGCGAAAATCGCAAAAGCCTGCGAAGACTTCATGAAAAGCTGCGGGTACAAGGGGATACTGGCTGTCGAACTTTTTATAAAAGGTGATGATTTCTACTTCAATGAGATGGCCCCGCGTCCTCATAACAGCGGCCACTACACTATAGAAGGCTGCAGCACCAACCAGTACAGGGAACTGTGCCGTTTCCTTCTCGGACAGCCGCTCGAGACTCCGAAACTGCTGGCTCCGACCGTAATGAAGAATATTCTCGGCCAGGATCTGGAAGCGGCCAAAGCCATTGTGGCGGAATCCCTTGAAGGGGCCGGTCCGGGAGTGAGCGTGTCCAGCCCCGATGATGTGGACGATGCTTTCTGCGGCCAGGCTGGAAAAGGCGTATTCGTGCACCTGTACGGAAAGTCGCAGTCACGCCCGAAACGTAAGATGGGGCATATCACTTTCACTCCCATGACGCCGGAGGAGTTCATGTCCGTTTGGGCGTCCCGTTTCGTGTAGTCGGGCGGAAGGTGGATCCCGAAAACCTGAGGAACAGAATAAGTAAAAGAAATAATTTATATAGACAATATGAGCAACTACCGAGTTTTCGTAGAAAAGTACCCAGAGTTCCAGGTCGAGGCCAGGAGCCTTAAGAATGAACTTAACGAGAATCTGCAGCTTTCCTTGCAGAGCCTCAGACTTCTGAATGTCTATGATTTGTTCGGATTTACTCCGGAACTGCTGGAAAAAAGCAGGTATTCCGTGTTCGGAGAGATTGTAACGGACAGCGTTACGGATGAATGTGACCTTGAAGGGAAGAAATATATTGCCATAGAATATCTTCCGGGGCAGTTTGACCAGAGGGCGGCTTCGGCTGTGGATTGCGTGAAGCTTATCGAACCCGATGCCGATGTGCATATAAAGAGCTCGAAACTGATTATCCTTGATCAGGATACTTCCGAGGAGGATATTGCCAGGATAAAGCATTATTGTATAAATACGGTAGAGTCCCGTCAGAAGGATCTTTCCAAACTGACCGATACAGAGCAGGCTCCTGTGGCTCCGGTGCCTGTGCTTGAGGGGCTTACGGCGTTGAAAGACGAAGAACTGGAGCCGTACTGCAAGAAGATGGGACTGGCGATGAATGCGGATGACCTGCGCGAGGTGGTGAACTACTTCAGGAAAGAAGGCAGGGATCCGTTCGAGACGGAACTCCGTATTCTGGATACATACTGGAGCGACCATTGCCGCCATACGACATTCACTACTGAACTTGAAGAAATCGGGGTTGAGGACTCTTTCATCAAAGAGGACATAGAAGGTACGCTCAACCTTTACCTGAAGATGCGCAAAGAACTGGGCCGTGAGCATAAGGGATTGAACCTTATGGATATGGCTACGATAGGAGCCCGTTACCTGAAGTCAAAAGGCCTTCTGGATGACATGGAGGTAGCGAGGAGAACAATGCCTGCAGCATCTATGTCGACGTGGATGTGGACGGGCAGATAGAGAAATGGCTTCTCCAGTTCAAGAACGAGACACATAACCATCCTACGGAAATAGAACCTTTCGGAGGTGCCGCCACATGTCTGGGAGGCGCCATCCGCGACCCTCTTTCAGGCAGAAGCTATGTCTACCAGGCCATGAGGGTTACAGGTGCGGGTGACATCTACCAGAAAGTTGCCGACACCATGCCTGGCAAGCTCCCGCAGAAGGTCATAAGCCGCAAGGCTGCGGCCGGATATTCCAGCTATGGAAACCAGATAGGGCTTGCAACTACCCATGTACGCGAAATCTACCATCCGGGCTATGTGGCCAAAAGGCTTGAAGTCGGGGCTGTGGTAGGTGCAGTGAAGGCTGAGAATGTCCGCAGGGAGAGTCCGGTGCCGGGAGATGTGATCCTCCTGCTCGGAGGCCGTACCGGCCGCGACGGGATAGGCGGGGCTACAGGTTCTTCTAAAGAGCATACCGAAGCATCCCTTGAAACTTGCGGCAGTGAAGTACAGAAAGGTAACGCGCCGGAAGAGAGGAAACTCCAGCGGCTGTTCCGCCGTCCGGAAGTGACACGCCTTATCAAGAAGTCCAATGACTTCGGTGCAGGCGGCGTCAGCGTAGCCATAGGAGAGCTTACGGCCGGACTGGACATCTATCTGGACAGGGTACCGGTCAAATATAGCGGACTAAACTCCACCGAACTTGCCATCAGTGAGTCCCAGGAGAGGATGGCGGTAGTGGTGGAAGCAAAAGACAGGGAAGTGTTCGAGGAATACTGCCGCAGCGAGAACGTAGAAGTTACCCATGTGGCCGATGTTACTGATACCGAGCGCCTCCGTATGTATAATGGAGGGAAACTCGTAGTCGATATTTCACGTGAATTCATAGACAGTGCAGGCGCGAAGCACTATGCAAAGGCGCTTGTAGGTGCGGTGGAGGACCGCGATCCGTTCAAGAAGGAAGTCGAAGGCAACGACCTTAAGGAAAAGATTTTCTCTGATCTCACGGAATACAATGTCACTTCACAGAAAGGCCTTATCGAGATGTTCGACTCGACCATAGGCCGCTCGACTGTCCTCATGCCGTTCGGAGGCTGTCTGCAGACCACCGAGACGCAGGTGTCGGTTCAGAAACTTCCTACAGACGGATATACCGATACTGCCAGCATCATGGCGTTCGGGTACAATCCATACATTTCCACATGGAGCCCGTACCACGGAGCCGCATATTCTGTAGTCGATGCCTGCGCAAAAGTCGTTGCGGCAGGCGCTTCATATAAGAACATGAGATTCTCATACCAGGAGTATTTCGAGAGGATGACGCATGATCCGAAATCATGGGGCAAGCCGCTTGCGGCACTTCTGGGTGCTATAAAGATGCAGGTGGAGCTCGGCCTTCCGTCCATCGGAGGAAAAGACTCCATGAGCGGGACGTTCGAGCATATCAATGTGCCTCCTATGCTTATGGCTTTCGGTATAACGACAGTAAATGCCGGCAAGGTCATATCTCCTGAACTGAAATGGGAAGACAACAGGCTCTATCTTATCCGTCATACGCCACTTAAGAACCGTATGCCTGACACGGAGCAGCTGAAGAAGAACTTCGGGTACGTGACGGGTCAGATAGAAGCGGGGAACATAGTTTCCGGATACGCGGTAGGATTCGGCGGAGTGGCCGAAGCCCTGTGCAAGATGTCGTTCGGCAACGCATTCGGAATCGATGTGAAGGTGTCGGAAGAAGACCTGTTCAATTACAGTTACGGTTCCATTGTGGTGGAATCTGAAAAGGAACTCGACTATCCTGCCGCCGAATATCTCGGTACGGTCACTTCCGGCGAGGACGGGATGCTCCATATCAACGGCAAGGCGTTGTCGGTCTTTGAACTGATGGAGGTGAACGGAGTTAAGTTCTCACAGGTCTATCCGGACAGCTGCGAGCCTTCGTTCAAGAAGGTCGCCCCGTCAGGAATGCCGGAAATCAAGCCTCTTAAAGTAAAGAAGTCCGAACTCAAGTATAAAGGCGGGCCGGTAGAACATCCGGTAGCGTTCCTTCCGGTATTCCCGGGGACCAACTGCGACTATGACACGGCCAAGGCCTTCCGCAACGCCGGCGCCGAAGTCCGTTTCGGAGTATTCTGCAACCTTACTCCGGAGGATGTCTTCAGGTCGATCGCCGAGATGAAAAAGAACATTTCGGAGTGTAACATTCTCGCCCTTTGCGGAGGATTCTCTGCCGGTGACGAGCCGGACGGAAGCGGTAAGTTCATAGCGAATGTGTTGAACAACAAGGAAATCGCTGAGGAAATACACAAACTTCTTGACCGTGGCGGCCTTATCCTCGGTATCTGCAACGGGTTCCAGGCACTGGTCAAGTCAGGCCTGCTGCCATACGGTCGCCTGGGCATGGTGACCAAGGATTCCCCGACATTGTTCAGGAATGATATCAACCGTCATATATCCCAGATGGTGACCACAAGGGTATCGACGACAAATTCTCCGTGGCTTTCAGGTTTCTCCATAGGGGACCTCCATACTATAGCGGTCAGTCATGGCGAAGGGAAATTCGTTGTGAACGAGGAACTTGCAAAAGAACTGTTCGCAAACGGCCAGGTGGCTTTCCAGTATGTGGATCCGGTGACGGAAGAAGTCACGATGGAGTCACCGTACAACCCTAACGGCTCTTACTATGCCATCGAAGGTATCATCAGCCGTAACGGACAGATACTCGGAAAGATGGGTCATACCGAGCGTTACGAGAAGAACCTGTTCAAGAATATTGAGGAGGAGCTGGAGCAGCCGCTCTTTGTAAACGCTGTAAATTATTTCAGAGGGAAATAGGCTTATGTTTGACAGAGGTTTGAATGAAGAGTGTGGTGTCTTCGGCATCTGGGGTGTCCCGGATGCTGCAAACCTTGCATATTATGCCCTTCATGCCCTGCAGCACAGGGGACAGGAGGGCTGCGGGATTGTAGCTGCCGCCCCTGACGGGAGCATGAAAAGGATCAAGGGGGAAGGTCTGGTGACAGAGGTATTCGACGGACAGAAACTCTCCTCCCTTCCGGGAAGCATGGCGATAGGGCATGTGCGTTATTCCACTACGGGCGGCGGAGGCATAGAGAATGTCCAGCCTTTCCTTTTCAGGCACCATACCGGGGATTTCGCACTGGCGCATAACGGAAATCTGGTAAATTACGCGCTTTTGCGCAAGGCACTGGAGGACAAGGGAAGCCTGTTCCAGTCATCTTCCGACAGCGAAGTGCTGGCGCACCTTATAAAGAAAGACAGTGCGGAAGCTCATAAGCCCAGGATATTTTCCATCGAAAGCGCCCTCAATGAAGTGGACGGGGCGTTTGCATTCCTTATAATGACCGCCAACAGGATATATGCCTGCCGTGACAGATACGGCCTCCGGCCTCTGGTCCTGGGGCGTCTCGGAGACGGATACGTGGTCAGCAGCGAGACCTGTGCATTCCATGTCATAGGTGCCGAGTACATAAGGGATATCGAGCCCGGGGAGATAGTCACTATCGACCATCACGGTATAAGAAGCAGGAAATATACGGATGACTGCTCGCATCATATATGTGCGATGGAATACATATACTTTGCCCGTCCGGACAGCGACATAGAAGGATGTAACGTCCATAGTTTCAGAAAGGAATCAGGACGTCTTCTGTATAAGGAGGCACCGGCGGACGCCGACATCGTGGTCGGAGTCCCGGACTCGAGCCTCAGTGCCGCGATGGGATACAGCGAAGCATCGGGCCTTCCTTACGAAATGGGGCTGGTAAAGAACCGCTATATAGGAAGGACGTTCATCCAGCCTTCCCAGGAGATGAGGGAGAAAGGTGTCAGGATGAAGCTTTCCGCAGTGGTTTCGATAGTGAAAGGGAAGAGGGTGGTCCTGATAGACGACTCGGTCGTACGGGGGACCACATCGAAAAGGATAGTGCAGATTTTAAGGGAAGCAGGTGCGGCGGAGGTGCATTTGAGGATTGCCAGCCCGCAGATCAAGAGTCCTTGCTTTTATGGAGTGGACATGTCTACATACGAGGAACTGATGTGCGCCCACAAGACTTTGGACGAGGTGAAAAGTATCCTGGATGTAGACTCCGTGGCATTCCTCTCTGAAGAGTCCCTGTTCAAGGCGGGGGAGCGCAGCCAGCTGTGCCTTGCCTGCTTTAACGGGAAATATCCGACCAGACTTTACCAGCCTGTAGAGCAGGCCAACAAAGAGCGGAAATTATGATAACATTAGGTATAGATGTCGGTGGCAGTACTACCAAGATAGTGGGTGTCGAGAACGGGGAGATCCGCTCGCCGCAGTGGATAACCGCGGCCGATCCGGTTTCTTCACTTTTCGGTGCCTTCGGCAAATATACCTATGACAATGGCATAAGTCTCAACGATATAGACCATGTCATGCTTACAGGTGCAGGAAGCGCCTACATTTCCGGTCCCCTTTACGGACTTCCGACTTTCAGGGTCGATGAGTTCATGGCCAATGCTCTGGGAGCGCGTTTCCGGAGCGGACTGGAGCGTATGGTGGTAGTGAGTATGGGAACCGGAACATCATTTGTCCGGGTCGACGGGGACAGTGTGACACATCTCGGCGGGCTTGCAGTTGGAGGCGGAACCCTCCAGGGCCTTTCAAGCCTTCTTCTGAAAACACGTGATGTCAGAAAGGTGACGGCCCTGGCTATGAAAGGGGACTTGAATAATGTCGACCTGCATATCGGGGATATCTGCAGGACAGATCTTCCCGGCCTTCCGATGGATGTTACTGCATCCAATTTCGGAAAAGCGGACCAGACTTCCTCCAGGGAAGATGTGGCGGCAGGGCTTGTCAATATGATTTATCAGACTATAGGGAGCTCGGCCAATTTCATAGCCAGGAATACGGGTATAGATGATTTTGTCCTGATAGGGAATATGTCGCTGCTTCCTCAGTGCGATGTCCAGTTCGACAGGATAGCGAAGCTGTACGGCCTGAAGTTCCATATCCCGGAATACCGGGAATACCGCACTGCCCTTGGCGCCGCCCTCAGCGAAGCAGGCATCCATGCCGTCCAGGTGATATCGGATGATTCCGGTACGGGCTCTCATCCCGGGCGGAGGACAGAATCCGCAGCCGGAGGATCTGCAGAATGAAGATATAAATATTAATAAAACTATAAGATTATGGCAGTCAGTTACGAAAAAGCAGGTGTGAACCTTGAGGCAGGCTACGAAGTAGTCCGCAGGATCAAGAGTCATGTCGCATCTACTTCACGCCTCGGCGTGATGGGAAACATCGGGTCGTTCGGCGGAATGTTCGACCTTTCGGCCCTCAATGTCAAAGAACCTGTCCTTGTCAGCGGTACGGACGGAGTCGGGACCAAACTCAAGATCGCCTTTGCGATGGACAAGCATGATACCATCGGAATCGATGCGGTGGCCATGTGTGTCAATGATGTGCTTGCACAAGGGGCGGAGCCTCTTTTCTTCCTTGATTATGTGGCTGTAGGCCACAATGAACCCGCAAAGATCGAAGCCATTGTGGCAGGAGTCGCGGAAGGCTGCCGCCAGGCAGGATGTGCGCTTGTAGGCGGAGAAACAGCTGAGATGCCAGGCATGTATTCTGACGGTGAATATGATATTGCCGGCTATACTACAGGTGTCGTCGAGAAATCAAAACTGATTGACGGCTCTAAAGTCAAATCCGGGGATGTCCTTGTAGGAATCGCTTCTTCAGGTGTCCATTCCAACGGCTTCAGTCTCGTGCGCAAGATCTTTTCTGACAACAACCTTGACCTTCATGCTTCATATCCTGAGCTCGGAGGACGTGTCCTCGGAGAGGTGGCTCTTACCCCTACAAGGATATACGTAAAACAGGTTCTCGATGTCATCCGCAACTGCGATGTCCATGGCGTGGCCCATATTACCGGCGGCGGATTCGACGAGAATATCCCGCGCATTCTTCATGAAGGACAGGGGATAGAGATAAACGAAGGCTCATGGGAAATCCTTCCTATCTTCCGGTTCCTGGAGAAATACGGCAAGGTGGCGCACAGGGAGATGTTCAATATATTCAATATGGGTATCGGCATGGTCCTCGCCCTTGATGAATCTGAAGCGGACAAGGCCGTTTCCATACTGCAGTCCCATGGAGAAAAGGCATCGGTCATCGGACGCATTACCGACAAGCCCGGTGTGCTTATAAAATAATCATCTTTTTGTATGAAAGCAGTATGCAGATATAATGTGACGTGCCACCCCCGGCTAGGGGGTGCCGGCTTTGCCGGCGGGGGTTGCATTATATCTGCATACTGCTGCCGGTTAAAGAATTAAATAATCATAAACAATATGCGAGCATTATTTTCTGTAAGTGATAAGCAGGGCGTCGCCAAATTCGCTGCCGCCCTCGAATCCCTCGGTTGGGAGATAATAGCTACCGGAGGAACAATGAAACTCCTCCAGGAAGCCGGACTTAAAGTAATCAACATCAGTGAGATAACAGGCTTCCCTGAAATCTGTGACGGAAGGGTAAAGACCCTTCATCCGAAAGTCCATGGCGCCCTTCTGGGCAGACGCGATCTGGAAAGCCATCGCAAGGAACTGAAAGAGAACGGGATAGAGTATATCGACATGGTATGCGTAAATCTCTATCCTTTCAAACAGACCATTTCCAAGCCGGATGTCACCATGGCCGACGCCATCGAGAACATTGATATCGGAGGCCCTTCAATGCTCCGCAGTGCGGCCAAGAACTGGAAAGATGTCACTGTCGTATGCGATCCTTCTGATTATCAGACTGTCATAGACGAGATCAAGAACACGGGGAATACCACTCCGGAAACCCGTCTGAAGCTCTCGGCCAAGGCTTATACCCATACTGCGGAGTACGACATGATGATCGCTTCCTATATGAGGAAACAGGCAGGTCTGAATGAAAAACTCTTCCTTGAATACGACCTCAGGCAGTCGCTCCGCTATGGTGAAAACCCTCATCAGGAGGCCAGGTTCTATGCCTCAATGGAGAAAGTGCCGTTCTCTCTCGCTACTGCTGAGCAGCTTAACGGCAAGGAACTTTCCTATAACAATATCCAGGATGCCAATGCCGCTCTCAATATTGTCCGTGAATTCGACGAGCCTTTCTGTGTAGGTCTCAAGCACATGAATCCGTGCGGTGCCGCCATCGGAAAAGATGTAGTGGAAGCATGGCAGAAGACATTCGAGGCTGACAAGGTCAGCATCTTCGGCGGAATAGTGGCTACCAATCAGGAAATAAACAAGGATGCCGCCCTTCTCATGAAACCTGTATTCCTTGAAATCATCATGGCTCCGTCATTCACTCCGGAAGCGCTTGAAGTCCTCTGCACCAAGAAGAATCTCCGCCTGCTGAAAGTCGACATGACAAAGGACAACACTCCTCATAAGCAATATGTCAGCATGAACGGCGGTCTTCTCGTACAGGACCAGGACCTCACTACCAAGACTGTAGTTCCCGAAATGTGCGTCACCGAAACCAAGCCGGACGAGTCCGTAATGGCAGACCTGAACTTTGCATGGAGAATCGTAAAACACGTGAAATCCAACGCTATAGTAGTCGTGAAGAACGGCATGACCCTCGGAGTAGGTGCCGGCCAGATGAACCGTATCGGCTCAGCCGAAATTGCCTTGAAAGAGGCGGAGGCTGCTTATAAGGAAAAAGGTGAAGATGTCCGCAAGGCAGGCCTTGTGCTGGCGTCCGACGGTTTCTTCCCGTTCGATGACTGTGTCACTACGGCAGCGGAATACGGAGTGAAAGCCATTGTCCAGCCTGGCGGCAGCATACGCGACAATGATTCTATCGTCAAGGCGAATGAGTGCGGCATAGCGATGCTATTTACCGGTATGCGCCATTTTAAGCATTAAAGGAATTTACAATGGAAATAATAAACCATCTGCAGCCAGGACCTGACGGCCATGCTGCAGTCTATACCAAAATCGTGAAAGGAGTCGAAATGGAGCATCCGAAAGAGGCTGTAGTCCTGGTGGTCGGCGGAGGCGGTCGCTGTCACGCGATAGTGGACGCGCTTTCCCGTTCGCCGCAGGTAGGCAAGATATACTGCGCTCCGGGCAATGCCGGGATTGCCGCCCAGGCGGAGTGTGTCCCGCTCAAAGAGACACAGGTCGAACAGTTGAGAGACTTTGCCCGTGAAAAGGGAGTGGACCTTACGGTCGTAGGACCGGAGGTGGCGCTTGCCGCCGGGATTGTGGACGTGTTCACTGCCGCCGGGCTGCGTATCTTCGGCCCGTCCAAAGCTGCGGCCGTCATCGAATCCAGCAAGGATTTCGCCAAACAGCTGATGGCCAAATACAATGTCCCGACTGCCGCATACCGCACATTTGAAGACTACGATGCCGCTCTGGAATATGTCCGGAACGGCTCATTCCCTGTCGTTTTGAAATATGACGGGCTTGCCGCCGGGAAAGGGGTAGTGATTCCCGAGACTTTCGATGAGGCTGAGCATACACTCAAGGATATGCTTCTCGATGACAAGTTCGGCAAAGGCAAGGTCGTGGTGGAGGAATTCCTTACCGGCCCCGAATTCTCGTTCATGTGCTTCGTAGATGGCGGGAATGTCTATCCTATGGCACTTTCCCAGGATCACAAGAGGGCATACGAAGGGGACAAGGGCCCGAATACCGGTGGAATGGGGGCGTATTCTCCGCTCCCGTTCATCTCCGATGAAGACAAGGAATATGCTATGGAGCACATCATGAAACCGGTAGCTTCTGCAATGGTCAAGGAAGGCCGTCCTTTCAAAGGCGTTCTTTACGGAGGCCTGATGAAGACCCCTTCCGGCATCAAGGTCATTGAATTCAACTGCCGTTTCGGAGACCCTGAAACAGAAGTGGTGCTGCCTCTTTTGGAATCCGATATCTATGACATATTCTCGGCTGTTGCCGATGGCGGTCCTATGCCTGAAATCAAGTGGGAAGACAAGTCTTCCATGGGATTTGTCATGGCTTCCAAAGGCTATCCGGGCTCTTATGATAAAGGGCATGTCATTGAAGGCCTTGAAGATGCGTCAGACCCGGATGTGCGGATCTACCACATGGGAACAGCTGAAAAAGAAGGGAAGATACTTACTGCCGGAGGCCGTGTCTTGATGGTTATCGGCTCGGGTGATACACTCAAGTCTGCACATGACAAGGCTCTGGAAGCAGTCGGGAAGATCAAGTGTGATAACCTGTTCTATCGCCGTGATATCGGCTGGCGCGTCCTGTAAACTAAATAAAAAGGTAATTTTCTCGTTGTCCTTGTTCCGGAAATCCTCATTACCGTCAGGTAACTCCGGTTACCGGAACTTCGGACGCCTTAAAATTCCTCTTTTTATTTAGTTTATACATGGAATAAAGAGGAATTTCAAGATTGATAATTTTAAGGAATACTATGATAATAAGTGGAAAAGAACTGTCAGCTAAACTGAAGGCGGAGATGGCGCAGCAGGTGGCCACCTTTCCTGAAAAATACGGCAGGGTACCGCATCTGGTTGTCATTCTTGTCGGGGACGACCCTGCGAGCGTGTCGTATGTGACAGGCAAGGCGAAAGCTTCCGAGGTCGTAGGAATAAAGAACACTACAATACGCAAGCCTGCCGGCATATCGGAAGCTGAACTTCTGGATCTCATCAGGCAGCTCAACGAAGATGATACCGTTGACGGGATTCTCGTCCAGCTCCCGCTTCCGGACCACATCAGCGAGACAAAAGTCATAGAGACCATATCCAAGGCAAAGGATGTGGACGGTTTCCATCCGTTGAATGTAGCTGCCCTCTGGCAGAAACAGCCGTGTGTCCTTCCGTGTACTCCTAAAGGGATCATCAAGATGCTGAAGGCTGCAGGTGTGGAGATCAAAGGCAAAAGGGCTGTAGTCATCGGACGCAGCAACATTGTGGGCCTTCCTGTCGCCAAGCTCCTGCTTGACGAGAACGCCACGGTGACAATTGCCCACAGTAGGACTGTTGACCTTCCTTCCATTACACGTCAGGCTGAAATCCTTGTTGTAGCTATCGGCAGGCCGAGATTTGTGACTGCCGATATGGTTGCCGAAGGTGCTGCAGTGATAGATGTCGGAGTCAACCGGGACCCTGTCACGGGCAAGCTCTGCGGTGATGTCGACTTCGCTGCCATCGAGCCGAAAGCATCGGTAATCACACCTGTCCCGGGCGGAGTCGGTCCTATGACCATCTGCTGCCTGATGGAGAATACTATCGAATGTTTCCTGGCGAAGCAGCAGACAGAAAAATAGAGACTGCCCTGAATCAGGACAGCCTCCGGTTATATGACATTTAAGTGTCTTTCTGAAAAGCGGTCTTGTTATTCGAGGCCGCTTTTCAAAAATTCTATAAATCCCGGAATGCTCAGATCATAACCTCTGACAGGGGCGAGCATTTCTCCTTCCGGTGACAGCAATACATAATTCGGCTGGGCATTTACCCCGAAGCGTGTCCTTGCTATGTAGGAATTTACCCTGCCCAGGTCTTTCAGGACATCACCGTTGGCTGTAGTCACCCAATCCTTTTCATCAAGTTTCTGCTTGTCATCTGTATACAGGGCGACAATGATGTAGTCGTTCTGCAGAATCTCCAGGACACGTGGATCGCTCCATACCCGGGATTCCATTTCACGGCAGTTTACGCATCCATGTCCTGTGATATCCACAAATACCGGTTTTCCGGCTTTCCGGGCTGCTGCAAGGCCTTCGTCAAGATCGAAATATCCGCTCAGTCCGAGAGGAAGATGCAGTCCGTATCCGGCCGATTTCCCGCCTTGGTCACTTCCTGCAGGAGCAGAACCGTTTTGTGCGGGGGCGGTATTCTGGCCCAGCACGAAATCCTGCGTGGTAATCGGCGGCAGGTATCCTGAAAGTGCCTTGAGCGGAGCACCGAACATACCTGGTATCATATAGACTACAAAGGAGAAGGCCGCTATTGCCAGAGCAAGCCGTTTTACTGATATATGTTCTACTTTGTCATCATGCGCAAACCGGATTTTCCCCAGAAGATAGAATCCCAGCAACGTGAATACCGTTATCCATATTGCCAGATAGACCTCCCTGTCCAGGAGCCCCCAATGGTAGGTCTGGTCTGCGACACTCAGGAACTTGAACCCTAAGGCCACTTCGACAAAGCCGAGCACTACCTTTACGGAATTGAGCCATCCTCCGCTTTTCGGCAGGTTCTTCAGAAGTGACGGGAAGAGTGCCAGTACGGTGAACGGCAATGCGAATGCCAGAGAAAACGCCAGCATGGTAATCATCGGTGACCAGAATTCCCCTTCAGTCGATTTGATGAGCACTGTCCCTACGATAGGTCCTGTGCAGGAGAATGATACCAGTACCAACGTAAGCGCCATGAAGAAAACGCCGAGCAGACCGCCTTTGTCCGCACCCCTGTCGCTTTTGTTTACAATGGAAGAAGGGAGCACTATCTCGAATGCTCCGAAGAAGGAGGCCGCAAACACCATGAAGACTATGAAGAATATCAGGTTCGGAAGCCAGTGCGTCGCCAGCCAGTTGAATATGTCAGCTGTTACCGCATCTCCTCCTGCAAGCCAGGTGATGAATATTATCAGCGATATCGGTACGGTATACAGCAGAACAATGAAAAGTCCGTACATTGAAGCCTTGAACCTGCCTGCAGCCGGAGAAGATGAACCTTTCATGAAAAAAGACACTGTCATCGGTACCATCGGGAATACGCAAGGAGTCAGCAGTGCTGCGAATCCCCACAGTATGGCTTCAATGATCAGGCTCCAGCTGAATCCGCTGCTGCCGGATTTCCCGGTCCCGGCTTCTGAGATTTCCGCTTTCTGTGCCTGAGGCAATTTTACGGAGAAGTCTTTGTATTCCGGTGAGGCACATTGGGTGTCGGTGCATCCCATCCATGTGATTTCTCCGCTGACAGTAACGGCATCCCCGCTGTTCCGGACTATATCCTGGGCAATTTTTATTTCCCCGAAAAAGACTTTTGTCCCTTCATAGTCGGTCGGTTGTGAGATCTCATAAGGCTTGCCGGACAGTGCATATCCCTGACTTTCCCCGAATTCGACGGCAGTCGGATACAGGTCGCTGTCAAGTCCGTATGTATGCCATCCGTCTGCGACCTTTCCCGTGAAGATTATTTTATAGAGGCTGTCCTTGACCTGTTCGGAGGTCACTTTCCAGCTGACTGTATTCTCGGGCATGGAGAAGCCCTGCCCGTAAAGTAAAGTGCCGGCAGCAACAGCAGCCAGCACGAGTACACTTTTAATGTATTTCATGTTATGGGACATGATTGTTGTAAATTGTTATTTGGCGAATGCGACTGATCTTGTTTCGCGTATCACTGTGATCTTCACCTGTCCCGGATATACCATCTCTTCCTGGATTTTCTTTGCTATCTCTCCGGAAAGGGTTTCGGCATCACTGTCGCTTACCTGGTTTGCACCTACGATTACCCTGAGCTCCCTTCCTGCCTGGATGGCGTATGTCTTGGTAACTCCTGGATAGGACTGGGCGATATCCTCCATATCCTTGAGCCTCTTGATATAAGACTCTATCACTTCACGGCGTGCACCAGGACGCGCTCCGGATATTGCGTCTCCGACCATGACTATAGGCGAAATTATGGATGTCATTTCGATTTCCTCATGATGGGCTCCTATAGCATTGCATACTTCGGGCTTTTCCTTGTATTTTTCAGCCAGTTTCATTCCGAGTATTGCGTGAGGAAGTTCCGGATCCTCGTCGGATACTTTTCCTATATCGTGGAGAAGTCCGGCGCGTTTTGCTATCTTAGGGTTCAGACCGAGTTCGGAAGCCATTGTAGCACAGATGTTTGCGACCTCGCGGGAGTGCTGGAGCAGATTCTGTCCGTATGAGGAGCGGTATTTCATGCGGCCGATCAGCTTGACCAGTTCTATGTGCAGGCCATGGATTCCCAGATCGATACAGGTCCTCTTGCCTGTTTCCATGATTTCATCTTCGAGCTGTTTCTGTACTTTAGCCACTACTTCTTCGATCCTGGCAGGGTGTATACGCCCGTCGATTACGAGCTGGTGCAGGGCCAGTCTGGCAACTTCCCTCCTGACAGGGTCGAACGCAGAAAGCAGGATCGCTTCAGGGGTGTCGTCTACAACGATTTCTACACCAGTGGCAGCTTCAAGTGCTCTGATATTACGGCCTTCGCGTCCGATAATGCGGCCCTTGATCTCGTCGCTCTCGATATTGAATACCGTTACGGCGTTTTCTATGGCCGTTTCAGTGGCAGTTCTCTGGATTGTGTTGATAATGATACGCTTGGCTTCTTTGCTGGCCGTAAGTCTTGCCTCGTCCATAGCGTCATTGATATAGGATTGGGCCTGGCTTCTCGCTTCGGCTTTCATGCTTTCCATCAGCTGGTTCTTCGCTTCGTTTGCAGTCATTCCGGCAATATTCTCTATCTGCTGTATTGCCTGGCTGCGCAGCCTGTCGTATTCTTCGGATTTTTTCGATACGATTTCCATCTGGTTCTTCAGGTTCTCCCGGATGGCTTCAGCGTCCTTGTTCTTTCTGACCAGTTCTGCATTCTGCTGGTTCAGAGTATTCTCTTTCTGTTTCAGCCTGCTTTCTATTTCACGTATCTGGCTGTTTTTTTCATTGATATACTGCTCATGTTCGCTTTTGAGCTGTATGAATTTCTCTTTCGCCTGAATGATCTTTTCCGACTTGATTTTTTCGGCTTCCATTTCGGCTTTCTGGATGATTTCTTCCTTGCGCCCGTTCAGAAGGAGCTTACGGACAACTATATATGTGCTCAGAGCGATTGCGGCTCCTATGAATGCAGCAAGGACATAGAATAATATACTCATGGTTTTATATATAATTAATAAACAATAGTTCGGGTTTCATCATCCTTGTCCCGGCACAATAAAAAGGCCGGACAGCAATGAAGCTGACCGGCCAGATTAAACATTAATATTAAAAAGCCGTTAGCCTGATTTTCAGGAAATCTTAAATGAATAAGATTTGAGCTCCGAAAAACTGGTTCTGACATCCTCCGTCCCGCAAGCGGAATCCCCCGTGTGGGGTAACATAGGTCCGTCATCGCCATTCGAGTACACTCGGTTACTTAAAATAAATTGATGATTTCAGCAAAATAAGTAACTAACGGCTATATTTTCACAATATTATCAAGATAACTCTCCAGTTCTTTCTGCATTATCCCCACTTCATCTTCTATACTTTCCAGCAGTTTCTGCATCCGCGCGGCCTTTATCCCCTCATTCAATGCAATCATGCGGCTTATTTCCGCTTCGGTCTTTCCGGGGTACATTTTCTTCAACCCTTCGGACTTGCTGTTTACCGCTTTGGCTACTTTCCGTATTATCTCCTCGTCTTCAGGAGAATCGGCAGTGAACTTATAGATGCCTCCTAATGTCGGGACCGTTATGATTCTTTTCATCTGCTACCTCTCCATCAATGAGATGCACCTGTCAATATCTTTAATCATCCTTTCGATCCTGCTTCTGGCCTGATCTGCATTGCCGGAAGTGCCGAGGAATGCGTCTTTCAGTTTCAAGTTATCTGTCAGTCTGTCTAGCTCTGCGATCTGCTTCCTGTAAATTTCCATTTCCTCCCTGCAGCGTCCGAGTTCTTCTTCAAGATTTATTCTCAGCTCTTTTTCCGCTTCGTATGCGGCTACCAGCCGTTCAATATCCTTTCTGATATTCTCGAGCATGCATTTCGGCAGTTTTGGAACTTACAGCGCGAAGATAGGTTTTTTTTTGAACAAATCAAAATCGCTGCAGGGCAAAATTCACTCTACGGCTTTCATGCCTTCTTCAATGGCGGCCTTGTTCATCGGGATGAGGTTGCCGTAGCGTGCGGGAATTGATTTGGCGAGTCCTTTCTCCACATTTTCCATATTCACGATAGGCCGCAATTTCAGAAAGCCTCCGAGCACGGCCATATTGTAGACTTTTGAATTCCCGAGTTTCGCCGCCACCTCTATAGCATCGATCTTGTGTATTTCGATGTCCGTGCGTCCCGGAGCCCGTGTGATCCCGTTGGGATCGTAAAGTAGCAGGCCTCCAGGTTTTACGGTTTTCTCGAACTTGTCGAGGGACTGCTGGTTGAGGGCTATGACAGTGTCGTACTTCGTCACGATAGGCGAACCTATCTTCTTGTCGCTCAATATGACGCATACATTGGCAGTACCACCTCTCATTTCAGGCCCGTAGGAAGGCATCCAGGTTACTTCCATGTCCTGCATAATGGCAGAATACGCAAGGATTTTTCCCATTGAAAGTACTCCTTGTCCGCCGAATCCTGCTATTATTATTTCTTCTTTCATTGTCAGATATCTTTTAAATTCAGTTAAATGTCTGCAATCCGGGATGGATTTTGTTTATTTGGAATTGAGTACGTCCTTGATGTCCCCAATAGGATACTTTGCGAACATGTGTTCCGCCATCCAGTTGTTTGCATCCGTAGGCGACATCTTCCAGCCTGAGTTGCATGTCGATACGATTTCCACGAATGACAGTCCTATCCCTTTCTGGCTGTACTCGAATGCCTTGCGTATAGCTGCCTTGGCCTTTCTTGCGGCAGGGGCGGTATGGACGGACTGCCGTGTGATATATGCCGTTCCGTCAAGATGGGCCAGCATATCGGCTATCACGAGAGGGAAACCGTTAAGCTTCGGGTCGCGTCCGTAAGGTGTGGTTGACGTCTTCATCCCGATGAGTGTGGTAGGGGCCATCTGTCCTCCGGTCATTCCGTAGATGCCGTTGTTGATAAAGATCACGACGATGTTCTCTCCACGTCCGCAGGCATGTATGATTTCGGCGGTTCCGATGGATGCCAGATCTCCGTCTCCCTGATATGTGAATACATATTTGTCCGGACAGAGCCGTTTCGTTGCCGTGGCCAGCGCCGGTGCACGTCCATGGGCGGCTTCCTGCCAGTCGATATCGATATAGTTGTAGGCAAAGACGGAACATCCTACCGGACATACGCCGATGGTCTGGTCCTGGATGCCCATATCTTCAATCACCTCGGCTATAAGCTTGTGTACGGTGCCGTGGGAACAGCCGGGGCAATAATGCATCACGTTATCTGTGAGCAGAGCCGGTTTCCTGTATATGATGTTTTCCGGCTTTTTGATTTCTTCTATGCTGATACTCATTTCGTTCTGGATTTATTTGTTGGACTGTCCCGAGGTGTTATGCCAGGCCGTTGGCTTTCTTGAATTCTCCGGCGATCTCTTCCGGCGTGAAAATGTTTCCTCCCTGCCGTCCGTAGAAATATACGGGACAGGATCCTGATACGGCCAGACGTACGTCTTTAACCATCTGTCCGAGGTTGAGCTCGATGCTCATCATGCTCTTGACCTGCTTTCCGAGACGGGCGATTTCCTTTGTCGGGAACGGATAAAGTGTAATCGGCCGCAGCAGTCCCGCTTTGATTCCTTCTTCTCTCAGCTCGTCTACGACGGCTTCGCATATACGTGAGGAGCATCCGAATGCCACGAAAAGGTATTCGGCGTCTTCAGTACGGTATTCGCTGAATTTTACTTCAGTCTGTTCGATGATGTCGTATTTGTCCTTGAGTTTTCTGTTGAATTGTTCCTGGATGTCGGCATCGAGGGACAGGGATGTGATTATGTTCCTTTCCCGGGAGGCTGGTTTTCCGGTTGTAGCCCATGGTGCCGCCTTGAGTATTTCCTCTGCCGTTCTGCGCGGCTTCATCGGGTGAAGTTCCACTTTCTCCATCATCTGTCCTATGATTCCGTCTGCAAGGACTACGACAGGATTCCTGTATTTGAAAGCCAGTTCGAATCCCCAGTCTATGAAATCATACATGTCCTGAGCCGAGGCCGGTGCGATGACGATATTGTGGTAATCGCCGTGTCCTCCTCCTTTGACTATCTGGTTGTAGTCGCTCTGGCTTGGCTGGATAGTTCCGAGACCGGGACCTCCCCTCATGACGTCTACGACCACGCATGGGAGTTCGGCTCCTGCCATATAGCTGATGCCTTCGCACATAAGGCTTAATCCAGGACTGCTTGATGATGTCATCACTTTCTTGCCGCAGCTCGCCCCTCCATATACCATGTTTATGGAAGAAGTTTCACTCTCGGCCTGAAGTACTACCATTCCCGTGGTTTCCCACGGCTTTTCTTTCATGAGCGTCTCCATCACTTCGGACTGGGGCGTAATCGGGTAGCCGAAGTACCCGTCAACTCCGTTGCGGATTGCCGATATGGCAATCGCTTCGTTTCCTTTCATCAAAATCTTTTCTGCCATATCTTATATTTTTACTCTGTAAACGGTGATTACCGAATCAGGGCAGACTACCGCACAGTTTGAGCAGCCTATGCAGCCTTCCCCGATCATTTCGGCATAATGATAACCCTTGCTGTTGACCGTTTTTGAAAGCTGTATGCTTTTGGTCGGACAGTTGGCTATACACACTGAGCATCCTTTGCATCTCTGTGTGTCTACTTCAATGATTCCTTTAAATGCCATTCTGTTGAAAATTAAGCGAATTTGATCCTGCTTCGTTTGAAGCGACCCAAATTTACAGATTTTTTGACAGAATCATTAAGGTTTTGCCTGAAATTTCTATATAACAATTAAGGAGAGCAGTGCTCCTGCTCTCCTTCTGGTCGGGATGAGGCGACTCGAACGCCCGACCCCTACGTCCCGAACGTAGTGCGCTACCAACTGCGCTACATCCCGATAACTTGATTCTTTCGATAAATTACTTCATCATCGTCATTCACCGCTCCTCACATACAAAAGTATGCTGCGTCGCGTTTCATTCCTCTTCTTCGTACTTTCCCGAAATAATCTTCGTTATTTCAGTTTTGTCAGATTCATCAAAAACAAGCTTTACTTGTGTTTTTGATTTTTAAGTGAAAAAGAAGATGAAATGCATTTCATCTTCTTTTTCAGCTATAAGAAAACCTTTAAAGGGTCGCTTTCTTTATGAAAGTTTGTTGATATAGATTGCGATACCGCTCTTGAGGTTAGCTGCCTTGTTCTTGTGGATAACACCGATTTTGGCGAGCTTGTCTATCATGGCATATACTTTAGGAGCATTTGCCTGAGCCTCGTTCTTGTCAGTGGTATTCCTCAAGTCGCGGATTGCGTTCCTTGTAGTCTTTGCATAATATTTATTATGCAACCTGCGTCTTTCGCTTTGGCGAGTACGCTTGTCTGCTGATGCGTGATTTGCCATTTTTAATCTTTTTATATTTCTTGTAGTGGGTAGGGGAATCGAACCCCTATTGCAAGAATGAAAATCTTGAGTACTAACCGTTATACGAACCCACCGAATACCTTTTTCCCTTAAAGGGAGTGCAAAGGTATATAATATTTTTTATCGTGCAAAATATTTTTTCTATTTTGTGTTTCCGGATCCCCACTCGAATGAGTAAAGGATGGACTCTACCTGCCTGAGATAGTGTCGTTTATCATATCGTGGAGCATATACGAAACCTTCGATCACTATAATCTCTTTTCCGTCCTGGCTGTAGAAGGCATGTGATACGAAAGGCCCTCCCATATAGTCTTTGTGCACTTCCCACAGGCCGCGCATCTGGGCGAACTCCCTTCCGCGGTATTTTACGTACTGTACATCCGGAGTCACGACATTGCTGATAATCATGTATGTGTTTTCGAACATGCCCGGCACGTTCGCCTTCATGGCTTCGTTGCTTCTGGCCATCAGCGTGTCCAGAGAGAAATCGGCTTCGGTTCCTGTAGCAGGGTATTTGAACACGATGAAGTTCTGGTTGGTGTATTGGGTGTCATAGCTTATCCAAAGGAAATCGTCTGTCTGTTTTTTGAGGGAGTATCCGCCCGGGAAATGGAGGATGCCGCCCGTAAGTGCGGCCATTGCCGGTCTGAGCGTAACTTCCTCATATCGTACCGAGTTGTTTATCACTCTGTCCCTTTCAGCCTGTTCCAATGTGGCGAGGATCTTTTCACCGTTGTCCTGGATCAGGCGGCATGCCGATTCCATGTCAGGCGCGTTCAGACCGATGACACACTGCGGGCTTGCCCAGACATCGTTACGGAAGAGGACTGCGGGCTGAGTCGTCCTGCTGTCTATGTTGACAATCAGAATGTTCCTGTGTATCTGGAATATGTCGGTGAAAGCCCCGGGGGTAATGTTGATCAGTGTATACAGCGGTTCTTTCTGCGGCAGATAGGGATAATCGCTGGCAAGCAGTCCTCTCAGGTCCGTGCCGATGCTTCCCTCCCAGTATTCTTTATTTATGACTATGAGCACTTCTCCCGCTTTCCCGCTGATGCTGGGAAGCAGTGGCTTTCTGTCCTGGTTCTTGCAGGAAACGGCGGCGATGATAGCCGCGATGACTGTAAGCCATAATGTTATCTTTTTCATATTGTGTGTTTTATTTGCTCTGACAAATATAATGATTTATTTTAGTTATCCAAACTATATCGTATAGTTCAAACGGTCCTATCTGACAAGTCTTCCGATATCATTGCCGAATGCCAGCATCATAAGTCCGAACAGAAGGATCATTCCGATTATCTGCGCTCCTTCGAGAAACCTGTCGCTCGGTTTCTTTCCTGTTACCATTTCATATATTGTGAATACTATATGGCCTCCGTCCAGTGCGGGAATCGGCAGCAGGTTCATTACTCCGAGCATGATCGACAACAGTGCCAGTATGTTGACGAACCGGTACCAGTCCCAGCTGGCCGGGAAAATCTGCCCCATGGAAATGAAGCTTCCGACGGATTTGTATGCTTCCGTACTTGGCGTGAATACCAGCTTGAGGTCCTGGATGTATCCTCCTATTGTGGAGAATGTAAGCCGAAGTCCGGCAGGTATGGCTTCAAGGACTGAGTATTTTCTGTTCTCTATGCCGGGAATCTGGGTATATATGCCAAGCAGTCCGGTTGTATCCACCTGCAGAGCCACTTCCATCGTGTCTTTGTCCCTCAGGACAGAAGCGGTCACAGTTTGTCCCTGATAGCTTTTCAGCAGCTCTCTGCTGTCCTGGAGGTAGCTTGTCGGCTGTCCTTCAATGGAAATTATCCTGTCTCCTCTTGTGAGTCCGGAATTCCTGTTGGGAGATGTGTCCGGGACCGTATCGACGACAAAGGGAACGGCCAGACCGAACATTCCGGGGGTGTTGAGCATTTCCCCCACCATGTTCCGGTCAATGTATATGTCAAGAGTGTCGTTCCCTCGGAGTACGGTGGCTTTGCCGGTCGTCTTTCTTATCATGTCGGCCTGCAGCATTTCGAACCGTTCCGGAACATAATCGTCAAGCATCAGTATCCTGTCCCCGGTCCTGAAGCCCATTTCGTATGCCAGGTCATTGACATAAATGCTGTTCTTTTCATTGCTGATGTAGGATTCTCCCCATCCTGCCATTATACCTATATATAGGAGTATGGCGAATATGAAGTTGAACAGCACCCCTCCTGCCATTACCAGAAGCCTTTGCCATGCCGGCTTGCTCCTGAATTCCCATGGTTGCGGTGGCTTTTTCATAGATTCCATATCCATGGACTCGTCTATCATTCCTGATATCTTGCAGTAGCCGCCGAGCGGAAGCCATCCTATGCCGTATTCCGTGTCGGAATTCTTTGGCTTGAATCTGAACAGGGCGAATTTCACATCGAAGAAAAGATAGAACTTCTCCACCCGTATCCTGAAGAGCTTGGCGAAAAAGAAGTGTCCGGCTTCATGTATGATTATCAGTATGGAAAGTGCAAGTATGACCTGCAGTATCTTTATCAATACGACCATCTGTCATTAGGATTTGATGTTATGGTTTCCGCGCGGCCGCGGCCTTTTTTATTTTTTCACGGGCGATGGAGAGTACCGCGCCGTTTGTTGCAAAAACGCCGTCCAGATCAGGATCTGCGATGAATTCCGCTTCTTCCATGCAGGATGCGATTATGTCGCTGATGTCATAGAAACCGATGCGGTCCTGCAGGAAAGCGGATACGGCGGCTTCATTGGCCGCGTTCATTATGCACGGCATGTTGCCTCCTTTCCGGATGGCTTCAAATGCCAGACCGAGGGCCGGGAACCGCTCTGTGTCCGGGGCCGAGAACGTGAGTGTGGCCAGACTGGCGAAATCGAGTTTCCTGTTGTTGAGGGTGAGCCTGTCCGGATAACCCAATGCATACTGGATAGGTTCCCTCATGTCCGGATGTCCGAGCTGGGCGATGACGGCTCCGTCGGCGAATTCTACCATCGAATGTATGATGGATTGCGGATGGACCACGACATTGATCCTTTCCGGCTGCATGTCGAACAGCCACCTTGCCTCTATGACTTCCAGCCCCTTGTTCATCATGGTGGCTGAATCGATGGTGACTTTGCTGCCCATGTTCCATTGCGGATGCCTGAGCGCCTGCTCTTTGGTTGCGGATGCTATCTGCTCTGCTGTCCAGGTCCTGAACGGTCCTCCGGATGCTGTAAGATGTATCTTTTCCGCAGGAGCGCCATGCGAGCCTTGCAGGCATTGGAAAATGGCGGAATGCTCGGAGTCTACAGGTATTATCTGCGAACCGGATGCCTTTGCCATTGACATGACTATGGCCCCGGCGGCTACGAGGGTCTCCTTGTTGGCCAGAGCGATTGTCTTTCCTGCCCTGACGGCGGCTACTGTGGACTCAAGTCCGCTGAAGCCTACCATGGAAGTCAGGACAATATCGGCTCCGGCTTCACTGACCAGACCGCATACGGCCTCCATGCCGCTGTGTACGGAAATTCCGTGCCCGGACAGGGCGTCCTTTACTTTATGGTAATGGTCGGGATTGCAGATCACTACATCTTCGGCCTTGAACTCCAGGGCCTGGGAACATAGGGATTCCCAATTGTTGTTGGCAGCCAGAAGGGCAGCCCTGAACCTGTCAGGATGCTGTCTTATTACATCCAGAGCCTGTGTCCCGATCGAACCTGTCGATCCCAGAATCGCGATATTCTTCTTTCCTGTAGATCCCATTGTCAGAAATTGATGAATTTTGTCGGGTCTACGGCTTCTCCCTTGTACCACAGTTCGAAATGAAGATGGTCTCCGGTACTGAGCGACCCTGTACTGCCCACAAGGGCGATAGGAGTTCCTGCGCTTACCTTGTCCCCTGTATTCTTGAGCAGTTTCTGGTTGTGTTTATATATGGTTACGATGTCGTTGCTGTGCTGGATCTGGATGGTGTATCCTGCAGCGTCGGTCCATCCTGCGAATATGACCGTACCGTCAAGTGCGGCCTTTACCACGGAATTTGCCGGGGCCGTTATGTCAACGAAAGGATGTACTACATTGTCGTATCCCTGTGAAATCACTCCTTTCAGAGGGGTGAAGAAATGCATGCCTTCGATAGGAAGGACCCTGCTTTTGTTCCCGGATATCACGAACTGTTCTTCTTCCATCACCTGCTGTCTCAGGAGGGAATCCTGTGAAGCGGCGAAGTCAGCCTCGGCTGTGCCTGCCGCCCGTCCGAGACTTATGAGACTGTCTATTTTCATAGGTTCTTCCCCGGAGAGCACTTTCCGGAGGTTGACGGCATATATTTCCCATACTTTCATCTTGTTTTCGAGCGAGTCGGCCAGAATGGCATTCTGGATGGCCGCCCGCCTTGCGTTGGCATCGGGATAGCCCGGAATGAATGTCCGTACAGGAGTGAACGCTATTATGGAGTAGAATGCCACCGTCACGCATACGGCGATGCTGATCACGGTGACCAGAAAATTCACCCTTGTGAAGCGCAGTGACCATAACTGTTTGTGTGTCTGGTCCTCTACAAGGATGAGCCTGAATTTGCTTACTTTTGTATCTTTATTTTGTCGTGACATACTTAAATGTTACCTTTGTGCCGGTTATGGACAGGATCATAGGTATAGACTATGGAAAGAAAAGAGTGGGTGTCGCCGTGAGTGACCCGCTCGGCATTTTTGCGTCCGCGCTCGACACAGTACAGTCTGCAAAGATAATAGATTATCTTAAATCTTTTTCTGAAAAAGAGAACATATCCAGGTTTGTCGTGGGCTATCCGGTGAATATGGACGGGGCCCCGTCAGAAGCTGCTGCGGACGTGGACGGATTCCTGAAACGGCTGGCGGCGGCTTTCCCCCAGGTGCCGGTGGAGAAGGAGGACGAGAGGTTCACGTCGGTACTGGCCCACAGGGCGATGATAGACGGGGGGATGAAAGCCGGAGACCGCAGGGACAAGTCGTCTGTGGACAAGATAAGCGCGGCGATAATCCTGCAGGGCTATCTGGACAGGGTGTCCGGAAACATGCCCCTTGTCATTGACCGGAATATGGTGCCTGAATCCCGTTCCGGGAAAGTAACACGCAGAAAACGCAGATAGAAATTTTATAGAACAATGGACAGTAATATATTACCGATTTATCTTTATGGTGCGGACGTGCTCAGGGAGACCGCCAGGGAGGCGGATCTTTCCGAGAGGGAGCATATCGCTACACTGGTAGAAGAAATGAAGAATACATTGAAGTCGGCTGACGGATGCGGACTTGCGGCGCCTCAGGTGGGGGTGTCGGAAAGGATACTTATAGTCGACGGTACTGTAGTGGCTGATGTGTACGACTATCTGAAGGATTTCAGAAGGACAATGATCAATCCGGTCCTTCTTGAGGAAAGCAAGGAACAGTGTACCTATTCTGAAGGATGCCTGAGTGTTCCGGGAATATATGCCGAAGTCCGCAGGCCTTCGAAAATAAAGGTCGAATATTACAATGAGGACCTTGAGAAAGTGACCGAGGAGTTCGACAAGTTCGCCTGCAGGATGATCCAGCATGAAATGGAGCATCTGGAAGGCCATCTGTTTGTAGACAATGTCGCTCCGATCAGACGGAAGATGATCACCAGAAAACTCCAGAACATTGCGAAAGGCCGTATTTCGGCAAGATATAAAACAAGGCAGTAGCTGTAGCCGTGAATCCGGCGAAGGCCTGCCGTATAAAAACTGATAATACAATGGGCGCTTTCCACGCATACGACATCCGCGGGGTCTATAATGTTGACTTCGACAAGGATACCGCCTACAAGGTAGGCTATTTTATCCCGGAACTCCTCGGGACAGACAAGGTGCTGGTCGGACGCGACTGCCGTGTCTCTTCAGAGGAGATACATGACTATCTGATAAAAGGCATAACGGATGCAGGGGCCGACGTCTATGATCTGGGGCTCAGTACGACGCCTATGGTCTATTTTGCCACTGCGTCCTATGGTTTCAGGGCTTCCGTGCAGATAACGGCTTCCCATAATCCTGCGCAGTACAATGGCATGAAAGTCTCCCGCGAAAACGCGCTTCCGGTCGGACTTGACAACGGTCTGGGGCAGATACGCGACTGGATAGACGCTGGAAGGGCATGTCCTGTGTCTGAGAAGAAAGGGGCCGTTCACCAGATGGACGTGCACAAGGCGTACCTCGGCTTTCTGCTGAAGTTCAAACGTGACTACTCGGACCTGAAAATCGCCATGGATATCTCCAACGGTATGGCTTCACTTTACGTAAAGGAGATATTCGGGGATTCGCCGGCCTATATATATGATACGATGGACGGACGTTTCCCCAACCATGAACCGAACCCTCTCATTCCTGCCAATGTCGCGGATCTCAAAGAACTCGTCCTCAGCAAGGGAGCCGATGTGGGGGTGATATATGACGGGGATGCCGACAGGGTCATGTTCGTGGACGATAACGGCAGGTTCATATCGCCGGACCTTATGATTGCCGTTCTGGGGCACTGGTTCCTGGAAGAAAAGGGAGAGAAAGGCAAGGTCCTTCAGGATATAAGAAGCTCTAAAGCCGTAGGCGAGTATCTCGCTCCTATGGGGGCTGAGATGGAGACATGGAAAGTGGGCAGGGCATTCGCAGCCAGAAAACTCCGTGAAATCGACGGGGTCTATGGCGGGGAACTTGCCGGTCACTACTATTTCAGGGACTTTTTCTATTCGGACAGCGGATTGCTGGCTTCCATATTGATACTCAATGTTATAGCCAAAATGAAGAAAAACGGTGTCTCTCTCGGCCGGCTTATTGCCCGTATAGAAAAGTACCGGAATTCCGGAGAAATCAATTTCCGGGTAGAGGACAAGCAAGGCGCAATGGATGCCGTGAGAGACCACTTCATGAAAGAGGAAAAGGCTACGGCCTATATGGATTTTGACGGGTACAGAGTGGAATTTCCACAGTGGTGGTTCAATATAAGGCCTTCCAATACGGAACCTTATCTCCGTTTCATCTGCGAGGCGTCTTCCCAGGAGCTTCTCGATATGAAAATAGCCGTCGTGAAGGATATCCTTGTCACGGGTTTCTCCGCTGAATTATAAACAAGACAATCTCATACAATGAAAACACTGAGAAGAACATTTGCCGCAATCGCGGCTCTTGCCTTGGGCGTCATGACGGCATGCGCCGGCAATGATACCGGCAAAGTGACAGTACTTACGGAAGAGCAGTACAAGACTTCCGTCGAGGACTTTACCACACAGGACTGGAAGTATCTGGGTGATGGTCCGGCAGTCGTGGATTTCTATGCCGACTGGTGCGGTCCGTGCCGGAAACTTGCTCCTGTCATGGATGAACTTGCCGGAGAATATGCCGGTAAAGTGAAATTCTACAAGGTCAATGTTGACAATGCGGCTGCCCTTTCGGCCGCATACGGCATCAGGTCCATTCCTTCAGTACTGTTTATTCCGGCAGAAGGAGAACCGCAGATGAATGTCGGACTGATCTCAAAAGAGGAGTTCAAAGAAAAATTGGAAGAGCTGCTTTGATATCCGGTATTCCTTTCGGAATATAGAAGTCTTTGATGAGCGGACAAAAAAAAAGACCGGGAGCTGGTGCCCCGGTCTTTTTTTAAGTTGGAAAATCTTTATTTCTTGAAATAGCGGTTGTACAGACCCTGGAAGCCTGCACCGTGACGGGCTTCATCCTTGGCCATTTCATGTACAGTGTCGTGGATGGCGTCAAGATTCTGTGCCTTTGCGAGTTTTGCAATACGGAGCTTGTCTTCGCATGCACCGCCCTCAGCCTCTATCCTCTTCTCAAGGTTGGTCTTTGTATCCCATACCACTTCTCCGAGAAGTTCGGCGAATTTCGCTGCATGCTCTGCCTCTTCGAAAGCATATCTTTTGAATGCCTCTGCTATTTCAGGATATCCCTCCCTGTCTGCCTGGCGGCTCATTGCAAGGTACATTCCTACCTCTGAGCACTCGCCGTTGAAATGGGCCTTGAGTCCTTCGAGAATCTCAGGGTCAACACCTTTTGCTACTCCGAGCCTGTGTTCATCGGCCCAGGCCTTTACTCCCTCTGTCTCGGTTACTTCTACGAATTTATCTGCTTTTGCATGGCATATCGGGCACTCTGCCGGAGGGTTCTCGCCTTCATATACGTATCCGCATACGAGACATCTGAATTTCTTTTTCATTTCCTTTTCCTTTTGATTGTTGTAAATTTTCCTGTTCTAATTTTGAATTATTCAAAATTGAATCTTTTGCAAAGTTAACTGTTTTTTCGGATTCGTCAAATTTTCTGTTGAAAAAAACTCTGCGAATTGTTATCTTTGTTCGGATGTGCCGATGGCTGCATGATCCGGGCCTGGGCTTCTTCCCTATAAATTAGAATAAATACGTCGGACTGACAATGGTTATAACGCTTATCATACTTGTCGTGGCGTCTGCTTTCTTCGTTTCCGGGAAAGTGCGTTCCGACATCGTCGCGCTCTGCGCTCTTCTTGCTTTGATGATATCGGGTGTCCTCACTCCGGAAGAGGCGCTTTCCGGTTTTTCGAACAATGTGGTCATCATGATGATCGGTCTTTTCGTGGTAGGAGGGGCGATTTTCCAGACCGGACTGGCGAAGATGATAAGCTCCAGGATACTGAAACTGGCCGGAACGAGCGAAATAAGGCTTTTCCTGCTGGTGATGCTGGTTACAGGTGCGATAGGGGCTTTTGTCAGCAATACCGGTACCGTGGCCCTCATGCTGCCTATAGTGGTGAGCATGGCGAACAATGCCGGAATCAACTCCAGGCGTCTGCTTATGCCCCTTGCTTTCGCAAGCAGTATGGGCGGGATGATGACCCTCATCGGTACTCCGCCGAACCTTATCATCAACGACACGCTTGCCGGAGCCGGTTTCGGTTCTTTGTCATTCTTCTCCTTCACTCCGGTAGGACTGATCTGTCTTGCTGTCGGGATTCTCGTGCTGCTGCCTCTCACGAAATGGTTTCTGTCGAAAGAGAAGTCGGATGATACAAAAACGGTATCCGGGAAATCCCTTCACCAGCTGGCGAAAGAGTACGGTCTTTCCAGCAACCTTTTCCGTCTTCGTGCAGTCAGCGGGTCGAAAGCTGTGGGAAAGACCATAATCGAAATGGACGTACGTAAGGTGTACAGGCTTAACGTGTTGGAAATAAGGAGAATCGAATCTGCCCAGCACAGGTTTCTCAAGACCGTCACACAGAAACTGGCTTCGGCAGACACGGTCATAAGGACAGGTGATGTCCTTTATGTGAGGGGTGACATGGCGTCTGTCAACAGATTTGTCGGCGACATGGAGCTGGAGCTGCTGGACGAGCATGATTCGGAGATGACGACACGCAAAGGCAGGTCACTTGCTTTCTATGATATAGGCATAGCGGAAATATTGCTGATGCCTTCTTCCAGGATAGTCAACCAGACGGTCAAGGAAGCCGGTTTCAGAGATAAGTTCAATGTGAATGTCCTCGGAATCAGACGCAAGAACGATTATATCCTGCATGATCTCGGTGAGGCGGTTATCCATGACGGTGATGTCCTTCTGGTACAGGGGGCATGGCCGGATATCGCCCGTCTGAGCAAGGAAGATACCGAATGGGTGGTACTCGGGCAGCCTCTGGCCGAGGCGCAGAAGGTAACTCTGGATTACAAGGCTCCGGTGGCCGCAGTGATAATGGTGGCGATGATAGCCATGATGGTATTCGATTTCATCCCGGTAGCCCCTGTTACGGCTGTGATGATTGCCGGCATGATGATGGTCCTTACAGGGTGTTTCCGCAATGTCGAAGCTGCGTACAAGACCATAAACTGGGAGACGATAGTGCTTTTTGCGGCCATGCTTCCGATGTCCCTGGCACTTGAGAAGACAGGGATTTCCACATTCATTTCGGAAACGATGGCAGGAGGTCTCGGTTCTTACGGTCCTATGGCTCTGCTGGCAGGAGTGTATTTCACGACATCCCTTATGACCATGTTCATAAGCAATACGGTGACAACGGTACTTATGGCCCCTATCGCCCTGCAGTGTGCGATGCAGATCGGCGTGAGTCCGGTATCTTTCCTTTTCGCCGTCACCGTTGCCGCGAGCATGTGCTTCGCCTCTCCTTTTTCCACTCCGCCCAATGCGCTGGTCATGAGGGCAGGGCAGTATTCGTTCATGGATTATGTGAAAGTCGGTCTGCCGTTGCAGTTGATGATGGGTGTTGTCATGATTCTGGTCCTTCCGTTACTTTTCCCGTTCTAGAATATGGTCCCTTTTCTTAAGCAGGTAGCATCGCATTATTACAGAAAGCCTTACGGCAGAGACCTGTGTTTCATATTCCCGAACCGCAGGTCGATGGTGTTTTTCAGGAAATACCTTTCCGAAACGGTCTCGGAGAATTCCGACGTGCCTGTCAGGGCTCCGGAGATGTTCACCATCAATGATTTTTTCCAGAAAGTGCATGGCGGCAGATGTGCGGACAGGGTGACGCTTCTGCTTGAACTTTATGCTTGTTACAAGGCTTTGAATCCAAAGGCGGAGAGTCTTGACGAATTTATCTTCTGGGGGGATATCATTCTGGGCGACTTCAATGATGTCGACAAGTATCTGGCCGATCCGTCCATGCTGTACGCCAATGTGGCGGATTTCAAGGCCATGCAGGACACATTCGGATATCTGTCCGATACACAGAGAACCGCAATCGAAAACTTCGTAAGGCATTTCAATGACCGCAGCGGGAAGCTGACTGTAGATATCGGGTCTGAAAACCCGAATGTCAAAGAGCGTTTCCTCCAGATATGGAATATACTTTATCCCTTGTATCGGGATTTCAGGAAATCATTGGAAGAAAGAGGCCTGGCGTATGAAGGAATGATTTATCGTGGCCTGGCGGACAGACTTCGGGAAGAACCGGTGACGGATATACTCGACAGCGTGTTCCACAAGCAATACGGATACGTGTTTGTCGGTCTGAATGCCCTGAACGAATGTGAAAAGGTCCTTATGCGCAGGATGCGCGACAGCGGGACGGCAGAGTTCTGCTGGGACTATTCCGGAGACATGATACAGGACAGCAGGAACAAGTCTTCATTCTTCATGGCCGGGAATGTAAAGGAATTCCCGCAGAGTTTCATCCCGGATCCGGACGGAGTGGGACTGCCGTCATTCAAGGTGGTAAGCGTACCGTCTTCCATAGGCCAGGTCAAACTTGTCCCGGATATTGTCGGGGCTCCGGAAGACTCCGCCATTATACTTCCGGACGAGTCGTTGCTTATGCCTCTTCTGAATACCGTTCCTCCGGAAATCGGAGACATAAATGTGACAATGGGATATCCGATGACCGAGAGTTCCTTCTACAGCATGATGTCGGAAATATCGTCCATGCTGCTCCATGTGAAGAAACGCGGGGACGGGTGGTGTTTCTATTACAGGCAGGTGTGGGCGCTCTTTTCAAACAGTATTTTCCGCAAGGCAATGGGGGAGGAAGGCGCTGCCCTTGCCCGTCAGATAAAACAGGGGGCCAAACTGTACATTCCTGAGCAGGACCTGAAAGGATGCCCGCTGTTCGAGTTGGTGTTCAGGCCGGTCGTAAGAGATCAGAAAGCCGCTGATAAAGAGCAGATAGCATCATTGGCTAAGTATCAGCTGGAGGTTATCGGCTTCATTGCGCCCCGGCTTTCGGAAGATGTCGCGCTGGCCGTGGAACTGGAGTTCGCGAAGGAATATTACCGGAGCGTGAACAGGCTCAGGGGCTTTTCTCTGGAAATACTTCCGTTGACGTATATAAGGATATTGGAGCAGCTGATCGGGACTGTGTCCGTCCCGTTCCGCGGGGAGCCTCTGAAAGGCCTGCAGATTATGGGACCGTTGGAAACAAGGGCGCTGGACTTCAGGAATATTGTACTTATGTCAGCCAACGAGGGCACGTTCCCGAAAAAGAGCGTCAGTTCTTCATTTATCCCTCCTGAACTTAGAAAAGGTTTCGGCCTTCCGACCTATGAATACCAGGATGCGGTGTGGGCGTATTATTTTTACAGGATGATAACCAGGGCCGAAAATGTGTGGATCCTGTATGACTCAAGGACGGAGGGTATGAAGACAGGGGAGGAAAGCCGGTATATAAAACAGCTGGAATATCATTTCAGGGTTCCGCTCCTGAGATATGCCGCTGATGCCAGGGCCAGATCGGTACCGGTGGAGACGGAGATTTCCAAGACTGCAGGTGATGTGGAGGCCATCCGGTCTATGGACCTTTCGGCGACGGCTGTCCAGAACTATATCGCATGTCCGGCGAAATTCTATTATTCGGCTGTCAGGGGGCTCTCCGCTGAGGAAGAGGTGGCGGAATCTATGGACGCGGCGATGATAGGTACCGTATATCACGGAGTTATGCAGGACTTGTATCAGGTACCGTCCGGTCTGGTGACTGGGGATTATATAAAGGGGTGGTTGAAACGCGGGACGGACATCAGGGCCAGGGTCAGGGCGCTCATGCTGGAACAGCTCAGGGATGTAGAGGTGACTGGCAGGAATCTGGTCGTATGCGATGTCATTGTGAAATATGTGCTCAAGACCCTCGAACGCGACCTTGAGGCAATGGAGAGCAGGGGGACGGATGCCTTCAGGATAGAAGGACTGGAGATGAAACTGAGGGCGGAAGTGGGGAATTTCCGGTTCAAAGGATATATTGACAGGCTTGACAGTTTCGGCGGTGATGAAATCCGCGTAGTGGACTACAAGACCGGCAAGGTCCTTCCTGAAGATATGGAAATAACCGATGAAAGGGCACAGAATACGGTGGACATGCTTTTTGGTGACGGCCCGTATTTCAGGAAACCCAAGATAGCCTTCCAGCTTTTTGTATATGATATGCTCTTGAGAAAGAACGGGTTGGACAAAGGCCGGCAGATTTTGGACTCTGTGTATTCAACAGTGAAGATTTTCGCAGAGGCCCCGCAGTCCGTCCGGATGGGGGAACAGTTCTACTCTCTTATGATGGAAGGCCTTGAAAAGCTGCTATGCGAGATGGAGGACATGTCCGTGCCGTTCCGCCGCACGGATGACGAAAATGTATGTGCGTATTGTGATTTCAGGACGATATGCGGTAGATGACCTGATTTAAAAGGAAAAGCCATGATCGAGATAATGAAGGCATCCGCAGGGTCGGGCAAGACCTTCAACCTTGCGAGAAAATATATCACGCTGCTGTTCAAGAAACAGGACAGATATGCCTACCGGCATATTCTGGCGGTGACATTTACCAACAAGGCCACTGACGAGATGAAGCGCCGCATCCTGAAAGAACTGTATGTCCTTGCCTCCTCCCCGGAAAAGTCCGGGTATCTGAAATACTTTATGGTCGAGGGTCTTCCCGACGGTTGTCATGACGGGATTCCCGATGATGACCTGGTAAAGGAATTGCCGGGAAAATCCGGGCAGAAGATAACATTAAAGTCGCTCTCCGACTGCGCCGGTGCCATCCTGTGCAGCATACTCCATGACTATGGAGCGTTTTCGGTAAGTACCATCGACAGGTTTTTCCAGCAGACCCTGAAAGCGTTTTCCAGGGAAATAGGGCAGTTCGCTTCGTATCAGGTGGAGCTCGACAAGGACTCCCTCGTGGCGGAAAGTGTGGACAGGGTACTTGATTCTCTTACTGAGTCGGACAGGACCATGCTTGACTGGCTGACGGAGAGTGTTATGGAACAGATCGAGACTGCAGGCCGTTACAGTCTGGAAAAAGGGCTTGTTTCAATGGCCGCGAGACTCAAGTCAGATGAGCACAGGGCTATGGTGGAAAAGCTCGGCATCGATGAAAACAAGGTATATTCCAAAGAGTACCTTTCCTCTATAAGGAAGGTCTGTTCGCAGGTAATCAGGGACTTTACGGAGTCGGTCAGGCGGGCTGCGAAGGCTGCGCTGGAAGTCCTGCGGAACGCGTCTGTGGATCCCGGCCTGTCGAACAGGGGATTTCTGAAGGTCCTGTATGATTATTCGGAAGTGTCTGCAAGCGGACAGATCGTCTCTCCGTCGGAAAGTTTCCTTGCCAAATCTTCCGACCACGGGCAGTGGTTTGCAAAATCGAAGGCAAAAGACCTGCTCCCTTTGGTATATCCTGCCCTGGAGACCCCTCTGAGTGAACTCCGGTCGCTTTTCGGCATGCCGTTCAAAACTTACAATACCGCCTGGATACTGCGCCGCCAGCTCTACAGCCTGGGAATAGCCGGCGAACTTTACAAGGAATTCAACGCCCTTATGAAGGAAAAGAACGTTCTGAGCATAGACGATTCGAATACAATTCTCAAGAACATCATTGACGGGAGCGACGCCCCGTTCATATATGAAAAGACAGGAGTGAGGTTCGAGAACTTCCTTCTGGATGAATTCCAGGATACCTCCAGGATACAATGGGAGAACTTCCGCCCTCTCTTGCAGAACAGCGAATCCCAGAACTTCGACAGCCTGATAGTCGGTGACGTCAAGCAGAGCATCTACAGATGGCGCGGCTCCGACTGGAATCTTTTCCACCATGAACTCCAGGAGGAATTCAGGCGCTGCCGCAATTCAGGACTGGATACCAATTACAGGAGTCTCGGAGGGATAGTGGCGTTCAACAATGTTTTCTTTCCTGCGGTTTCCTCCATTCTTGACAGCCAGTACAGCGCGTCAGATCCGGAATCGGGAGAAGACTGTTCTATCGGGGCGATATATTCGGATGCCGCCCAGAAAGCAGTCCGTTCGGGAGTGGAACGGGGCTCGGTGGATATCATATTCTGTGAAAGGGACCGTGAGGACGCGAAGGTGCTGGAGACCATAAAGGAACTGGAGGCCAAAGGCATACATAAGGGTGACATTGCCGTATTGGTGAGGAACAACCTTTCCGGTGCGGAAATAGCGGCATATCTGATAGACAACGGAGTGGATGTACTGACGGATGATTCCCTGAAGGTCAAGTCGTCCGTGACTGTACGGAGACTGGTTTCCCTGCTTTCTTATGCGGACAATCCGGATGATACGGTCGGCAGTTATCTGGCATCGAGCCTGGACATAAGTTTTCTTGATGAATTCCACTCGCTCACCGATCTGTGCGAAACCCTGATCCGCAAAGTCAAGGCTGCCGATCCGGTATCTTTTGAAAGTGAAGTGCTCTATGTCCAGTCCTTTATGGATTATGTCCAGGATTATGCGGCTTCGGACGGCAATGACCTGCACGGATTCCTCAGGGCCTGGGCCGATGCGGATCCGAGCATCAGTTCGCCTTCGGTTTCCGATGCGGTGAGGATAATGACTGTCCATAAGTCGAAAGGACTTGATTTCCCCTATGTCATATTTCCGTATGCGGAAAACGTGACTCTTTTCAAGGCAGGGAACCACTGGTGCGTCCCCGATCTGGAGGATACGCCTATGGCAGGGAAAGCCGAAGGCCTGTATGACGTCAGCCTGTCGTCCGGAAGCCTGTCTACGCTTTTCGATGAAGACTACCTGAAAGAACTGAAGCTGCAGTATGTAGACAATCTGAATACGGTGTATGTCGCCATGACCAGGGCTTCCGAAGGTATCGTAGTCATTTCCAAGGCTCCGTCAGCGGCTTTTATGACCAGGATGTCTTCCGGCGGGGCAATGTCTTTCTCTGATTTTTCGCAGATTTTCTATTGGTTCGCTGAACAGGCGGCGTCTCCTGCCGGGGTGCCGTCCGGAACCGGAAGTGCCTCTGTGAAGATGCTGAGGGCTGATGCTGAAGACGGTTCGCAGAGGTTTTCTTTCGGAGAGATAATGCCGATGGAGGGAAAACGCAAGGAGGACGGCAGTATTCCGATGCCGTCAGGTTATCCTTCATGGCCGCTGGACGGCGGAAATCCTGATGACGGTATTTTTGCCGGGGCGGAATACGGTCCCGTTTCTGTAGGGGAGCGCGGAAGGCTGAAATTCAGTGCTGATGCGGCTGATTTCTTTTCCGGCGACGGAAAAGCAGGCGTCAGTGCGTCGCACAGGCTTAAAGGGATAGTCCTTCATGATATTCTGTCCCATGTCATTGTTCCCGAGGACCTGCGTCCGGCTGTCGATGCGGCTCTGTATGACGGAGATCTTGACAATGCGGAGGCAGAGGAGGCATTCTCGCTTCTGTCGGAAAGGATTGTCTCGGCATCTTCCCGAGACTGGTTCCCGCCGGATCCTGCAAAAGTCGCTACAGAAGTGTCGCTGATCGATACTGACGGCAGTGTCTTCCGTCCGGACAGAGTGGTGACGGACGGAGATTCCGTGATTATCGTGGACTACAAGTTCGGAGAGCCGCACCGGGGCTATGAACGGCAGTTGGCACGCTATGCATCTCTCTACAGAAGAATGGGTTACAGCGACGTCTCGGCATTCCTGTGGTATGTCTTTACCGATGAAGTCGTTTTGTGCAGCAAATAATTTATTATCTTTGCAGGTTACAGATTTTGAACAGGTAAATTATGGACAAGGAAATGGAGAATGTAGGTCTGGACTACAATACGCAGCGCGGGAAGCTCCGCATGCCGGAGTACGGGCGCAACGTACAGAAGATGATAGAGTACGTCAAGTCTTTGCCGGAAAAGGAAAAAAGGGACGAACAGGCAAGGGCTGTAATCAAGGTGATGGAGACACTGAACACACAGGTCCACCAGCAGGAGAACTGGGAGCAGAAACTGTGGGACCATCTTCATGCCATTTCCGGATTTGACATAGACGTGGATTCTCCTTACCCTGCACCTGAACCGGAGCATCTTTCAGCCAGGCCCATGATGATTCCGGTCAAAAGAAAGCCGCTCAAAGCCACACATTACGGACGTAATATCGAGAGTATCATAGACCTTATCGCCGAACAGCCTGACGGTGATGTCAAGACTGCCATGATCCGCTCTCTGGCCATATACATGAGACAGCAGTATCTTATCTGGAACAAGGACAGCGTTGCCGACAGTACTATTTTCCAGGATATAGAGAAACTTTCCGATTACAGGATAAAAGTCCCCGAGGGACTTCAGCTTACAAGGATAGCCTCCAATGCCGTCTTCTCCAAGCCGAGTCTCAATCCGGTAAAGTCCGGCAACGGAAACCAGCGCCAGAAGAACGGCGGTATGCGTACACGCATGCGCAATAACAAATAACAATACGGATTCGCCATATTCAATCCATTGAATCCCATCGGAAAAGTAATCTGCTGATGCACAGGAAACCACAGGATAAAGCTTCAAAGACCTCCAGGCAGTCCACGCCGGAAAAGACTTCTTCCGGCCGTTTTTCAATCAAGGAAAAATGGAGCCGGCTGCCGGAAGACAAACGTATAAGGCTGATGAAAGTGACAGGCCTGCTTGTAGGAGTATTGGCCGTATTCACGTTCGTGTCCGTCACATCCTATCTTTTTACATGGAAATCGGACCAGAGCCTGCTGTCAGAGCCGGATATGCTCGGACAGGATGTTTCGGCCCATAATATGGGAGGGAAGCTCGGCTACAGATGGGGCCGTTTCCTTGTCGGACGCTGCTTCGGCCTGGGAAGCTACGCGATGGTGATTCTGCTTGCCGCGGTCTCCATAAGACTCTTTTTCAGGAAGCGGGATGTCGGGTTGGTGAAGACACTGGTAGAAACCGTTTCCGGAGCTCTCCTTGTGTCCGTTATCCTTTCTTTCATTTCATCCCTGTCCGGACCGGACATCATGTTCGGAGGTGGTCTGGGCGGTGACTGCGGTGCCGAGATTTCGGCTTTCTTCGTGAATATGATAGGGAAGATAGTCACTGCCGTAGTGCTGGCTGTATTCGTGGTCCTTTGGCTGCTCTATGCGAGCGGAAGGTTTTCAAGATGGCTGGTTACTCTCGGTGACAGGAGGGAGCAGCCGGCGGAGACTTCAGACGGGATTCCTGCCGGTGAAGTTTCCGATGGACAGGAGGATGTGTCTGAAGATCAGATGTATATAGAACCGGTGCCAAGTGCGGCTGAGAGGTTCGGGGCTTCTGCGCCGGAGACATGGACGGATGACGTTGCTGCCCTTGATTCTTTGTCGGGTCCGGATGAAACTGGAACTGTTCCCGCGGAACCGGAGTTTCCGCCGGCTCAGGATATGTCTGTCGCCGAAATGAAGGCGGAAGACTCTCTTGAAGTGATACAGGGACCGGAATTTTCCGATGTTACCAAAGAGCTTCCCCGTATCGATACAAAAGAGGGGCTTGAAAATTATCAGTTCCCTTCGCTTGATCTTCTGGAGGACTATAAAGAAGGCCGTTATGAAGTAGCACCGGAAGAACTTGAGCGTAATAACAACAAGATACGCGCTACTCTTCTGAACTATAAGATCCAGGTAGAGAAAGTCTCTGCCTGCGTAGGTCCGACTGTCACCCTGTACAAGGTGGTCCCTGCGCCGGGGGTGAAGGTGTCGGCTATCAAGAATCTTGAGGAGGATATCGCCATAGCGTTGAGGATCAAAGGTGTACGTGTAGTGATTCTTACGGATTCCGTGGGTATAGAGGTGGCAAATGACAGGCCGTCGATAGTTCCGCTGAAGGCCATGCTGAATGACGATACTTTCCGGAACAGCAAGGCAGAGCTGCCGATAGCCTTGGGCTATACCATCATGCAGAAGGTCAAGGTATTCGACCTGGCCGACGCTCCGCATCTGCTGGTCGCCGGAGCCACAAAGCAGGGCAAGTCCGTGGGCCTGAATGTCATAATCACGTCGCTTCTTTATGCAAAACATCCGTCGGAACTGAAATTCGTCTTCATAGACCCGAAGATGGTAGAGTTCTCTTCATACGCCAGGCTGCTGAAGCATTATCTGGCAGTGATGCCTACTGCAGCGAGCGAGAGCGACGAGCAGGACAACGCCATCGTAAAGCATCCCAAGCAGGCTGACGAGATACTCCGCTCCTTATGTCTGGAGATGGACGAGAGGTATCTGCTCCTGAGCAAGTCCGGGGTCAACAACATCAAGCTCTATAACGAGAAATATACCGACCGCCGTCTTCTTCCTACTGAAGGACACCATTTCCTTCCGTATATTGTGGTAGTAATAGACGAGTATGCCGACCTTATCATGTCAGGCGGCATGGGGGCCGAATCGAGAAGCCAGGCCCGGAGCATCACTTCATCGATCATCCGTCTTGCCCAGAAAGGCCGTGCGGCCGGTATCCATGTAATAATAGCTACCCAGCGTCCTTCGGTGGATGTCATCACCGGCCTTATCAAGACCAACTTCCCTACACGTATAGCCTTCAGGGTAGTTACCAGAGTGGATTCCGCCACCATCCTCGACAAGCCCGGAGCAGAAAAGCTTATCGGAAAGGGTGATATGCTCTACTATGCAGGTGTGGACATGGAGAGGGTGCAGTGCGCCCTGATAAACATGGAGGAAATAAACAGGGTCACGGAGTTCATCGGAAAACAGACAGGTTTCCATGCCTGCTGCAATACTCCATACTATCTGCCTGAACTCCAGTCTGAAAACGGTGACGCCGGGGCCGGTGAGATGGTAGACATGCAGAATCTTGATGCGATGTTCGAAGAGGCAGCCAAGATGGTAGTCACATATCAGCAAGGCTCCACTTCTACCTTGCAGCGCAAGCTGGGTATGGGCTATGCCCGCGCCGGACGTGTAATGGACCAGCTCGAAGCTGCCGGAATAGTCGGGCCGCAGGAAGGCTCCAAACCTCGTCAGGTGCTTATAAGCGACCTTGCCGAACTGGATGACATATTGAAGGCTTATATGAAATAAAGGCATGAACCTGAAAACGATATTTTCAGTATCCCTGACAGTGATGGCCTTACTGTCGGGAAGCCGGTACGGTATGGCCGGCGCTGCAGTTCCGTACTATCCTCTTGAAAGGCTGGAAAACAGGGTTGATTCATCGGAAATCGCCTTCTCCTATACGTATAGGGCATTGAACGGCAATGTCAGCATGACCGGCCAGGGGAATGTTGTCCTTCAGGGGGATGCATTTATACTTGATGTCAACGGGATGGAAATCTATTGTGACGGTACGACCCGATGGACTCTGGACAGGAAAGCGGAGGAGATGGTGATAGAGTCCTATGACAGTCATTCTGAAGATCTGTCAGCCAATCCGGCGATACTTCTGCGTCGTCTTACAGCTTTTTTCGAGGTGTCTTCACAGTCCGGTACCGAGTATTCCGGGGAGAAAGCCATAAAGGTAGACCTGACCCCGAAGTCGTATCCGCAGTTCAGGAGCGTGACGCTTTATTTCAGGTCCGGCCAGCCGGACAGCGATATCCTTATAGGCGCGTCCATCGCTGCTGCGGACGGTACCGTAACCGATTTCATGATTTCAGACTTCAGATATGGCCCGAAAGGTGATGCAGACCGTTTTTCTTTTGATGAAAAATCTCTCGGCCCGGACTGGATAATAACCGATTTGCGGTAAGCCATATATTTTTTATGGGTTTTCCTGAACTACCAGCTTCCGGAAGCTCCGCCTCCTCCGAAAGAACCTCCTCCGAAGCCACCGAATCCGCCACCGAAACCTCCGAATCCACCGCTGGAGCCGCCCCATGAAGAACGTCCTCCGCGCCCACTGCCGAGCAGGCTTCCGATGATTATCGCATCCATGACATCGCTGCCGTCGCGGTAGTTCCCGCCTCCGCCTCTGCGGCCGTTGTTGTTCCATTTATCGTATCTGGCTGCAACCACGGCTACAATAATCACAAATATCAGAAATATGAAAAAGGCAAGCACGCCTCCTGCATCATCATCGTCTCTGCTGCGCGGTTCGGAAATCTCTCCCGAAGCCAGCTTCATCAGCACTTCGCAGGCTGCCGCCGCACCTCCGAAATAATCGTCCTGTTTGAAATGCGGGATAAGTTCGTTTTCGATTATGCGTTTTGCGTATGCATCCGGTATGGCCCCTTCAAGCCCGTACCCTACACTTATGGCGACCTGCCCGTTTGAGTCAGGTGTCTTTGGCTTTATAAGCAGGACCAGACCGTTGTCGAATTCTGCAGAGCCCACTTTCCAGTCAAGACCTATTCTTGTAGCATATTCGGATGCGGAATACCCTTCAAGGTCATTGACGGTCACGACAGTTATCTGGTTTGATGTAGAATCATCAAAAGCCACCAGCTCTCTTTCCAGCAGGCCGGCCTGTTGCGGGGTGAATATTCCGGCGAAATCATTCACCAGTCTTTGCGGGGAGGGCCTGGACGGTATGGCCAGGCATGATATGGCCGGCAGCACCAGCAGAGTTGCAGTCAGTATATGTTTTTTTACGGTCTTGAGCATGGAAATAGTGATTATTTGTTGTTCCCGCCGAATGATATGTCGTCAGGCTGTTCGTTGACATCATCCTTGCTGTAAGGGAAATAGGATTTGAGTTTTTCACCTACGGCAAGGACAGCGCTTTCAAGCCCTTCCGTGAATTCCCCTTTTCTGAAGTACCCTGTCATGCTCTCTTTTATGTCATTCCAGAACCCTTCCGGTACAGCTTCGTTTATGCCCTTGTCCCCGATGATGGCGAATACCTTCGATTCGCAGGCCAGATATATGAGTACCCCGTTCCTGAGTGCGGTCCTGTCCATGCGCAGAAAATGGAACACCTGCCCGGCCCTTTTCATCGGGTTACCGGAGCAGGTGTCGTCAAGATGTATCCGGATTTCTCCGGAAGTGTTTTTCTCTGCCTCCTTGATTGCGACAACCAGTCTTTCCTGCTGCTGCGCTGAGAGGAAGTCTTTCGCTTTCATCCTAGAATTCCACTTTAGGTGCGGTCTGTGCCCCTTCTGACGCTTCGAAATAGCCTTTGGCCTCGAATCCGAACATCGAAGCGAAGATGTTTTTCGGGAAGCTCCTTACCATTGTATTGTAGCTTCTGGCGGTTTCGTTGAATTTCATCCGCTCGGTAGCGATTCTGTTCTCCGTACCTTCAAGCTGGGCCTGCAGATCCCTGAAGTTCTGGTTGGCTTTCAGGTCAGGATAATTCTCCTGCAGCATGATCAGTCTTCCGAGGGCCTGTGAAAGCTCTCCCTGTGCCGCCTGGTATTCCGCTATCCTGTCTGGGTCCAGGTTTTCCGGGTCAACGCTCACCTGTGTGGCCTTGGATCTTGCCTCCACCACGCTTTCAAGCGTTTCTGACTCGTGTTCGGCATAACCTTTCACTGTGGCGACCAGATTCGGGATCAGGTCAGCCCTGCGCTGATATACATTTTCCACCTGGGACCATGCTGCCTTCACCTGTTCATCAGCCTTTACAAGCCCGTTATAGGAATTTTTGACCCAGAAAAACAGAGCAAGGACTATGATGACTATTGCAGTCACCGTTATAAGAGTACTTTTTTTCATATTTTCATTATTGTTTTCATTAATCTTTGACACAGCGTACGGAAGCGGCAAAGGTCTCTTTGTCGCGTGCATCTTTATAGACGACAGGGCTTTCGTTGTTGATTACACGGCAGATAGCCTTTCCTGTGGCTTCGTCTACGGATGAAGTCCAGAAAATTGCGTATTCGAATACTCCGTTGTAGCTCCACAGCCCGTTTGTCCTGCGTGCATAGCCTGCCGGTATGGCCGATATGCCGCTGTTGTTTGTAGGGTCGCCCACTTCATTCACATACGGCCAGAGTTCCGTGTCCGTGTTGAAAGTGGCGCTTCTGGCTTCTTTCCCGTAGTTTATGTCACTGTCATAGTCTTCATCAGTGTCCGGTACTGACGGATCGAGCTTTTCTCCGGCCATGAATTCCTTGCTGATCCTGTATCCGTCCCTTGACCAGTCCTCGCCGTTCCTGAGACCTGTTTCCCCTTCTTCAAGTCCGTCTCTCCAGGACGTATGGACGCTTGCCATTGTAGCTTCCGCAAGTTCTGTCCATTCATCGTCAGAAGGTATATGCCATCCGTCCGGGCAGATTCCCTGTATGGCGCTTCCGTCGGAACCCGCATTGCCTCCTGTCGCTTCGTTCCACGTATAGAATCTCCCGAATACATTGGACATGGCTTCAGCGTCCATGTACGGAGCGCCGATAGCGTCTTCGCCGGAAGCCCCCGCGTATGCGAGGTTCTGCTGCATCCATGTCTTATTGTCCGGAGCTTCGTAGCAAAGGTACTTGTTGCCGTCCCTGGTGTCCGTTACGGAACTTCCGTTCTTGAAATCATATCCGGCACGCTGGATGGAGCCTTTCTCTCCGTAGTTCACTACCGTGACGTAATATGATGCGGACAGGCTGGAGTAGCCGTCGGCAAATGCCTGGCATGTCACAGTGATGGTCCTGAGCGTATCCTTGTTGTAGTCTGCGAAATTGTAGGCGAAGGCTCCGTCCCCGTCCTCATCTTCTTCTTTTGTTACAGTATAGCTGTCGCTTTCCGATGGGGAGACTTTCCACTGGTAGCCTACTCCCAGACCGTCCGGATGGGAAGCCCCTTTAGGCGTCATGGTATATTCTGTGTCGTCATTCGCAAGGATGTATTCCGGCAGGGCCGGTTCGAAATCTACGCTTACTGTACCGTCAAGATAGGGGAGGGTAGTCGTGTCTTCGTCTTTCTTGCAGGAGATCAAGGCTGAGGCAGCCATGGCTGCGGCCAATGCAAGATGTGCTTTCCTGATTGTCATCGTCATTCTGATATGCTTCGTCCTGTTAAAAAATACATTCTTGCAAAGATGCATAAAATTCGTTGAAAATCCTCTATATTTGCCCAAATACTTGTGTGATGCCATGAAAATTCACGTTTCTTTCGCAAATATCTGCCGTGCCGCCGTCGTGGCTGCCGGCCTGCTGACCTTATATGCATGCACCGGAGAAGCCCGTTATGTTTCCATCAGCGGATACGCCCAGGGCGGTACATATATCGTAAAACTTGACATGGGGACCGTTGAAAGGAAATGCGGTCCGGAGAAGATCAAGGCAGGAATCGATTCTGTCCTTCTTTGTGTGGACAATTCCGTTTCCGGCTATAACAAAGGGTCCCTTCTGAGCAGGTTCAATTCCGGAGAGAGTGTAGTTCCCGACAATATTTTCGTGGATATCTACAACAAGTCGTACGGATATTATAAGGAAACGGACGGGGCCGTGGATGTGGCGGCGGCACCTCTTTTCGATATATGGGGGTTCGGCTTTACCACCGATTCCCTGCCTTCTGCATCCGAAGTCGCGGAAACGGTGGAGTCCTGCGGAATGGACCGTCTCAAACCCAGGATGGAGCCGGGAAAGGACGGCAGGGTCTCTCCGGAGGCTCTCCTGCTTGAAAACGTACGAGGCCCGTTGCCGTCTCTCAATTACAATGCCGTGGCCCAGGGGTACAGCTGCGATCTTGTCGCGGATTATCTGAAAGGGCTCGGCGTGGAGGATATGCTGGTGAACATAGGCGGCGAGATTTTCTGCAGCGGTCTGAATCCGGAAGGAAAGCCCTGGTCCATAGGGGTGGACAGACCCGAGGACGGGAACAATATCCCCGGAGCCGCCCTGCAGGGTACGATCGAAGCCGGTCCCGAACCCTGCGGTGTGGTCACTTCCGGCAACTACAGGAAATTCTATGTGAAGGACGGCAGGAAATATGCGCATACCGTCGACCCGCGTACCGGTTATCCTGTGTCACATTCGCTTCTCAGCGCTACCGTCATTGCCCCGGATGCCGCACTGGCGGATGCGCTTGCGACCTATTGTATGGTCATCGGGGTGGAAGCGGCAAAGGAATTCATCGGTTCCGAACCTGATATTGAAGGGTATCTTATCTACAGCGACGGTGACCGGATGGAGACGTGGGCTTCGGACGGCATTACAGTCCGCTGATTATTTCAAGGGACTTGCACATGGCACGGATAACGGCGTTGTCCGCTTCTATCAGTATGTCCGGACAGAGCCCGAGCGGCCAGAGAATGATCACGGGGATGGAAAGGTTGATGGCGGCAGTTGAAAGTGGTACGGCTATAAGGTTGGTTATCAGAAAATAAGGCGGGAATGTGCCGAAATAGTACCATGCTGCAGGAGCCGTGAATATCTGGCAGGAAATCGACATCGCGGCCATGTCCCACAGTCTTTTCATCGGCCGGACATTGTTTATCTGTCTCCACAGAGGGTTTCCTGTCTTCTTTGCCTGCGGTTCTTTGTACCATTTCTGCATTTTCGGGTACAGTATATAGATTCCGGCCATGGCCAGATACGAAAGCTGGAAACTTACCGAACCCAGCACCTCCGGAGACAATGCCGCCTGGATTATAAGCGCAGCGCTGAAGACGTTCATAGGCAGTCTCTTCCTTCCTGTACATCTGGCGGTTTCGTTGAGCGTTATGAAAAGGAATGCACGCACTATTGATGCTCCTGCCCCTGTCATCATGGTATAGAATCCTGCTACGGCTATTGTCATGGCGGAGCGTGCCCTTGTTGCTGCCGGCGAGTTGCCGATTACGGAAAACACGCGGGAAAGTATGATATAGACTACCCCGAGATGCATGCCTGACAGAGCTAGGATATGGGAGGCTCCGCTGATGCGGAACGATGTGCTGATCTGCGTCGGAAGTTCTGTCTTGTCCCCTGTGATAAGGGCGAGGATAAGCGCATTGCTTTCCCTGTCCCTGAAAGGGATGCTGCCGATTATCGCCTTGAGACGGCTGGCGGAACGGCCTGCTGCCGCCTGCAGGAACCATTGCCCTCCTGCGTCGCCCGTAAAGCCTTCGGAAAGCGCGGAAATGCAGGCGCAGTACAGCCCGGTACAGAAAAATGCGGCCCTGAGCATGTATGGGACCAATATGTCATTACGGATTTCCCCATGATTCGTTTTCTTGAGGATTAAGGCAGGATACAGCGCCAGGGATACGGATGCGAAGAAAGATATGACGGCCGCCGTATGGGCCTGGCCGTACTCCGGTGCCATGAACAGCCCGGCTGCGGCTCCGGCGGTGAACAATAAAGCGAAATCAGTCAGTTCCTTCCCCTCACCCTTCATATTCTTCTGATTTTTGGCGAAAATAGTTATTATTTTTATAACTTTGTACGTTTGTATTGAAATATTTTACCGGGAAAATTTTAAAACTTTCATTATATGATCATTCTGGTTTTGAACTGTGGAAGCTCTTCTTTGAAGTACCAGCTTCTCGATATGAAGAACGATGATGTCTACGATCTTCTTGCAAAAGGACTTGTCGAGAGGGTCGGTATGGAGACGGGCTGCATAAAGCATCAGGCCGCAGGAAAGGAAAAATACGTCAAGGAAATGCCTATCGCGGACCATACGGTCGGTATAAAGGTCGTCCTGGAGGCATTGCTGGATAAGGAGTACGGGGTGCTCGAGACCCTTGAAGACATTGAAGCCGTCGGCCACCGTGTGGTACACGGCGGAGAAGAATTCTTCTGCAGCAAGCTTATCGATGACAAAGTCATAGAGCAGATAGTCAGGTGTAGCGACATAGCCCCGCTTCACAACCCGGCCAACCTTCTGGGTATCAGGGCGGTTTCGGAAGCGCTTCCCGATGTTCCGCAGGTGGCTGTGTTCGACACTGCTTTCCATCAGACAATGCCGGCATACGCCTATATGTATGCCCTTCCGTATGAATACTACGAGAAATACCGTATCAGAAGGTACGGCTTCCATGGCACAAGCCACAAGTTCGTTTCAGAGAAAGGCGCACGGTTTACCGGGCTTGAACTCAACAATTCCAAGATCATCACCTGCCATCTTGGCAACGGAAGCTCTATCACTGCGGTAGCCAACGGAAAGTCCATCGACACTTCCATGGGCTTTACTCCTCTCGAGGGCGTGATCATGGGGACCAGGTGCGGATCGATTGATCCTGATGTCGTGACCTACCTTCAGGAAAAGGAAGGGCTTACATTCGAGGAAGTGGGCAAGATAATGAACAAGAAGAGCGGTTTTCTCGGACTTTCATGCATTTCATCGGATGCCCGTGACCTCAATGATGCCGCCAATGCAGGCGATCCAAAGGCCAAGCTCGTCCTCAAGAAACTCGTATATGACGTTACCAAATATATAGGTGCATACGCCGCCGTGATGAACGGTGTGGATCTGATCGTATTCACCGGAGGAATAGGCGAGAACAACAGCAGGCTCCGCCGCAGGGTGTGCGAGAACCTTTCATATCTCGGACTTAAATTCGACTATGAAGCCAATGTGGCTACCGGCAAGGATACGCTGATATCCCTTCCGGATTCGAAGGTCAAGGTAGCGGTCATCACGACCAACGAGGAACTGGTGATAGCACGCGACACCATGCATATTGTCATGAATGAGGATGAATAGGATTTTTGATTAATAGTATCATAATATGTTTACGAAATTTGAAGAAATCTTTGCAGAGCTCGCAAACAGAGGCGCAAAGAAGAGAATGATAGCCGCCTGGGCAGTAGACGGCCATACAATAGCTGCCGCAAGCAAGGCGGTGGATCTCGGGATTGTAGATGCCACTCTTGTCGGCGACGAAGACATGATCAAGTCGGAGTGTGAAAAAGAAGGCATCGATGTCAATAAATTCACCGTTATCCACAATCCTTCGGAACTCCCTGCCGTTACCCAGGCTGTCACGATGGTAAATCAGGGTATGGGCGACATCCTCATGAAAGGTCTCTGCAGTACGGACAAGTTCATGCGTGCCATCCTCAATAAGGAAACGGGGCTTCTGCCTCCGAAAGCCGTTCTCAGCCATGTAGCGGTCCTGGAAAATCCCAACTATCATAAACTTTTGCTGGTCAGCGATATGGCTGTAATCCCTCTTCCTGATCTGAAGCAGAAGGTCGCCATAATGGGATATCTTGTCAATACAGCCCACGCGCTCGGCAACAAGATGCCTAAGGTAGCTCTCATCGCAGCTACCGAGCAGATGCTTGAAGGCATGCCTGCATGCGTTGAGGCCGCAATCCTTGCGAAGAAGGTTGACCGGGGACAGATCAAGGGCTGTATCGCAGACGGGCCTCTGGCTCTGGATGTGGCTGTAGATCAGGAATCTGTCGAGATAAAGAAACTCGTCAGCCCGGTAGCAGGTGACGCCGACTGTCTCCTGTTCCCTAACATCGAATCCGCCAATGTATTCTACAAGACCAACTCAAAGCTGGCTGCCGATGTGAAGCAGGCCGGTATGGTGGTCGGAGCGAAAGTCCCTTGTGTGCTTTCAAGCCGTGCCGACAGCATAGATACCAAGCTCAACTCTATAGCAATCGCCGCTATGTCTGCAAAATAGCCTTTGTATGACAGGAAGGGTTTTAGCAATAAATACGGGATCGACTTCTACCAAGATAGCCTACTTCGTAGACGGCGCGAAACTGTTCGAGCAGAACCTCGCGCACAGTGTGGAGGCTCTTTCGAAATTCGACTCTGTGATGGATCAGGACCTTATGAGGAAGGATGCCATCACGGAGTTCCTTTATGAAAGGAGGATTCCGCTAAGCGACATAGATATCGTCATGGCCCGTGGCGGGCTCATTACTCCGATAAAGACCGGAATCTACGAAGTCACGCCCGTGATGCGTGCTGCTCTGGTCGAAGCGAAGGAAGGAGTGCATGCGTGCAACCTCAGCGCACTCATAGCCGATGATCTTGCCGGGGAAGTCAATGCGGCAAGACGGTCGGAGGGTATTTCCGGAGTCTGCAAGGCGTATATTCCGGATCCTCCCATGGCTGACGAGGTCATTCCGGAGGCAAAAGTGTACGGACTTCCTGAATTCAGCCGCAGGCCTCTGTTCCATGCGTTGAATTCGAGGGCTATGTGCAGGCGGTATGCAAGAAGTACTGGCAGAAAATATCAGGATCTGACCATAATTGTGGCCCACATGGGAGGCGGCACATCGGTAACGCTCCATAAGGGAGGGAATGTCATAGATACCAATGACGCTCTCGGAGGAGACGGACCTATCAGTGCTGAAAGGGCAGGATCTCTGCCAGGTTTCCCTCTTGTGGAGATGTGCTTCAGCGGAAAATACACAAAAGAGGAGATAAAGAAGCGTCTTGTGGGCAAGGGTGGGGCAGTAGCCTGGTTCGGGACAAATGATTTCCGTGAGATTGCGGCAAAGGCCGATGCTGACCCGGAAGGAAGGGAGGCTCTTTTCCTGAACGGATATTGTCTCGGAATAGCGAAATACATAGCTTCTCTTACAGTGGATGTCTGCGGAAAGGTGGATGCCATCATTCTTACGGGCGGCATAGCCTACAGCGAAAAGATAACCGCTGCGATAACTGCCCGCGTGGACTTCCTTGCCCCTGTAGTGGTATATCCGGGAGAAAATGAACTGGAGTCCCTGGCCGAGAACGGATACTCCATATTGTCGGGAGAGTCTGAAATCAAGACCTATGACCCGAACATGTCTCTGTGAGGTAGTATGGAAGATTTGATTTGTAGATTTATGTCTGATTCGAAAACAAGAGTTGGGACTATGAATAAAAAGAGTCTGGGATACGTGATTTTGAAGATTATAGGAAAGATAGCTTTCTTTCTTGTGCTGGTGTATATCGCCGGTCTGGTTATTGACCATATTTTTCAAACCGGAAGAAATTCAATAGCGGAAATACTGATTCCGGCTGTACTGTCAATGTATATCGTATATTATGAACTGAAAAAATTCTGGTCGGCCCGGAAAGACGATTGACCCGTCCGGGCGCCGGGTCTGAAATCAGGACCTATGATCCGAACATGTCTCTGTGAGGTAGCAGGGGGCTGTAAAGCTCCCTGCATTTTTTAAACAGCCGCTCTGTATATTTGGTAAATCCAGGGCCTCTCCATGTACTTGTGTTGGTGATCATTATCCAGCACTCTCCGTCCGGAAAATATTTGACAAGGGCACTTGTCCCTGTAAGGGTTCCGGTGCGTGTCCATTCCTTGTCAGGCCGGGTGTCATTCCAGCCTAAGGAATAGGTCTGGGGATCGAAGTATTCGGTCATTTCGGAGATGCTCGGATAGCTCAGGATGTCCGGTACTTCCGGTCTTCCGTCAATGCTTGCCACGAACCTGCAAAGCTCTGCCGTAGAGCCGCACCAGGCTCCGGCTCCTGAAAGGGCATGGATGTCGTTGCCTCCGTAACACCTTTCCACCAGCCGTCCGCTCATATTGTATTCCTGTACCTTTTCGCTACCGGCATGCATGTAGTACCGTACCTCGTTCGGATATTTCTGTTCATAGTAGTTGTTGGCCAGATGCATGTCATAGCATCCTGCCGGATGCAGTACATTTTCCTGTATGAAAGTCTCGTAGTCCTGGCCGCTGATTTTCTCGATGATCATCGAGAGAAGAAGATATCCGAAGTTGGAGTATCTCTGCCACGAACCGGGCCTGTATCCCAAAGGGCGTTTGAGGACACAGCTTACGAGCGTGTTGTGGTCCGGAGGTCCGTCAAGCCTGAACTGCCGTATTATGTCACGTGTGGAGAACATGGGATCGCCCCGGCTGTTCGTGAAGCCTCCCTGATGGCGGAGCAGCTGTTCTACGGTTATGCTGTACATCGTCTTGTATCTGATGGAGGCTGTGAACAGGGAGTCATTCAGAATACCGTCAGGACCGAATACTTTATCCTGCAGCGTCAGGAGATCCCTTTCCTTGAGCATCATTATGCCGGTAGCGGTGATAAGTTTGGATACGGATGCCATTCTCAGGATTTTTCCCGGTGTCATAGGTTCTCCTGCTTCCTGGTCCGCCCATCCGTAGCCTTTGGAATAGACAAGGGAGTCATTTCTCATGACAGACAGCGACGCGCCTTTGATTTCCCACTGTTTAAGGAATTTTTCGATATAGGCGTCCATTGCCTTCAGAGTGTCGATGTCGGACATGCCGTTTGTCAGAGTATCGTTAAGGCAGACAGGCTTCTCCTCCACGGTTTCCGGTCCCGGCCTGTGGATATGGCGTGTTGCAGTGGATACTGCTGCAAAAACAATTACAGCGGCAAATACTGATATTCCTGTAATTATCTTTTTATTCATCCTGCCCTAATTTCCCTGCCCGCCTGGCAAAATCGATTATGAAGTCAGCCGTCCCGTCTATCCCCAGAATGGACGAGTCCACGCACAGGTCATAGTTTGAAGCGACGCCCCAGTTCCCGAAAGTGAAGTAATTGTAGTAGGTTTCTCTCTTGCGGTCCGTCCTGTTCATTACCTCTTCTGCCTTTTCCAGAGTGGAGCCGATCCTTGCGGCGACAGTCTTTTTCCTTATATCCTTCGGGGCGCAGATGAATACATCTACGGTGCAGTCGAGGTCGCGGAGAATGTAGTCCGCGCATCTTCCGATGATTACGGCCGATTCGCTTGCTGCAATATCACGGATTACCTGGCTCTGTATGCGGAACAGTTCGTTGTCGTTTACATAGTTTTCCGCCTGGCCGAAACCCTGTGAGCTGAAGAACGAATTGAAAGAAAAGAGACTGCGTTTCTCGTCGGATTTCCTGAAAAGGTAACGGCTGAACCCGCTCGCTTCCGCCGCCTTGGAAATCAAGTCGTTGTCATATACCTTGATTCCGAGTTTGTCTCCGATTTTCTGGGCTATTATCCGGCCGCCGCTTCCGAACTGCCGACCGACATTTATGATGATCTTTTTTTCCATTGTGTTTCCTCCTAAAGTCTGCTGCCCAATACCGAAGGGTCATCTCCGTCATTGAGTTTCCTTAATTTCCTTGCCAGTCCTGCATATAATGCCGCAGAAATGATGAATGCGGCGAAATCCGATATCGGGAAGCTCATCCATACCCCTTTGTTCTCGAACAGCAGGGGAAGCAGGTACACGCACGGGATGAGGAAGAGAAGCTGCCGGGACAGAGACAGCAGTATGGCCTTGTTTACCATTCCCAGACACTGGAAAAGGTTTGAAGAGACCATCTGGAACCCTATGAGCGGGAAGGCGAGCGCCAGAAGCCTGAGTCCCTTGGTCGCAATCTCTATCATCTGGCTGTCATGGGTGAATATCGATACGGATGCTTTCGGGAAGATCTCGGCCACGAGAAATCCGAGGCAGGTAACCATTGTAGCATATTTGACTGTCTTCCAGAACACTTCCTTTACCTTGGAATATTTCCTGGCTCCGTAGTTATATCCTGCTATAGGCTGCATGCCCTGATTGAGTCCCATGACTATCATTATGAAAATGAAGCTTATACGGTTGACGATGCCGTATGCTCCGATTGCAAGGTCACCTCCGTATCTTTTCAGCTGCTGGTTGATGAAAAGAGTCACGATGCAGGCTGCGGAGTTCATCAGGAACGGGGCTACGCCGATGGCCAGTGAGTCTTTTGCGATTCTCACGTCAAGCCTGAATATCCCTTTTTCGAAGTGCAGGAGCCTTGTCCTGTCGCTGAAATGCCTGAGTACGATTACGAGGGCTACAACCTGTGCTATTACAGTTGCGGCTGCGGCTCCGCGGATGCCCCATTTGAACGAGAATATGAACAGGGGAGCGAGGATGACATTCAGGATTACCGTCATGACAGTGAGGTTCATGGCAAGTTTCGGGTTGCCCGATGCCCTCAGTGCGTTGTTCAGTCCCAGGTACATGTGTGTGACCGCATTGCCGGCCAGGATTATCTGCATGTATTCCCGTGCGTACGATATCGTGTTTTCACTTGCACCGAAGAAATACAGTATGGGATCCAGGAAAAGCAGCGATACGGCCATGAACAGGATGCCGATGATGGCATTCAGCGAGGCGACGTTCCCGAGTACCTTGTTTGCCGCTTCGTAGTTTTTCTGTCCCAGCAGGACAGAGAGCATTGTCGAAGCGCCGACACCGACAAGCGTGCCGAAAGCGGCGGAAAGGTTCATAAGAGGGAATGTGATTGCCAGTCCGGAAATGGCCAGGGCACCTACACCGTGACCGATGAAGATGCTGTCGATCATGTTGTACAGCGAAGAAGCCGTCATGGCTATAATCGCCGGGATGGCATATTTTTTAAGGAGCTTGCCGGTATTTTCCGTGCCTAATTCGGTTGGAACTATCTTTTCTGACATTGTCTGCTCCTGATCATTCGGGTTTTTCAACGATTTCTATTTCAAACATCAGCGGCGAGTATGCCGGGATTGAAGACCCGCTTCCGCTGTAGCCGTATCCAAGATTGGAGTAGAATATGCCGATTGCCTTTCCGAACGGATGCATTCTCCACAAGGTCATGGCAAATCCCTGGATTACGCTTGAACTCGAGCTCTCGTCTCCCATCTGCAGTTCGTAATAGCTGTCTCCCCACTGGATGGCGACAGGTTCGTAAGTGCCGCCGCTGAGACCGTTGTCCTGCGCTACTCGTTCGACATTGGTATCGAATACATTACCGTTCAGCAACCTGCCGACGTAATTGATGTATATGGTGGTGTCGTTTGACCCTGAAGTGGTGTAGAAATGGGATTTTTCCCAGTCGTATTCTTTATCGGAGCCGTCATCTTCACTTTCTTCGTCCTCATCGTCCTTGTCCGATTCCACCGGTTCCAGTTCCTCTCCTGGATCAAGTTCGATATAGTAGAATCCGTACATGTCGGAAGAGTCCTTGGCGGACATGATGTCCTTGCCGAGTTTCCCTGCAAGCGAGGAGTTGAGGTATCCGAAGTCATGGTCTGCGTAGGCCCCTGACAGGAATGTCCCTATGGAATCTATCTGCCACTGTTCTATGTTGTCTATCGGATCAACGACCTTTATGTCGTAAATGGCGTTCGTTCCAGTCACATTGTTGATATATTCCTGTTCAGAGCCGTACCAGTTGTAGCTCATGAGCCATCCCGGGATTATGGCCCTGCGAGAGTCTCCTTTCCCCAGGCCGGCGAACATCTCGTTCACTCCGGCATACAGGTATCCTGACTGTCTTGTCCATATTGCAGGACCGTAATATCTTGATGATTTTTCGTCATATTCTCCCAGAAGCCTGGCGGTTTCGGCGTCGGAATAGCTTGTAATGGTCCCGTCAAGATTCCTTGCCACGTATGAAACGTATACGTACTGTGAATCGGCTACGGGTTCGGTCTTGCTGTCCTGCCCGGTCTTTTCGTATTCAGGTATGATATAGATTCCCGCTCCGGTCTTTTCCAGCTGCGGATAATGGATCTGAAGCCAGGCATCGAAATACAGTTTCTCGTTTTCGTTAGTAGGTGTGCCGGCCTGCTTTGCACACCCTGAAATTATGGCACAGACAGCACCGGCTGCCGCTGTAATCTTGAAAAATCTTCTCATCTTGCAAAAATTAACCTGCGAATATACGCAAAAACCGATTAATTCGATACGCTTTCTACCCGGATATAGTACAGAAGGGCCGAATTTCCCGGGATTGCCCCTACCGGTCTCTTCCCGAAGCCGTACTGTCCGGAAAAGAGAATGTAGCAGATTTCACCGGACTTCACCCCTTTCAGACCGTTGTGCAGGCCCGTTACAAGTCCGTCATCGCCTCCGAGTGTGACTGTCTTGATGTCGTAGGAGGCGTCCGTCACTTCCCAACTGTTTTCCTGCGCCGTCTGCATGTCATTGGTGGCGAATATGTTGGCCGCGCTTATGCTCCCCTGGAATACGTATCCTGTATAATAGAAGGATACGGTACCTCCGTCCGCCAGGGCTTCGCCGGTGCCTTCGCGCAGCACGACGCGGTTCGACCCGCCGTTATATACCACTTCATGCGCGTACAGTGCATCCGGATTGTCCGGGTCGGCTTCCGTGGAAATGGACTGGATGAAACTGTCGATCCTGTCTTCCTGCGTGGACCATGCGGTCTTCAGGTTCTGTTTCGAACACGACAGTGCCAGTACCAGTACCAGTCCTGATGCCAATATCTTTTTTACGTTTTTGTACATAATGATTACTATTCTGCTTGTCTGACCATGAATTCATGCATGACCTTTTCTGCGTATGCGGCCACTTCTCCGATGGAACCGATGTCCTCCGGAACGGCCAGCCTGCCGCCTGCTGCCTGCTCATGCCCTCCTCCGTTGAAATAGAGGGCCGCGCACCTGTTGGCTGAAATCCCTCTTTTCGATCTTAGCGAGACCCTGATCCTGTCTTCGTCCTCCTTGAAGAAACAGCTGATCTTTACACGTCCTATGCCCAGCGGTATGTTCACGAATCCTTCCGTATCGCCTTCTTTAAGTCCGTATTTTTCAATGGTCTTCCTGTCCAGTATCATGTAGGCCACTCCGTCCGGGGTGATTTCCAGCCTTTTTGACAGGAGCTCTCCCATGAGCCTGATCCGGCCTTCGCTGTATTCGTTGTAGAGACGGCTTATGATAAAGTCCCTGTCCACTCCGGCTTCCAGCAGCGATGAGGCCATGCGGAGAGTCGAAGGAAAGACTGAATTGGCGAAATTGTTCGTGTCGGTAGTCATGCCGGTCATGAGTGCCGTAGCAGCCTGCTCCGGCAGTTTTCCGGCATCGTGTCCGTATCTGGATGTCATGAGCAGTATATTGTACAGGTATTCCGCTGTCGAGGAAACCTCCGTCTCCGAAAACACGAGGTCGAAGCACTCCCTTGCCGGATTCAGATGGTGGTCGACAAGTATTTTCACGGCATGGTGTCCTGAAAGTGCCTGTTCCATTTTCCCGGTACGGTGGAAAGCGTTGTAGTCGAGACAGAAGATAAGGTCGCAACCCGCCAGGGCATCCCGTGCCCCCTGCCCGTCGCTTTCAAAGTCGGTCAGGTGCCTGCTGCCGACGGCTTCGGTGATGAACCCGAGATAATCCGGACTTGCATCGGGAAGCACGATGACGGCATCCTTGCCCATGTCCCCAAGACAATGGAAAAGTGCGGCACAGCTTCCTACGGCGTCCCCGTCAGGCCGCATGTGTGCCGTTATCGCTATCTTTTGCGCATCTTCGATGAAACGCTCGAGCTTCGATATGTCGGATTGGCTGATAATGTCCATTGCATGCAAAAAATTCGACTGCAAATTTAAAAATTATATTGCATATCATAAATCAAATTTCTAACTTTGTCCGGGATTTGGGGGCGGAATATTCCTGACCCGGCGTTATTGAAAATAAATAAAATACTATAAACCGATGAACATACTTAAAAAACTTTGCACTTATCTAGTGCTGCCTCTTCTCATTATCTGGCTTGCTTACCTTGTGGTAGATAGCGTTATGGCACCTATGAGATTCACCAAGGCTCAGAGCGAGCGTGAAGCTGTCGGGATTCAGAGACTCAAGGATATCCGCGACCTTCAGGTGGCATTCAAGAGTGAATACGGACACTTTTCTCCTACATTCGATTCTTTGAAACTTTTCTATAATACCGGAAACATCAAAGTGGTGATGCAGATCGGTTCCAAGGATGACTCGGTGGCTGTAGCCAACACGAACGCCTTGAAAAGACGTAATCCGCGCATCAAGCCTGAGGATATGCTTGCCCTCTATGAAAAAGGCGAGAAACTCGTTTTCTCGATTGAGAACGACATCCCGGTAAAGGATACGCTTTTCCATAGCAGGAGCGGATTCAGCATTGACTCCCTCGCTTTCATTCCGTTCAGCGGCGATTCCATCATCATGCGTTCAGACATAAAGAAAGTTTCCGGAGTGAACGTTCCTCTGTTCGAAGCGTGCATGCCTTACAGGTCTCTTCTGAAAGGGCTTGACAACCAGTTGAGGATTAACCTTGACGCTGATATGAGAGACAGGGGACGCTACGAAGGGCTTCAGGTAGGAAGCATCACCGCCCCGAACAACAATGCCGGTAACTGGGAGTAATGGTCTCTTCAGAAAATACCGTAAAACAGACAGATAGAATATCCATTCAAGTTGCCTTGAGTGGATATTCTTTTAAAGTGTCATACCGTGACGGTTCCACTGCCTTTTCCGGGTGGCTCAGTACGGACAAGGTATTCACGACGCCGGAGTTCCAGAAGAGGTATGACAGGGTCGATATTTCATTGTTTACTCCCAAGGTAGGGCTTTTCCCCGAGCATTTTTTCGACAGTTCGGACATCAGGCGGCTTCTTTCGGATATCGTGACACTTTCCGACGGTGATACTGTAGATTCTGTCAGGGTGCCGGATTTCGGTGCCGTGATGGTCTATTCCACTTCCATAGGCGAGACCCTCTCGAAAGTGATATCCGACACTGTCCTCAGGACCGACGGATACAGGAGTGCGGTGCTGCCGGAGCAGTTCTACATGCTTCAGGACCTGTCGAGGATAGACGAGTACAACAAGATTGTGGCCTCCTATGCTGACGGCAGGCTTTATCTTACAGTCGCACAAGGCAGAACGCTTCTTCTGTGCAACAGTTTCGCCGCCCAGGATTTTACGACTGCAGAGTATTTTATTTTCCGCACCTTAAAGAAGCTGCAGCTTAATCCTGAGGTATCGTCGGTATTTTTCAGGACACCTCTTGCCGGGCAGCAGGAAATGTCTCTGTACAGATATTTTTCTTCAGTAGAGCAGATATAGCATGAGGATAATAGGTGGAAGGCTTAAGGGCAGGAACATTACGCCTCCTGCCGGATACAGCGCCAGACCTACAACGGATTTCGCAAGGGAAGGGCTGTTCAATGTTCTGGACAACGAGTATGAATTCGAAGGTCTTGCCGTTCTGGACCTTTTCGGGGGGACCGGTGCAATATCGATTGAGTTCGCTTCCAGAGGGGCATCGGAAGTCTACTGCGTGGAAATGGCTCCGGCCAATGCCACGTTCATCAGATCACAGGTGAAGGCCCTCGGGCTGGACCGTTGTATTAAGGTTGTCCGACACAACGTGTTCGATTTTCTGGATATATGCACGGTCAAGGCAGATATCGTTTTTGCCGATCCTCCGTATGCATTGGAAGGACTTGCCGGTCTGCCGGATGCCGTACTCGCCAGGGACATTCTTCATCCAGGCGGATATTTCATTCTGGAACATCCTGATACATACAGTTTTACTGGACACCCGCACTTTGTCAAAGAAAAAAAATACGGCAACGTGCATTTTTCATTCTTTTCCAGATAGGATTTTAAATGACAAAAATAGCGAAAACCAATGCCGCCCGTCTTCTTGACAGGGCAGGAATAGAGTACAGTCTCATCCCATACGAAGTGGATGAAAACGATTTGGCGGCAGGTCATATTGCCAGTCAGCTGTCGGAGCCTATAGAGCAGGTATTCAAGACACTTGTCCTGTCCGGTGACAGGTCAGGTTATTTTGTCTGCGTTGTGCCTGGAGATTCGGAAGTAGACCTGAAAGCGGCGGCGAAAGTCTCGGGGAACAAGAAATGTGACCTTATTCCGATGAAAGAGCTGCTGCCGGTTACCGGCTATATCCGCGGCGGGTGTTCTCCCGTCGGAATGAAAAAGCATTTTCCTACTTTTTTCCATTCGTCCGCGACAGAGTACCCGTATATCTATATCAGCGCCGGAGTCCGCGGCCTGCAGTTCAAGGTCGCACCGTCTGATATCATTGCGTACACAGGAGCTGTCTGTGCTGATCTGATAACGATGAGGGTGAGTCAAAAAATCTGACTCACCCTCATCGTTTCCGTATATTGTAAGGTTACAGTGTCCATCCTTCCCATCCGGTTTCGATCCCTTCTCCTGTAAGGAGTTCAGGGGTTTGCTCGGAGTTGTTGATCCAGATGGAATTCTTCACTACATCTTTTCTGGTAGCCTCGAACAGGGTCCCGACAGTGGCTTTCCCTCCTGAATCGCGGAGCGCTTTCAGCAGGAAGTATGTGAACATGCCGTGCTGCTTTTCCTTGTAAGGCATGGACCTTTGCGTAGAAGAAGTGGCGGTGAATACGACCGTATTCCCGTTTATGAGGGCTTCTTTAGGCTTGATGACTATGCCTCGTCCGACACCGCTGTAGCAGGCGTCCATAAAGACGTATGTCTTTTTGGCCTGGCTGGTCCCGAGGTCGGCATACAGCTTTTCAAGCTTTATTCCCGCAGTAGGTGACGAGATGCTCACGTCTACCGGCATAAGGTAAGTCTCTTTCGAATCTACATCGTGCTGCCCGTGTCCTGCATAGAAGATATAAAGCTCTACATTGCCCGGGTTGGTCTTGCTCATCATGATGAGCTTGTTGATATTGAAGTTCATCTGGGCGTATGTCGCATTGTGGAGCAGTATCACGTTTTCTTTCGGTACTCCCATATAGTCGGTAGCATAGGCTGCAAATGCATCGGCATCACGTTCGGCGTAGTCTACATTTACTTCATAAGTGGTGGTCTGTTTGAATGAATTGTAGTCCTCATTGCCTATGACAAGTGCGAACTTGTTCTGGTCAGGCTCTACCACCGGGGCAAGGCCGGCAAGCAGTTCTGAAACGTCTGCCGATTCCTTGGTGATTTCCTGTGTGCCTGTAGATGCTGACGAGGCCGTAATCTTAGGAGAAGATACCTGCGGGGTAGCCTGGGCCAGATAGTTGTTGTCCGAAGCATACTGGTACATCATTGCAGGAGCACCGTTCTCAAGATTCACTTCTGCATTCATCCTTCCGGTGAAGAACGAAAGGTATTTTATGTCTTTGTGTTTCTGCGTGTACTCCGACAGTCTGGCAACTACGGTCAGACCGTTGCGTGAGAGCGAATCTGTCATAGTGGAGTCGACGAGGAATCTTGAAGTCACTTCAGTAGTCTCTCCCGGTTTCAGTACCGGAATCTTGAGGGTATTCCCGTCGCTTGAAATCCCCTCAGGCCAGTTGAACCCGATTTCGACATCCTTTGCAAGGTCGCTTCCGTCATTCTTGACGGTAATCATGAGATTGGCCATGTCTCCGGCCCGAATCGGGGTGTGGTTGTCCTTGTAGACCCAGTAACCGGTGATAACCGGCTTGCAGGCGTTGATGCCGAGGGCATCGAACGAATATTGGTTCTTCACAGGATCCATAATGTTGCTTGCCATACCCATGAATTCAAGGTTGATCTTGTCGGATACGAGGCTGAGTGCCGCCGTACCGTCAAATGTGACTGTGGTGTCGGAATTTGCACGCAGCTCGGGAATGAATACGGACTGTCCCCCGAAGTTGAACCAGTCTGCCTGGTCCTGCTGTCCCGCGAACTGCACATTCACATTGCGCAGGTCTTCTCCGGTAGGGTTGTTCAGTTCGACATCGATGGTGAACTTCTCTTCGGCTTCCACTCTTCCGTTGCTGTTCGCATCATCGATTGATATGCTGCTGATCAGGAGCTGCGGGATTACGTCGGCTTCGTCTTTCACCTTTATGCTGCCCATCCGGCCGTTGTAGGAAACGAATGCGATACCGTCAGAAAAATCGGTCGCCGATGTGAACAGGGTATCTATCACCAGTTCCCCGTCCCTGTCGATATATCCGTATTTTCCGTTGGAAGACACCCATGCAAGACCTTCGTTGAAATTCCCCACCTTGTCGTATTCGACCGGAAGTATCGGGCGTCCCTGCGGGTTGATGTACCTCATCGTATTGTCTTTCATGAGAATGGCGGCGACACCCTCGGTGTTGAAGTCAGTGGCGTCGGCTGTGGTGTACCTCAGATGCTTGAGATTCTTGTCCACGAAAGATACTCCTCTGAAGTCCTTGATCTTCGCATAGCCGTTCACGAATACGAGCGGCTGCGGCTGGACTATTCCATCTATATGTTTCTTACGCCCTTTGTGGTTGATATAGAATGGTTTGCCCTTTTTATAGACCAGAGCGATGTTGTTGCTGAAGTTGTACACGGAATCAAAGCCGGGCTCTATGGTCACGATTCCCTTTTTGTTGATGTACCCCCATTTCTTGTTCTTCTTTTTCATTACAGGGGCATAGCCTTCATTGTAATCGCCGTATTCGAACTTTTCTGAAAGCTTCTGGCGTTTGCCGTCAGGATATACGTAGAAGCGAAGGGTATTTTCCTCTGCGTAGGCAAGCCCGTTGGAAAAGTTGTGCATCTTGCTGTATACAAATCCGGTGGAAGATTTTCCGGTCTTGTCTATGATTCCCCATCTTGCTCCTTTGCGGACTATTGCGCGGCCGTCGATGAAGTCGTAGCATTCATCGTACTCGGGAGTGATGGCGACCTGTCCTGAGGCATCCATGTATCCCCATTTTCCTTCGATTCTGAAAGCGCTGAGCCCGTCACTGTAAGGACGCACTTCCTCGCATCTTATCTCGCTGATCCACTTGATGTCGACCGGTTCTGCGGCGGCATTCTGCATGATGAGGACAGAAAACAGTAAAATAAGTCCTGGAACTCTCATGTCGTTATCTGATTAAAGTCATGTTGTAATAAAACGTTCTCTGGTCTGCCGGCAGGTTGAATATCCATGTCAGTATCGACTGGTATTCCGGCTCCCCGATGAACGGAAAGTCTTTCTTGGTGGCGACTATGATGATATTGACTTTTTCGTACTCGGCGGACTTGTTGATTTTCTCCATGGAAAATTCCACGCTGTCCGTCAGAGGGAATGAATATGTCTGTCCCGCCTTGAATACCATGTCCGGTTCATAGCTGTTCGGATAGATTATAGACGCACCGTCTTCTCCGAACCAGAAAAATCTGATATAGGAATCGGCTCCGTGTACCTTTATCGAGCAGGAGAACGGCTCGGATTCCTTATAGACCGGTTCTATGCCGGTCACTTCCATAATGTAGCTCTTGTCTTCCTGTATGTCGCTTTTGGAGACATTCGCATTGACAGTCACTACCTTGAACAGTTTTTTAGCTACCGGATCCCAGATATCCTCGGTCTTTTTGTCCGTGATGTTGACCAGTCCGTTCAGGGCAAGTACGCTTACGGACGAGAAGGCTTCCTCGAACTTGCTGCCGCTCTCGGAAGTCACCTGTCCGAATACGGACCAGACATTTTCCATGACGCCGGCTTTTCTCAGGGCGTCTTTCTTCGCCTCGTTAAGCGCCCGTTCTTCGGCTTCCGCCATGGTGATATCCCCGCTGACTTCCCAGCGCCCGGTAGCGTTCCTCACTTTCACTGTCTCTCCGGCGCAGATGACACCGGAGAAGACAGCGAAAACGACGCATATCAATATTCTGTGTGCAGTCAAGTTCATTTTCCGTATGCTTTATTCTATTCCGAGAAGACTGTCAAGTTCGTCCATGAGCTCTCCGGCTTCTTCACCCATGCTTTTCTGGACGGCCTTGATGGCTTCCTGGGTGGCGAGTTTGGAGTTGTAGCCGAGGGTCACCTGTACTTCGTTGTTTCCGTTCTCGTTCACCCTGTAGATTTCAACGAGGATGAGGACCCTGCCGAGAGTGTTGGAAATCACGTTCTTGCTGGCGCTTACAAACGAGTTGATGGAGACAGCCTCTTCTGCGCTGATTTCGTCATTTGCCACTTTTGCCTCTACCAGCTGGTTTACCCTTGTCTGGATCTGTCCTGCAAGGTCGAGTTTTGCGAGGTTCACTGCCTGCATCTGGGCTGCTGAATAGTTGGAGCCGGTGGTTCGTGCCGTGGCGATGAAGTAGAACGGATAGCCGTTGGAATCCATTTCGTACTGGCACTGCCATGCCTTTTCAAGCTGTTTGTCGATAGGGAGTTTGCCTACAGGGGCCTTGTAGCCCTGCTTCTCCAGTTTTCTTGCCTCTTTCCTGGCGTCCCTGATGGCTCTGTCCTTGACCTGCTTGTTCAGGAATTTCTCGTGTTTCTCGATTTTCCTGTAGTCCTTTTTAGTGGCGACTTCCTGTGCGGACATACCGGTGGTTGCAAGCAGCATTCCGGCTGCGGCAATCATTGAAAAGATGATTCTTGCATTCATGGCTTATGAGTTTGATTATGATTAGTTTTCCTTGATGTCGTTATAGTCTATTGATATGGTGATCTGCCTGTTTTTGCTGTATGTGCTGCTGAGTGTTTCATAACTTGAGTAGACTCCGAGGTCTGCTGTATTGAATGTCAGACGTATCAATCTCAGGCAGGAGCTGATGTCTTTTATGTTCGCGTTATCCGGCATGAATGTAAATCTGTACGAGAATCTTCCGGACGGATTTTCGCTGTTCTCAACCTGTTCAAGCGAGTTGAAGTCGAGAAGCCCGTCATAATAATAGTCATTGCCGGATGCTCCGATATACATCCCCCAATTCGTCAGATAGTCCTGTACGGGTCCGGGGAAATTTTCGCAGTCGAAAACGATTTCGAACTTTATGAATGTCTGTATAAGTGTTGTGTTGAAACTTACAGGAGATTCTGTATTTGTGTTTTCGTATGTGAACTCGCTGCAGTATACCATGTTGTCCGAGTATGGATCGGTCGCGGTAAAATACAGGCAGGGGTTTGCGTAACTGTCAAGTATGTCATTGCAGCTGACACCGTCCGGGATGACAGCAAAGGCAAACATTCCGTTGTCAAGCTTGGGAAGTGTGAAAGTGTACCGGTTCCCGCTGAAGCTGTCCTGCTTTATAGGGCTTCCCCCGACAGGCGTATATGGATCATCGGAGTTTCTGTCATACGCGAAACACCAGATGTCGGGATTTCCCATTTCTTCAAGACTTGCCTTGGAGCCTGCCTCCGAGACAATGGCATCAGAGAAAGAGGCATCAAGAGTTACTTTTACCGTGTCATAGCCGTTGCCCTCTGCAGCCGGTTCGTCTTGGCTGCAAGATACTGCAAGGAGCAGAAGAGGAACTGTGATTATCAGATATTTTTTCATGTACTGTCAGTTTAAGTCAACATTTATTTCTTCTGTGATGACATCGTCCAGGATGAATCCGAAACCGTCTTTACCCATTCTCACGTTGATAGTAAGTTTGTAGTGCTTGTTGGCCTCGAACGGGTAACCGAGGGTCGTGTTGAAATCGTACCACTGGTTGTTGTAGCACTGCATCCATAGTCTGATTGAAGCGTTATTTCCTTCTATTGTCGGATAGAAAGAAATATTTTCAGCTGCTTTGTATGTCATCTGTCCGTCTGATGTCACTGTTCCTGTCATGCCTGTATCGAATTCTCCTGAATACGTTGTAGAGAAGTCATTATTGAATATATAGCGGTCATATACATCGTATATTTCAATACCGGCATAAATCATATAGTCGTGTATGTCGACCGGAGTTCCTGAATTGTCTAAAATCACTACGTCGGCAGTAAGTTTTGAAACTTTACGTTCAAGTCGGACAGTAATACTCCCGTTATCATCAATTTCGGAAGTAAAGCAGGAACCTGTTACAACATCCGAGCAATGATTGAAATCGGTTTCATCGTTGAAAGACAGTATGCAGTCATCTCCACTGCTATGACTTGACAGGTTGCTGAACACCATGAAGTATGTATCGGCCGGAACAGTATAATTGTAGGTATTCTCTGCATAAGAATCAGGGTCGGAGACCGACAGAAATGTACCGGCTTCATCGATTGCGTACAGATAAATCTGATCTGTTCCGAGTTCCGTCTCGATCTCTGATTTTACCTCAGGCAAGGATGCGGTGACCCGGATACTGACCGTTTCTTCTTCTGCCAGACCTGTGCCCTCACCTTTCTGGCAGGATGCCGTCAATAGGACGGCTGTGGAAATCAATATTGTTTTTAAATATTTCATAATTTTCATATTGACTGTTAGTTATTCGGGAAATACCAGTTCTTTGAGAATATTATGCTTTCATCGCAGGTTTCCGCCCCCGGATTTCCTGAAATATAGAGTTTTCCGGTACTTACATTCGAACTTCTGTCAGGAACAGAGGTGAACATGGAGTTGAGCGCGGCTTCGTCAAGCATGTTGTTCCGGCAGTCTATCGTGTTTATCTGCGGACAGGTAGAGAAGTCCAGACTTGTGATCTTGCAGTCTGTGACACTGTATTCAAGCAGGCTGCTGCAGTTGGCAAGACTGATATAGTTAAGTTCCGGAAGTGAATTTGGGCTGAAACCGGTTAATGATGAACAGTTGTCCATGTTCAGACTCTGCAGAATGCTGTTGTACTCCACGTCGCACTCTGTCAATGAGGAACATCCCGATATATTGATACTTGTCAGCGCATCGTTGCGTGTTATGCCGCATGATATGAGTGCGCTGCAGCCGTTCAGGTCCACATACGGAATGTTGTCGCAATCTTCCAGAGAAAAGGAGACGAGTGACGGATAGGAGTTTAAACTGATTCCGTCTGACATGGTTATATAGTTGAGATCCAGGGATTTCAGTGTTGTTGGAAGACTCATGCTTGCCAGTTCGCCGCTGTCGTATGTAAGTTCTTCAAAAGATGCGCAGCCGGACAGGTTTATATCTGTAATGGCTGAGTTGTAGAGATAGAGGGAACGCAGGTTCGTGAACTGGCTGAAGTCATACTGGCTTTTGTAATAGCTCAAGCTGATTTCTTCCAATGCTGTACTTCCTTCCATGTTCAGCACCTGGCCTTCTGTTGTCCTGTAGCCGGCGCTGAATCTTTTCAGTTTCGGGCAATTGCTGATATCCAGGCTGTTGCAGGATATACCAGAATTTCCTGATATTGATTCTATCTGAGGACAGTTGCTGATATTGAATGATGTGCAGTTCAAAGTTCCCGCCAGATAGATTTCCCGCAGAGCAGGCAGTCCGGACATGTCGAAAGTGGTGATGGTCGAACTGTAGTATGAAGGCAGCATGAACTTTTCCAGAGCTGTGCATCCCGAGCAGATGAGATTGTCTACTTCCATATCATTTATCGACAGATATTTCAGGGACGTACAGTTTGAAAGATTGATATATGTAGCCGAGTTTTTTGATATACCTAAATTTACAAGTGCGGTACATCCGCTCAGGTTGATGGATTCCATTGCAGAGCATCCATCCATAGCCACATTCTCAAGCCTGGTGTAGTTGATAAGGCTTATTCCTGGCATCGCGATGCAATAAGAGAACTCGGCTTTTTCCAGAAGCCTTTCTTCGGTGAATGACTGTGGATATATCTCTACCGATTCTATCGATGAGCATCTGTACAAGTCAAGCTCTTTCAATGTAGTGCAGATGCTGTTGAGGTTCAGGTTCACTATTGATCCGCATTCCCTGCATGAGAGAGTCTCTATCTGTTGTCCTTCAGCGAATGTCAATGTCGAAATTGTGGAATTGTCCAATGTAAGGTGCCTCAATGCAGGAAGCGGAGATGCGTCGAAAGAACCGGCCTCTAAGCTTGTTTCAAGGTCAGTAAGTGATACACAGTTTGAGAATGAGCAGCTGGCCCAGATGCCGGTAGACCTTACCGCTGTGATACAGTCTCCCTGAATGGTAGTCGTGTTTGTTCCGCTCGGGTTGATTCCCTCTCCTGAGACCATCTCCTCGAAGCCGGAACCTCTGTCTATCTGCAGGTTTTCACCATAGACTACCAGATAGTGCTGATAACCGTTTGCAGGTGTGTACGTTATCATCTGCTTGGAGGCGTTCATCTGGGTAATGTATATTTCATGATAATGGCCTGCTGCAGTGCTGAGGCGTATGATGCCGTTTCTTGTTTCGTCTGTATTCTCAGACAGGGTTGTTACAGAAAGGCTGTTTCCTATCCTTTCTACGGAAAAATACCCGGTTCCTTCAGTAAGTTCATATTCCCAGTCGTACTGGATTTCCAGCTGAACCGGAATCTGGATATTGCTGCCTGCCTCTTTGCCGAGGATGTAATTGCTCTCTACTGAGAACAGTTCGCTTTTTTCAGGAATTGTAAAAGTTTCGGTATATACTTCCGGTTCTTCAATTTCGAATGATGATGATCCGTTTGCCTGTCTGAACCGGAACGTTATGATATAGCTGTGGTTGGCCTCCAGTGTGCGGCCGAGGTTCCCCTTGAAATTCCCGGATGTGCCGTCGGACAGGGTGATGTTCACGTCATAGTCCATCTGCTCCGTTCCGGGGATGACATTGCGCGGAGTACTGAGCCATTGTCCGTCCTGAAGTGCTGCAGATTCTGCAATGGAAGTATTGCCGTAAGGTGCTGGTGCCGAGGTCGTGATGTCGGAGCCGAACCTCAGTTCGGTAGCAAATCCGCCGAGTGTGGCGTCCGCATACTGGAAAGTCTCTGCAGGCAGTTCGTTGCCGTCGGTGTCGTATGCCATGAACTTGAACTGTACGGAAGATGAAAATCTGTTGAGACGCACTTCGTATGGTTCGGTGTTTCCTGTCTGGATACCCGTCGCGACTCCGAAAAGCAGTTCTGTCCCCAGGTCTGCACTGTACTGGTCGGTCTTGACGAGGCTGAATCCGTTCTCGTCATACCGTGGCGAGACTGCGTAAGACAAGTCCTGGTTGGAGAAAACCACATCGCTCCCGACCCCTTCAAGATTGTAATAGTAGGTGTTTCCGGAATTTATTTTCGGCAGCACGGGATTGACTGTCCCGGCATTAAGTTCCTCCGGAATGAAGGCGTATATTGTAGGCAGGTCCGCCTTGGTCTCGATTTCGACTTCAGGCATTATCGGACGGACCATAAGCATCCCGTTCTGCAGGTTCGCCGGAGATTCCAGCTCCTGTGTAGAACATGCCGCCAGTGCGGCAACTCCTGCAAGTGATAATATGAAGCAAGTTTTTTTCATCTTCAGTCTTCAGTAAGTTGTGAATTAAAATTCTATGACATCCTCCACGACGTCTATTTCATCGATAGTGAAAGTGCTGTCAGAACTGTTCCATGTTACATAGAATCCGATTGCGTAGTCATTGTTTGCGGTAAGAGGCTCATTCAGCGTTCCATGCAGGTTTATCGTACTGCCGTCTGTCATTAATACACGGAAATCTACTTTGCTGCACGTTCCATCTACATTAGGGAAGATATATTGGTCGGTTGCGGCGAAAATAGTCCGGTCAGACCATTCTTCACCGGAAAATGTATTTGTCGTATTTCCATAATGCGACATTTCTTCTGTAAGGCTTGAAATAGCGCATCCGCTATATAGGTTATCCATGGTTGCTTCTATTCTGCTGATCCTCGAGATATCGAAGTTTCCGTCTATTCTCAGCCCGATGTCTACCTTGGATACCGGTCTTATAAGGTTTCTGTACTCAATCATGTTTCCGTTGACTTCGGTTCTCATGGCAGCAATAAGCAGATCACCACCTGTGCCTTCAGTCCCATTCTGGTCGTAACTCCAAAAAACTTCATTTTCATCTCCGGAAAATGCCCACGATATATGGGAATCCGAGAGTCTGTTTGAGAACAGCAGGTTCTTTATTCCGGCAGCGGTAGTGAAAGTCCACGTATCTTCTCCGGTACTGTTCAGCTGTATGTCTTCCGCTGTGATATAGGCATTGTCTATTGTCTTGAATTCCTTTCCGTACATGTACGGATAATCATTTACATACTCTCCGGTATTGTCAAATGTCGGAGCCGTGAGTGTTATGTCGAAGCTATAGAGTTCTTCCTCCGATGTCCGGAAACTGCATTCCGGCGAAAGGTGTATGCTGCCGTTGGTGTCTATGGCATAGGACCAGAAACGGTATCCGCTGTTGGATGAAAGTCCTTGATATTCTTCTTGATATTCCTGCCCGTTTACAAAGGGCCATTCTGCAGGCTGTCTTGACAGGAAATCGAAGCCTGCATATTCCTCGCGGACGATGACTCCGTATTCCGTAATGTCGGAGTCATACATGTTGTAGACGCCGAACTGCAGTATGGCTGAAGACATGTTGGTTTCCGGAACGGATGCCGTAAGGTATGTACTTCCGTTCAGATTTTCTGTCGAAATGGAAAGATCCGGGTTGGCGGCCCGGATATAGTTTACCTGGCTTTCGGAAATATTCAGGTTTGAAAGATATACCGATGACAGCTCTGACATGTCCGCAAGCACGTTGATGTTCTGCAGCAGCCCGTCACCTGAAATCACTATGTCCCGGAGCGACCATGAACTTTCGAGGCCGTCAAGATATGAAATCTCATTTTCATAAAGATCGAGACGCTGCAGGTTCGTCGCATCCCCTATGCCGCTGAAATTGTCTATCATGTTGCCTCTCAGCATGAGATATTCCAGATTGTACATGTTCCGGACGAACGACATGTCATAGAAATTTCCAGAGATGGATGTGATGTAAAGTTCCGGTACGTTGCCTCCGTTTTCGGCGTATGTGCGGACTGCATCGGACGGCATGTCCGTGAACTCTATGAACGGAGTGGATACATTACATAAAGGCCATGCATCATAAAGGTTTGTGTTGGAGACCATGATTATGCCTCCGGTTACGCTGGTGAGCCTGCTGAGGTTCGAGATGTCTGTGATGTCGCTGCCGTCGAAATAGAGATCCGGCCTGTTGTATGAGGTCATGTAGCCTCCGTAAATGTTATTGCCTATGATCATCTGGCCTTCGATACAGGTATATCGGAAATTGTCCACATCTTCCTGGGTCATCAGGTAGAGGTCTCCGTAATATGTTTCTTCTTCATCCGGGTATTCCCCGTTCCCGCTCTGGGTGACATGGACGGAAACCGAGTTCCCTCCGAATGCCGAAGATATGATGATGTCTGCACTTCTCGGGTCCGAAGATGTGTTTTCAGATGCTGTAAAGGTGACGGTGGCGCGTTTGGTAGAGCTGTTTGTCTCCTTGTCGGTGATTGATATCCAGCCGGAGCTGCCGATGAGGTATTCAACGTCGGTGAGGATACCGGAACCGGTTCTGATTTCAATGGTCTTTGTGCGTTCTTCCCGGCTTCCTGTGGCAGGTACCGATATGTAGCCTCCGGTCAACAGTTCGAATTCGTCATCGGAACCCGATGACGGGAATGATCCGGTCATCCCCTCCTCGAAAGGATGCGTGCACCGGCACAATGAAAGGGCGGCAACCGCAACCGCTCCGAAACAGATAAATGTATTCTTGAATGTTCTTGCCATGGTCAGTCCTCCTTATTTCTTGAAAACTTTCTGCCTGCTGTTGAACAGGCGGAATCCGAGCCCTACCTGAACCGTCATGTTCTTGCTCGGCTCGGTGGTCATGACATAACTGTATCCCAACGCTTTGGTGAAGCGGAAATTGAGAAAGGCCGCCTTTCCCATGTTGATGATCATTCCCGTGACTACGCTTCCATAGTCAAGGATGCCGTTGTCGGGTGCCGTGTCTCCGTCTATGTTGATTGTCCCGGACAGGGCGATGGACTGCTGGTACCCTCCTTCAAAGGCGAATCCTTTTCCAAGCCAGAGCTGGAGACATATAGGAATGTCGATGTATGTGTGGGTGGTGGAAATGGGAACAGTGGATGATGATCCGTCAGAACTGAAATTGTAGCCGGCCGTATGGTATGTATACAGCCCTTCTACCTGGAGTCCCAGGACCTTGCCGAATTTCAACCCGGTGAAGATTCCTCCTCCGCCGCCGAGCTGGACGCCCGTTTTCGGCATTACTTCTGTTCCTGTCAGCGTTGCGACTCCTTCTCCCCGTATACCTACGGAGACTTTCACGAATTGGGCATTGGCAGTGTGCACGCAAAAAAATAGCAGAGCGGCTGCCATAAATTTCTTGAGCATCGTTGTTTTTTAGGGTTTAAATTACCTACACACAAATAACATTGCAAAGATACTCAAAAAAAAGGAATATTGAAATTTAAAAATTTAAAAATCAATTAAGTCTGGTGCCGGACGCTATATGCTGAAATTGTGGTAATGCGGGCCGAAGCGCTCGAAAGCCGCCCTGTCCAGAGTTTCCCTGTGGTCCGGATGTGCGACGCTGATGATGAGTTTCGCCCTTTCCTGAAGGGATTTCCCGTAAAGGTCGACGGCCCCGTACTCGGTCACGAGATAGTGTATGTGGGCGCGTGAAGTCACGACTCCCGCTCCGTTCAGGAGTGTTGGGGCGATTTTGCTTTCACCGTTTTTCGTACATGACGGCATGGCGATGATAGCTTTCCCACCCATGGAGAGCGATGCCCCGTAGATAAAGTCCACCTGGCCGCCTGCACCCGAGTAGAATTTCGTGCCGAGCGAGTCGGCGCATACCTGTCCGGTCAGATCGACCTGGAGGGCGGAGTTGATGGCTGTGGTCTTCGGGTTCTGCGCTATGTTGAACGGGTTGTTCGTATAGCCGACGTCCATCATGGCGACCATCGGGTTGTCATCCAGGAATTCATAGCACTGCGGGGAGCCCATGACGAACGTGGAGACCATCTTCCCTTTGTCTATTCCTTTCCTGGCCCCGTTTATCACTCCTTTTTCGACCAGCTTCAGGACCCCGTCCGCAAACATTTCGGTATGGATTCCGAGGTCTTTGTGGCCTTCAAGCTGCTCCAGTACGGCATTCGGTATGGCTCCTATCCCCATCTGCAGACAGGCTCCGTCCTCTATCAGTTCCGCGCAGTTCCTGCCGATGGCTTCTTCGATCTCGTTGGGGGCATGGAATTCTGCCGGCAGCAGGGGAGTGTTGTCCTCCACGAAAATGTTGATCATGTCCATCGGGATGATGGCCTGGCCCCAGGCACGCGGAACATATCTGTTGACGACGGCGATGACGGTCTTGGCACATTCTATCGCGGCAAGCGTGGCATCCACCGATGTCCCCAGGGATACGAATCCGTGCTTGTCGGGAGGGCATACCTGTATCATCGCGACATCGCACGGCAGGGCTCCGCATCTGTACAGTTTCTGCGTTTCGCTCAGCAGCACGGGTATGTAGTCCGAATATCCGCTCTGGACGCTTTTCCTTACGTTCGAGCCTATGAAGAATCCCTGGTGGAAAAAGATTCCGTCAAACTTCGGATCGGCGTAAGGTGCCTGGCCTTCAGTATGGAGATGGTGTATCTTTACATTTTCCAGTTCTCCGGCTTCGCCTCTTCTGCACAGGGCTTCAATGAGTACCTTGGGCGCACTGGCAACGCTGCTCAGATGCACGTGGTCTCCCGATTTCACCGCCTTGACTGCTTCGTCCGCCGAAACGAAATGTATCTCTTTCCTCATCAGTGTATGTTTTTTATAGGTTTTTGATCAATATGTCAGATTTCCGCCCCAAATATAGCGTTATTGTTTTATATTTGCGCCATTTTTGAAAAAAGCGCAATATGGAGTTTGATCTTGGGAAGACATTCAGACCTAAATTTTTCAGTCTGTTCAGGAAAGGAAGGTACAGTTCATCGGCATTTGCATCGGATCTGGCGGCAGGAGTGATTGTGGGAATCATAGCCCTTCCGCTTGCCATCGCATTCGGTATAGCCAGCGGAGTGACTCCGCAGCAGGGACTCATTACTGCCATAGTGGCCGGTTTTCTGGTATCGGTATTCGGCGGCTCGAGATATCTTATCGGAGGGCCTACGGGAGCGTTCATCGTGATAGTGTCCGGTATTGTGGCCCAGTACGGTATCCAGGGCCTTGTCATCGCCACTATCATGGCGGGTGTCATCCTGGTGGTGATGGGCCTGTGCCGTATGGGGGCGATTTTCAGGTTCATACCGTATCCGATAGTGGTCGGGTTCACGAGCGGTATAGCCTTGACCATATTTTCCACCCAGGTGAAGGATTTCCTCGGTCTGGACGTCGAGGTGCCGTCCGGGTTCATCCCCGAATGGATATGCTATATAAAGAATATCGGGTCGGCGGACATCGCCGAGACGGCCATGAGCGTGTGCTGCCTGCTGGTCATAATATTCTGGGGCAAATTCAGCAAGAAGGTCCCCGGGTCGCTGATTGCCCTGATATTGGGGACTGTAGCATCTCTGCTGCTGAGCCGGTTCGCCGGAGTGGAGCTTGCCACCATCGGCTCCAAGTTCCCGGAGCTGGCTGCCGGACTTCCGATGCCCAGACCGGTCGCTCCGCATTTTGATTACGAGACCATCAAAGGGCTTGTCTCTCCGGCATTTACGATAGCCGTACTGTGTGCGGTGGAGTCGCTTCTCGCCGCTATGGTGGCTGACGGTGTCACAGGACACAGGCATGATTCCAATACTGAACTTATAGGCCAGGGCATAGCCAACATCGTCACCCCGATGTTCGGCGGTATCCCTGCGACAGGTGCCCTTGCCAGGACAATGGCAAGCATCAACAACGGCGGAAAATCCCCGGTCACCGGTATCATCCATGCCGTGGTCCTGCTGCTTATATACCTTTTCCTGATGCCGTATGCGGTATATATACCTCTGTCATGCCTTGCCGCCATACTGGTAGTGGTGGCCTACAATATGAGCGAATGGCGCACTTTCCGCTATCTTCTGAAGGCTGACAGGGCGGATGTGGCCGTGCTCCTCATCACGTTTTTCCTGACGGTGCTTGTGGATCTCACCGTGGCTATCGAGGTGGGCGTGCTGTTGGCTGTGGTGCTGTTTGTCAAGCGTGTCATGGAGACTTCTTCCATCGAAGTGCTTGACGATGACCATATAGCGGCTACGGAGAGCGACGAGATTGCCCAGTTGGACGATACCGAGCATCTTGACATTCCTGCCGGCGTCGAGGTCTACGAAATCAACGGCCCGTTCTTTTTCGGTCTCGCAAGCCGTCTGGAAGAACTGGAGGAAGGCCGGAAGACCGGAGTGAAGGTCCGTATCATCCGTATGAGAAAGGTGTCGTTCATGGATTCTACGGGCATCAGGAACCTGCGCAACTTTTTCCGGCGTACCGAAAAGCGCGGTATCCGTGTCATTCTTTCCGGGGTGAATCCCCAGGTACTGGCCACATTGCATAAGTTCGGCCTTGACGGGGAGATCGGGACCGATTATATATTCCCTCACATAATTCCTGCACTGGCAAAGGCCAACGAATATCTACGCACGCATTAATGCCGCTTGTTTGTCATTCCGACCGGATGACGAAGTCCGGGGTGGAGGAATCTGCCGTTACGCTTTCACTGTTTTTTAACGGATTATCCGTTAAAATATTTGGAAATCAATGAGTGGAGAAATAACTTTGCGGTTTCCGATACATACAATATCAGACGATGAATCGACCGACTACGAAAAAACTGTCCCTCCGGTTCCTGGACAATAGCACCTGGGGGGGGGAATCGTTCCGATGCTATAGGCATACCGTACTGCGTACGGCAGTCCTCTCTTTCATTCTGACCCTGTTTCCGGGTCATTCTGCCACGGCGCAGGAGCGCCCCGACACTACAATCAACCATCATCCCATCACCGCTTTCGACCCTGGGTGGATAGCACGCTACTACGGTCTGGACTGGAATGCTTCCGGTGCGGACGGGAGCGCCGTGTCCGCTTCCGTGTATGACGGCCGGCTCCGGGACAGGCAGACTGCCGGGAAAGCCGAAGATGCGGACAGATACACCCTCTCCCTGCGAGCGAACCTGCTGCGCTGGGCCACACTTACGCCCGACTTGGGGATAGAGTGGCGCATCAGCCCGTCCGTGGGCATCATGGTGAACGGCTCGTGGACCTCGTGGACATGGAATGACAACGCCCGCCGCTATGCTCTCTGGGAAGTGGCTCCGGAGGTGCGCTGGTATCTGGGTGAGAAGAAAGCCTGGTATGTCGGAGCCATGTTCAAGGCCGGACAGTTCAACTACAAGTTCTCTGGCACGGGCAGGCAGGGCGACCTACTGGGCGGCGGCATCACCGGAGGCTACCAGCTGCGGCTGAATAAGGCACTGGCACTTGATTTCACCCTGGGACTGGGCTACCTGAACGCCGATACGGAGAAATACGATGTGATAGACGGAGTGCGGGTGCGCAGCGGCAACGGGACGAAGCACTGGATCGGCCCGGTCAACGCCGGAGTTACTTTAGTGTGGAAACTGTTCTGAGTGCTCCGCGCGGCCGGTTCATGCCCGCCGGCGGTCCTTCCCGCAAGCGGGCCCCTTCCCTTCTCGGGAGCCGATGCCGCCC
>JADILV010000011.1 GCA_017695115.1 Candidatus Cryptobacteroides avicola | reverse complement strand
CCGTCCAGCTTGAACTCCATCACATACACATAGCTGTCGGTCTGAAGGACCAGGTCTATCCTGCCGCGGGAAGTGTGATATTCCACCTTCGTGTACAGCCCTGCAAGACGGAACACGATGAACAGCACGTTCTGGTAGTGCAGCTCGATGTCCTTCGCCATCTCGTACGGGCAGTCCGCCAGGAATGACTGCAGGCGCTCCATGAACCCGTCGATGTCGCCGGATTTTACATCGGAAATGAAGTCCCAGATCGCAAAACCGCTCTCCGTCTCCTGCAACGGAGTGTAATACGGAAGGAGGAACTTCAGGAACCCTTCTTCCACCTCCCTGTTCGGGAACCCGAGCTCATATATACGGGGCTCGGGGATATAGCCCTTGATGGTAAGGTAGCCGCTCTGATATATGACCGGAATAGGATTCGTCGAGGACGCGTCGATGCTGTCAAGGACATCGGATGTTGTCTTCTCGTGGGCCATCCTGTAAAGGTCGTACTTGTGCTTCTTTAGCAGTTCAACCAGGTAGGTGGGGGTCCCTGTCTCGAACCAGTAACGTCCATACTGTTTTTTCTTGAAAGTGTTGAACAGACTGAAAGGATTATATACTCCCGGGCTGCCGGGGTAGAAATGGTACCCGTCATAGTCGGCCTTCAGCTGATTGCAGGCCTGCTCGAAAGTCTGCCCGTTGGCAGAGGCAAGAGTCTGTATGTCGTCGCTGAAATTGTCCATAAGTTCTTGCTCGCTTATCCCGCAGATGTCATAATACGCCTCGTCTCTGGAAATGTCCTCGAGATTGTTCAGGTCACTGAACACGCTCACCTTCCCGAACTTCGTTACCCCGGTCAGAAACGCGAACTTGATATATCCGTCCATTGACTTCATCACTCCATAGAATGGCTTGAGCGTATTGCGGTACTTGTCCTGGAGCTCCGGATTATTGATTGTCTGGAGCATGGGCTTGTCGTATTCGTCCACCAATATCACGACTCGCTCGCCTGTCTGCTCATACGCCATACGTATAATATGGTAAAACCTTTCTTCCGGGGCCCTGTCAGAGTAATCGCTGCCATAGAGCTTCTCCCACTGCTCAAGATGTTTGTCCAGCTCCTGATCAAGTGATTCAGCCGAGTCGTATTTCCGGGCATTCAGGTCCAGATGAAGGATAGGATACTGTTTCCATTCCTTCTCCAGTCCTTCCATGGCCAGTCCCCCGAAAAGATTCTTCTTCCCCTGGAAATACGCCTCAAGTGTGCTGATCAGAAGGCTCTTCCCGAACCTACGAGGACGACTTAGAAAATAGTAGCGGCCTGTCCTTGCCAGTTCATATATCCTGGCTGTCTTGTCCACATAAAAATAACCGTCCCTGCGGAGACTCTCGAAATTCTGTATCCCTACCGGATATAACTTTTCCATATCTGATATGACTGTTCGTTACTTTGTCCAAAAATACAAATTTAGCAAATTATTATTGTGAAAAGTCTGTCACTTATTTCTTATTTCTCCAGACCCCATTCCTGTATATCATGAGGCATGCATACTCGTTGTGAAGTTCATATGACGGGACTCTGATGTGCAATGATTTGTCTTCTTTAAGCATTTGTGTACTGATTTTAGCGGAACTACAGTGAATTACGTTCATATAGATGGTTCCCATATCAATTTATTTTTAATTACCTTGTCATGAATATCTTGCTTACTATTGATTTCTCTCCGTCTGTCCTGGAGCCTTCAAAAAGAGGGAGGAAAACGGCTTCAAGGGCTTCAAGTGCAGTCCAGCCGTCGGCGACAAGCCTTCCTGCCGAAATAGTCTCCCTCGTGGAGACGGTGCTGCTCAGCTCCCCCTTCCTGTAGAGGTTCCTTATGCTTCCGGCTACCGATGCGATATTCCTGGCATCATCAGTCTCAAGCCCGCATCTGGCTATCAGCATCATGACTTCATCCGGTTCCGCCATATAGTCGAGCTCTATAGGGAAGAACCTCCCGACAAGGGCCCTGTCAAGGCTTGTCGTGCCGGTGTATTCGGTTCCCACATTGGCGGTAGCTATGAAAGCGCAGTCCGGATGCACATCTATTGACCTGACATCATCACCTCCGGCCATCTCCACAGGCAGGCTCCTCCTGCTGTCAAGGCACGGGAACAGCAGGTTATTCGTCATGGCCGGAGCCCTTGACAGCTCGTCGAGCAGGACAACACCGGGCTGCTGTATGTCCTTTGTGAACTTCGCGTAGTCGAATTCGGATACGCCGCCGGCCTTCAGTCTGTGGACGCCGAGCAGCCCGGATATCGGGTCGTACATGGATCCCATGTCATAGACCGAGCATCTGATTCCCAACTTGCTGCAGGCAAGCATCACCAGTTCTGTCTTTCCGGTTCCGGACGGCCCGATGAGCATTGTATTCGTCCCGGTCATGACATTCCTGAGAAGTAGATACCAGTCCTTTTCCGCTATGAAAAAACCGTCTTCCTCTATAGTCGGGCAGGCGTATCTGGAGTCGGCCTTGAGGGACGACAGAAGAGAGGGGGCATTCCTGCTCCTGTCGCCGGCCCCGGAAGCCTTCCGCAGTTCACTGGCCTTCTGCTCCGCCGAGAACTGCACATACGCCGCCGCCATCTCCGGCGACGGGCGGTGAGACGGGGAAAGCAGCTCGATTTCCGGAACCGAGACAGGGTATATGTCCCCCGCGGCATAAAAGGCGGTCTGGGTCTTTGTCCTCAATTCGCACATCGTGCTTCCGAAGATTGTCCCCACAGGATATGAATCCCGCATTTTCTTGTTGGCCTGAGTATTTAGCTCCTTGTGTATCGGGGAGCCTTCACCATCGGTCTGCCCGTCCAATGGGCGGAGCCTGTCTTTCCCGTCCACTGTGACTGTCCTGAAAAAATAATATCTGCTCATTATACCTGTTTCTTTGTGCACCGCACCATGATTCCGCAGGATCAGCATACAGTGCTGTTGAACTGAAATTTCACCGCCCCACATGGGATCAGGCAGGAACGGAGGCAGGGGTGCAGAAAAACGATGCCGCGGCGCGGTGTCCTTTTTTCTGCGGGGTGTCCTTGCCGCAGTCCTTGCCTGATTATACCTTTGCGGTTGAATTTCAGTTCAATAGATATTGTATCAAACTTATTTTTAATTTATCTGCAGGACAATTTTTATATATAAAATATTATAACATTAATTATAAAATATTGTAACAAACAATAAAAATCCATACCTTTGCCGGAAAATTAATATGAATAAGGGATATGGTTCAGATGACAGTTATCATCGTTATCTTTCTCCTGCTGGGAGCCGGTGCGCTCATGATCCTGTCCGCGGGCAAAAGGGGGAAGGGGAATAAATGCGGGGACGTGGTCTCCGTTGTGAAGGTACAGAAGGCGGTGCCTTTTTCTGCCCGGCATGAATACACCGAGGACAATCCATGCGCGGAGCTTCCGGCTCCATACGACCCGCTCTATGATGACATTGACATGCCGGACCCGATGGATGAACTGTCAGACCCGGATGTGGATGAGGAACGGAAACATGACATCATGGAAAGGCTCTCGGCTTTAGGTTATTCATTCGCAGGATACGACGGGGACGCCCATGACGAAGGGATCACCGGACAACGGACCCCCATGACGGGGGACGGCAGCAAGGCACTCGGCAAGGACAATTTATGATGAATTCTATGAAACGGTTACAAAAGCCGGGACGTACTGTCCTTCCGGTGCTGCTTTTCCTGTCCCAGGGTGCCGCTTATGCGCAGATGATAAGCAGCGACTCCTTTCTGTCAAGCGTGGAGTCGACCCTCAAGAGCTCGAGCAACTCCATAGCGAACATCGTGTCGATAATAATCGGCCTCGTCGGCATCGTCATGCTCGCATGGCAATGGTTCAGGTACAATAAAGGCGAACAGCAGACAAACGACTCCCTCGTGAAGATAGGCGGCGGCCTTGTGATTGTCGTCATCCTGTTCCAGATAATAAAGGCGGCCCTCCTGATATGAGAAGACCTGTCCACAAGGCCCTTGACCGTCCGGCGGTCTTCTTTGTCTTCAGGGGCCGGTTCACGGGATATTTCCTTGCTGGAGTAGCGGTCGCTGTCACGGCCGGGCTGCTGGCCGGACGCATGGTGGCTGGATATGTCGGAGTTGTGATATTCGCTGCACTGTTCATCACCGATGCGTATGCGGTGGTGCGGCTGCAGTCAAGGATGACGGAGAGGGAGCTGGCCCGGTATATAGCATCCAGGCGGCTGCCGTCATGCATAAGGGTCTCATCCTCAGATTTGGATATGATTTGCAGATTCAGGAATGGCACACTATGGAAATGAGGGCATCCGCTGAGCATCTCAAGAAGATATTCCCGCTTGCAGGGATAGTTGACGACATGGTGATATCCAGACGCGGGGATGTAACCGTAGGATGGGAGGTGTCCCTGCCCGCCGTCCATTCGTTGGCAGGGCAGGACTACGATGACATGCTGGCATCATTTTCATCGGCTCTGAGGATTCTGCCGCCATGGACTCTGGTTCACAGGCAGGACATATATCTTGGAAGGGAATACATGGATGACACCGGGAATGGCTTCCTCGGGAAGTCATATGCCAGACACTTTTCAGGAAGGGCATACTTGACCCACACCCAGCGTCTGTTCGTGACATTCGCATCGGGGAGGTCCGCGCTGAGGCCGAACTCCTCCTGCGGGATCTTCGGCTTCAGCTTCAGGTCCGGACTGCCGTCCGGGCACATGCTCAAGGAGTTCGGGGCAAAGGCAGAGGAAGCCGCGTCAGTCATCAACTCCTGCGGCAATATATCACTGCGAAGGCTTACAAGTCAGGACTATGTCGGGGACGGGTCGAGTTCCGGGATCGTGCAGTCCTACATGATGCTCGGCGGGGAGGCCCCGCTATTCTCGGACGTGACCCTTTCCGGAGACAGCGTGAAGGTATACGACAGGACCATGATGGCGTTCTCCGTGTCGGAGTCCAGGGACCTGCCTTCAGAGGTCGCCTCCTATACAGAGCAGGATGGGATGGCCACATCCTACGCCTCCAGGCTCGGAATCTTCCTCGAGTGTGACCATATTATCAACCAGTACCTCCTGATGGTGCCGCAGGACACCGTCCTGCAGGAACTCGACAGGAGAAGGCGCAGGATGGAAAGCATGGGGAACATCTCGGAGAACAGGGTAAATGCGGAGGAGATATCGATGCACATGGACGGCATACACCGCAACGGGACAAAGGACGTCTACACCCATCTCAATATCCTGGCATGGGGGCGACATGCGGGGGATGAGAACAATGTGCGCTCAATGATCAGCTCGGCATTGTCATCGGCAGGAATAAGCGCATCCCAGAACAGGTACGACACCCCTGTCATGTGGTATGCCGGCATCCCGGGAGCAGGCTGCGAGATAGGGATGGACAACATGATGCTGGCCGAACTTGACTGCGCCCTGTGCCTCGGCCAGTACGAGACATTCGACGACGGGATACCGGGCGGCCGCTTCAAGGTGTGCGACAGGACACGAAACATCCCTGTCACACTTGACATCCAGGCTCGGGCACGGGAAATGGGCTACACAGACAACTACAACGCCTTTATACTCGGAGGGTCAGGGACAGGGAAGTCCTTCTTCACAAATTCCCTGCTCCGCAACCTGTATGATGCCGGGGAGCACATATTCATAATAGATGTAGGGGACTCCTATGAGGGCCTCTGCATGCTGATAAACGAGGAGAGCGGAGGCGCCGACGGCATATACAATTCATGGGACGAGTCAAACCCATTCAGCTTCAATCCGTTCACCGGCTGCAGGGAATGGACGGATGCCTCCGGCAACCTGAGGCAGGACTGCAACGGGGTCAATTTCTTCATGTCCTTTCTCCAGGCAATATGGAAACCCATCGGAGGGTGGGACTCTGCCCTTGTGCAGATAGTGAGGCAGACCGTCGCGGATTTCGTACTGCGCGTCCAGAACGACAGCAATGCGCCTGTGTTCGATGACTATTACATGTACATGTCGACAGAGGTACGGAAGGAGATGTCCGAAGGCAGATACGTATGCGGGGGCATAAATGTCTCGCCCGGAAGGCTTGACATGGAGGCATTCTGCCTTGCGATGCAGGCATACAGTTCCGCAGGCGCCTTCGGCTTCCTGCTGAATGACCGCTGCCCGAAAGACTATTTCACCAGCCGCTTCACGGTGTTCGAAGTTGACAAGCTGGCCGGGGTGGAAGACAGGACCTTCTATTCCGTATGCATTTTGTGCATAATGAACGCCTTCGACCAGAAGATGAGAAGATCCGGGGAGTTCAAGGTGATGGTGATAGAGGAGGCATGGAAGGCTATCGCCAACGAGACGATGGCCCCCTACCTGTCAGGCCTGTGGAAGACCGCGCGCAAGTTCCGCACCTCATCCGTTGTCGTCACCCAGCAGATGAGCGACATCCTGTCATCGCCAGTCATCAGGGACACGATACTGCAGAACAGCTCTGTAAAAATCCTTCTCGACCAGAGCGGGAACCGTGGCAATTTCGGGCAGGTGGCCGGACTTCTCGGGATAGATGCAAAGGAGACAGGACTCATAATGTCAATGAACAGGTCGATAAGCCCGGGACACAGGTACAAGGAGGTCTACATATCCCTCGGAGGCAGGCGCACCGGAGTATATGCGACAGAGGTATCGGAGGAAGAGGCCCTCATATACGAGAGCGACAAGATAAAGAAAAGGCCGCTCCTCGACCTCGCGAGACAGAAATCAAGCATCATCAGGGCCGTCCGGGAGATGGCGGGAGGACAGTCATGAACAGTGCGTTCAGACTGCTGTGCATATCGCTTGCCACCCTGCTGCCGGTGTACCGGGCCGGAGCCCAGATGATAACCCAGGACCCGGTGCACATCGCGACTTCAATCACTAACGCTGCCCAGGCGATGGACGCCTCTTTGGATCAGCTCGGCACCCTGCTCCATATTACGGACGAGTTGACAGGGTTGCACGACGCCCTCAGTTTCTTCCTCGATGACGAGAGCGTCTTCGGGAAGGCCGTAGGGGTGCTCGAAGATCTCGGTCAGCTTGAAAGGGTTGGGCGCATGTATATAGACCTGACCGACAGGATGGTCGACTACTCAAAGTCGCTGACCACTATGAGGGAGCTCGACCTGGGGGATGTCACGGATTATTCGGCCTTCCTTTCCATATATCTCCGGCAACTCAATTACACAGTGGACTTCCTGAAGAAAATCGCATCGAAGGCCGGCCTCACGAAAGGGGACAAGCTGAGGATGGCTGATGAAACAGTCAGGGAGATCGACAAGATAGGAGAAGAGATGGACGCCTACTACAGGTCCGTCTTCGCCAGGTACGAGCAGATAGCGAGGGCCAAGGCTTTGGGGGAGCTGGACCGGGCTCTTTCCGCCCAGCTCGTGCCGGACAGGTATGTGAAGTCCCTGGAGGGGTACGGAACCAGGGAAGCCGCCGCTGGCACCATTGTGGGGATTGTCTCACGCATCCTCATCCTGGCCGGCCTGGGCCTGCTCCTCGCCGGCTATGCAAGGTATGTAAGGGGTAATGTTGAAGGGCATATAAGCGCACACGTGTTCATCAGGATCGGGGCAGGAATTTTTGCAGGGGCGGTGCTTCTGCAGGTACTGGTGGAAGTGTTTAAAATTTGACAGTATCATTTTATGACAATGCTGCTTTCATCGGATATATGGTCGGTCGTGCCGGCCGTGAGACAGTCGCAGGAGTTCCAGGAGCTGTTCTCTGATATGGTGTCCGTCGCATCCATACTGGCGGCGTGCTGCACCGCGTGGTCCGTGATCAGGACCTTCAGCACCTATGTGGAGGGCCAGGGCCTCTCGATGTGGACACTGCTGAGGCCGGTGGTGATCCTGCTGTGCGTGACCCAGTTCGACCTGGTAGGGAATGCCATCTCACAGGTCACGGGCATTTTCACGCGAGACATGGCCGCCTATGTGGAGCTTGACTTCACGGAGTTCACGGAAAAATGGTCAGAGCTCATGTCCAGGCAGAGCGAACTGTCACAGGCGGCAATCGCAGGGGACATGGTGGACAATCTGCCGAAGGAGGATGATCCGCTGTGGAAAAGGCTCTACGGCTACATCAAGTCCTGCACTATTTTTATGCTGGGACAGGGCCAGACCAGTCTGCACGCTGGAGTGGAGACCGTGGTCTCCGGCCTGCTCATGCTGGTAATGAAGCTGCTCATGTATGGACAGCAGATCCTGTGCAATGTCTACCTGCTAATATGCCTGCTCCTTGCCCCATATGTGTTCGCCCTGGCCATACTGCCGCCGTTTTCAGGAGGCATAACGCACTGGATTGCCCGCTATGTACAGATCTCCCTCTGGATCCCGATCGGCTTCCTGGTCATGAAGTTCAACCTTGTTATGGCAAATGCCTATTTGGAATCGGTGAACGCTTCTGACGGTTTCCTGAATGTGCTGGCTGACCAGTATATTGTCATAGTCTACCAGATCGTGATAATAGTCTCTGTGGCTTCAGTCCCCAAGATAGCAGGATGGGTCATCGAGTCAACCGGGACCAACGAGGCGCACGGGAACATCAGCAGCATGGGGAGAAGGCTCATCTCAGCAGCGTCAGGAGGGAAGTTATAACCAAAATACAGGACAATGGACAACCTCATAAAATATTTTGATACTATAGAGAGCGGCTTCAGGCGCATGAAGTTCCTGACACTGTCTGCCGTGGCCCTTGCCGTGGCCGTACCGTCAGTATCCATTGCGCTGTCGTATAGCTTCGTGAACAGGAGGACCGGAAGCGTGTATGTCGTTACCGGCGGAGAGGCATCACTGGCGAGGCTGTCGGACGGGGAGTCTGTGAGGGACCTGGAGGTAAGGGACCACGTCTCCAGGTTCCATGAGCTGATGTTCAACCTGGCCCCAAGTACGGACGCCGTAGAACGGAACATAGGGAAGGCCATGTCGTTCTGCGACAAATCGGGGTATGACTATTACCAGATGCTGTCGGAGACCGATTTCTATGCAAGGCTTATAGCGGCAAACGCATCGCAACAAATAGCCATAGACAGCATGGCGGTCAATATGGGCGTATACCCTTATGAGGCGGAAGTCACAGGCAAACTTTATGTCATGCGGCAGAGCAGCATAACGGCCTACGACTTCGAGAGCCGGTGCTCCCTTGTCAACATAGAGAGAAGTGAGAGCAATCCGCATGGATTGATGATCGAGAAATTCAGGGTGGTCAGGAACAGGCAGCTCGGGACAAGGCAGAGGAACTGAAAGACAGACGTATGAAAAGAGGCTTACAAGACAGAATCATCGTGCGTGGCCGCCCGGCACTGACAAGGGCTGCAGCTGCCGTGCTGGCGGTCTGCGCCGCCGTAGTCGTCCTGGAGATCCTGGCTCTTGCCGACATAATATGATGGACTTATGATGAAAGTTTCAAAAGATTTTATCAGAAAGGCGGGGATAATACTGATAGTTACCGCCTGTACACTGCTGGTAGTGGTCCTTGGGATGGCGCCCGGCAAGGAGACGGAAGACAAGAATATCGGCATGGAAATACCCGATGCCCAGATAAAGGACAAGGGCATCTCCAGGATAGAGATATTCAGGGGGCAGGAAGCAGACAGGCCGGAGCGGCCCGGGATTGAAGACCTGTATGCCGAACTGGAGAAAGATAGTGCCGCCGAAGACTCTTCCGCAAAGGGAACGGCGGAAGACAGGATACTCGGTGAAACAGAAATCATGGAGCGCCCCAAAAGGGCAGCCAAGAAGCCGCGGCCAGATGCTTCATCATATTATGAGACTCCCCAGGAACGTGAGGAGCGTCACAGGAGGGCTATGGAACAAGGCTTAAAGATGTCATCAACGGAATTTCCCGGGACCGAAGACGGCACATGCGCCAAACCAGACACTTCGTCCTGCAACAGAGACAAGGCTACTGCCATAGGGAACAATATCCCGTCTGGAGCGGCAGCGGGCTGGGAATCTACCGGGGTATCCACCCTGTCTTCACAGCCGAGCATCTCAGCCGATACGCCCGTGAGGTGCATGTTCGTGAGGACCGAAAAGATTGTAGACGGGAAGAGGGTGGCTATAAGGCTGCTTGACGATCTCGTTCTGGAGGGCGGAGTCATACATAAGAACACACATCTTATGGCGGTCTGTTCAATAGGGACAAGACTGGAGCTGAAAGTTTCCGGGATAGAGGCAGGAGGGAGGATAATGACCGTGAGCTGCGACGCATATGATATGGACGGGATAAAAGGAATATATTGTCCTGACATAGAATCAAATACTCGCCAGACCGCAAGGAATGGCGGGGCCGGGATAGTACAGAACCAGCTGAGCAGCAGGATAGGCAGAGTCGCCAACGACATTCTTTCCACAGGGGTCTCGGTCTTCAGGTCAAAGTCCGGGGAGAGGTCGGTAACAGTTCCTGCCGGATATGAGTTTTACCTTCTAAAGAATAAAAGGTCATAATATGAAGCTCCTTACAGTAACTGTTTCCCTGCTCATTTCAACGGCATTCCTCCATGCGCAGAATGATACATTATGGATCTCGTCATACTATACAACCCATGTCATCTTCCCTACAGATATAGTCTATGCAGATCTTTCAAACAGCACAATCATAGCTGCGAAAGTAGTTGACCAGGACAAGAATATCCTCGCTATAAGGGCTAATGGCGAATTTGCAGGGTCGGCAAGCATATCCGCCCTCGAGCGGAACGGCGCCATGCATACGTATGTAGTGAGGTATGACGACTCCCCGGAATCGCTGGTGATAGACATGAGGACAGAGATGCCAGGAGACACCGACGACAAATTTGTAGTCGGATTCAGTATGCTGGATGCCATTCGGCAGAAGAGACGGATCTATCATGTAGGAGAAATTTCACATGGAATCAGTGTGTTCTGCGAGAATGTCTTTGTCCATGCGGACAATACCTATATTGTCCTGTCCCTCAAGAACAGTTCAAGCATAGGCTATGACATCCAAGACGCCTCCTTTGTCCTGGAAAGCAGGAAAAGGAGCAGACGTACGGTAAGTTACGACAGGCCGCTTTTCCCAAGAAGCCGCTACGGCAGCCTCAGCTCCGCTTCTGGAGAATCATCAAAGGCGGTATATGCATTCGAGAAACTGACATTGGCTGATGACCAGGAACTGAAGGTCTACCTTTATGAGGAAGGGGGCGCGAGGAACATTGCCATTGCAATAGAGGCGAAAGTCATTAACCGGGCTATTCTGAAATAGCATAAATATACAACTTCTTTGTGCAGTACTCTGCACGTGACTAATGCCCTTCCATGTCGTGAGATACGGAAGGTTTTTTATTCATTTCCTCTAATAATTTTCTATCCTCAATTGCAGTGACTGCTGAATCCTACGTACAGAAAACTTGATTCTCTTTCCTTCTCCCCCTGCCCTACTGAACTTTGAATTTTGCTCTCCAATCGTATGGAATATATTTTGATTATCCGGGGAATACCCCTTTGCGTTACAATGTCTGAAAGGAAGAATCTCATATTGTCATTCCAAACAGAGGCCTCCAGCCCACCTTCTGTCTTTTCGAGCGAAGGATGCAAGCCGAAGTCGAGATGTCTTTCCTGTTGTCTTTTCTAACTGAAGTTTCAGTGTCTGCTGATTGTGCGTACCGGACAGTTTAGTTTTCTTTACCCCGCCTTGCACTCCCCTACCCTGCCGTTATCTGAAACACGATCTCCTAAATCCATATGAAAGTTTTTAACTTACAACAAATTTACTACGTTATTAACGCAAAAATTAAATTACTATTGCGTTTTTAACGAAATAAATTATTCCATGCATCATAAATGCTATTCTTTGAGTTTTTAACGAAATTTTGAGTTAATAACTCAAAAAATACATTTCACCAGACAAAGACAGACTCTGGGAAAAAGGTACGTATACATGAAACAGTATACCGGTGCAGCTCATTGCATCATCAGTCAGACAAGGATACCACCTGTAGAGGTAACGAGACTCCCCTATCATCGAAAAAAACTGAGATTTGCGACAACAAGCCATTGCGTTGTCAACAGAAGAAGCGGTCGCGCAACAGCAAGAGGGCCCAACTCTTCATTGTGTCTCTAACAGCAAAAAATAGCCACACGAATGCACGGGAGGCTGCAGGGGATATCCGGGACTCAAGGACAGAATTGTTTGCGTTTTTAACGTAAACAATAATCCACAAATAATTACAGATAATTTTTTTTTGCGTTAATAACTCATTATTTTTTTTAGCGCAAGAAAACATCCGGGCTGAGAGGAGCTTCCATCAGGAAACTCCACGGACACCCCGACAAAGAGTCGTGGATACTTGACGCAAGGGGAAAAGCAGGTGAGGAGCAGAGCTGACTTTCGTTAATAACGCAAAAAATAGATTCGTGCTGCGTTAATAACGAAATAAATTATTCCAAGCATCAGAAAAGCCATTCTTTGCGTTTTTAACGAAATTTTAGGTTATTAACTCAATAAATGATTTCGATAGACAAAGAAACAAACCGGAAAAGCTCCTATACTTCCCTGTCAGAGGAAAAAGCCAGGATACTTTAAGTCAACACCCACTGCGTTGTCAACGGAAAGAGCCGGCCACACAACGGCACAGAAGACCTATCACATCATTGTATCCCCAACGGACAATATCAGCAGCTGTTGAAAAGAATCAAACACATAACAGACAGGTTGCAGAGAGTGTCCGAGTTTCAAATACATAATTATTTTACGTTATTAACGCAGACAATAAATCTGACATATCTGTAGATAATTTCCTGCGTTAATAACTCTTTATATTCTTAACAAAAGAAATTAATTTCAGTGTCATGACATCATTCTTTGCGTTTTTAACGCAAGAAACTATCCGAACTGAAAAAAGCTTCAGACGTGAGCAGCCACGGACACCGTGGCATGGGATCACGGCAAACTGACGTGCATACTCCAGTCGCAGGAAGGCGGACTTTGCAAACGCGCAAAACCGGCTTGCGTTATTAACGTAAAAAAAAAAATAAAATTGCGTTTTTAACGAAATAAACTATCCTCAGCACTATAAATGCTATTATTTGCGTTTTAAATAAAATTTTGAGTTAATAACTCAAAAAATATTCCGACAGATAACCTTCGAACAGACAGCTCGGATACAGGAGCCCACACTCCAGCGCAGCACGCAGATCCATCCGCAAGACAAGGATACTAACCGTAAAAGCCATGAGACCCACTTATCAGCGAAAAAACGTGGAAACTTTGCGCCAATAATTCATTGTGTTATTAACGAAAGAAACCATATCCAGTACTTCATAATCCATTATATACATTTTTTACGCAGGAAACTATCCGAGTTGCCGAGAGCCCCCTCCGGGACACGCTGTGGTAAAGAGTCACGGACACCTTATGCAAAGGAAGGGGCAGGGGAGAAGCAAAACTGGCTTTCGTTAATAACGCAAAAAATTAGATTCAAGCTGCGTTATTAACGAAATAAATTATTCCATGCACCCTAAATGCCATTCTTTGAGTTTTTAACGAAATTTTGGATTATTAACTCAAAAAATTATTATCTTTGCAGAATCAAATGGAGGAACAGAGATGGGATATGTAATAAGTTTCATGAACAACAAAGGGGGAGTGGCCAAGACCATGTCAGCCTTCAATGTAGGGATACTATGGTCCCGGATAGGCAAGAAGGTGCTGTTCATTGACCTCGACTCTCAGGCAAACCTGACGGGGATGCTCGCAGCATATGATGACAGGTATTCAGGAAAGTGGGAGAGCACAATAGAGGATGCTTTCATAATCGGCCCGAAACTGGAAAAGGACAGACCTCTCCCGATTCTGCCCAGCCGCTACCACGGGGTCGATTTCGTCCCGGCAGATCTCAAACTGGCAAACTTCGACAATGACACGAGTACTGTGTCGCTGAAGGTCTACCTGCTGAAAGACCTGATAGAACCTATCAGGAACGAATACGACTATATCATCATCGACTGTCCGCCGGCACTGGGCAGCATAATAATGAATGCAATGGTAGCATCCGACGGGATGGTGCTCGTCACCACGCCGGACCAGCCGTCGCTGGACGGTATGCACATGGTCATAGGCGTATACAACGAGATAATAAGTGACGCGAGGCTGAACCCTTATCTGAAATTCATCGGATGCCTGGTCACCAGGGTCGAGAACGACACCATAAACAAACTATACATTTCGCTCATCGAAAAGGAGTTCGAAGCCTACGTCATAAAGCCATACATCAGGAAGAACACAAAGCTGAACCAGTCGTCATCAATGCACAGGGATATCTTCACACACGACCCAGACGGGAAAGGTGCACACGACTACCGCGACGCCGCGAAGGAGATTCTGCTGAGAATAGAACACTAGACCAAGCAAATTAGGAGGAGAAAGCAATGGCAAACGACACAATAAAAAAATTCGTAGAAAGTCAGACAGCCGGAATAAAGATAGGCGTCCCACAAAGCAGGCCGAGGCCTGATGAGAATGTGAACAATGCCGTAGTAGAAAAAAAAATCCCCCAACAGACAGAGGAAGTGAGAGCTCAAAGAGGGCAGGTAGGACGGCCGAGAGGTTCTGTAGAGAAAGTAAAGATAAGCGTATATGTTCCAGCCGAAGTCAAGGACAGACTGATCAGGATCCAGCACAACAACTATAAACAGAGCCTTAACGATGTCCTGGTCGAGGCAGTTAACTGCCTGCTGGAGAAGTACAATGAGAAATAGCAGCTTTGGGAGGAGGGGAAACAAGAGTAAAGACTGCAGCCCGGATCCGGGCTGCAGTCATCGTTTCATGGACATTGCCGAGTTATACAGGCAGCGGGAGCTGAAAGCTCCACCGAATTTTTCAAGCAACGGACGAAGGATCCCCTCCGTATTTTCCGAACAAAATTAATGAGAAAAAAGCAGGAATTACTCCTTCCAAAAAACATATCTGGCCTCTCGATTATCTAACAAATTTAATGAGAAAATTCATTTTACCGTCCTGTGTTGAAAATCAAGTCCGTATATATTTTCATATTCCAGATAAAGACTTGAAATCACATAAAACGAACAGAATGAATGATAAAAATCCGGTATTTGCACTTGATAAAAACAGGAAAGAACATAATAAAAGAACAGAAACTCTACCGTGATTGCGTAATTTAAGCAGAGGAAATGTTCGAAAAATAAAAAAAGAACGCCATTAATGTTGCTTTTTAAAAAAAATATACGAAATTTGTTCGTAAAGTTCTTTGGAGGGTTTTATCAGCATGCTGAATCATTTCAGTTATATATATAGGGCGGACTCATTGATATATTATCATTATTCATCTATATATTAATCATAAGAGATTCTCCTTTAATATTGAAAGTGATTGTATGGTAAATAGTTAGGGTTTCATTATTCATATTAAAAGAACTTGTGTAATGATATTAAACGAACAGAGCTAATGTCGAGGAGAAGCGATAAACAAACAGGGCAAATGAAAACTAACAGCGGGAATGGTGATATGCAGACCAGCGGAAGGGACCTGTTGCCTACCAATATACCCGCTGATGACGTTTTCACCTCCTACATATTCTCCACATCAAGCAGGAGTCTGTCAAAGTACGGGGAGCGTCTGCTCATGGAGGTCATCTCTGTTGCCCAGGAGTACACAATCGATGCGGCCCTGGGAATCAACAAGCTGAATTTCGGCGAGAAATACAGCGAGAAGTTCGCCATAATCGACATACCTGTCAGAAACCTGCTGAACGAGGATGACACGACGAACTATACCAAGGCCAAGGAGGCGGCGCTCGACCTGATGAAGATATACCATAATGTTGAGTCACCCGTACTTGATGACGAAGGTAATCCGAGGACATACAAGGACGGTTCGCCTATGTACCAGTTCGTTTCATACCACCTTCTTGACAAGGTGTATGTCAACCGGAAGCCGGGAATCGTGTCTGTGAAACTCGGTGAGGAGACCTGGTCGCAGATCCTTGACATGGGCAAGGGGTACACCAGGTATAATCTGCTCACTGCAAAGAAGCTTGACAACGTGGTGGCCATACGCCTCTTCCAGCTGATGAGCAACACGAGCGAGCCGCTTACCTTCAGCCTCGAGAGGATCAAGGGTATACTCGGGCTCCAGGACAAGTACGTGAACAACCCTGCTGGTTTCATCCGGAGGGTGATAGAGCCGGCAGAGCAGGAGGTCCGTGAGAAGTGCCCTTTTGAGGTGCGTCACGAGCCGGTCTACGGGAAGGCGTCCGGGAAGGGGCGTCCCTCCATAGTGGGGCTCACATTCAGCAAGGTACTGAAGACCTCAGTCATCCGCGACCCCTCGGCTGTCATCGATGCGAGGTTGCTTAATCTTCTCGTGAAGACTTTTGGTTTCGATGAGAGGGGGATACGGTCAAACCTCAGGCTCTTCCAGGACCTGAAGGATGCGGGGCACGACATAGAGGACTTCCTGATTCGCATACAGTCCAGGGCGAACAAGGCCAACAGCCCACAGGCCTATGTAATACGTTCACTGCAGAACCTCCTTGACGGCAAGAAGATGGCAGTGGGCCTGGGCAATGCGGACGTGCAGTCCCCATCCAGGCAGTCGGCCGAATCCTCGCCTGTCACGGAGAGACCGGCACGCGCCAGGCAGGCGAAGGACAGGCTGGGTGTGAATGACGCCTCAGCTTTCAGTGATTCCGGTCTTGAGGAGCTTTAACCTTTTATTTGTTTCTTGATATGGACGAACAGAGCAAGAGCCTTGCAATGCAGTATATGAGGACCGTATCGGACCGTATCGGCCGTACAGAGAGGTTCCCGGTCAAGTTGGGTGACAGGGGGCAGATGGCCGCAAGGCTTTTAGGCTGCTACGGGGCCATGGTGGAGAGCAGGGGAGCGGATTTCATCATGGACGATAACACTGTGTCAAAAGTCGAAAGTGTGGTGAAGTGGATGTATTCGTCCAGAAAGAGGGGGCTCCTGCTGTGCGGCACAATCGGCAACGGCAAGACCACGATGCTGCGTGCAATCAGCTACCTTTTCGGCAGCCATGCGATGTATATGGAGGCACAGAGCATATATGACCATTTCCGCCAGAGCCGTTCTTTCCCTTCATTCCCCAGCAGGGGGATTCTGCTGATAGACGATCTCGGTGTAGAGCCACCATCAAGCAATGACTTCGGCGAGGTGCGCTATCCTCTGGCGGAACTGCTTATGGCCAGATACAGACACAACGCCACAACTGTGATTGCCACCAATTACACTCTGGACCAGATCGGGCAGACATACGGGGACCGTGTCCTTGACAGGATGAGGGAGATGTTCGCCCAGCTTACATACATAGAGCCTTCATATAGAAAGTAAATCTTTGAGTTATTAACGCATAAAATACATTTGCCGTTACTGTAATGTATTGATGGAGTTATTAACTCACTAAATTATCTGCATCGTTAGATATTATTCCAACAAATCTAATGATGATGGGAAAGACGTGCTACAGTCACCTGCGATGGGGTGTTGTCGGCATATTAAACGAACATACATAATGATGTAATTTTCTCCGGTCACCTAACCTTAATAAAGGAGATTCTGCAATGGCATCACCATTCCCAAGAGCATAATTCTGTATCAGTCAGCCGAGCAGGACTTGTCTTCTTATCACTATTTTTGTATTTTTTATTTTTGTTTTGTCAACTCACAAATTTATCATATTTTTGTGAGTAATGATTGACGAGACAAGCATAGTTTCATCCATGAGGACGATGATACAGGGGTGGGGGAGAGGGAGGATATTTTTCCTCACTGACTTCGCATGCCTTGAAGCACCTGTGTCCGTAAGGAAATTCATTTCAGAAATGGCTGAAGAGGGGTTTGTCGCTCGGTTGGCGAGAGGAATCTACTGTTATCCAAGGCTTGTGGACAACGGTTACACCGCAAGGATGGCGCTCCCGGAGGCGGAAGAAATAGCTTATGCCTTGGCAGAGAAGGAGAATATAAGGATTCTCCCGTATGGTGACGAGGCGGCATACAGGCTCGGGCTTACATCAATGAGGATAGGGAATCTAAGGTACAGGACGGACGGTTCTCACAGAGTGATAAACCTGTCAAAGGGACGTAAGATCTATTTCAACCACACCTCGGAAATGAAGATGTTCGCCTACCGCAACGAAACGATGAGACTCCTGGCCACGGCAATAAGGGACCTTGGCGAGGAGTATGTGTGCACCGATGAGAAGACAAGAATAATCAGGAGGCACCTCCGGCAGGTACCGGAACAGGATTATATGAGGGACATAGTACTGCCCCCGGCATGGGTGAGGGAAATAATAGAGAGGATATGGAACGGATAGATAACGAGAGCCTTCTGGAATACAGCATGGGCGAGGGTGTCTGGGCTTTCTCTACAAGACGCTGTTCACAAATGCCATGCAATGTCCTTACAGCGAAGCAGGTGCATGGCTGCAAAGTGGCTGTAATAGACGAGATGCCTACGCCCGGACTTGAATTGGACGGTTATGACGCTATTGTCACCGGTGTGAGGGGACTGGCCATAGGCGTGCGGACCGCAGACTGCGTTCCTGTGTTGATGTATGACAGTCTGAAGGGAGTCATTGCCGCAGTACACTCCGGATGGCGGGGTACTGTGCAGAGGATATGCCAGAAGACAATATTCACGATGCGGATGAGGTTCGGCTCCAGCCCAGCTGACATAGTTGCAGTTCTAGGTCCGTCAATAGGCAGAGACAGCTATCAGGTAGGGGAGGAGGTTGTCGGGATACTTAAGGAGCAGGGATTCCCTCTCAATGAAATATGGTATTTTGCCAGCGGAGACGCGAGCCAGGACAGATCGCTGGGGCATCATATAGACATCAAGGCGGCAAACCGGTTCCTTCTGGAAGAGAGCGGAATACCTTCAAGGAGCATATACGACTGCGGAATCGACACTTTCACCGCCCCCGCTTTCTTCTCAGCAAGGAGGGAGACCATAATGACAGGGAGGACAGTCTCTTCCATTATGCTGTTAAACAACAAATAAAACTTATATGCCGATATGGGAAAAAAGGACAATGCAGAAATGCCTGACAATTTGAGAGCATTAGTCGAGGAGTGTGCAGGCTTCTCACTGGATGATGCGAGTTTGGAATACAACCCCGACAAGCCGTCAATCCTGCAGGCTTTGGCCGATGCGCAGGGTACGGATCTCCATATTGCACCGGGACAGGAACCACACCCGCCACACGAGGCTTGGCATGTGGCCCAGCAAATGGAGGGCCGGGTCGAGCCAACCCATGAAATTGGCAATTTGCCGGTGAATGATAATGCAGACCTAGAACGTGAGGCTGATGTTTTTGGAACAAGGAAGGGCAGCAACATATAAGCGCTGCTAAGATGTTACTGGATTACACAAGGGTTTCTTTTCTACATAGAAGGGTCTAACACACCGCACATCACAATTATGCCATAAAACGACATGCTTAATTAGACTCACGGCAGGACATATACTATCGTTGCGGTATACAAAACCTTCGTTTTGTAAACAATGGTCAGCAATATGTTTCGAGTCTTCGAAAAATTATCTACATTTGTATATTAATATGTATAGAAATCAGATTCTATAAATTAACTGTATTTTAGCTTTATATACTGATATCATGGTGTTCGGATATGCGCGCTGCTCGACGGCAGACCAGAACCTCGACTGGCAGATTGATGAATTGAAAAGGCAGGGGTGTGAACGCATCTTCATGGAGAAATTCACCGGGACGACCAGGGAGCGTCCTGAACTTGTCCGGATGATAGACATGCTCCGTCCGGGAGACACGATCGTCATTTGCGAGCTCACCAGGCTCAGCCGGTCGGTGAAGGACCTTTTCGACCTTGTGGAGCAGATCGAGAAGATCGGAGCGAATATCAGGTCAGTGAAGGAACCCTGGCTTGACACCACGACTCCGCAGGGCAGACTCCTTTTTACCATCTTCAGCGGGGTAAGCCAATTCGAACGCGATCTTACCCATGAGAGGACGATGGAGGGGCTGGCCTCCGCAAGGGCGAGAGGACGACTTGGCGGCAGGCCGAAGAAGGACGGAAAGATTATTGACCAGGCTCTGACACTTTATGACTCCAGGGCATATTCGGTGGCTGAAATACTTAAGACAACAGGGATCAGCAGACGTACACTGTACAAGTACATCAATATGCGGAAAGAAAAAAAAGAGTGAGGTTCTTTCTTCAATCACTTTATTTTCTTACTTTTGCAATAACTATAATTATATTTATAATAAATATGGTATTTAAGATATAAATTATAGTATAATTGTATTTATAATGAATAATTATTACGAATATTCCGTTCCGGAACTTGTCAGGCTGCTCGGATCCCGTTTCAGGGAATACCGGCTGAGATCGAATATGACGCAGAAGGAAGTGTCGGAGCAGTCCGGAATTACAGTTACGACTATACACAAGTTTGAATCAGGGATTGCCACCAATCTGTCACTGGGGACATTTCTTCTGTTACTGAAGGCTATAGAGCAGATAGACGGCATAGACGGACTTCTGCCCGAGCTGCCGGAATCACCATATCTTTATGTACAGAAGAAGAAAATACAGCGCATCCGCCATAAAAAACAGGATAAATGAAAGGACCTTTAAAAATACTGCTTTGGGGTAAAGAGATCGGGCGCCTTGTCTGGGACAAGCGCACCCGCAATACCTATTTCATGTATAATCCGGAGTTTCTGAATGACAGTCTCGATATTGCACCATTGACAGCTCCAGTCAAAGGGAGAAGTAGCAGGCTTCCGATATACGGGGAATCGGACAGAAAGTATCAGAGGCTTCCGGCATTCCTGGCCGATTCCCTGCCGGACGACTGGGGGAACCAGTTGTTTGAGCGTTGGCGGATTGAAAACAAGTTGTCAAATGCAGACATAACGCCACTCGAAAAATTGTCTTTTATCGGGAAACGCGGAATGGGTGCACTGGAGTTTGTCCCGGAGACATCCGGCATTACAGCAGGCGACCGGATAGACATCCAACAGCTGATAGACCTTGCCGGACGGATCTTCAAGGAAAGGGAAAACGCCCATATCCTGCCTGGCGAGTCACTGACGATGCAGTCATTGATTGCCGTCGGGACATCAGCAGGAGGGCGCCAGCCCAAAGCCATTTTAGCCATCAACAGGGAAAACGGAGACATTAGCTCCGGGCAGATATCAGGCCTGGAAGGATATGACTACTGCATATTGAAGTTTGGAGACCCGGAACGGTCGTCAGCGGAACTTGAAATGACTTATTATGAAATGTGCCGGATGGCTGGAATCCGTATTATGGATTCCGGATTGCTGGATGTGGAAGGGGTGAAGCATTTCCTTACCAAACGCTTCGATAGGGCAGACGGAGAGAAAGTGCATACACAGACTGTTGCTGCCCTATGCCCGGGCACTGACAGTTATGAAAAACTTCTTGGCATCTGTCGGAAAATGCGCCTGTCTGAAAGGGACTGCGAGGAAGTGTTCAGGAGAATGGTATTTAATATCCTCGCCAACAATACCGATGACCATGACAAGAACTTTTCATATATCATGGACAAGAACGGCCATTGGGAGCTTTCTCCGGCATACGACATGACATTTATATTTAACAGAGGCGGTTTCCAACCCCAGGATGAAAGATGCTTTATGGTGCGGGGGAAACTGATGGACATAACCAGACAGGATGTGTTGGATTTTGCAAAAGACAACGGGATAAGACGAGCCGAATCAATTATAAGAGAGGTTGCCCGGGCTGTCGGGTCATTCCGTGCAACGGCTGGAAAATTCAAGGTGAAAAAAGAATGGGTGAACCGTGTCGACTCGTGCCTCTCCTCAAGGCTTTCTGAATGGGGTTTTACCGCATCGGCCGGACAGAAGGAAATACAAGAAATAGATGGACATACAGTCTGCGACGCAAGAATAGAACAAGCATACAAAGGCAATCTGCATCTACTGGCCACGGTTGATGGCCGCGATCGGAAATACATATTCAGGCAAGGGACAAAAGAATACGAAATTGCCAACAGGAACGGCATATTCAACATTCCACAAGAAGAGCTCCGGGAGCTGGTCAGGCAATACCTTATTGCTAAAGTGAATGAGTTATGATGCCACCATTGTAATATGAATGGAATGCACGCCCGAATTGCAAAAAGATCCTCTTGGAATAGGGGGATAGGTTTATTCATAAGTTAACATAATCAAAGTTGTATGACAATAATATAAATGACAAAGAATAAGCAGAATATATATGAATTACATAGCATTTGTCCTCGAATAACTGCTCGTATGGCATCCTGCTAATAACTAACCTAAATTGGTACAGGTTAGTTTCATATTATCCCTTTTATCGATTTCGTTTTATCTTTTTTTGTTTCGTCTAAAACACCATTCATATCAGCCTCTCCCACATGATTACCTGTGTTATCAAAAACTTCATAATGTTCTTTATTATCGCTGTGGAAAAAATCATAATACCAATACCGATTTGTGGACCTTTCTTTGTAAATCCGCCGCTTCGATTTTTCATACAACTTATTTGTCCTTTCAAATCTTGTAATGTCTGTTAAGCTAAAGGTCCTATTATCTAATATTTTAGATTTATACCACTCAATAAATGTCCCCACAGGATTGAAATAAGGTATATTACAGATTTGTGGTAAGGTATCATTGTATCTAGACTCTTGAATCAAAGGAATTATATCTCGATTCCAAGGATCCTCGTAGGAAAAAGATATAATAGCAGAGTCATTACCTGAAAGTTTATTCTCTGCTGCATACCTATGTAAAATATCTGTTTTAATGATTACAGAAGTAGTATCACTAAACCATTGATAATAATCATGACTGGGATTAGGATTATTTTTATGCGCAACATCTAAAGCTTTTTTCCCCAATAAATATAATAATTGGCCTCTGATATTATCTAAATATCTCCCATCACATAAAATTGCGGCTTGCTTGCAAAAAGCTGTAATGTTTTCTGAATCATAAAACAGTTTATATTCCCCATTCTTTATTAATTGTATTATAGAAGCTAACTGCCTAGGGATATCTTTATATAAATCTAAATTATCACCCAATCGAAGAATTTCTTCTTCGGTTTGAGGAAATAATAAGAAAATATCAATTCGAGGCATACATTAAATTTCCAATAAATAACTTAAATCTTTCTCCGCTTGATCAAAAAAACCATCGGGCTGAACATCTATTCTGCCGTCACCAATAATACTTATAGGAAGAACTTCTGCTGTCTGAGTCGAATCATTCTTTTTACAATTGAACAACTGCACATTAGCACGATCTATTCCTACTTCTTCTTTCTCAAATTGTTTTGTAGCAACCAAAATACCATTGATTATATGATCACTATGAGTTTCCACAATAATCTGAACCCCTGTTTGAGCTGTTCGGGCTATCAATTTAGCTAACTCAGATTGGCCTTGAGGATGTAAGTGGATTTCTGGATTTTCAATAATTATCAAACTATCAGGCGAGGCCGTAAGCAATGCTACAATAATTGGCAGAGCATAACTTAGTCCATAACCAACATTTGTCGCATTGAATTCTTTAGAGGGCATAAAATCTCCCGGCTTATTGAATGCATACTTTAATACAAAAGCTTTCCCTTCTTTTTGAGAAAGGACATTCACCCCTTTATTAATAATACCCTCCCATGCTGATACTTGTTCATTTAAATCCAACGAATCCACACCGTCATATTTCAGGGCAGCATTGATCTGATACTGTTTTGCTTTCCCATAATGATACAAATAATGAGCAACCAAATCACATGACCCCAACTCTTTTGATAATTGCTTTTTTATCTCGACGGCACTTGTATCAATAGGATAAGATTCCTGTGGAGCCAATCTAGCAGCACCTATATATTGAAAATTATTCGTAAAAAGAGAGTACATATCTGTGGGTGTGCTGTTTCCCTTATCAGAGGGAATCATATTCTGAAAACTATCCATACTCTTTCGAGAAAACACCCATTTCATTGGTTCCCCATTAATAATCAATTGAAATTCGACAGCATCTTCACCTGCGGATTCACATATTGCATCATCTATTAAGCCAATATTGCACAAATTACCTTGCAGCTGCAAGCCATTTTGCAGTTCTCCACTTAAATAACTTTGACGTAAAAGCAACAAGGCTTGAATAATCGATGATTTTCCACTACTATTCTTTCCTGCCAGTATATTTAATAACCTAAGATCCAGTGTTGTGGACTTATGGATTTTAAAATTTTTAATATTTAATTTTGTAATCATATACTATTCTACGATTCTAAAGTTTCATCGATGATTCTCTTTATATCAATATATCTACGGTTTACACTCTCTTTCTGTCCTGTTCCAGATGATATTGCATAAAGGAACTTGGGATCATTATTCAATGACATCAACTTATTCTTAAAGAGGTCTTTTTTAGAGATAAGCAATTGACTTTGCACCTCCGATAACTTCGCAAAATATACACTCAAAACTTCAAACAGGGCCTTATTTATAGGTTTTCTGCGATCCGTCGGATTCTGTCTCTTTCGGAAAGCATCATCTCCGAATATACTCATAGATGTATGCATGGCTTTATCAAAATTCTCTTTCATTTCCTCCCGTTCTTCTTGAGTCACAGATTTGATCTTTGCCATCCCTTTTGTAAGGAAGCTATCCAAATCCGGTTGATATTCGACATAATCTTGCAGGTAAAATGCTACATATCGAGTAACAAAATCTCGATCTTCCATGCGTTCTGTTTTAATGATATTGCAAGTTGCTCTTTTAAATGAATCCATTTCTGCTAATGAAGCAACATAATCAGCCGCAATTCCTTGATTCATCGCATGTCTTATTTCTTGAGGAGTTAATACTAAGCCTCCTGTATTAATTCGTTTGAAGATGTTGAATTTAACTTCATCCGGAGTCCCTTTTTCTACGATATATACAGTAATAGGAGATTGGTTTATACGCCTCTGCAATTCTCGTGGTAAATCATCATATTTTGCTCCATTAAATCGCGCCAAGAATTCTAGATTTTCCAATACTAGACTCTGTTTTACAATAAAATTATTGAAAGTACTACACCGTTGCAGGCCATCAATGACCTGCCATACAGAGCGACGTTTGTCAATATCATCTTCGTGTTCTATAATCTCATCAAAATAAAAAGCGGGAAGTGGCAAACGCAACAATACAGACTCAATCAATCGACTCTGTTTAATAGGATCCCACAAATCACTCTTTCGCTGAAACGAAGTATTAAAATTGACTTCGTTGTATTCCATTTTATCAATTAATTCGCCCAAAGTAAACGGATCTCTACGAATCCGAATCAAATTAGGGTCAAATGGGATCGTTATCGGCTCATTGCCCACAATTTCTTTCTCAACCTGATTTTCTTCGTTTTGAAAATCAATATCCTGTTCTCCGTTAAACATAATCATATGCTTTTTAAATTCTATTCCACCATCACGCATCTGTAAAACGGTATTGTTTTTTCAACCTCCCTTATCCGGTCCCTTGATATTGCACCAATGTTTAAAATTGCTTTCCGCAAGTTTGAATACTTTGAATTCGATGTCTGGCGTCCTTACATGCTTTTAGCTCTCGAAATCTAATCGCCCCTGTGTTTTGCGTGTTCCGCCTCAACTTCCTCTTGAATTTCCATGCCGAATCCGTTCTTTGGATATTTCAGCAATAGTTTTATATCCTGCTTATACGCTTCGCTTTTCTTATCGCTCAATTCGGGAAGTTGGACCATATATATCGTCTATCTTCTTAGTTTAACTCCATTATTGCTTGTGTTGAAATAACTTTTTTGTGGCACTTTCAATACCTCCATATTTTCCCTTCAATAAAGATACTCTGCGTATTGTCGAATTCGACAGATTCTTCCCGACAAGGCTCAAGGGTGGCCGGTGATGTCTGGCCGCTTCCCTCGGAAAGCATCGCTTTGGCCCGTCCAATTCAATCATATCGTTCATTGGAACTATTTATATCCTCTCCTAAAGTTACTTCTAACTTCTTCCGGTCGATCTTTTCCCCATTAAAAACTTCGGGCATAAGAAACCAGTACACTTTAAGTCGCCCCTCTTGGTGTGTTATAGAATATTCGTTCATTTGCATATAATAATCCTAATATACAAACAAAGATAAAAAAAAACAGACTAATAGCAAAATATGGCTTCAATTTATATTTTTGATTCCGGAGCGATATAGGTCGCCACAGAGGTTAAGTGTAGTCTCAATATCTCTCAAACCAGCTCTGTCAGTGAACTGAGCAAAACTCATCACCATGAACTGGTCACGACAATTGAATTTGATGGCATGCCAATCACCTTTGTAGCGGTAGACACATTTCTTGAACTCGTATTCGTTAATGAGAGACATAATCTGAGCGAAGATTGTTTTCCTTTGTTCATGGCTTGCGGATAACCTCTTGATGGCTACCGCAAAGTTACTGAAGTTCTAATCGAAAAATTTTCTAATGTTTGTAACTTATTGATGTTTAATAATTAAACCCTTGTTGAAGAATTTTTCTCTGGACACTAGTCTTATTCAGTACGAAACAGAGCATATTTGAAGAGAGGAACTTATGAAAACAGAAGATTTGACAGAGATCATTGCACGGCAAGACCCACTCCTGGCAAATGCGGTCAGCAAAATGGTCGGCTATATCCGGGAAGGGATGAAAACGCCATACCCCACAAAGGAGCAGACGGAAGCAGTCAATGCCTATCTCCATTCCGTCCATGCGGACGGTGACGGTACAATGAGCGAAAGGGACATTGCCTGTCGCAGGATTGCCTCGCAGAGGATAACCATCAGTTCGATCCGTGTGCTTGACAATGACCAGCTCAACAGGCTGCAGGATGTGCTGAACCACATAGCAGCGGACAGGGAATATCATATGCCTGAAGATAAGGCATGAACAGATAAATATCCAATACACTGCCAGATAGATTCACTTCTACGGAAAGCGAGCACATTTCACTGCCGGAGGCGGGGGCCGGCGGTTCTCGTTTTCTTTTCAGATGATTCGATAGCCTCCAACAGCACGGTATCCTCGGAATGGGCGACATCGTCGGATGCCTTTTCTATATTGGTCCTGGTATCATACTGGTACCCGTTGCCGGGACTGCTATAGACTGATCTATCATCGCACAGTCTTGCCCCGACCCCTTCATCCAGACAGAATTCTGCGATAGCGGCTGTTATGTCCTCATAGCACGGACGGCACCCGTCTCCGAATGCCCTTCTCCTGTAGCAGTCGGCCTCCCTGCCTTCACCATAATAGTCATCGCCGACCCTCACAAGTTTAAGCAGCCCTGTACGTGGGGCAATCTCTACCGCCCCCTCGAGAAGGTCCCCCCTGCGGATTTCAACCCTTTCAGGATAGATGACCGGATAGTATGCTTCAGCGAAATGTATACTGCCATCGCCATAATAACCGGCAGCCTTCTGGAGCCTGGATTTAACATCCGCCGCAAACTCCTTTATCCTCTGCAGCTCTGCAACAGAATCACGGCGCTGCTCCGCCGAAGTGTCTCCTGGCATGGAGGCGGTGATCCTGCCGTTTTCCAGATACAGGGCCCGTACATACGGCCTGGGATGTTCAAGATATGTCCCATTACGTTTATCTGCCATTCTTGCCAATACCTCCGGAAGGTCTTTGGGAGAGATAAAATCCGCATACCCCTTCAGGGATATTATTAAGTCCTTGATGTCATTTCTGTAGGGCGGGACAACATATATGGGAGACATCCCGTCTCTATGTATCACTTTGAATGAATAATCCTTTTTATGCTCCTTTTGCACCTGTATCGCCGGAGCCACCACATTTTCCAGGCGCCTTTCAAACAGGGAAAGAGCATCAGTGATTTCACTGTCAATATATCTGGAGCATAGCCTCTCCAGTTTCTCCGGTACCCCTCCATAGAACGGGGCGGCCACGGCACATGCCATCGAGGCGACGCCCGTGACATCTCCTCCGAGCGTCACGGCCGTACGTATCGTAGCCTCGACATCTCCTGATGCGAGAAAGGAGACGACTGCAGCGCAGACTGTTGTGGCACTTGAGCTGTCGATCCTGCCGGTCTGCACCATGACCTCCCCGATAACCTCCCCATTGACAATCACCGGCTCTGGGACCGCTCCGGACAGCAGAGAACGCATGTCCTCCATGCTGCGGCCAACATTGAGTCCGAAGTCATTTTCCATTGCAAAGGCAATGTCCTCTTTGCTTCTCCCGCGGCATGCCATCCACACCGCCTGGACAAGGGCCTGTGCCCCTTTTACGGCATCCGGATTGCGGTGGGTGGCCAATGCACATGTCTTTGCCACATCCAGCACCTCCGGGAGGGACAGATGCAGCATACCTATCGGGCTTGCCCTGACAGCAGCCCCGTTTCCATAATTATTCATCGGGAGATGGGCATTGCTCCCAATCCACCGGCGCATATATGGAGAGAAGCCGCAGTCCGGATACTTTTCCGCGTAATGCAGTATCCACCGCCTCAATTCAGTGGCGGAATATGAGCCGTCTGATGCTAGCCATCTGGCGACGGCGGCTGTCATGACCCCAACATCAGTCACCTTGGGGTGATATGCCACGGGGCGTCCCCTATAGCTGCCCCTGGTCGACTCCAGCAGGTTAAAATAGAAGTCGGTCGTGTCCACCCATTCGTATGGAGATGCAATTATATCTCCGGCAAGCGCTCCTAACATTCCCGTTCATGCAGTTTGTCCATTCCTTTTGCCAACTTGAAACAGCGTCAACTATTATAATGACGCACTTTTGCTTCTGGACCTGCGCCTTGTCTGCTTCATGTCGGACTTCTCAGCCGCACCGTCTACAGACTTCTTTGCCGAGACAGTCCCGAGCCCGATATCAAACCCGTCCTTCATTGCCTGTTTTATCCATGTGGGATGTGAAACGACAATTCTCCTCTGTGCGGCATCAAACTGGACGCATGCATTGAATTCGTTGCAGTCCTTGTCGCGGCACCCTCTGACAATCACACTGTTTCCTTCACATAGGCTTCTGATCTGCTCCTCATCGAGTTCTTTCCCGTAGACCTGACGCTGGCGAGGTACTTCACCGTCAAAAAAGAATGAAAGGACCTGGTCTCGGGGCATTCCTATTATCTTGTTTGTCGGCTGGTGTATGGACAGGAGATAGTCAACCTTCTTGCCGTCTCTTTCTATGGGTATATAACGCCCGGCCGAGGCGTTTGCATAGCCGTAGCGGCGCCTCCCGTCAGCCCCAATCCAGTCAGTTTTTTCAAGCAGCGCTTTTTTTACTGGCTCGGAATATATCTTCGTGCCCATGAAATAAAGATCGGAATCCATGGTCTTCTCCTGCTCGATCGTGGAGACCTTGACTTTCCATACCTCCCCGTCATTAGTCGGGAACGACTTCAGGGAGAACAGCCCGGAAATAGTGTCCGTGTAGCCGAAGATAAGGTCGGACTGCTGTCCATATGCGAGCTGTCTTGCTACAGTATCATTCTGCAGGACCTTCTCCTTGGTGATTCCGCATGTCTTCTCCACAGACTCCCAGTCTATCATCTCGAGGCGTCTCTCCACCTCCTCTGGCAAACTTGTCTTTTCCATATTCTATTCTGTTTTAAAATTTGGGTTTCAAAAATTTTCTCCGTATCGATACCAGATACTCGTTCAGGTCCTTATGGGGTGCGTATAGACTTGACATGTCCTGCACTGCATCCTTGCCGAGTCTTTCTTCCAGTTGCTTCAAGGCCATCCTGCCTGCCTCGTCGTTGTCAAAGAATACATTTATTTTCTTATGGCGCTGCAAGTACGGCAGTGACCTGTTGAGATTATTGACCGAATTAAGCACGCACACATCCGTGCCGGGTCTTGACTTGTCGTTCATCGCCATCCACGACAGGAAATCGAAGAAGCCCTCAAATACGTATACGGCATCAGAAGTCGGTACGTCATTGAATCTTCCAGAGCAGTCTATTGTCGTGTGGGCTGATACGGAGCATCCCTTAATGAATGTGTTGCGGTATGAATATCCTCCGGCATTGTTCTGGAAGGCTATCACGATATATCGCCTGTTCTCCCTGCCCATGAAATGGAGCTGCACTTCCTTACAATACCTCTGCATCAGCCGGCATGGTATCCCCCTCTGCTTTTCAGCGTATTCAATCAGCCTCCGCATCCTGAATCTATCTCCTTCACTGTCAATTATTACAGCAGGGGTCTGTCTGCTGCAGGAGGCCCTCTGTGCCGGAGCCTGCAGAGAGCTGTACCGGTATGCCCCATTCCCAGCGATCGATGCCACTATGTCCACAGCCTTCCCCCGTGTGCAGTTCTCGAGAAGTGCGACAAGGTCCACGGCCAGCCCGCCCCTGTCTGCACCTGAGCCGAAGTCATACCAATAGAACCCGCCAGCCTTGATGTTTATGTGGAACGACGGGGAGGCCTCCTCCCTGAATGGAGAATAGTACATCTCATTGATGTGGTCCGTCCTTTTCCCATAATGCTCAAGAATCCCCACTACGGGGAACCTGAATATCCTCTCTTTTACGCTTTCCGGATAACTTGCCATCTCTCTACGGCAGCATGTGCCATTTTTGTTATATTTCTTTGATATATTAATACATACTTCTATATTTGTACCGAAGTTGTAATTTATTTAAGTCAAAGTTATAATATTTTATAATTACATACAAGATATTATAACAAAACGGCGTATATTTATGCATCAGGAGAGTGTTAAGAATTTGAGTTTCCTCGTCAGGTTCATGGAGGAAACAGGCATAACCAATGCGGATGTGGCAAGGGCGCTGCAGTGCAATAGGGGTATCCTGACATATTATCTCAAAAGGGATGATATGCTCGTATCGAAGGTGTACAGCATCATGGACAGTTTCGGCTATGACATCCGGTTCCGTTTCCTCAAAAAGGAAACCAGTTTCCGGAAATCCGATGCGGGGGTGGACCTCATAATGAATACGAGGGTCCCGCAGACAGAAGTCCTGCCGCGCTTTGCAGGGAAAAGGCTCGCATCTTTCCGCTCATATATGGAATATTACGGGTTCACATACAAGTCACTGGCAGAGCGCCTCGGCATAAGCAATGTCACAATAATGGTTTGGCTGCGCAAGGACGACTGCTTCATATCATACCTCTACAAGGCGGCCGCAGCTCTGGGGGCCAATCTGGAGATAGAGATAACCCCGAAGCCACAGACACCTAAAGAACAGCTAATCTGACCCGTACGCAAGTGCAGTATAAATTCATCGCAGGAGGACTATGTCGCCTTGATATTGTTAATGGACAGGCAACATATCTTCCAGTTGCTGAATCTTATCCTCAATAAGCTTCTTCGGCAGCCTTCTGTTCACACTGAGCAGCGTATTCAATTCTAAAATCACTTCACCGGGGGTGATGATTCCCTCGGCGACGAACATATCAACTACCCAATATGTGCCAGCTGCCCGAACAACATATACTGTCTCCCCTGCCCTCCCCTTGCGGTTTGCAGATGCCATAGCCGTTGTCACATCTCTCCCCTGGATTCCAGCATCCTCATTACATCCGACTTTCTCCACAGGTTCTTGCCCCCGACCGCCACAGGGACGAGATAGCCTTTGGCTTTCCATTTGACAAGAGTGGAGGCGCACACTTTGCACAATTTCTGCACCTCCTCACCCCGCAGGTATTCCTGCCTCTCCCGTTCCGAGGATTCGGCCAGGGCCTCGGCCTTCGCCCGCCTGATCAGTATATCGGCAAATTCAACCAGGTCATCACCGCTCATCATTACTGTAATGTTATGCGGGGAATCATTCCTCGCAAGAAAATCCTGTAAAATGTTCCTTTCCATGTCCGTTGCATTTAAAAACTTGTCAGGCGGCCCCTTTCGGGAGGCGGCGTAAAGCGGCAGCAGGTCTCCCCTGGTCCATCCCCCTTCCGTGTCCGTCTGTGTAAATGATGCTCTTGCCGCCATCAAACCGCCGCAAATATATAAAATATTACAACAATAAATATAATATATTACAACCACGGCGGTTTCGAAATATATCTGATGACTACAATACGGACATATAGCTGCATCTGCATTTCACGTCATCACATCCTGCCTTCAGACTCATCAGCAAAGGAATAATATGTGTCATGGCCAATGATAATGTGGTCAAGCAGCTCGATCCCGACCACCTTGAGAGCATCCCGAGTCGTTTTCGTCTCCCTGATGTCCAGCTGGCCGGGGTTTGGATCCCCGGACGGATGGTTATGTAGCATGATTATCCGTGTTGAACTGTATAGGATGCATTTTTTCGCTATAATGACAGGGTCTATGACCACACTCGCCAGTCCTCCGGTGAACAGCTGCTCCATATTCAATACATGTTGGGATCTGTCCAGGAAAAGTACCCAGAATTCCTCGTGGTCAAGACCTTCTAACCTGCTGTCCATAATCCGGACCGCATCTTTACTACATATTATCTGTGATTTATCAAGAATACGCCTGCTCTTCCGGTATTCAGCCATGATGTCTCGCAATATAAGAATCTTATCAACACTTGACTTGCTTACGTTAAAGGTTAGAGGGCTGACCTTCTCATCGAGCAGCTCCCACGCCGAGATATCAGAGATAGATTTGATACCGAGTTTCTTAAGCACTTCTTTTTCCATATAATGTGATTTAAAATTATCCGGCCCTTCCCTCTGAAGGGCGCTTATGGGAGCAGGGCCGCCATGCCGTGCATCATGACAAGGAGAGGCCGGGAAAATACTGCAGCAGGCGGAGATTTTGCCGGCCTGGCGGAGCCGGCCCTTGCATGATGCCTTGAGGCGTGGCTAAATTGGCGGACAGAAGGCGCCCTGATGGGGAAAACAGTATCTTTGCTGCAGATTCAGCTGCCTGTCTATAATATCCATACTAAAGACAGGCGGTTTTTGTGTATTTTTAAACTTATAGATTTTTATGGACACTTTGTTGAGATGTGAACTTGTGGAGACGGCGAGGCAGCTAATTCGCCATAATGACGAAACACTGTCCAGGCAGTTGGAAGAATTTCAGGAAGCATTGTCTGAAATACTGTTCAGCCAGATGGGGTATCTGGAGATAGACAGGAAGCTGCGGGAATCAGCGTTCATAATAAATGAACGGCTGATGTCTAAAAAAAACCCGGAAGAACTGGTCTATTTCAGGCAGGCGTACGAAAGCATTCTTGTGTCAATTTCGCACAATGACAAGCGTCTGACCTATCCGGAGCTGTTCTCCCCGATAGCTCCCCCACCGGCATCACCGCTACGCTGGAACGGGAACAAGACTGACCTGTATGAACTGGTGGTAGCACTTCATGAGTGTGGAGTGATAAGTTACAATGGAGGGGAGGAAATCCCTTTCTCCCAGCTGGTCACTCACCTGTGCAAGTTCTTCAATATCCGGGCCGGGGATCCCCGAGACATAAAACGAAACGTCCTCTCCCGAAAAATCAGACTCACTAATTTTATAGACAGGCTGAAATCGGCTTTAGAGAATAATGACTACTGAAATCTGTCCTCTGCCGTACTCTGACATTCCAACCAGGACCTGAACTGTCGGAGTACACACATGCGAATCATCTGCCGGAAGTCCCGGACAGATGATTTCCGGTCAAGCAAGTTTCATGGCGATGTCTGATACAGCCTGGTTAACCTGCTCCTCTGAAAAGACTATGCTCATAAGGTACATAATCTCATCGATTGTCTCATTCACAGATACATCTTCCTCAAGGAGCACAGAATAGGTGTTTCTACCCTCTTTTACAATTATTTCCATAGTGCACTGTTTATTAAAATGCTGTTAATATATGTAGAAAAAACATGTGCTGTCAAATTCCGGCATTGATGTTCATTTGAAAAATCTTATTTTTGTCTTCCGAAAAATCAAAACTGACCATAATACATGAAAAGATACATAATAGCAGCAATATCGATACTGGCATTCGCCGCAAGCATGGTATCTTGTACCGACCATGAAGTCATACGGCAGTTAAATGATGTCGAAGCATATATAAACGAACATCCTGACAGCGCACTCTCTGTCCTGGACTCCATGTCCGCAGAAAGCATCCGGGGCCGGGAGGCCAACGCAAAGTTCGCCCTGCTCTATTCTATAGCACTGGACAAGAGCTATATAGACGCGACGGATGACAGTCTGATAAACATAGCCGTGGACTGGTATAGAAAGCACGGGACTGCCGGCGAGCGGCTGAAGTCATACTACTATCAGGGCCGGGTCTGCCAGAACTCCGGGGACAACGAAGCCGCGATGGGGAGTTTCGTCAGGGCGGAAGCCTATGCCGGGCAATCAGACGACAAGACTGCAGCCGGATTATTATATCTTGCCATGTCAAATATATCAATGGACATATTCGACATGAATAAAGTCCTCGAATACAGTTCGGATGCTGAAAAGATTTTCAAAGAGACAGAAGATACGGCCAGATATTCATCCTCATTATTGAAAGTCTGTACGTATTATTCCATACAGGAAGATTACGAGAAGGCATCAGACATACTGGACACTCTTGCCGCCTTATGGGACAATATGGATATGCAGAACCGGAACTCATATTTCCAGATGAAACTGGACCTTTTTAAGGAAACAGGAAATCTTGACAGCCTTTCATCCGGTTTAGAAGAATATATCGATACATTTCCTATAGAAGAAATCAACTTGCTAAGTATATCTGAATATTTCCTTGCTCTTGGTGAGGCAGACAAGGCTCTGTC
>JADILV010000010.1 GCA_017695115.1 Candidatus Cryptobacteroides avicola | reverse complement strand
TCTGACCTTAGTACGAGAGGACCGGGTCGGACGGACCACTGGTTTACCGGTTGTGGCGCCAGCTGCACCGCCGGGTATCCAAGTCCGGTCAGGATAAGCGCTGAAAGCATCTAAGCGCGAAGCCGTCTCCGGGATGAGACATCGTTGAGGGCCGTCGGAGACTACGACGTGGATAGGCAGGAGGTGTAAAGGCGGTGACGTCAAAGCCGACCTGTACTAATAGCCCGATAACTTCTTCAGGTGAGCGGCCTTGAGTTCGGAGTATCTCTCAGACATATACTGCGGTGGCTATAGCGGCGGGGATCTACCTCTCCCCATTCCGAACAGAGCAGTCAAGCCCGCTTGCGCCGATGGTACTGCCCCACCAGGTGGGAGAGTAGGCAGCTGCCGCTTTTGATACAGGGTTCCCGGAAGAGACATTCTCCTCCGGGAACCTTTTTTATACCATCAACACATCTGTCCCTGTCTGGATACAATAAAAGAGAGCGACTCAAAAGGAGGAATTTCAAGGCTTGCGCAGATGAGAAAACCGCAGTGTACTGTCGTACATGAGGATTTTCAAATCAAGCGTAACGAAGAAAGTACCCTTTTGAGTCGTCCCTCTTAATATTCAGACAGCATTACCTTTTGGCAAGCTCTCCGTCAATATAGAACAGTCCTGCACCACCGTTGCATTTCCTTATCTTTTCAAGGATTGACAGAGCAGTGTCTTCTTCCTCTACCTGCTCTCTTACGAAGCCCCAGAGGAAATCCTGTGTAGCTTTGTCTTTTTCTGCAGACGCTACATCCACAAGGTCGTTTATGAGTCGGGAAACATGGCACTCATGCTCGTAGACGTGCTTGAACACTTCCTCGACATTGCCCCATCCGTCAGGTACAACATCAATCATGCTTACCTTGGCTGTGCCGCCACGTTTCATGAGATAGCCTGCAAGTTCTACAGCATGTTCCTTTTCCTCATCGGACTGTTTCAGCATCCAGTGTGCAAAACCGTCCCACCCCTCTTTCTGGAGATAGAAAGCCATCTGAAGGTAAAGATTTGATGACCAAAGCTCAGCAGTGATCTGATCATTGAAGGCTTTTTCAAGTTTTTCTGTAATCATGGTATTATTGATTATTAATGTCCATATATTGTCATCCGGTATTTCTGTCCTGGATGACACCCAGTCGCTTCTCACGGCCGGAAATGCATGGTGCAATATGAATGCCGGGCCTTTTGAAGTGACATTTTGTCACGACAAGAAGTCCGGCATTGCAGCATTCTACAGGTTGGCTTTTTCGATATCCTTGAAATAACGGTAAGTGTCTACCTTGAGTTCCCCTACTGCCAGTTCATCGCATACGATGATTCCATGCCGGTGCGCCTGTAGCGCTGAAAGGGTGCATGTGTGGCTGTATGAACCCTCGATTGCCTGCTGAAGGGCACGTGCCTTCTTGTGCCCGAAGGCAAGGATGAGGACCTCTTTGGCTGAGAGTACGGTTCCGACTCCTACGGTCAGTGCGAGGGCCGGTACCTTGTTGATGTCATTGTCGAAGAAGCGGGAGTTCACCACCCTTGTATCGTAGGTGAGGGTCTTGACTCGGGTGCGTGAAACCAGTGACGAGAATGGCTCGTTGAAAGCCAGGTGGCCGTCCTCTCCGACGCCGCCCATGAACAGGTCGATTCCTCCTGCCGCCAGGATTTTCTCCTCGTATGATGCACATTCGGCTTCGAGGTCGGGAGCGTTGCCGTTGAGTATATTGATGTTTTCCTTAGGAATGTCTATATGGTCGAAGAAATGTCTTGCCATGAATGAATGGTAGCTTTCCGGATGGGACTCTGGCAGTCCGACATACTCGTCCATATTGAAAGTGATTACATTCTTGAAAGAGACTTCGCCTGCCTTGTTCATTCTGACGAGTTCCGCGTATGTGCCCTCCGGAGTCGACCCGGTAGGGAGTCCCAGTACGAACGGCTTGTCCGTGACAGCTGCTTTTGCTTTGATTCTGCTTACAATGTACCGTGCAGCCCACTCTGAGCCTTTCTGGTACGAATCTTCAATGATTAGTCTCATGTGATTATCGTTTAATGAATATGAATTCCGTTGTCGTATCCTACAAATCTACAAATAATATCAGTATCTGTTCAGAAACGGCCGGAAAAATGTCATAATTCAAATTACTTTGGCATTTGGCGTTAAAACAATGGGGAGTTTGGCATCGGATTATCCGGTCTGTCATTCTGAGTATGGGTGGAGAGTCCTGATTATTTGTCATTTCAACCGGAGGACACCGCCTTTACTGTCATTTCGACCGACCGGAGGGAGTGGAGAAATCTATGCCCTCCGCTCGGGATGGCAGGTAGAGCTCCCGGATTTATGAGATTTCCCTGCCTTTAAGGATGATTCTGCTGATGAACGGTGTATGGTGGCTGTAGGGGATGAACGCCAGGTCGGGAAGCGGCCTGGTTATGATGAGACTGGCGAGTTTTCCGGCTGTAACGGAGCCTGTCATGTGGCTCAATCCCATGGCGTATGCACTGTTAAGCGTGCAGGCGTTGAATGCTTCTTCCGGAGTGAGCTTCATCTTTATGCAGCCCAATGCCATGACGAAACGCATGTCTCCGCTCGGGGAAGAGCCTGGATTGTAGTCCGAGGCAAAGGCTACGCCTAAGCCGGCGCGGATATAGTCTTTTGCCCGGCCGTATGGCAGATTCGAGAAGAAGGATGCCCCGGGCAGCATGGTCGGCATGGTGGCAGTGCCTTTGAGAATGTCGGTTTCAGCGTCTGTGGTCCGTTCCAGATGGTCCACAGAAAGGGCTCCCCGGCTTACTCCGGCCTGGACTCCGCCTGATACGGCAAGTTCGTTGGCATGGATTTTCCCCCTCAGTCCGTATGCCTGTGCCGCGTCGAGAATCTGCATGGTCTCTTCCGGGGTGAAGAATCCGCTGTCGCAGAACACGTCCACGAAGTCGGCGAGGCCTTCTGCGGCCACTGCCGGCAGCATTTCCCGGCATACCATATCCACATATTCACCCTGGCGTCCGGTGTATGCCCTTCCTACCGCATGGGCTCCGAGGAATGTCGCCCGGATTTCCATCGGCAGGGAGGCCCTGAGCCGGCGGATTACGCGGAGCATCTTGAGCTCGTCCTCCGTATTCAGACCGTAGCCGCTCTTGATTTCCAGGGCTCCCGTGCCCATGTTCATCACTTCGACGGCACGCTCGAGAGACTGTCTGAACAGATCTTCTTCGGAAGTTTCATGCAGCAGGTCGGCAGAGTTCAGGATGCCTCCTCCCCGGGCTGCTATCTGTTCGTATGTCAGTCCGTCGATCTTGTCCCTGAATTCTCCGTAGCGGGAGCCGGCATAGACTATATGCGAGTGGGAGTCGCAGAATGACGGCATGACGTATCCGCCGGCGGCGTCAATGATACGGCCTGCTTCCGGTACTGTCCCATAGCTGCTGTGTTCTTCCTGTCCGAAAGAATCTATTTTCTCCCCGTCTATCAGCAGCCAGGCATTGTCAAGGGATCCGACTTTGCCCATTTCCTCACCTTCCTTTCTGAGAGTCCCTTCCGGGACAATCCCGACGAGTTTCCCTATGTTTCTGATCAGAGTCTTCATACGTGTCTGCCGCTATTGTCTTATGAATTCTATGGATTTTTCGATAAGAGGATGCATGTAGGTGTCATCCTGGATGAACGGAACCGATTTCCTGTATGCCGCGTGGATCTTCTCGATATTCCATGATGATTTGAGCGGACGGCGGAAATCCAGCGCCTGGGCTGCATTGAAAAGTTCGATGGCCAGGACCCGCTCCGTATTTTCTGCTACGCGCACGAGCTTTGTCGCCGCGTTGGCCCCCATGCTCACATGGTCTTCCTGTCCCTGGGATGACGGTATGGAATCCACGCTTGCCGGGGTACAGAGCCCTTTGTTCTGGCTTACGATAGATGCGGCGGTGTACTGCGGTATCATGAATCCGCTGTTGAGCCCTGGCTTCGCCACTAAGAATTTAGGCAGGCCTCTCTGCCCTGAAATGAGCTTGTAGATACGTCTTTCCGAGATATTCGCCAACTCCGCAAGAGCGATGGCAAGCATGTCCATTGCGATGGCCAGCGGCTGTCCGTGGAAATTTCCTGCCGATATTATGAGGTCTTCGTCAGGAAAGACGGTAGGGTTGTCCGTGGCGCTGTTGATTTCGGTCTCAATGACGGATTCTACATACCGTATGGTGTCCTTGCTTGCCCCGTGTACCTGCGGTATGCAGCGGAATGAATACGGGTCCTGGACATGTTCTTTCGGCCTCTTGATGATGTCGCTCCCTTCGAGGAGTTCCATGAACCTTGCTGCCGTTTCGGCCTGGCCCTGGTGCGGGCGCACCCTGTGTGTCTGCGGCCAGAACGGCTCTATGCGGCCGTCGAATGCATCCAGAGACATGGCCCCGATCCTGTCCGCCCATTCTGACAGCCGCCTGCTCTGTATCAGGGCCCACACCGCATGAGCCCCCATGAACTGCGTCCCGTTGAGCAGGGCGAGCCCTTCTTTAGACTGTAGCCGGAGAGGTTTCCAGCCAAGGGTCTCCCATACCTCTGCTGACGGCAGCACCTTCCCTTTATATTCCACTTCCCCCATGCCGATAAGCGGCAGTGACAGATGCGCGAGCGGAGCCAGGTCGCCGGATGCTCCGAGTGAGCCTTGCCGGTAGACCACCGGCAGGACATCGTTGTTGAACATGTCAATGAGCGTCTGTATCGTTTCCGGCTGCACTCCCGAATACCCGTAAGAAAGCGACTGTACTTTCAGCAGGAGCATGATTTTCACGATTTCAGGCCTTACCTTTTCCCCTGTGCCGCAGGCGTGCGACATGACCAGGTTGTGCTGGAGCTGCGAGAGGTCTTCCTCCGGGATAGTGATGTTGCAGAGCGAGCCGAACCCCGTCGTCACACCGTAGACCGGACGTCTGATGTCATCCATTTTGGAGTCCAGGTATTCGCGGCATCTTTTCACTGCTGTAGCTGCTTCCTGGCTGAGTTCCAGACGGTCGCCGTTGCTGATGATTTCCGATATTCTGCTGACTGTCAGCTTCCGGGTAGAGATATAATGTGTGTTCATCTGTTTTGTATTTTGTATCTGTATTCTATTTCACGTTTTCAAGCCACTTCATGAAGTCGTCGGTACGGGAGCGGCTGACGGTCATTTCGAAGTCGGGGCGAGGGCTGGCGGTGACTGTCAGCCGGCCGAGGTGCTTCACAAGGCTTTCGATGGCCTGCATGTTCAGGATGCAGCTTCTGGAGATGCGGAAGAACTTTTCCGGATCCAGTTCGTCCGACAGGATGTCCAAGGTGGAGTCCATGATGTATTTCCTGCCATCGAAAGTGGCCAGGACCGTATTTTTCCCCTCTGAGTAGAAATACGCGATGTCATCTGCCCTTACGGGCAGTATCTTGTCGTTTATACGTATTATGAAGCGCTGCCGCCACTCCGTCTTCCTCCCGAATATCCGCGACAGTTTTTCTATGTCTATGCCGGAAGCTGACTGCCTGCACCTGTCTATGGCCCTCTTCAGGGCCTCATGATCCACAGGCTTGAGAAGATAGTCTATGCTTCCGGCTTCGAAAGCCTTGACGGCATAGCTGTCGTAAGCGGTGGTCATTATCACCTTCGCATTTACCGTCGTCTGACGGAAGATCTCGAAACAGTTCCCGTCGGACAACTCGACGTCCATGAAAATGACATCGGCGGAATCCGGATGCTCCTGCAGCCATTTTACGGTGTCCCTGATGGATGCGGTATTCCCGATTATCCTTATCTCGGGGAAATGCGAGAGCAGTATTCTGGAGAGATTCTCCATGGCCATTTTCTCGTCTTCTACTATCAGTACGTTCAGTGTCATATCGTGGTCGTATGTTTGCGGTTTATTTCAGTGCGCGGCGGAAGTATGTCCCGATCAGCGGGATGGATACCCGGTAGTATCCTCCGGAGTCGGAAATTTCGATGCTGCTGCCGGTCAGGTCCATGTATTGCTGGCGGATATTGGCCAGACCTATCCCTGTGGAGCTGCTGCCGGAGAGTTTGGGGTTGATGTTGTTCGTGACGGAGACGGTATTTCCGTCCGAAGTGATCCTGATGTGCAGGACGTTGTCCTCGCTCACGGTATTGTGCTTTATGGCGTTCTCTACTAGCATCTGGATGGAGCACGGCACCACGCGGTATTCCATGTATTCTTCAGGTATGTCGATTTCGAGGCTGAACCCGTTCCGGAACCTTACCTCCAGCAGGTCCGCGTACATCTGTATGAACGTAAGTTCTTCGTTCAGAGGGACAATGGCGTCGGCCTCGTTCTGCAGCATGTACCTGTAAATACCGGCGAGCTTGTGGATGTAGCTGCTGGCCTGCCCGTCTTTGTGCTCGCATACGAGGCAGTCGAGGATATTCAGCGAATTGAAAAGGAAATGGGGGTTTACCTGCTGCTTGAGCTTCAGGTACCGGTACTGCGCCTGGTGGGCCTTTCCCCTTTCCTCGAACATGGACTTCCTGGCCGCGAGGGCGAGGTCTATTATGTAGATTATGCAGTAGATACCCAGCTGCGCCAGGATGCTGACCGTAAGGAGCAGGATGAATTCATTCCAGGTCAATGTGTTGTTGAACCCGAACGGCAGCCAGTATCCTGCCAGGAGCGCCGTCACGACGGACACGGTCAGGACAAAAGCCGTGAACAGGATGGTTTTCCAGTATATGCTTTTCTTTGGCCCGTGCCTGCGCATGAATCTTATGTAGATGATATTCAGGCAGATTGCAAGAAGGATGGCGAAAGAATTGCCCAGAAGCATCCTGATGATGCGGTATGAACTTTCCGCAGTGAAATACCTCGAATTGAAAATCTCCGTATAGGCCAGCCTGATGAGGAAGATTACGGCGGTGGCTGCGATCAGCCATCTGATGCGCGGGGTCCAGCTGCTTTTCCGGTGTCCTACGCGGAAAATCCTGGTCAGGAGAATTATCGTCCATCCAAGGAGCTCCGTCGTGACGAATGTCGAAACGGCGTGCACCGTCAGGGGAGACCGGGAAATGTTCCCGATGAGGTCCGCCACCCCCATCCCTGTCAGATAACCGGCGATATTGGCTATGACGATGTATGCCGCGGTAAACTCCACGCTGACCTTTTTCCTGAAACATATAATCAGTATCATCAGCATGGTAAGCAGTGTCAGCAGCAGGGAGTCGTCTATCCCTGATGCACGGCACGACAAGGTCGCTATCACGTGGGTGACGGCAAAAAGATGTATTATGCAGCCGGTTTTCAGTGTCTTCATCTGGTGGAAATGACTCTCCCGTGTCCAGAGGCCGGATGCGAAGTTAGCCTTTTTTTCAGACGAATCCAACGGATGTTCATCCCGTTTTCTGTGCAGCCCGTCCATATAGTCCTGCCGTTCATCCGGCTGGACATTGTTCGGATAATATTGATTTTTATATTTGCATTGAGGTAATGCCACATATTAGGATTTGTAAGTCAAAACGGAAAAACAGCTTCTGAACTGCAAATCAAAAAACGATCGATAGCACTGAACTGATATGAAAAGAAAGCCGGAACTGTCATTTTGGCAAATATGGAATCTGAGTTTCGGATTCCTCGGTGTCCAGATAGGATACTCTCTGCAGAACTCCAATACTTCGAGTATTTTTGAGTCTCTCGGGGCAGATGTGAGCCACCTGAGTTATTTCTGGCTGGCCGCACCTGTAGCCGGCATGCTTATCCAGCCCATAATCGGGATGTTCTCCGACGGGACCTGGACCAGGTTCGGGCGGCGCATACCTTATATATTGGGGGGGGGAATAATCTCTACCATAGCCCTGCTCCTGATGCCGAACTGCCCGATGCTGCTGGCGTTCGCGCCTCTTGCCATGGGAGCGTTCATCCTGCTCTTCATGGACCTTTCGTTCAATGTGACGATGCAGCCGTTCCGCGCCCCTGTGATGTGGAACAGGGACGGTTCAGGATTGGCTGACGGAAGCCTGTCCGGCAAGGTGGACATGTCCATGCTCTCTCCGGAGATTTCAGTCGAGGCGCAGGAGGCCGACGATGGCTCTATACTCAATGTGTACCGTACTTTCTCCCGGCTGCGCAACACCTATCCGGCCTTGGCGCAAGGCACTATGGAAAAGCATCCCGTATACAACGGGAATAACCCGGATGCCCCACAGATCGCCGCCTGGTATATGGTCTGCGACGCCTGGAAAATGCTCGTGGTGCATAATTTCGGCGAAAAAGCCTTCATATTGACCCTTACTGATGACCTTTCCAGACCTGTCGGCCTGCTCGGTTCGGCAGAGACCAAGACGGCGGACGGCGTGACCCGGCTTATGCTCGGGCCTTTGTCATCGGCTGTATTCGAATTGTAACATTGTATAATTAAAACACTAAATTTACATCATAATGCTAAAGAAAATTATAATGGCAATGTCTATTGTCGGAGCCGTCTCTTGCGGAGGCGGTGCCGCTTTCGACCCTTCTGTCACCCCCGATGCCGGAGACAAGGTGCAGCGGGTCGAGCCCCTTTCGTGGTGGGTGGGGATGAAAACCCCGCTCCAGATCATGGTAAACGGAGACGGCATTTCCGCTTTCAATGTGAAGATGGAAGGCGGCAGTGGTGTCAAAGTCAAGGAGATACATAAGGGCGACAGTCCGAATTATGTTTTCATTGACGTGGCTATCGCTCCGGACGCCGTAGCAGGGGATTACTGGCTTGTATTCTCCGACGGAAAAGAGACTTTCAAATACCCGTACCGTATAGACAGGCGGACGGCTGGCTCGGCAGAGCGTGGAAGTTTTACCACGGCGGACATGATCTACCTTATCATGCCTGACCGTTTCGCCAACGGTGATTCTTCGAACGATTCTACGCCGGATACGGCCGAAAAGGCTGACAGAAGTGCCTTTTTCGGACGGCACGGAGGCGATATCCAGGGCATCATCGACCATCTGGACTATATCGCGGATCTGGGCGCTACAGCTATCTGGAATACCCCTCTTCTGCTTGACAACGAGCCTGACGGCTCATACCACGGCTATGCGTGCGCGGACTACTATCATATTGACCCGCGTTTCGGCTCGAATGCCCTTTACAAGGATTTCGTGGACAAGGCGCACGGTAAGGGGCTGAAAGTCATTATGGACATAGTCACTAACCACTGCGGCACGGCGCACTGGTGGATGAAGGACCTTCCGTTCAAGGACTGGATCCACGTTTTCCCTGAATACACCGGGACCAATGTATGCTTCTCCACCAACATGGATCCTAACGCGTCGAAGTACGACCTGAACTTGCAGGAAAGCGGATGGTTCGTACCGTCAATGCCTGATATGAATTTGGACAATCCGTTTACTCTCAAGTATTTCCAACAGTGGGCCGTATGGTGGATAGAGTATTCCGGCCTTGACGGTTTCAGAGTGGACACCTATCCGTACAACGAGAAGGAGCCTATGAGCCGTTGGTGTGAGGCTGTCCTGAACGAATATCCGCATTTCAACATTGTCGGCGAATGCTGGACTTCTTCCATCCCGCAGCTTGCATACTGGCAGGGCGGCAATGAAAACAAGGACGGTTTCGACTCCCACCTTCCGTCCATCATGGATTTCCCTTTGCAGGAGGCCATCTGGAAGGCCGTTCCTACTGATTCCCATGGGTGGGGAGAGGGCATGACCAAGGTGTATGACTGCCTTTCCCATGATTTCGTTTACCATGACCTGTCGAAGATGCTCATCTTTCCGGGCAACCATGATACCGACCGCATCGGGGACGTGCTCAGGCACAACCCGGACAGGCACAAGATAGTGATGACCCTGATGGCCACCATGCGCGGCATCCCGCAGATTTTCTACGGGGATGAGATGATGTTTGTTTCCAAGGACAGATCTCAGGGACATGGAGGCCTCCGCGTTGATTTCCCTGGAGGATGGGCCGGCGACGCCCTTGACTTCTTTTCCGCCGAAGGCCGTGCGACTGCTGCCGTGAATACGGACGGGAAACCTGTTCCACAGGGCCAGATAGCGGACCTTCATGACTTTACCCGTAAACTTTTCCAGTGGAGGAAGGGCAAGGAGGTCATCCACAGCGGCAAGACCATGCACTTCCTTTCGAGGGACAACACTTACGGGTATTTCCGCTACAACGACACCGATGCCGTATTCGTGTATATCAACAATTCACGCGGAAAGAAGCACATCCCGTGGTCGCACTATGCCGAGATAGCGGACGGCCTGCATGACGGGCGCAATGTGATTACCGGAGAGCTTGTTACCGTTTCTGACTCTACCGTTGTCGGGCCGCGCCAGGTATTGGTGGTGGAATACAAGAGATAACGGCTTTCTCGGGCTGACATATTGATAACAGAAAACAACTTTGGAAAATGAAAAAGATACTGACACTCATCGCTACATTGGCCGCCGGCGTGTCGCTGTCCGCCCAGGACAGCGCACCGGCAGGCGTACAGACATTGACTTCCCCTGACGGGAACATGTCTCTGAAATTTACCGTTACCGAAAAGGGCGAGCCGTGCTATTGGCTTGACTATAAGGGCAAGGCGGCTGTCCTGCCCAGTACGTTGGGGCTTGAGTTGAGGGGTGAACTTTCGAAACTCGAATTCGGGGAGGAGATAAAGAGGGGAAGAGTCGGGGAGCCGGTCTCCCTATATGACGGCTTCAAGGTGCAGGACGTCGGGCGCAGTTCTTTCGACGAGACCTGGACTCCGGTCTGGGGCGAGGAGGACCATATCCGGAACCATTACAATGAAATGGCCGTGACCTTGCAGCAGGCCGGCTCGGGACGCGTGATGCTCGTCAGGTTCCGTCTGTATGATGACGGGCTGGGCTTCAGGTATGAGTTTCCGGAGCAGAGGAGCCTGTCCTATTTCGTAATCAAGGAGGAACTCACGCAGTTCGCCATGACTGGGGACCACAAGGCGTTCTGGATTCCGGGGGACTACGATACGCAGGAGTATGACTATACGGAGTCCAGGCTTTCGGAAATCCGCGGGCTGATGCCGTCGGCCGTCACTCCGAACTCTTCCCAGACCCCGTTTTCCCCGACAGGTGTGCAGACCGCCCTGCAGATGAAGACGGACGACGGCCTGTATATCAATATCCATGAGGCCGCACTGGTGGACTATTCCTGCATGCATCTGGATCTGGATGACAAGAATTACGTGTTCGTGTCGCACCTTACTCCTGACGCCAACGGCTGGAAAGGCTATATGCAGACTCCTTGCAAGACCCCGTGGAGGACTGTGACAGTGACTGACGATGCCCGTGACATCCTCGCCTCCAGGCTTATCCTGAACCTGAACGAGCCGTGCGCATACGAGGATGTGTCATGGATTAAGCCCGTGAAATACATGGGAGTATGGTGGGAGATGATTACCGGCAAGGGCGACTGGGCATATACCAATGAATTCAGTTCCGTGAAACTCGGCCAGACCGACTATGCGTCCGCAAAGCCTACCGGACGTCACAGCGCCAACAACGGGAATGTCCGCCGCTATATCGATTTCGCTGCGGAGAACGGTTTCGACCAGCTTTTGGTGGAAGGGTGGAACGTCGGCTGGGAGGACTGGTTCGGCAACTCCAAGGATTACGTGTTCGATTTCGTGACCCCGTATCCGGATTTCGATATCAAGGCGCTGAATGACTATGCACATTCGAAGGGCATACGCCTTATGATGCATCACGAGACTTCTTCTTCGGTGCGGAACTATGAAAGGCATATCGAGGCCGCATACGACCTGATGGACAGGTACGGGTACAATTCGGTCAAGAGCGGCTATGTAGGCGACATAATCCCGCGTGGGGAGCACCATTACGGCCAGTGGATGAACAACCATTACCTTTACGCCGTGAAGAAGGCTGCCGAGCACCATATCATGGTAAACGCCCACGAGGCCGTGCGCCCTACGGGCCTTTGCAGGACCTATCCGAACCTTATCGGCAACGAGTCCGCCCGCGGTACCGAGTACCAGGCTTTCGGCGGAAGCAAGCCGTTCCATGTGACTTTGCTCCCGTTCACACGCCTGCAGGGCGGCCCGATGGACTACACTCCTGGCATCTTCATGATGGACGTGTCCAAGCTGAATCCGGGGAACAATTCGCATGTCAACGCTACGACAGCCAACCAGCTGGCCCTCTATGTGACCATGTATTCCCCTCTGCAGATGGCTGCCGACCTGCCTGAGCATTACCAGGCCCACATGGACGCCTTCCAGTTCATCAAAGACGTGGCCGTGGACTGGTCCGAGAGCCGCTATCTGCTTGCCGAGCCGGGTGACTATATCGTCATCGCCCGCAGGGCCAAGGTGTGTGGCGGGGACTGTCTGTCCGACGGCGCGTCTGACGAAAAGGCCGGGGCCGCTTCCGGAGCGTGCGGAAAATGGTTTGTCGGCGGAGTGACCGATGAGAACGCCCGCGAAGTGGAGTTCAGCCTCGATTTCCTGACCCCGGGGCAGAAGTATATCGCTACGATATATGCCGATGCTCCGGACGCCGACTACCGGACCAACCCCGAGGTCTATGAGATTTCGTCTAAGAAGGTGACTTCCAAGACCGATCTGAAGATGAAGATGGCCCGTGGCGGCGGATTTGCGATAAGCATCGTCCCGGCGGAGTAATCCTCCAGTCATTCCGGGTTTGCTCCGAAATTTACGTAATCATTCCTTGCATGGAAAATCCTCGGATGCGGAGTCAAGGAAAATCAGCCTACAGCAGATATTTTATGGCTGATGCCGGGATATCCAGTTTTGAAAATGCGAACATTTTCTTGCCGAGGTCTTTCATCGAGGCGCCGATATGGTAGATGTCGGTATCGTCAATTATAAGAAACCTGTCGTGGCTCTTCTTGTATGTATGCAGTTCTACAGGCGGGTACTGGAAGTTGTGTTTCTGCAGATCGAGGCGCAGCCTGTCACTGATAGTATGCGTATAGATATCGGCTTTCACGCCGTCACCCCTTTTGCTGAGCATCATCAGGACAGATTCGTCCACATAGTTGTCTATCAGTAGGATGGATTTCTTTGCAGAGCGTATCAGATCTGTTGCGAATTTATAGGCATCGAAAATCTGACCGTCATAGAAAATGCCTTCCACAGGAGGTAAAGAGGAACGTATAAAGAAGTCTATCTTCTGTGAATGTTCCGCTACGGTATGCTCCAGTTCCGTCAACCGGCGGTTGACAGAATAACCTTTCAACAGATATTCCTTCAGTACACTGTTCGCCCAACGGCGGAAAAGGGTAGCATTCCGGCTGTTTACCCGATATCCGACAGAAAGAATGGCATCAAGGTTATAAAACTTGGTGACGTACTTTTGTTTTCCATTGTTTCCCATATGTTCCAAAATGGAACATGTGCTTTCTCTGTCAAGTTCCCCGCTGTTGTATATGTTGTTCAGATGTTTGGTAATAGCCGGTCGTTTTGTCCCGAAGAGTATGGCTATCTGCTCTTGAGTCAGCCACACCGTTTCTTCCTCAAGCCATACCTCTATCTTCACTTCGTTATCAGGCTGATACAAAATGACTTCCCCTCGATTCTCCATAAAATTTGTTTTTCCAAACTCCAAAGATAGGTTTTTTTGGATAAAAAAGTTAAGGAAAAAACCTGTTTTCAAGTGCGGAGTCAGGCTCAGGCTGGCCGGAGCGAACCTTGTCCCTTGTGGCGTAGCAGCCTGTTTTCGGCAAATACGGCCAGGCAGGACAGGAAATAATATACGATTATCTGTATGGTCAGGGCGGCGATTTGCGGAGCTGCCATCGAGAGTGAGGCCCCTGCGGTGTTCATGTTGATGAAGGCCTGGACCGCGAAAGTCGAAGGGAAGATATACGAGAAGACCTTCCAGAAGCCCGGGAAACTGCTCACCGGCCATGAGAATCCGGTCAGGAACAGGCAGATAGGGGACATGAATAGGAACAATACGAACACTGTCTCCCTGTGGCGTATCAGCGAACTGAAGGTGAAGCTGAATACCACGCATGCGGTCACATAGAACAGCAGCAGGATGAAAATCTCTCCGAAAGGGCAGTTCTGCGGCAGTCCGAAGATTCTCGGAACGAGAGCTGCCACGTAAGCGCCGATAGCTATGTAAAGAAGCCAGTAGGCGGCACCTCGTCCCATCACTGTCCTGGATATCCCGTGTCCTTTGAGACGGTCCGGCAGCACGGCGAAACTGCGGTTTTCCTCCCGCATGGTCCCTGTCAGCATGGACACTCCGTAGAACATGGTCTGTTGTACCACTATCAGCAGGACGGCGGACAGGAAGAAGATGCTGTAGGAAAAATTCCTGTTGTACGGCATGTTCTCTTCGTACTTCAGCGGCTGTACGAGCTGGGATATCTGCTGTCCGCTGTATCCTGCAGCGGAAAATCTCGAAGTCTGGATATCATGCATTTCCGAGAGCATTACCTGGCTGGCCGCCATTGTCAGGTTCTTGTAGTAGAGGAAGCTGCTCATGTCCGCGTAGGTCGATATGTGCGCCTGTCTCCCGGAAGCGAGGCAGTCTTCGTAATCGGACGGTATCATCACTATTCCTTTGGCGTCCCGCTGCTGCAGAAGCCTCTGCGCCTGGTCCATGTCAGCGCATGCATACGCGACCGACACTTCCCGCGTGGCATCCAGTGCACGGACAAACTCCCTGCTTGCCGCACTTCCTGAATTGTCCACCACCGCTACGGGCATGTCGTCCACGGAGCCGTTACGGTAGATAAGTCCGTACAGAAGGGGGTATGCAAGCCCGGCGAGGAAGAATATCACCATCACCCCGCTGTCGCTGAAAATATGTTTCAGTTCTCTGGTGAAGATATCGTACCAGTCAGAGAACCATTGCCTTATATATTTCATGTTATTTTTCCTTTTTTGTCAATTCCTCGGGAAATTCTGGAGCCTGTATGCCTTCTTCAGCCTTCCGTACACCAGAGGAGGCAGGAAAAGGAACAGCAGCATATACACGATCTGCGGATACCATCCCCCGAACCCGCTGCCGAAAATCGCTTCCTGGACATACATCAGGTAATAGTGCCTGAGAGGGAATGCCGCTGCAAGTCCTTGTATATAAGGCGGAAGGGCTTCCACCGGGAAAGTGAACCCGGCAAGGGAGAACCCCAGTACGCTGTACAGGGCCGAGATACTGAGTGCGAGCCTCAGGATAGGCAGCGTCCCGATGATGAAGAAAGCGACCGCCTGGCAAGAGAGCACCATCACGAATGTGCCGATGAACATGTTCCATATCGATCCTGCCATAGGGAATCCCGCCCAGCAGTACAGTATCATATCGCAGATTATCCCTATGACTGTGAACAGTACCGTATAAGGTATCAGTTTCCCTATCATTGCCGCCGACATCGACCCTCCGGCCTTTTCGAGCATGTGCCGTGAGGTCCCGTATTTCAGTTCCGAGCCCAATGCGAACACGGTCACCAGGATGACGATCATTTCCAGGATTCCCGGCAGCAGCACGTTGGTCAGGTAGACTCCGTAGTCGGTCGTGACGTTCCCTATCTGGTGGGCGTCTATGACAATCGGCTGGATCTGCCCCATTATCGCATCGTCATTCATTCCTTTTGCCCTGAGCAGCTCTCTCTGGACACCGCCGGAAGCCATGTTCATCATGGTCAGAAGGTCTTTGTAGGCCAGTGCCCCTCCGACGAAATAAAGGGAATTCACATAAAGTGTGACCGTCGGCTGTCTTCCTGAAATCACATCTTCATACATCCCGTCCGGGAATACGCAGAAAGCGTTTATTTCCCCTGTCTGCAGGGCTTCCCTTGCGCTCCGGTAGGATTCGAATTTCAATGTCCTGCCCAGCTGTGTGGCGTCGATCTGTCTGGTGATATTCCGCGAAAGGGACGAATTGTCCAGGTCCACCACTCCTACAGGCAGGTCTTCCGGCATCCCGTCCTTCAGGAATGTCAGGAAGAATACCGTGCAGAATGCCATCACCCCGATTGTGGCCAGAAGGTAGACAGGTCTCTGTCTCATCAGCCGCAGTTCCCGGAGCATGGCGGATTTTATGTTATGGAAGAAATTCATTTTTTGTCTGCTTGTTTATTCCTGGACGACTATTGCGCTCATGCCAGGTCTGATCCCGTCTATAGGTGATTCAGGTACGCTTCTGACTTCAAATGTCTTGGCATCGAAACTTCCGGTGTCCAGCGTCGCTCTCCATGTGGCGTATGACTCGAGTACGCTTATATAGCTCACTTTCGTCCTGAATGTACGGTCTCCTAATGCCGGGACTGTAACTGTCAGCTCGTCACCGACTTTAAGACCGTGAAGCATGTCCTCCCGTATGCTGAAAGTGAACCAGACGTCGTTCAGGTCTGTCACTGCCATTATGGGCGCTCCCTGTCCTACCAGTTCTCCGGCCTTCGGAAACCTGGCTGAAATCACGCCGTCGGCAGGAGCCGTAAGATACAGTTCCCCTAGGTACGACTCTACTTCCATCAGTGCAGCATTCGCCTGGTTGACAAGCGCTATCGCTGTTTCCTTATCTTCTTTCCTGGCACCGTTCACTGCCATGTCATACTGTGATTTTGCAGCTGCGCTCGTCGCTTTGGCAGCCTTATATCTGGCCTGCGCCTCATCATATTTCTGTGCGCTTATCACATTCTGCTCATAAAGCCTTTCCACCCTGTCGAAAGATTTCTTCATTATATCCTCGTTGACAAGAGCCTGCTGCCACAGCTCGTATGCTCCAGCGATCTGCTCCTGCCTTGCCCCAGTCAGCGCCTTGTCTTTCTGCGCCTCGGCCGCTGACCTTACCGCCATCGCCTGTGCCAGTTTTGCCCTTACCTCCGGGCTGTCGATTTCCACCAGCGTATCTCCCTTATGCACAAAATCCCCCTCATCCGCATAAAAATGCTCTATCCTTCCCGGCACCTTTCCCGATACCCTGTATTCCGTCGCTTCCGCCTGTCCCTGAATTACCACAGGCTCCGGTTTCGATACAATATAACCTACCAATGCGACTATTACCACAATCGCCAGAAGTGCTGCTATTCCTATTATCAGGTTGTAGCTTTTTTTTACCTTTTCCATTTTCTCGTTTCTTTTTAATGATAACTGCGTCAAATTTCTCTCCTCATGTCCTCACAACCGTTCAGGTTGCTCCGGCATTCGTCGTTCATTTTCCTTGTTCTCTTGAAAAATAAACTTCGAAAAATTTTTCTGTTTCTTTTTTGCAATAATTTCGTCAAACTGCATTCCTCGCATCCTCATTACCGTCAGGTAACTCCGGTGCTCGTCATTTGTTTTCCTTATTCTTCGCTTCGCTCAGAAC
>JADILV010000009.1 GCA_017695115.1 Candidatus Cryptobacteroides avicola | reverse complement strand
CTGATGCCGAGCGCCAACGGTACGGTGGAACACAAATGGATCGAGATAGTCCCCATCGCGAACGACCTGAAGGGCGGAGAATACATCGACGACACCGAGAGCACGGCAAACATCATCTGCTACGCCATGGGAGTGCATTCAGCCCTGATAGGAGCCACGCCAGGGAAGAACTCCAGCACCATAGGAGGATCCAACGCCCGCGAGCTGTACATGATGAAGCAGGCCCTGATGAAGCCTGTAGTTGACAGGACCATGCGCCCTCTGAAGATCATCAAGAATTACAACAAGTGGGATAAGGATATCTATATCACAATTCCGGAATACATATTCACGACTCTTGACCAGAACAAATCCGGGAAACAGGAGTCTACAAATACCAATGTCTGATTATGCTTGTAGACAGTATAGACGAAATGAGACGATTCCTTCCGGCTATCATGATGAAAGGCAGCCCGGAAGTGTTCAACGATGCCCTTGAAGTGGCCCAGGCAGCGCTTGTGGAAGACATTTTGGGACAGGATCTGGAGTCCAGGCTTGAAAAGAAGGACGAACAGGACCGGAGACTGCTGAAGATGGTCCAGAGGATAATCTCCATCCAGGCTTTCCTGTCAGCCATTCCCGAAATGGATCTGGTCCTTACTGATGCCGGTTTTGCCGTAACCGAAAATGAACAGATGGCTCCTGCTTCCCAGCAGCGTGTCCAGGCATTGATGCAGTCCCTTGCGTCAAAGCTTGACGACAGCAAGGATCGCCTGGTGCTTTTCCTCCTCAGAAGCAGCGATTACGAGTCGTGGCGCGGTACTGAAGAGTTCGGAAGGCTGTCTGACGGGCTGATAATGACATTCTCCGAGTTCAAAGATGTGGCGGTACTCAATAATATTACGGCCGCAGCTTATCCAAAAGGATGGTCTGAGTTCCTGAAACTCAGCAATGCCCTCAATATAGCACTTATGACAGACGTCGCAAGCTACATATCGAAGGACTATGCCGAGGAGATACTTGAGCGCACAAGGGACAAAGAACCGTTCAGTCATGCAGAGCAGGCGGTATTGCAGCATGTAAAGACAGCCATTGCAGCCCTGGCCATGGGTGACAGAAAAACGGGTATGGACCAGGTAATGGAGGCCGTGACTGATATGAAAAAAGACCCGGACTCTTTCCCGACGTATATGGCATCGGCAGAGGCGATGGACCTGTCCCTGTCGCATGATGACACCCCTGTTTTCACAATGTTCTGATATATGACAAAGCTGCAAAATTTGTTTTCCGGTCTGTTTGGAAAGCCCCGGAAACAGACAATCGATATCATCTTCCCTACATCATGGGAAACTATGACGCTACAGCAGTTCAGGGATGTCTGCCAGATACTTTCATCTCCGCACGGCAGGCATGAGACCCTGTTCCTGTGCTTATGCAAGCTGTCCGGTATCAGACCGGATGTGCAGACCAGGCATGATCCGGAACAGATGAAGGACAGACTGGCCTTCATTATAGACGGGAAAAGCTATATAATAGGAGCTTCTGCTATCAGGGAGGCCTGCAGCAGGCTTGAGTTCATCCTGGACGGTATCGGGCTGCCGCCTTCCCCGTTCCCGGAAGTGGACAGGAAGCTGTATGGCATATCATTCGGCAAATACTATAGTGCGGATTCGTATATGCTCCGGGCATCTGCCGAGCATAACCAGGCCTACATCAAAGAGGCGGTAAAGGTGCTGACGGACGGCAGGAAAAGGAAACTGCTTCCATGGGAGCGGCAGGCGGCAGTGATATGGTGGAACGGGGTGAAGCGCTATCTTATGGACAAATATCCTCATGTGCTTGAGGAAGGAGAGAACATTTCGGACAGGTCACAGGCGGATATCCTCCAGGATATACTTTCAGTAATGAACGGGAACAGGCCGCAGGAAAATGACAGTATCCTGGGGTGCGATGTCCACTCGGTATTGTATTCACTTAACACCATATACAGAAATGCTAAACAGAGATCTCATAAATAGGATTCTGTCCGGGATGCCCGAAATAAGGTCTGCAGGCAACCAGATATTCGAGGGGGACGGGTACGATGCCATCATGGATATCCTTAAATCCCTTCGGTCGGTAGAGTTTCCGGTCATCGTGCTTGAGTCGCGGAGCTCCGGCACCATCGCCATAGTGGAAGGCCCGGTGGACACCTATACGCAGTCTCTTTGGGTCATGGGACAGCTGGGCAGGAATGAGGACGAGGCCGCTCTCTACAGGGACATGTTCTGCCTGTGCAAGGAAGTCCTTGCCAGGATGCTTGCCGCAAAGAGTTCCGGAGAACCGGACCTGCAGGGATGGTATCATGACTATATATCATATATGAAGCGATACGGAGGCCCAAACGCCAGGGGGTATGAGCTGGTGATTACCTTCAAGGACGATATTTCTCTGCACAATGGATGAAAACTCCACTCTTGAGATGGCCCGCCGGTGGGCGGATATAGTCATAGAGCGATGGATCCGGAAGATACATTCGCTCCATATCGGCAGTTCCGGGGAGCTGCTGAAGTCCCTTCATTCCCAGGTCGTGTCGGACTCCAGAGGCAATCCGGAGAAGATCACATTCTTTTATCTCTACTATGGAAAATTTCCGGATATGGGTGTTGGCCGCGGTGTAAAGCTGGGAGAATCTTCCGAAACCAGAAAGAAAAAGCCCTGGTATTCATCCGTATTTATCAGAGAAGTCAACACTCTGGGGCGTCTTATGGCGGAAAGGTACGGCTACGACGCCGCCTCACTTCCCCTGAGAGCGTTCGAGAACATATCAGATGCAGAGTATAACGACCAGGCATATTATAACTTATCCAGAAAGTAATGGCAACCACAAAAGTATATACAGAGAGTGTCATCACACTCAATGCGAGCCAGGCCGATGCAACGATGAAGGCCCTGGAAAGCCGCGCCGACGAGCTCAGGAAGAAGATGATCGAAGCTACCCGGGTCGGGGACGTCTCTGGAGCCAAAGGCTACCAGAAGGAACTGGACAGCATCAAGAAGTCCATGACCAACATCAAGAAGGAGACAAAGGACTACGCTGATCTCCTGAACGATCTTAACGGACTTTCCCTGAACCAGCTGACAAAGGCTTTCAGAGGGCTCAATTCACAGCTCCGGAACCTTGTCCCGGGCACGGATGAGTTCATCAAGAAATCCAAGGAGCTCCAGCAGGTAAAGGACAGGATGAATGAAATCAGCGGCAGGACACAGGAGACCCAGAAGACATTCGGCGGATTCTGGACCAAGATCGGTTGGGCCGGGCTTGTCGCCGGGGCTTTTTCTTCATTCAAGAAGTTCGGCGAGGATGTGATATCCACTACCAATGCCATGGGAGACAAGTGGAATCTTTTCACCGCCGGCATGAAAAGCGCCTACGGTACATTCATCAGGGATCTCACATCCGGCAAGGGATGGAAGGAGATGATCACCAACATGCGGGAGTCATATCGTGTCGGACAGGAAGTGCAAGGAATGCTGGATGAGCTTTTCGAAATGCAGAATTCACTGAGACTCATGGAGTCTGAATACAACGCTGAAATCGAAAAGAACAAGCAGATAATGCGCGACCAGACCAAGTCCGACAAGGAAAGGCTTGCTGCTGCGCAGGCTGCTGTCGCAAAGGAGAAGGAGCTGGCTGATCAGAAGAAAATCATAGCCGAAACTGAATTGATAGCGAGAAAAGAGGCTCTGGTGAATGCCACTCACATGACAGACGAAGAGATTGAATATTTTGTCGTCCAGTATAATAAGAATCGTGACATAATTAACCAGGCCCTGAAGTATAATGAACAGCTGAAGAAAGCCCAATCAGATTACAACACAGCCCAGCAGTCAATGCTGACTGCAACAAATACATATACAGCAGAATTTGCCGCCAAATCAGCAGAAACTGCACGCAAACAGCTGGAGAGCCTGAAGTCTTCGACTTCTGAAGGCGTGAAATGGATTGCCGATCTGGCCAACAGGTATGACCTTTCTAATGATGAGCTCATAAACAGTTATGTGGACGCCAGAATAGCCATGAATAATGCAGATGCTGATTTCTACCGTTCCACAACCCGGATCAATACCACTATCGGCACACTCAAGAAGCAGATGGCCGACGAGCAGCTGAAAGCCACCGAGGACGCCATGAAAGCCGAACTGGAGGCTTCAGAAAGACACTTCCAGGAGATGGAGAATGCATCCAAGGAAGCATATTCCAGAGGCGAGATTACTGCCCAGCAATACAACACCAGTATCACCCGTATCCAGGAACAGGGTCTTCAGGCCAAGATCGCCATTTCGGAAAGGTACAAGCAGGATACGGCCGAGTATTTCTCACAGCTTTATGACCTGTCTGTGAAGCAGCGCGAGGAGCTGCAGTCGATATTCGACAAGACGGAGGAAGAAACGGCTGCCGGAATCTCGTCCATGATGCAGGAAGAGATGGAGAGGATCGCCCAGGAGGTTGAAGCCCTGGCATCGGACGAAGCGACCAAGACTCTGTCAGAGATGACCCGGCTGCAGGATCTGGTAGCAAAAATGAAAGCTGATTTGGATCCTGTTTCTCAGATAAACACACAGTATGAATCCGAAATGGCGGATCTGCAGTCCCTGTATGACATGAAACTGATATCCGAGGAGGAATATCAGCAGAAACGCAAGGATATTGTCAGAAAATATCAGCAGGAGATCCTGAAAGCCGAGTTGGAGCCGTATAGCCAGGGACTGGATTTGGCTCAAGGATATCTAGGAGAAATCTCCAACTGCATATCATCATTGCAGGCGGCCCAAGAAGCCAATCTCGACGCCCAGATGCAGGCAGAACTTGCCGCTGCAGGCGACAATGCAGACAAGCGTTCGGCCATTGAGGAAAAGTACGAGGCCAAGAAACTGGAACTGCAGAAGAAATATGCCAATATCAACATGGGGATCCAGATTGCCCAGACCATAGCATCCGGAGCTCAGGCAGCCATTAAGGCCGTGGCCGAACTGGGGCCAATTGCCGGAGGTATAATGGCCGGTATTATTGCCGCCACTACTGCAGCCCAGGTCGCTGTCATCGTAGCCCAGCGCAATGCTGTAATGAATGCCTCTGCCGGCTCCGGCGGCTCCTCTTCCTCGACCGGCCAGAGAGTGGCCACCGAGTTCTCATCGGACACCGGCTACAGCGAAGGAGGATATACAAAATCTTCACATAACGATTATGAACCTGTAGGCGTGGTACATGCCAATGAGTGGGTCGCACCGGCCGCCATGGTGCGCGCGAATCCGGTGACATTCGCCAGGCTTGAAGCTGTACGGGTATCCGGACATTACAGCTCCGGAGTAGCTGGTTTTGCTGACGGGGGCATGACATCCGGACAGCCGGTGCAGCAGTTCCCGGCCACTGCGTCCGATGCCGGTACCATGACAAGGCTGACCGTAGTGCTGGAAAGACTGCTGAACTCCTTCCCGCTGAAGGCGTATGTATTGGCTTCGGACATAAACAAGGAGAATGAACTCCAGTCCAAAATAAAACAAAAGGTAGGCAAGAAATGAAGCTGACAGTAGACAAAGGGGAACTCGATCTCCCGGAAAATTTCTCATTCGAAATTGAGCAGAACTCGGCATTTTTCTCGGATGACGGGACAGCATCGTTGGCCGCGACCATACCGGCCACTCCGGAGGATCTTTCCAAACTGGGGTTCCCGGACAGGATTGGCCGTGCTACGGTATATGACAATTCTTTCCCCGCCATCATCAGGCATGGAATATTCCAGAAAAAAGGGGTGCTTGTAGTAGGCTCTGTGAGTGACTCCGGAATCAGCTGCTCTGTCGCATTGGACGATTCCGAATTCTATTCCCAGTATAAGGAGAAGAATCTTAAGGATCTGTTCGGACAGAAGGTCATGGATGATTTTTCAGAGATAGAGGACTGGTATGCATGGCTGTTCCGTGTCTATAAAGGAGAAGTTATCAACGAATTTTGTATAATTCCTGTGGCGGTCAATTATAATGAATCAGAGGGCACCTATCAGGTCAACAACGAGCCTGTAGACGACAATTCTGACGGTATCTGGCCGTTGGCCTACGAGGCGAGGCTGGTACAGGAAGGTGGAGAAGAGGTCAGTGTCCCTTCCGGATATGGGATCGCTCCATTCCTGAAACTCGGGGCCTTTTTCAGAATTCTGTTCGAGCTTTGCGGGTATACTGTATCGAGGAGCTTCTTCAGCGAAAAACAGCAGTTCTCTTCCCTTATACTGCTCCACAATTGTTCCGATGTGATATGCAACGGAAAAATCAACTATTCCGACCTGGTGCCCAACAAGTCAGTGTCGGAGATTCTGGAGTGGCTGCAGCAGAAGTTCCATGCCCAGATAGTGGTCCATTCCTCGAAGAAGACAGTAGATATCATCCTTCTTGAAGATATCCTGGCCGGCAGTTACGACAAGGACCTTACGGACAGGCTGCTTAATGACATTAAATATACTTTTTCGGCATCTTCCAGGGTTATCATATCTCCAGATACCTCACTCGACAGGGCAGCTCCAGCTGCGGAAACACTCCAGGATCTGATAGACAAATACGGAGGGGTCACCGAGTTCACTGAAACATCAGACTGGGATCTTTCCGGGCTGCTTCTGAACCTTGCCACCGGAATGTACTACGAACAAAGACTGTCATTCGGGCATACCGGCCGCGATCATGACAAGAGAATCCTCGTCGGTTCCAACTATTTCAAATATGACCGCCGGAATTCCGAGGATACGGAAGAGTTCAGCCCTTCGGATCTGATGCCGCCCATGGTTACTGTCAATACGGTGCTGATGCCGTATATCGGAGAGCGCGTACATCGCAATACCAGCTATAATGACAGCGAAAAGGACAGCGACCAGGAAATCATCATTGCAGATTATGCAGGGCTGTCAAACACGCCTGTCTATGAGGATTGGCATGGGAGACTGCCTTATACGGCGGCAGGGCATTACTACTATGCCACAACCCAGAAATATGACAATACAGGAAAATTGAGACCTGGAAAGATCGCCCTTACCCCGGAAGGTATCTTCTTCGAGTGTTTCCAGAGATACAACAAGATCCTTCTGAATAATGCCGTGGAGATTGAAGGCTCGTTTGATTTTACTCCAGATGAACTCCTGCAGTATGACATTTATTCGATGAAGCTGTTCCGTGGGCAGCTCATGTTGCCGACCTACCTTGATTATGAAATAGGAAAGAATATAAGATGCGTATCTTCAAAGTTCCTGCTTGTGAAGAACTATTCTGACGGAGCGGATGACAAGCCGATTGTGGCTCCTTCTCCAAAGTATAAATGGCAGCTTAACCAGAGCGAGCTGGAGATAATGAAAGAGGCACTCACAAAGCAGCACTGTAAAAATCCTGGGGATTACATTTCCTATGATTATGCTGAAGACGATCCGTATGTATCAGGAGAGAGCGACTTTTACCTGCCGCCTCCGAACAGGCTTGGCCAGCGGTCAATCCTGGCTGAACGGAAAGTATCATTCACATACCATCGAGGAGCACAGGGAAGCAGCCCTGTCGGCACTTATACATTGAAAGAATGGTATGATTCCGTGGCGGCCTGATGTCCTGTTTTTTCGTATCCGTCATATATAATTTTGCAGGCATATGGCAGCAACAATACTACAGAAACCGGACGGGCTCAGTCTGCTGGGCAACCTGAAGACCTTTATAGCAAGTAGCACTTCGGAAGTCTCTTTCAGACTGCTGAAGGGTACCGACGTGATTGTGGATGAAATATATTATCCGGATGCGGACGGAAATATCGAGGTGGATGTGAAGGATGTGATCAAGGAATATCTTGACATAAAACTTCCGTCATCCAATATTTACCTGCAGAGCGAAGGGTCTGCCCGATTTGTGGCCTATATCGATTCCCAGCACGCAGGAGTGTTTACTGTCGTGAAAGGCGGTGTGAGGAAACTTTCCGGGACATCTGAAGCATTCCTGAAGGCGAACTGGCTGACCTGGCAGCCTCAGATCAAGAGAGTCCGGTGGTCTTCTCCCGAATATCTTTCCTATTATTGTGTCTCTGCCTCAGTCGTTAAAGCGAAGTTTTATCTGGTTTCCGGCGGATCAGAGACCGTAACTTTGTCTGCCCTGGAGGCTGACTGTCTGGTGTCATTAAATGTGGCCATGAGCTATCTGTTCGGGTTCAGCAGCCATGAAAAGTCCGAACTGTATGGTCTTGTCGACATATGGGTAGAAGACGATTCGGGAGTCCAGTTGTCTTATATTCAGAGATATGTCTATTCACCCGAACAAGGGGATGAGCATGTGTATGTATGCGTCAACTCGCTTGGCGGAATAGATACGTTCACTTTCCACGGAGCATGTACCATGGCCCCGGAAATAGAGCACCAGACAGCAGAGGCTTCTGGACATAAAATAGACATCACCAGTTCAGTGGAGCGGAAATGGCAGCAGAATACAGGATTTATGACGCCACAATACACGAAATGGTTCTTCGAATTCGTTTCGTCTGGTAAACAGTGGGCTGTCATTGACGGCAGGACCGAGGATATAGTCCTGGACACATCCAGCCTTCAGCTCGATGACAGCGAGAACCTTCTGTCATGCTCATTCCAGTTCAGCCTGTCGGAGGAAGGCAGGCTGCTTAACCTGTCGAGAGTGGAGAGCAGTCTGCCTCTTATAGAGATTGCCTCCCCTGATGGTGAAATTTTTTTTTTAGCGCCAAGACTTGTTGACTATCCGGATGCGGATCTTGACGATTCCATTCTGTTTCTGGTGCAGTCCCCATACTCGCAGAGCTGGAGCAAGACTTCATTGGGATCTCTCCGGCAGTGGATCACAGGAATATTCCAGGACGCACCTGTCAGACAACAGTTCCTCTCCAGACTTATAGACGACACAGCCAGAGGAAACATAACTTTCGAGCAGATGATTGCTGTACTCGGTAAGGCCTGTTTCAAAGGCGGTGCCGAATACGGCGAATTCATCGAATCATTGTACTCAGGTCAGGGAGGCCGCATAGACAAGGACGGGAATGCGGAATTCCAGTCGGTACGCGTCCGCGGGGCCTTCGAAGCCCTGGAATATGTAGTGAACAGACTGTCCGCGATTGAAGGAGACCAGATACTTACTGAATCTGATACGATTGACCAGGTCGACGATCTTGGCGACAACTGTTATGGTCTGCATCTCAGAAGCAAGTGGGACGGGTATTTTACGGCGCAGTCGCAGAACAATGTACTGAAGGGCATCATCAACACACTTGCGACAGGCAGCGGGGTCTATCACACAAGCTGGATGCGGGTGAACTCCGTCAACAGGGCAAACAATTATGTGGAAGTGTCACTGTATCCCGACGAAGAAGTACCAGGCGGCAAGAATTATCCTCCGTGCGAGATGATGAGGTTCGCCAGATGGGGAAATCAGACCGACACCCAGCGGCAAAGCTGCATCTATCTTTCAAGCACGGAAGGGCGGATAGTCAGGCTTACAGGAGTGACGAAGCCTATCATAGACACCATTAATTATGGTGCCGTATTCGGAACCGTCCCTGATTTTCTCAAGTCAATGGATCTGCCCATAATCGAGGGGCAGGATTATCTGTACGCACGAGGCCTGATTGTCCAGGATATCATCCGTATCGATTACAAGGGCCGTCCTGTCAGCGAGATAGTAGACCGGGGCCAATGGGATTCAGCGTCCGAGTACTACAGCGAGGCTCTGAATCCGGAAACAGGAAATTATGAGATTTCGGACGTGTGGTATAACGGCTGCAAGTACCGCTGCATGAAGACGGGGACAAACACTGCCCCTGCATGGAACAATACAGACTGGGCCATGGTGGAAGGGAATCCTGAATTCACAGTGGAGTTTGCGGATACTGACTATCTGTTTGACCCCGACCGGTTCAATGTGACGCTTTCGATCATAGCAAAGCTATATAACCAGGATGTGACGTCTGATATTCTTGATTCAGACGTGCAGTGGACCCGGTACAGCGAAGACGCGGACGGAAACGAGCGTGTGGCTTCAGACCAGGCATGGGCGCTGAAAAGGGCAGATGAGGGGAAATCCATTGACCTGACTACAGATGACTGCGATTTTAACGGCTATATCCCCAAGGTGCTGAAATTTACTGCCACTGTCACATTGAGAGACGGGATGGGAGAAGCGGCAAATACGGCTGCAGCCGTTTTCCAATATTAAAACAACAGAAAAGATGAAGACAAGGAGATTTGATTTCAACTGGAAACCACTGCAGCTGCAGATATCCTTTTCGACAGAAGGCAGTGTTCCTTCTGCACAGAATTACAATGCGGATACCGCTGAATATACTCCAGACTATACCATTACTCCGCTGATTATCCAACCTACAGTCTCCATCCTGGATAAAGACGGCGCATTGGCCTCCGGCCGTATAAATCAGGCTCTGACAAATGTAAGATGGAAGGAAAATATCGACGGTAATTCGACGGTGATCAGCACATCAAATCCAGATTATGAAATTACTACAAGCGGAGGGAATGCAGGAAGAATCAAGGTCAAACGGAATGTGGAGCCGAAAGTCCCTGTAACGCTGGAATTCTATGCCGAGTACGTTGATTCCCGAAACGGACAGGTGCTTATTATTCAAGGTAGTTATCTTATCACGTGTTCAAGTGCGTCGAGTCTGGTCAGAATTGAACTGGATGCTTCCGACCAGACGATATATAACCCTCTTACCGATCAGCGGAACCAGACAGTAACCGCCAAGGTCTGGCTTGGCGATACGGTATGCCCTTCAAGCAAATATTCCCTTTGTTGGGAAATTATGGGTGAAGACGGAGCATGGCATGAGGCAGGTACTGATCCGGTACTGGATTATGATGTTACGGTCAACGGCGACAGCATAACAATAGACAGGTGGCTTATGGGGAACTCGGCATCCGTTCGCTGCAGATGCCGATACAGTTCCTCCGGCAATCCCGGTTCTGTAGCGCTGGGCGATTCGTCCCCACAGGCAATAGTGTCTTTTATCAGGAGGATACCGAAGTATGAGTTTGAGATATCAGGAGTCCCGTACAATATCCCTCCCGGTATACTTAGAATAAATCCTTCGGCAGTCATTCGTACCGCCAATGGCGAGATAAGCAATCCAGAGACAGAACTGTTGCCGTTGTGGTATATAGCAACCAATAAGGCGTCAGGCAGTCTCAGCTATGCTTTGGCCGCGCATGGAATGTCTCCGATTCTTGATACGACCGGAATGGACGATAATTACGGAGCCGTAATTGGACTGGATGTTATTGACAGGGGATATGCCGGAGCGATGACAGATTCAGATGGTGCGGTTATATGTGATTCAGACGGTTCAATATTGATAATCCATTAAATATTTGACAATGGCACTTTACATTAAAGCAAATCCCAAAGTAGCCAGGTTCCTGAATCTTGACAACGACAGGAATGTGGTAAAGGACGGAAATTACCTATTGTGGCAGGCGGACATGCTCGCCTTCGGACGATTGACGGATCTTCCCCAGATACTTATACAGATCGGCGCAATTGCCTTGAGAGCACATGAAGCCAGGGAAGAACAGGACGGGACTGTCTCCAGAGAATTACCTGTTGCTGCAGATCCCAGATTTGTGATTGAATCCGGCCCTGCCCCGGAACATGAGGATGATCCGATGACTGACATTGAAATTCCTGAACAGGAAGAGTCATCTGCCGATGAAGCAGAAAATATGGAGGAGATGTCATGAGTACGGCAAGCACGAGCAGGACAATCAAATTCATCAGCAAGGCTGGCACATATACAGCGGTGATCATGTCGCCGAACGGTGATGTCTACCAGGAATACGAAGGTACGCAGGACGATGTCACGGCTATATATCCCGACTTTTCCACACTGAAACCTATACTGTATTTCGTCTGTACCAGCAGCCGGGTGGCAGAGGGCGTAGCTGATCCGGATGCGATGGAATACTATTTCAACGACCAGAAGATTTCATTTAGCGGCGGTGTTTCTACAGGTACATTTGCCGGGTATTTCAAGACAGTAGCACCGAGCGGCGACCAGTTGTATTATGGTCTGCAGATATTGAAAAATATAGTCGATTTGGCCGGATATGCACCGGCTGTGATCAAGATGGTGGCCACTGTCAGCTACGGTACCCAAAGCGATAGCATTCAGGCAAGCTATACCATACCTGTCCAGCAGGCGACAGGAAGCAGCTATCGGGTAACCATTGCCGCAGGGGACTCGAAGAATTTCGTAATCACAGACAAGTCCGGCAGCTGTATACTAAAGGCCATGGCATACCAGAGCGGCAATGCCCTTTCCCAGAACCTGACATACAAATGGGAGAAGATGGGCGCTACCGGATGGACGGAACTTTCAGGAAAGACAAGCCAGACTCTTACAGTAAGCGCAGCTGATATAGATACTTATGGAGAATATAGGGTGCATGTCTATAGATCGGGCTCTGAAATAGGTACGGATATCCAGAGTGTGATGGATGCCAGCGATCCGTATGATATAGATCCGCATCCAATTCCAGAGGACGAAACCATTACCGAGGATTCTACAGGCAACGGCGAGGTGACATATACTCCGGTGGTAGTGAAACGCGGGACAGGGACAAAAGCTCTGGATACGCAGTTCTATTTCGTACTGAAAGACGCGGCAGGCGTGTATCTGAACACCGACCGCGATGTTCCGAAAGCGAGCCAGACCGTGACACGCGCCCACTGCCAGCAGGCAGGAGGTGATGTCTCGGTGACAATAACAAGCGTTGATTGATTATGAGTACTACCCGAACACAAGTGGTTAAATTCCTTAAGCAGGGAGAGAAGGGAGAACGGGGAGCGACACTGCGCGGCCCGCAGGCGTGGAGCGACTGCATCGTGGGCTATGCTTTCCAGGCCGGGGTCTCCGGAGACGAATGGAAAGATGTAGTTTTATATAACGGCAACTACTACAGCTGCAAGAAGTCGCATGCCAAAACTGCTTCCAATTACCCCGGCAGCACGACCGATCGGAATAACGGCTACTGGCAGCTTGGCGACAAAATCGAACTGGTGGCAACAAAAATACTGCTGGCCACTTATGCGCTGGTGGAAAATCTTGGCGTTACCGCCATCGAGATGAAAGACAGCAGCGGTAAAGTACTGTTTCAAGCCAAAGACGGAAAAGTTACTTGCAGGACCGGAGACTTCGAAGATGTATCCGTAACGGGCAATCTTACCGTCGCACAGCTGAGATACAAGGCTAACGTCGTTACCGACGGAAAACTGGGCTGTTCGTTTGTATATGGTTCAGGTTCTTGCGTGTTGCCAAGTTTGGCCGAAGGGGAATTTATGCGAGTCGTGGTTTTTAATCCACAAATCACAAAGACCTATATGCCAATGACATTAACAGGAGAAAGTCCGGCTGACCGCTTTTTGTCAGAGAGTGGCGACTATTTTCGTGACCAGGAAACTTCCATCGTACTTGTGGGGTGGTATGAACTTATAGGATATAATAACGGCGGAGGTACGCTATGGTTATATCAGACTATTCGCAGTGATATGTAAATAAATTAGCATTATGGCAAAAAAGACAAAAACATTGGCAAGCGTCCCGTCGGTTGTTACCATGGACGCTTCACAGTTCCTGATACTGACAGACGGGAACGGAGGTATAACAAAAATCAAATTATCCGACCTCAAGTCGGCGATGCTTGGCGGAACAGACCTGAATGCCATCGAGGATGGAGTGTTCGTGATGTTTCACAGGAATAGTGATGATTACCCGCTGGCAGTAAAGCCGGATAAATGGACCAGCTATCAAAACAGCGGCGAAATAGCAGAAGGCGTTATGGTGGCAGAGGGCGGCAAAATTCTGGTGGTAGCACCTACCGAAGCGACATTAACATGGAGCAGCGCGGCGGTAAGCGCAGGCGGCAAGACTACGACCAACCGAGAAACTGCGCTTAACGACTGGACGGGAAAGACCAGCACGGCTGCGCAGATTACGCACAATGAGTGTAAGACGGAGAGTTATGCGCCGGGCTTCTGTGCATCCTACGAGCGAGTAAACGCCAATGGGAAAGGCATGACGGCCGGACGGTGGTGGCTGCCTTCCTTAGGTGAAATGATGATGATCTTCGCCAATATGAAAAAGATTAATCATGCATTGTCTCTTATCAATGGTGCCGCTCAACTTCAGGAAAACTGGTATTGGACAAGCACTGAGGCCAGTTCGGCGAGCGCCTGGTATCTCTACTTGTCCGGTGGCATCGCGGGCAACTGGTACACTAAGGCGTCGACCCAGGGCAGGCTCAGGCCGGTTTCGGCATTTTTAAATTAACGGTCAGTAGTTAATCTTTTTGTCAGCGCGGTTTGATCCGCGCTGACTTTTCCACACCAAACGTATAATCAATGAAGAAATCAAAACTGGTAGCAAACACTCAGATATACCTGGACTGCAGAAGATTAATGGATGCAATATTGGATATTACAATTAATTTTCCACGGTCGTTTAAATTCAGTATCGGGAGCAAGATGCACGAACTTGGGGTATCTCTTATAAAAGAGATATCTGCAGCTTATATAAATAAAGACAGGTGCATCAGAATACAACATCTGATAGATTTCCAGTCGGACTTTGAGGTCCTGAAATTGCTTATACGGATTGCCGGTGAAAGAAAATGGATTCAAGGAAGAGGCAGACATGCAGATATCATCGAGATAATGGACACAATCGGCAAACAATCTACCGCATGGAAGAACTCATTATTGAAAATTGACGACAAGAAGGATAACGAGTATATGCCTGAACCGGGAGACTAAGGTTGACCGGGAGAGCAAGTTATCTGTAAAAATGGACCACTACTATCATTTATAGTTAAGACCGTAAGGTAAAGTGGTACACGGTTGTGAGGCCAGTTCGACGAACGCCTGGAATCTCAACTTGTCAAATGGCAACGCGAACAACTGGAACACTAAGGCGTCGAACCAGGGCAGGATCAGGCCGGTTTCGGCACTTTTACAGATCACCAAAATATGCGGAATGATGACTACTGAAGATATGTTGGAGGCATATTATGATTGCCGGCGCAAAAAGAGAAGAACTGCTAGCGCAGTGACTTATGAATTGGATTATGAGAGCAAGCTTATTGCCCTTAAGAATCGCATAAACGACCGAACATATTTGCCAGGCAAATCTATCTGTTTTGTCGTTCCTCGTCCCCGTTATCGAGAGGTATTTGCTGCTGCTTTTGAAGATAGGATAGTACATCATCTGATATCCTTGCGGCTTGAACCTTTGTTTGAAAGTGTTTTCAGTCCGCGGACTTTCAACTGCAGAAAGGGTAAGGGGCAGATGTTCGGAGCCGAAATGCTTTATAATGATATAAGGGTATGTAGCGACAATTACACACAAGACTGCTATATCATGAAACTGGACCTGCAGAGCTTTTTCATGTCTATAGACAGATTAATGCTGGCAAAGATGATTGATGCTTTTATTCGCCGATATTATAAAGGAGAAGATATTGATGACTTGCGGTATCTGTGCGGAACCGTAGTACTGCATGCACCCGAGCAGAATTGCGAACGGCATAGCCCGACAAGCTATTGGACACATTTGCCCACAAACAAATCATTGTTTACCAACGGCGAGAATAAAGGCGTTGCAATAGGTAATCTTTGGGCCCAACTCTTTGCCAATTTTCTGTTGAACGTTCTGGATTGGTATATACTGAAAGATATGGGTTTCGTTTATACGGGCAGATATGTTGATGATCTGTATATCATAGATGCAGATAAGGGTAGGCTGTTGGAGGCTGTTCCGAAAATCAGGAAACTGTTGGCAGGATACGGTCTGAAGCTAAGCCCCACAAAGTTTTATTTCCAGCACTATACAAAGGGAGTAGCCTTTACCGGCAGCGTAATAAAATGTAATCGGAAATATGCAGGAAGCCGGACGGTGTCAAATTTCGTCAAAGCCGTGCTCAGGCTGAACAAAGCCGGAAATATAGAGGAAATAGAACATGCTGTATGTAGCATTAATAGCTACCTGGGTTTTCTCAGGCATGGGAATGAATATAATATAAGAAAGAAAATACTTCGCCAAATAGATATCCATTGTTTTGAGTGGATTTATATCAGAGGTCACTACGAGGTAGTGGCCATCAAGAAAAAATACCGTAAACGAACAGTGACATTACAAAGGATACAGGATGGGATCAGATAATGCGGGACAACCTGAATCGGTGTTGATATTGCCGGATATTGATGTAGCCCTTATACAGGAGCTTGCAAAATACTGGTTAGTCGTAATAGAAGAATATGAATCAGGAGTAAAGATAATGTTGTATTTAAAATGATGGAAATGATAGAGTCATACGTTACACAGGATGTCATGCGCGGCATTACAATAATTTTTGTCTGTTGCGTGCTGGTTGTTGTGGCTGCCCTCATTGACATGTGGACAGGGATCGATGCCGCCAGGACAAACAAGGAGAGAATCCGCAGCCATTCGTTAAGGAAGACTGTCAGGAAAGTTATCGATTATATCAGGGTGGTGATATTCGCCGTCCTGATCGATATACTCGGGATATTTTTCCCGTGGTACGAACTGCCCTATGCGTGCGTACTGGTAACGCTGGGCGTACTGCTCATTGAAGGCAAGAGCGTTATTGAAAATCTTAAGAAAAAACGCAGCTCTGCGGCTGGTATCATTGACATGGTGGATAAGATCATAAGCTGTGCCGATGAAAAGGATGCGAGAAAGATCATAACATTGATAAAATCAGGAAAACAGGAGACAACCAGATGAAACAGAATATTATTCCTATCCTGGATAATGGGCATGGTTCCGATACTCCAGGAAAACGGTCTCCGGTGTGGCCGGATGGATCACAGTTATTTGAATATGAATTCAACCGGGACGTCGTCAGGAGAATCAGCCTGTTATTGAAAGCGGACGGCATCAGGCATTTTATACTGGTTCCGGAGCAAAAGGATATCCCCTTGCCTGACAGATGCGGCCGAGCAAATGAGCTTTACGATAAATACGAATCGGCTGTTTTATTCAGTATCCATGCCAATGCCGGAGGCGGGACCGGCTGGGAATGTTATACCAGCGTCGGGCAGACAGAAGCCGATCTGATTGCAAGCGAACTTGCCAGACAGGCGGAACTGGAATTCGCTCCGGATGGCTGGAAGATCCGCAGCGATTATAGCGACGGAGATCCGGACAAGGAGAGTCAGTTCTATATATTGAAACACACGAAATGCCCGGCTGTCTTGAGCGAGAACTTTTTTATTGACACTAAGAAAGACTGCCGTTTCCTGATGACCCGGGAAGGCCGTGATCGATGTGCGTTAATACATTATAAAACTATCAAGTCTCTAATTGACGGGACTGCAAAGTACAATCCTTATTTTTAATCATTCCAATCTATGAAGGTTTTGTTATTTAGTTTTGTCAGTGTCCTTTTTATCGGATGCACAGCAACAAGACACATAGTCGCCACAACTGATTCCACAGCGGTCATTATCCGCGATTCCATCATATTCCGGGACAGTATCATAATGGTACAACTTCCCCAGGAGTCTTCTGAAGCCAGGCTGCCGGATAATGACACATCCGTCCTGGAAACAAGCATCGCCAGATCTGCAGCTTGGATTGACAATGGTACCTTATTCCATACACTGCAGAACAAGTCTGAGCCGCTGTTGCCGGTCAATGTTAAACTCCCGACCAGACTTCATTCAGAAAAGGGATATGCCATCCGCATCCAGACCAATACCGTGACCGTCCCGAGGGATCTGACGGCCTGGCAGTCATTCTCAATGGTGCTGGGAAGGATCACTTTGGCTGGAATACTGATTTTTTTACTAATCAGATTCATCCGAAGATGATTGAAAATAAAGTTGCCGTATTTAGGCAACTTTAGACAAAACAGGAGCACCCGTCACCGGATGCCCCTTCCTCTTTAAGAAAGCTGTCAAACAAATCAGAAAGAGGTATTTATAAGTTCATGACCGAGCCTGTGCAATGCGGTCTCAATCTTCTCTATCTGCGCTTTGCGCGGTTTGGCGACACCGTGCATATAATTCCACATCTGTTTTGTATTTATGCCGGCGAGCTTGCCAAGTGCAGTAGGAGTTATAATCCCAGCGTAATATTCAAGAAGTCCCTGGACATCAAACTTATATTCGAATTCATATTCTGCATCAATCCAGCTTGGCCAGACAGCTGAATGTTCTTTGCCGATTTCCTCCTTGGTGATCCTTATCGTTTCAAGCATTTCAGCTTTTGCTTCTTCTATGGTGTCCCCCATTCCAAAGAATGACGGTGTATCTTCACAGTACACATTGTATGTACCGTCTTTAGACCTGTCGATAATAACCTTTACTTTTTCCATAACTTCATATGTTTCAAAAGAAAGGGGCTTACAGCCCCATTTCTTTTTTGATTTTCAATACCAGACCTTTTTTCATTTCCTTGCTTCCATGGTAAGGAACTGTAATCTGTCTGCCGGCCTTTTCATAAATAATGTGGCTTCCGGCCTGCCTCACTTCCCTCCATCCGTTAATCTGGACGAACCGGTGAAATTCACTTGATTTCATAGAACTTCTGATTTGTTTGACGATACAAATATAGGAATATTTTCCATTATCACAAAATAAAATAGGAAAATTTTCCACTATTTTATGATATGACTCTGTTTAAGTGCATCATTCGCCTCTCGTACCTGTCCAAGGTACATGGAAGTCATAGCCAGACTATGATGGTCCGCCTGTTGCTTTACGAATGAGACCGGAATGCCGCTACCGAGCATATTGGTGATACCGGTATCCTTTAGGCTATAAAACTGGAGTTCCATCGGAAAGTTACAGGCCGGCCGTATAACATCGCTCCAATATCTCGCGATATACTGAGTCAATACCTTCTTCCTCCCTGATCTGAAAGTAAAGTCCGGGCTATCAGAAAATACGTAGGCTTTCGGATCAGAAAGGTCAAGGGCTTTAATGTATGGCATCATATCATCAGGAATGGTACGATAAGAATCATTATCATTCTTTGCTATTTCGGCTCTTATATGGACAGTCTGTTTTTTCAGGTCTATATCCTCGCACTTGAGTAAAGCAATCTCCTTGGGCCTCATGAAACAGCAGTAACACATCAGGCACAGGGCGAGATAATTCGGATTATTCTCTTTCAGGAAGCCGGTAAGCCTTGCCATCTCGGCATCTGTCATCATGCGGCGTTTCTTCTTTATCAGACGTTTGCTTTTCCGTTTTATGCCCTCGAACGGATTCTCCGGGATATAGCCCTTCTCCTTCATCCAGTTGAACAGCATGACGAAAAAACGCAGATAGTTATTGTATGTCTGAGCGGATATCTTATCGTTCGCATCGACATCACGCATGAGCTCGACAGCCAGCTGGTGAGTAAACGACATGACAGGGAAGCGCCCTTTGCAGCTGCTTCTGGACGCCATCCACTTCTTCATGGTTCCTATAAAAGAAACATAGCACCTGTAACTGTTGGATTCCGCTGTCTTTTTCTTGGCAGCAAGAAATGATTCGAAAGCATCGAAAATGTCCGTATCAGCTTTCGGAGCTACTTTCTCCACCAGAGGGTTCCAGCCGAGAGCAAGTCTCTCATTAAGGGCGTTTATCATCTGCCTGGCGACACGAAGTCTTTCCCGTTTGTTCTTGATCCTGTTGATCTTCATACGGATGCGGCGTAGTGTGCCGGAGACCGGATCTGTCACATAGAAGTAGACATACCACTCGATGCCTTGGGAGAGTTTGGCAGGTATATATTCAAGCCCTGCCGTAGGTTTGAAAAGACACATTTTTTTTTCTTTGCACAACTCCGTAATAGTGTCATACAAAGAAAAAAATCTGTTAGACTTAGGGCCTTCCGGGGGCTGTCCCGTTTCTGACCCGGTATTATATAAAAAATCGCCTAAATCGCTATCTTCCAAAGATTTAGACGACTTTTGTTGAGATACCAAGATTCGAACTTGGACAGACAGAACCAAAATCTGTAGTGCTACCATTACACCATATCTCAATTCCGCCTGCAAATATATTACTTATTTTGCTGCTTTCCAAATCCGTATGCCCGTTATGCCAGCGCCTTTCAGGGTATATCCTGCACTTCATCTTCCGGCTGAGGGCCCGGCAGCTGCGGACTTCTCTGTCAGGCCTGTTTTTACGTAGAGGCTGAAGAAACTCCACAGTGTGGCTCCGGTATCGATTTCATCCTCGGTCCATGAATGGGCTCCACCTGTCATCTCGTACAGCCATACTTCATTCCCGTTGTGCCCGCCTTTGAACTTATGTGCTATGACCTGTCTTGCCCCGTTGTGAAGGGTGTCCGTCTGTTCGTGTGTGCAGCGGTTTACTGCAGCCCAGTATCCTGCGGCAAGAGGAACTGATATGTATTCACCCCATCCTCCTTCGTTTTCAGGATCTCCTTCCCAAAGGGACGTCCTGTCCGCAGTGCCGTGTATCTCAAGCAAAGGGACAGGCTCCTTCGCTTCAAGACTCTTGTACATCCACTCCAGAGTAAGCCCGGCCAGCGGGGCCACGGCTGAGAAGACATCCGGCCTGAGGTAAGCCAGCAGATAGCACATCTCGCCTCCGTTCGAGTGTCCTGCGCAGAATATATTCCTGGTGTCAAGCCCGTAAGTGCCGGCGATATGCCTTGCCAGAGCGCACAGGAAGCCGACATCGTCTGTCCTTAGCCCCTGCTGGAACGGATATCCCACATTCCAGCAGGATTTTCCCCGCCCGTCTTTTTCTCCTTGCGGAAAGCATGCGGCAAATCCGTATCTGTATGCGGCCCTCCTCATCATGAATCTGTCGGGATCGGCTTTTCCTCCGTATCCGTGCAGCATGATGACAAGCGGTGATCCTGCCGCAAGACTGTCAGGTACGACAAGTCTGTATTGTCTTTCCGTACCTTTATATCCGAACGTGAACAGGCTGTCCCCGTCAGGCATCTTTTCTCCGGCTGATGCCGGGGTGAACAAAACAGCTGCCGGCAGTACGGCCGACAGCATGAATTTCCATAAATTTTTCATGATATTTGAAGCCGGGCTCAGTCCCTGCGGGCCCCCATTGCGATAGCCACATAGTAAAGGAGCGTGGCAAGTGAACCTACGGCAGCGATGATGTATGTATATGCGGCCCATTTCAGGGCATCGACGGCCATCGGTGTAGTTTCATAGTCGGTGATTCCCGAACCGCTTAACCATGCCACGGCTCTCCGGCTGGCGTTGACCTCCACGGGAAGTGTTATGACACTGAACAGGGTGGTCATGGCAAACAGCGCGATTCCGAACCACAGGAGGGCAGGGAAAGAGTTTACCAGGATGATGCCCAGAAGAAGCACCCACTGCACAATGTTCGACGCGAAGCTCACCACTGGAACAAGCGCCGATCTCATCTTGAGCGGGGCATATCCCACGGCATGCTGTACGGCATGCCCGCATTCATGGGCCGCGACTGCCGCGGCTGCGACAGACCTGCTGGAATATACCCCCTCGCTGAGGGCGACTGTCTTGGTGGCAGGGTTGTAATGGTCAGTGAGCATACCGTTGTGCGGAATGACCTTTACATCGTATATTCCGTTGTCATTGAGCATCTTCATAGCCACTTCCGCTCCTGTCATGCCTGAGCGCAGCGGAACCTGCGAATATTTCTTGAATCTGCTCTGAAGGGTATTCTGGATGATGAAGCTGAGCACCATCACAGCAATAAAGATAATCCAAATCATTTTTCCTTTATTTTAAACTCCGTCATTAGTGTCCGGTAAAAAACCGCAAAAGTTCTTTGAAAATATTGAAGTATAGGTAATTACAAGGATGGGACGAGCGCGCCGATTTGAATTTATCTTTGCCAGACTATCGTAGAATGGCACATGAATAAA
>JADILV010000008.1 GCA_017695115.1 Candidatus Cryptobacteroides avicola | reverse complement strand
AACGTGCTGTTCATCGTGTTCCGTCTTGCAGGGCTGTACACGAAGGTGGAATATCACACTTCCCGCGGCAGGATAGACCTGGTCCTTCAGACCGACAGCTATGTGTATGTGATGGAGTTCAAGCTGGACGGGAGCGCCGAGCAGGCCATCGCACAGATAGAGGAGAAGCAGTACACCCTTCCGTTCGCAAAGGAAAGCCGGAAGGTCTACACGATAGGGGTGAACTTTTCTTCTGAAACCAGAAACATCGACAAGTGGATTGTAAAATAAAGTAACCAGAAGTACGGGAAATATTGCAGCGCCTGTCTGTCTTACAGCAAGATAGACAGGCGCTCTGCTTTTTCCTGGCTGTAAAATAATCGTATAATCTTATAATGAAATACCCATGGAAACAAGTGAAATAGTAAGCATACTGAAAGAAGATTTTCTTGACAGGGACGGAGAGACATTCGTCAAGGCCCGAAAAGAGGGGAGGCTCGGCTGGGAGAATGGCATATCAAGCGGAGCATATTCGGAATATATGCTCCGTCCGGCGTCACAGGAGGAGCTGATAAGGAATGCGTACTCTGTCGCCAAGGACATGATCACGGCGATGGACACCCCTTTCAGGGTCAAGATAAGCATAACCGGTAAAAAGAGCGCGACAGACGGCAGGACAGTCTTTGTGGCGACCTGGTATTTCGATGACAAGGACTTGTCGGTAGGGGAGAAGCTTGACATATTCGTGGGGCTGGCTGTCCATGAGGGGAGCCACCTGCTGTACTCTGACTTCAGCCTCCTCGGCAAGGTGCCATGCAAGGCGGTCAAGTATCTGCACAATGTAATCGAGGACGAGATGATTGAACGGAAGCTCGGAAGCGCCAAGCCTGGCCTTGCCTGCTTCCTTGCGGCCACGAAATACTACTATTTCGGACGCTATGAGAAGACCCTGGAGGAAAAACCGGAAGAGATAGTCCATTCCAGGATTGTCCGTGCCCTGGATGCGGTCTTTTCCCTAATAAGGTATCCCAGGAATCTTGAGGCCGGTGTCATTCCGGATTTCGGAGAGCTTCTGCTGAAGGTGCGTGACATATTGACCCCGTACCCCGAAAGCTCGTCGCAGGCGCTGGATGCGGCGGAACGGATATGGGACTTGCTGTCCGAGGAGGTGAAGGACAGTGACGGCGGCAAGGGGCCTCTAGGTGTCACCGGATCGGCGGATGACCTGGAGTCGGTGATAGATACCATTGAAGATGCCCTGAAGGAAATAGGCAGCACAGCTCCGGGAGTGGACGGGAACGGCATTCCGTCGGCCCTTATGTGCGGGGAAATCAGGGACGGGGATTCCATGATAGGTGACATATGCGAGGGGACTGTGGAGGAAGGCAGCATCGAAGGGTCTCTCATATGCCATGCGGAAGAAGACAGGCAGGAGTATTTCCAGGGCCTGCAGGAGATAAGGAGATACATTCCGGCAATCGCCGGTGCGCTGAAGAATACCGGGCGTGATGTCACGTTAATTAACAGGGGTATGAGAAGCGGCAACCTTGACACCTCCAAGCTTGCAGAAGCCTTCCAGGGGGTGCAGACCGTGTACGAGCGCAAGGGAGAGTCGAAAGCGGGAAGGTCAGGGGTCTGCATACTGGTGGACGAGAGCGGGTCGATGTACGGAGAAAAAATCCATGCCGCCAAAAATACGGCCATACTCCTCGAGCAGGCCCTTTCGCAGGCACCCAACCTTTCGGTTTTCATATACGGGCATACTTATGAGGACGGCTACAACAAACTGTTCGTATACAGGGAACCGGGATACAGGAAAAGGTACACTCTGGGAAGTGCGGAGGCCAGAAGCGGCAATGTCGACTCGATAGCCATACTGGAAGCGGCAGCCAGGGTCAGGAAGTATACGAATGACAGCATACTGTTCATAGTCATATCGGACGGAGCACCATGTGAGCCTCCGGCCAATGTCAGGTCCGCTGTGGATACCCTGGAAAGGCATGGGTTCTCCTTTATAGCAGTGAGCATAGAGCCGCACCATGACCCGGGAATGATGTACAGAAACAACATCACGCTGACGGATTACAGCAGGCTCGCCATCGAGCTGGGGAAGGTCGTGAAAAAGGCGATTCTGAAGAATGCCAAACGGCAGACCGTCTAGTGATAACCACAAATTTATGAACCAATGGAAAAGGACATTTTGTCATATCTTAACCGCAGCGGCAGTGGTGATGCCGCGGGCAAGGCGGAAACGATCAGGAAACTCGCCGAAATGTTGTCCTCGGACATCGTCCGCTTCAGGTACAGGAAACTTGACGGCAGTGTCCGCGACGCCTACGGGACCAGGGATCCGAAGCTCATAGCAGTCAACAGTGAAATGCCGTCCGGAGGAGGCGGCTCCAGCCGTGCCGGGACGTTCGCTTATTTCGACATGGAGAAGCATGGCTGGAGATGCTTCAGATACGAGAATATAATAGGTATTGATGAAGATTATGCCATATGACCGGGCTGCTCCACTTTCCACCCTGTGATTCGGCGTGACTCTTTCGAGAAGTTCACGCCGATTCTGTATACCCTCCGCTTATCATCAGCGAATGTCTGGAAGTATCCCTTTTCTCGTGTCTGCCCCAGGGCCTCGTCCGCGCTGCCGTCCGCCTTCATCTCGATGATGTAGATGTATTTTTCAGTCTGGAGGAGTATGTCTATACGGCCGTTGCCGGTCTGGTATTCTGTATTTACGTATTCCCCCAGCAGCTCGAAGATTATGTACATGGCGTCCTGGAAGTCCTTCTCGGGATCCCCCTCTATTGGGTAGTTCGCCCTTGCGAACAGCCCTTCGAGCAGTTTCATCATTTCTCCGGGCCTGCCTCCCCATGCCGCACGTGCCAGCTTCGAGATGAGCACCATCCCGGACATGCAGCTGACAGGGATATAGTACAGGAACATGGCATCCAGGAGTCCTGTCTTGACCTCCCTGTTCGGGAAGCCGAGATGGTAGAGGGATAGCTCCCCGTCATATCCCTTGATGGTGAGGTAGCCGCTCTGGTACAGCAGAGGGATGGTGGGGTTCCCATGCTCTGTGTCTATGCAACCCAACTGTATGGCGTCTACCTTCTCTTTAGTTAACTTGGTGATGTCGAACGATGTACGCTGCATAACTTCCATTAGGTAGTCCGGAGAGCCGGTCAGGAACCAGTAATTGTCGAGTCTGTTGTTGGCAAAAGTATTGAGCAGGCTGACCGGGTTGTACATCCCCTCGGAATCTTTACTGAAATGATATCCGTCATACTTGTCTTTGAGCCTTGCCAGGCATTCCCCGATGCTGATCCCTTCGGCCGAGGCCAGTTCTCTGACAGCTTCCGGGAAGTACTCCATGATGTCGCTTCCGCTTATCCCGCAGATGTCGGAATACTCCGGGTCCAGCGAGATGTCCCGGAGGCTGTCCAGCCCGCTGAAAACGCTCTGCCCCCCGATCCTGGCCACACCCGTGAAGAACGCGAGCCTGATGCACCCGTCCTTTGCCTTCATTGCGTCATAGAAGTCCTGCATCTGGCGGCGGAAATGCTCCAGGAGGCCAGGATTGCCGAGATTGTCTGTCATGGGCTTGTCATACTCGTCTATGAGTATGACGACCTGCCGTCCGGTGGCGGAGTATGCGGCATCGATGACCCTCTGGAACCGTGTCCCGTGGTCTCCTTCACCACGCACGGAATATTCCTCCTCCCACCGCTCAAGATGGTATTCCAGTGTCTCTGTAAGCGAATCCCTGCCGTTGTACCACTTCCCGACAAAGTCCAGATGGAGGATAGGGTGCTCCGCCCACTGCGTTTCCAGGCGCTCCAGTGCCAGACCCCTGAAAAGCTCCTTCTGGCCTTCCATGTAGGACTTTATAGCCGAAACCAGCAGGCTCTTCCCGAACCGCCTCGGGCGGATAAGGAGATAATACTTTCCTGTGGACACGAGCCGGTGGATCTTCTCCGTCTTGTCGACGTATACACAGCCCCTTTTACGGAGGCTTTCGAAATTCTGGATTCCGATAGGATATAGCATGGCGTCATTTGTTTGGACAACATTCCCGGCCGGGTCCTGCAAAAAACTTCCCGTGCCGGGATTCAGAGGCAAAAATACTATTTTGATAGGAAATCAGACAAGAGGAGCGAAAAATACTTATCCTTTCGGGAACTTGGACGCTAATACAATCAATGGATACAGATTCTAGGGTGATTTTAATACATTGTCGTATTATGACATTAAGAAAACAGGACGGAAAAGCCTCAAGTATGTAGAGATCGATATGTTTTATTTGCTTATCTTTAGTACATATTTCTACTGTTAAGTTAGAAGATGCTTTAGACTATATTGCCGAAAACAGCTGATCCATATTAAAATGAAAAATTTTGCAATATTGTTTTCCATAATATACTGTGGTATATTCTGCCATACATTATACTCTCAAAATATTACTGATTCCGCTATAGCTGCAGTAAAAGAAATAGTCATTAATGTAGAACATGATAAGGTATATGACGAAATTCGCTATGTGGCGAAGATAAAGGATTTTTGTAGCAGCGGCGATGATGATGAATATTCAGAAGAAAGATATGGATCTCACAGACATTATGAAGAATTACGAAATAAGGCATGGGAAGAGGCCACAAGAAATATTGATTCCCGCAAAATGGGAGCTTTCATTTACAGTTTCATGAAAGAAAAACACAAAATGAAACTCGGAAATCAAGGGTGGGGTTACATAGTCTTTAACCTATCGAGGACCGAAGGCTTACTTAAATATTCACTCACAATAAGAGCATCTGATGGAATCAAAGTAGGACGGGTGTTTACGAAAAATGACTGTTGCGATATATTTCAGGCTCTGGATAGTTCTGTGTTTAATTCATGGCCTGAAGATATTGACAATTTAGGAGGTGCGATAAAGTTTCGTTTACTGAATACGAATTAGTTTAGTTTTAGTGACTGTCGTAAAATAGCGGATACTTTTTAATAAATGAATAATTAATCTTTTAAATATACCGCAGTATTTAGTAATCATTAATATATTAAAAATTAGACAACAATTATATATACGAAGCGGAATCTTTGGATTTTGCTCTACATAAAAACATTTCAATATCCTTTTCAAATAAAAAAAATGAGTCAAGCGGCACGGGATTGCAATATGGCATAAAGGCATTCATACCGGCGCGGCTGTACTTCTTTTCGCAAAGGTAAGCCTGGGAGGACACCATTTCGCACACCGCAGTCACGTTCTGGAGGGAAAAAGACACCGCAGGCGGCATCGTTTCCCTCCAGAGTGCTCATTCCTGTCCTCCCTGACGGCTTTTTTGAAGGCGGAAAGAAGTCCGCCGCTTCGGCCGGACGGGTATGAACAAGTTCAACATAAAACCATCGATGCTATGGACAACAAAAACATGGAGATCTACAACCGGGTGCGGACAGCGCCGGAAGAGGCCCTACGGAAGATAGACGGGGGGAAGCTCAAGGGGAAATCCGACATCAACCCGATGTGGCGAATCGCCACACTGACAGAAATATTCGGCCCGGCAGGACTGGGCTGGTATATTGACGTGATCCGAAAATGGACGGAGTCCGCGCCGGACGGCGAGACCAAGGCGTTCGTCGACATAAACCTTTATGTCAAATACGACGGGGAATGGAGCAAGCCCATACACGGGACAGGGGGAAGCACGCTGCTCTCAATCAGGACTACCGGTAGCGAACTGAACGACGAGGCGTTCAAGATGGCATACACGGATGCCATATCGGTTGCCTGCAAGTCACTAGGCATGGCGGCGGATGTATACTGGGCCTCAGGCGCGAGCAAGTACGGTTCTCCTTCACAGGGAAAAGTCCCGGTACAGCAGCCGAGATCTCCAGGGAAGCCCGAGCTTACTCCCGAGAGTGTAAAATGGCTGCCAAGTGTCACCCAGGCGATGAAGCTCGACATCCCCAACGACGAGCTCATCCGGAGGATAACGAGCAAATACACCCTGAGTGAGGAGAACATCACGCTGCTGCTGAAACAGTCAAACAGGCTTCCTCAAGCCATAAGGTCATAATGGGCATGGGATACACTGTAGTAAGGCCGTCGAGCCATGAGGAGTGGCTTGACGAGAGGAAGAAAGGCATAGGGTCGTCAGAGGCCGGGACGATCATGCGGGTCAACAGGTTCGACACGCCATACCGGCTGTGGAGAAGAAAGACCGGACAGGAGGAGGCCAAGATGGAGAACGAGGCGATGATGTTGGGCCACGCCCTTGAAGACGCGGTCGCACGACTGTATGCCGATACTACCGGGGCATACATCATACCATCGTCAGCAGGGGACTGGATAGCCCGTGACACGGCAAAGGGATATCTGCAGGTGTCGCCGGACAGGTTGTATTATCCGGCTGGGGCGGTCAGGAAGAAGTCCGGGAGAAGGATACTGGAAATCAAGACGACATCACTGGCCGTGGACAAGGAAGACATTCCGTCGTACTGGTACTGCCAGGTACAGTACCAGATGGGTGTAATGGGGATAGGGCATGCGACTGTCGCATGGCTCAGCGGATTCCCGAGGCTCCATTTCGACTACAAGGACATCGAGTTCAACGCCACATTCTACGGTCTCCTCATAGCGGAGATCGACCGGTTCTGGAACACGAATGTCCTGCAGAATATACCGCCCTCGCCTGAGGACAGCGACATAAGCATCATGTTCCCTAAGGCCGAACGGAAAAGTGTAGCTGCCACGGACTCTATCAAGGGCACATGCGGCAGGCTGAGGAAAGTCAGCAGGGCCATTGAGAGGCTGGAGGAGTCCAGGACCGGCCTGGAAGGGGCGATCAAGACCGCAATGGGTGACGCCGAACTCCTGATAGACCTTGCCACCGGAGAGGTGCTCGCCCAGTGGAGGAACTCGAAGGAGGGCCACAGGTTCAACAGCACCGCCCTGAAGAAGGATGACCCGGTGACATGGGCGAAGTATCTTGAGAAGACAGCGGGAGCCAGGAGGTTCCAGCTGACAAAATAAGTCATATAACAAATCACAAACAATAAAAGGAGGAAAAAATGGAAATGAACAATGAACCGTTAATCGGAGGAATAGACCTTCTGGGTCTGAAGGGTGCAGTCTATACTACCCTGAAAGGGAAGAAATGTATAATTATCCCTACGGAGACCAATCCCTGCATAAATGTCTGGGAGGGAGGCCAGAGGCTGAAAGCATTCTTGGGTATAGCTGTCGTTAAAAGCCCTGACAACAAATACGGCAACAGCCATTTCGTCAAGACCAGTGTCAGCAGGAAGACCCGGGAGGCACTCGGGATCTCTGCGGAAAACTTGAAGGATTATACGCCGATTCTCGGCAACCTGAAGGCATTCAGCAAAGGGCAGCCGGCAGCATACCAGCAGGCGACTCCGGCAATGCCAGAAGACGATGATCTGCCCTGGTGAGTAACCGGCCTGCCTTCCGGACGGAATTGCCCCCGTCGCATATCTGTGCCGGGGGCAATTTTTTATTCATGTACACATCAAGATAAAACCTGCACAGAATGGAAATGACACTGTTTACAGAATCCAGGTTCAAGGAAATCCTTGCATGGCTTTCCGGCCAGGAGGAGGCGAAGCCTGTCTTTGCGGACGAATTCATCAATTCCCTTGGCATGGCATATCGTAAGAGATGCCGGGGCAGGGAAAGGACTGGGGACTGCCCCGGGAAAAAGCTGTCAATCAAGCATATCATGGAGTCCTCAGGACTTCCTGCGGAAAAGATGCTTGCCTCATTGAAGGACACGGGCGAAAAACCTGTCATCTCGCAAGAGGACATGCCGGAGATCGCGTACAGGGATTCCGGCATGGACAGCCTCGTCCTGGCGAAAGCCGTGTTGTGCAGTATCCGCTCAAACAATTTCCCGGTCAACAGGTCCAAAGTAATAATGATCTCGTATGTAATCTATGGGGTCTGGCTGGCCGAAAGGCATGAGCGGATTATCTCAGAGCACCCGCAGATATGGAAATACGGCCCGGTGTTTCCGAGGATATATACAAGGCTCGATCTCAACTGCAGCGGCAAAGAGGAGTATGACCTCATCAGCAGATGGAATCCTGACCTTGCGTGGCTCATACGGCATTATTCGTCGTGTCTCGGACTGCAGAGCGTCAGTGCCATATCCGCAGTGCATACGGCGGGTGGCACCCCCTGGAAAAAATGCTGCCTCGCCAATAAGGGGAAATGGGGAATCGCCATGGATGACAGGGACATTGAATCCTGGTTCGCGTATCTGATAGCGCGAAGCATACATCCGCAGAGGCAGGCAAACTCATCCACTGTCCCTTCATTCTGACCGGCTACCCTCCGGTGAAGGGGAGGGAGGCGGCCATGCCCGTCCACTGCAAGTTCACATTTTTCCGGGCGAATAATCAGGGATTGTTACATTTTTCGGAACGAATGCCCCTATTCTTCTTTTGCCTTTTCTTCTATGGTTTTTATCCATCTGGCAAATCTGCTGCATCTTGCAAGTATGATATCTATACCTATTCCCAAAGCTATAAGATTGCCTTCCAGTACTTTATTGTAATCAGGCTTTATTGCCAGCAGACGTTTTGACGGTGCTCCGGATGGCAAAGAGTTGATGATATCTTCAGGGGAATCATAATCTGAAATGATCTTGCCTGTTTCCTTTGCACATTCATTCGTGAAATAATATTCGAATCCTTTATTGTCCGAGAACAGAAGTGCTTCAAATTCATGTTTCTGTATATAGGCAAAAAATCGTCTGTCGTCTACGGCTTCATTGATGGCTGCTTCCAGTCTGTCAATTCTTGTATCCTTATCGGCAATAGCGGAACATTCATCATATTTTGGCATATTGGTCGGGAGTCTGAAAAAGTCAATGAAAGTTGTCACGATAAAGTCTGTTTTTGGAGATCGAAACAGCATCCTGACTGTATTCTCTAGATGCATGTAATTGACCATCCCTCCCCGTCCGCTTCTGCTGGTGCGAATCAGTATCGGGGTCACACTGTAGATGCCCAAGGTATTGAGGTATGGGGCAACTACAGAGTTGACAAACTCCTGTTCTGTTTGGCCTTCAACAACGATATATACACGCTTCATAATTGACCTCCTATCAAGTTCTTTTCCCACAGATCGCTGATAGACAAGTCGTATTTGTCAATCCATTCTCCAAGTTCTTCGCTTGACAGCCGTCTGAAGACAGACTGGTTGTCAGTCCTGTCCACCACAATAATGTCTTCCGCATCGAAGCAGTTCAGCAAATTGGTTGACTGGGTGGAGAGGATTATCTGGCTTTGCAGTGAGGCCCTTTTGACTAGTTCCGCCAACTTATTGATGGCAGCCGGATGCAGACCTAATTCGGGTTCGTCTATGATTATTATTTCCGGCGTCGCCGGCTGAAGCAGCAGTGTGGCCAATGCAATGAACCGTAATGTGCCGTCCGAGAAACTGTACCCATTGAGGTACATATCGGTATCTTTCTCTTCCCATTCCAGCCGGATATTTTCTCTTGTATTGGCATCCGGACGCAACTTGAATCCTTTGAAATACGGTGCGACAGAGGATATGACGCCCTCTATCAGGCGGAAAGCCTTTTCATCGTTTTGCATCAGAGAGTAGAGATATGCAGCCAGATTAGAGCCGTTGTCGCGCAGGTATGCATTGTCGTTTATGTTGCAGTCCCCGCGCATAGGGGACGTGGCGCTTGTGTCATGGAAATGGTAAACAGTAAAACTGCTCAGATATTTCTTCAGATATGATGCTCTGTACTGTGGTTTGTTGATCAATGAGGATTCTTCTACGGCGTTATCCCAGATTGTCCTATTCCATTTCGAATAGTCCTTCTGGTCTTCATGGCGATTATTGAAACAGTCTCCTGTCCATTCTATATACCCTTTACTGGATTGAGCCGGTCTGATTTCATAGAAGAAAGCATTGGTGTTGTCAAAGTCGAGCATTCCGAACATATCGGAAGATATTTTCCGTCCCCGGTATAACAGGTTGTCGATGCCGCCTTTAGACAGTGTATAACTTCCAAAACGCTGTTCATATATGGCCTTGGTCAGTTCAAAGAATGAAATGAAATTACTTTTACCCGCACCGTTTGAACCGATCAGTACATTCAGTTTCTTTAAGGGTAACTGTAAGTTCCTTATTGACTTATAATTTTTTATCAGTACTTGCTCTATCATATAGTATTGGCCAAATTTCAATTTTATTGTACACCACGGTATCAGGTATCCGGATTACAAAAATAAAGGTTTTCACCTAAATGACATCCGGAACCTCATTTCGCTATGAAAAAGTATATCAGATACGGGAATACAGTGATGATGTGCAGATAGTCACGGATAACAGTCTGGATTATCTTGTTAGCCTTGTACATATCCTTTGACACCCTGTTCTGGGTCACCCCGTACAGTTTGGCGAGCTCCTTGTAGGACAGCCCTCCTATTTTCCCGGAGACATATATGTCGAAGGCGCGTTTCTGCATCTTCGATCCTGCGGTCTCCAGTACTTTCCTCATGTCCCATTCGACCATCCTTCTGGAGACATTGTCATCGGAAAGCCTGTCGGAATCCGCCTCGAACAGGTCCTTCAGCCTTTCCCGGCGAGCCGTATCCAGTCTTATCTCATTGAGGCATCTGTCCTTTATCATCAGGAGCAGGTATGTCTTCATCTCAGCAAGGCTTCCGGAAAGAGAGTCTTTCCTGTTCAATACATATTCGTAGCATTCGGAAACTATGTCCCGGGCTTTCTCCCGGTCCCTGAGATACCGGAAAGCGATAGACTCGAAACGCTCCACATTTTCAGTGTAGAGCGTTATGATCACATCATTTGACAATCCCTGATTCTCCATACCAAGTATATGAACTGTAACAAAAGTAACAATTTTTTACATATATGTTCTGCAAAGGCAGAAAAAACGACTGAAACGGGAATAATCAAAAAAAATAATAAAATTTACTTCGGGGGGGGTAAATTTTCCTCCGTCAGTTGTTATATATATAAAACGAAATAAAAAATGCATATAAGCAAGTCACAACTTTTCCAATATTTCAAAGGCGAGTGCCCGGACGAGCTCTCCATCCGGATCAATGAATGGCTCGGGGAAAGCGAGGAGAACAGGAGGATGTTCAGGGAAGCGAGCGACGAGTACGAATGGCTCGTGCTCAATGCGGATCTGGACAGCCTGAAAGGCATAGAGCCGGTCGAGGTGACACGCAGGAAGGCGAATGTGCATACGGCCGTGAAGATCATCGCTAATGTGGCCGCCATAGCCGTCTTCTTTGTCCTTGCCACGCTGGCCGTGCAGTACCGCGTGGAAAAGGAACTGGGCAGCCATCCCGTAACGGTGTCTGTCCCAGACGGACAGAGGCTGGACTTCACGCTTGCCGACGGTACGACAGTACAGCTGAATTCCGGTGCCACATTAAGTTATCCTGTCCTGTTTTCCGATAAGTCGCGTACAGTGCGTCTTTCAGGGGAAGCATATTTCAATGTTACGCATAATGAGGACTGCCCGTTCATAGTAAACACATTCGCATACAATATTGAAGTGCTCGGTACAAAGTTCAGTGTCGATGCAGACGAGGAATCAGGCAGCTTCTCCGCTGTCCTCGCTGAAGGTTCCATAAGACTTGCCGATGCATCTGATCCGAGCAGATCCATAGTCATGCAACCGGACCAGAAGGCATACATGGCCGACGGGCGCATTGTACTTGAAAACCGTCCGGCGGAACTGGAAGCGCAATGGACCAAAGGCATCATAGACATCAGCGGACTGCAGTTTAGCCAGCTCATGAGGAAATTGGAGAAGGCGTTCGGGGTAAAGATTGTCATCCAGAGGGAGACAATGCCGGAAATACGCTTCACAGGAGGACGCTTACGTGTAAGCGACGGAATCGAATACGCTCTCGAAGTCCTGCAGAACGGCTCAGACTTCACATGGGAAAAAGACTTCCGTACAGGAACAATCTATATCAGATAACCGAATTTATAACCGCATAACAAAACAGATAACACCATGACATAAAAATACAGACGCCACATAAATCCGGTAAAAAATCCTGCGGATGGGGCAAACATCCGCAGGACAAGCAACAAGCCGGTGCAGATAATACACTGAACTCATTACCAATAATTCACAAAGATATGAATAAAACAGCAAAGTGCTCCTTAAAGGTGCGCGGTTTGTTCTGTTTTATGACCGCTATCTCACTTTCGGCCAGTCTGTTCGCCCGAGAGCAGGAAGATGAGCGCATAACACTTGAACTTGATAACGTAACGCTTGAAACAGCAATAGCCACTATCGAGGAACAATCTTCGTACCTTTTCATGAACAGTGAAGTGGACATTGACCAGACAATAAGCCTGTCGGTAGAAAACGAAACCATCGGAAATGTCTGCAAATCCTTGTTTACACCCATCAATGTCAACTACCGCATCGAAGGCCATCACATCTATATCTCTAACGCTCCCGAGCCTGAACCGGTGTCCATCTCCGGCGTCATCGTCGACCAGACCGGCCTGCCGGTCCCCGGGGCGGCCGTCCTTGAGAGCGGCACATCCAACGGCACCACCACCGGCCTCGACGGCTCCTTCACCCTGACCGTCAGTGACCCTGCCGCAAGCATCGAGGTCAACTGCCTCGGCTACAACACCGTGACCCTCCCTGTCGGCAGCCGCACTGTCTTCAACCTCACACTTGAGGAGGAGGCCGTGGCCCTCGAGGGGACGGTGGTCACCGCCCTGGGCAT
>JADILV010000007.1 GCA_017695115.1 Candidatus Cryptobacteroides avicola | reverse complement strand
AAGGAGGGCGTGAAGAATGTCACCACCGAGACAGGCGCCGGACAGTGGGGTACGGCTCTTTCGTATGCCGCAAGGCTCTTCGGGCTGGAGGCGGCGGTCTACCAGGTTAAGATAAGCTATGAGCAGAAGCCTTACAGGAGAAGCATGATGCAGGTGTTCGGAGCCCAGGTGACTCCGTCTCCGTCCATGTCCACAAGGGCTGGCAAGGACATCCTCACCCGCACGCCGAATCACCAGGGGTCGCTCGGCACGGCGATTTCAGAGGCGGTGGAGCTGGCACGGATGACCCCCGGCTGCAAATACACACTCGGCTCCGTAATGAACCATGTGGCCCTGCACCAGACCGTAATAGGACTGGAGGCCGAGAAGCAGATGGAAATGACTGGAGAATACCCCGATATGATAATAGCCTGCTTCGGAGGAGGGTCAAATTTCGGCGGTATTTCCTTCCCTTTCATGCGCCATGTCTTCTCCGGGGAGCGCAGGACCAGGTTCATCGCGGCAGAGCCGGAATCCTGCCCGAAACTCACCTGCGGCAGATTCGAATATGATTTCGGTGACGAAGCCGGATACACCCCGCTCATGCCGATGTTTACTCTCGGGCACGGGTTCACCCCGGCGAATATCCATGCCGGAGGACTCAGATACCACGGTGCAGGGGTCATAGTCTCACAGCTGATGAAAGACGGATATATGGAAGCCGTGGATATAAAACAGCACGACTCGTTTGCCGCCGGATGCCTGTTCGCCCGCTGCGAGGGGATAATCCCGGCTCCGGAATCATGCCATGCCATAGCCGCCACAATAGATGAGGCCCTAAAATGCAAGGAATCCGGAGAAAGCAAGGTCCTGCTTTTCAACCTCTCCGGCCACGGTCTTGTAGACATGTCCGCATACGACCAGTTCCTGGCCGGCAATATATGACCCGGCATGACGGCCTGTGGTATTTTTGATAATGGACTTTTATTTTTATCTTTGTTCCCGAACAGATTAATAACCAATAAATAAGCGCACCATGAAAAACCTTCTCCTCTACACTGTCTCCTTATTGGCCCTTTTCCTGTCCGGACAATACGCCAGCGCCCAGCTCTACAAAGTGGATGACCTGCTACGTGATTCTGCAGAAGTACATAAAGCCGTAAAGGCTGATACTCTTTATAAGGAAGGACCCGAAAAATACAAGATAGCCAACGGTGAAACCGTACGTCTGGTCGGAAAAACGGACGGCTATCACGTAGCGGTGGAATACAACGGGGAAACATACATCATCTCACCGGACGATCTGAAGTTCAGCAAAAAAAATGACAGAAACACGGCCGACCCCATAACGACAGGATCATTGAGGGCGCGGCATTCCGCCCTGGGACATTTCTATTATTCGGCATTCCCGTACTGGCTCTCATTCCTGGTCCTGATAGCCATTTTCGCCGCCATGTACCTTATAGACAAGAAGGTCAGCGCCCCTGCCGTCAAACAGAAACTCATGCTGGCAGTTCCTGCGGCCCTTCTTTTCGTATCTATCCTCGAAATAGTCGGATATTGCATCCTGGGCTCCGACCTGCTGTGGTGGTGCGACTATGACCGGAACGGGTTCTTCAAATCCCTGCTCATGGTCATCCCGTTCGCCCTGGCCATCGGCATCCAGCTTTACGTAGGATTCATGTACAAAGAAAGCATTGAAGACAGCACCGGAAAGGAACTTTCCATGAAAACGGTTCTGCTGGGGCTGGCAGCCACGCTCGTCCTGCCTATAGTGGTGATTGTCATATTGGCACTTTGCGGAATCAACGGCACGCCTCTCGACATTACATTTGCGGTGCTGTTCCTCGGCTCGCTTGCTTTGAGCGTAGGAACGAGCCTTTCAAAAAACATAAAGGCACTCGGCAGGTCCTATGGAACTCTGTTCACGGCATTCACAGTAGTCTATGCCATCGGGGCAATCATAGCGGTCATTCTGCTGATAACGGCCATACTCAAGCTTATTTTCGTGATACTGACTGCTGTTGCTGTCGTATTCGGAACCTTGTTCATCCTCGGTTCTGCAAAAGGTTCCGGCTCCGCAAACAAAGTAATTTATTATGACAAACTCGGCAGACAGTACAAATTTGATTCAGACGCCCAAGAAGCCAACAGGAAAATAGACGAAAGAAGTGAAAGCGGCCTGTAAATTACGGCAGGTCTACCGGACACGTTTTTCTCCGCAGCCATTCGGCAATCCCGGACGGCAGGACAGGTGCAAGTCTCGTGTATACACTTGAATTGTACCTGTTCAGCCATGTCATTTCATCTTCAGTCATAAGTGAGGGCACTATCGCAGATGTGTCTATATGGCAGCAGGTAAGGGTCTCGAACCCGAGCCACCGTCCGAATTCATTGTTTCCTGCCTTACGGCACAGGAGGATATTCTCGTGCCTTACCCCGTGAAGGCCTTCACGGTATATGCCCGGCTCGTCGGAAGTCACCATACCGGGAAGAAGCGGCTGGGCGTTGAAGTTCTGCCTGATATCCTGCGGCCCCTCGTGGACACAGAGGTAGAAGCCTACACCGTGGCCGGTGCCATGCCCGAAGTTGCGTTTGCTGCGCCACAGGGCGTTCCTGGCCAGCACATCCAGCTGGCATCCCGCAGTTCCTTCAGGAAAGACCGCCATTGCAAGGGCTATCATCCCTTTAAGCACCAGAGTATAGTCTTCCTTTTCCAGTGGAGTGCATTCCCCCATCGGGACAGTACGCGTGATATCCGTGGTACCGAAAATGTATTGTCCTCCCGAATCCGTCAGATACAGTCCGTGCGGTTCTATGACTGCCGAGCCTTCCACCGGGGTGCTGTAGTGCGGAAGAGCGGCATTGGGGCCGTAGGCCGAGATATTCTCAAAACTGTTTCCGCGATAGCCGGGAATCCTGGCCCTGAAGCCTGTGAGCTTCTGTGATGCCTCCCATTCTGTAACGCTCTCACCCGAAGCGACCCGGGTCTCGAGCCAGTAGAGGAACTGCTCCACAGCGGCCCCGTCCTCCAGATATGCATCCTTCAGGCATTCTATTTCCACCGCATTCTTTACAGCCTTATAAAGAGGGACCGGAGAGCAGCCGACATATACCCCCGCCTCGTCCAGCATATCGACCAGCATCATATATGTGCTGTAATTCAGAGTCTTGCCATCCACGAATACACTGAAAAGCTCATCCCATCCCGCGGCATCAACAGACAAATCGTCATAAGACTTTATTTCCACACCGTCTGCCTGCAATTCCGCAAAGCTGTCCACAGTGTCCGCATCAGGAATGTCTTCACTGTCCTTTTTTACATACCAGATGACATCATCCCGGGTTACAAGGAGATAGGAAATGACCAGGGGATTGTACTCTATATCGCTGCCCCGGACATTCAGAGTCCAGGCTATATCGTCAAGTGCAGAAAGAAGTATGGCGTCCTTACCCTCTGCCATAAGGAATTTCCTGAGCCGCAATATCTTGCTGTGTCTTGACTCCCCTACTTCCCTCTCGTCAAGAGTCTCTACCGGAGTCACCGGAAACCACGGTCTGTCTTCCCATACCCTGTCAAGCATGTCCGGAACATCCACGATACGGCAATGCCTGTCCCTGTCCGGATCGAATTGGGCCCTGAACAGGGCCTCCCTGATTTCGTTCACATACCCGATACTCTGGCTGCGTCCGTCGACTGCGACCACATCCGCATGCGCCGCCACCCAGTCCGGAAGTCCCACCGCCCCGGGAATACGTGTCCTGTGCAGCTCTATACCGCTGCCGTCAAGCTGTTCCAGAGCCTGTATGAAATACCGCGAATCGGTCCAAAGCCCAGCATGATCCTGCGTAATCACCATATCCCCCGCCTCGCCGGTAAAACCGGAGACCCACTCTACCTGTTTCCACCTCGGTGCAGGATATTCGCTCCCGTGAGGGTCCGAACCGGAAATCACTACGGCATCCCAGCCGTTCTCCGCCATCATCCGACGGATGGCATCTACACGTGCAGAATGTATATCAGACATGACAATATAAATTAAGACAATACATTGACAAAGATAGCCATGTTTACGATATATGAAACCTGGACGGCAGGTAAGGTCAATGAATTTTTAGTACTTTGTGATACAAGGTATTAAAATTTAGCATATATTTGCAACGTATTAGAACTTTGACAAGTCCAATATATGGATTTGGAAAATATTCAGATTTCATAAAACATTAATATCCGATAAAATGAAAAAGACAGTAAATGTAGCCATAGGCGGCCGCAGCTTTATTCTTGATGAAGATGCCTACAATGCACTTGCATCATATCTGGACAGTTTCAAAGCAGGTGTAGGAGTATCAGGAAGGTCCGAAGTCATGGACGAGCTTGAGATGAGGATTGCCGACCTGTTCAGAGAGAAACTCAGAGGACGGGAAGTCGTGGATATAGAAATTGTCCGCAGCGTGATTTCACAGCTCGGCATGCCGGACTGGCAGGCGGACAATGTTTCCGGAAGCTATTCGGAACCGGAGCCGCAGCCTGAAGTCCGCTCTCCGAGAAGACTGTACAGGGATCCGGACAACAATATGCTTGGAGGGGTATGCTCCGGACTTTCTCTCTACTTCAACATCGATGTGGTCCTGGTCCGCATCCTGTTTGTCGTAGCCCTTATATGCGGCACTGCCGGATTCTGGATATACATCGTGCTGTGGATCATAGCTCCTGCGGCACGGACTGCAGCGGAAAAATGCGAGATGAGAGGAATCCCTGCCACTGCGGAAAATATCAGAAGGTTCTCTGAATCGAAAAGAAGGTAAATGGAGTGTCATATATGGAAACTAATACAATAGTAGAGAACAGCCGCACCCAGATGCGGCGGGGCGTATTGGAATACAGCATACTGCTGGTACTGCGCTCCGGAGACGAGTACGCCTCGTCCATAATACAGAAACTCAAGGATGTGGATATCATAGTAGTAGAAGGAACGCTCTACCCTCTGCTTATCCGGCTGAAGAACCTCGGTCTGCTCAGCTACAGATGGGAAGAGTCCCCACAGGGCCCGCCACGCAAATATTATATGATCACTGACAAAGGCAGGGAACAGCTCAATGAACTGGATACGACATGGCAGGAACTTGTCAGATCTGTCGAATCTATCCGGAATACCGCTGCATTACGGCTTCCTGCTGCAGAAAACAACCGGTAACAACCACGACATACCCATTCCGAACCATGAAACAGACAGAAAAAGTAAATATCGGCGGCTATTCCTTCACCCTGGAAAGGGATGCATACGAAAGGCTCAACGGATATATTGAAGACATCCGGAACACCTATTGCGAAAACAGCTATGCTTCTGAAATCATGAGCGACATCGAGCAGCGTATCGCGGAACTGTTTATAGAAAAAGGAGGGAAAGACAGTGTCGTAAGCTACGCCTTGGTAGATGCCGTAATCCACAGGATAGGCAGCCCGGCAGAACTTGCCGATGAAGAAAAGGCAGAGTCCGGAATACAGGAGGAGGGCGGTACGGATAAAAAAACCGGAAGCCATGATACCGCATATCCTGACGGCCCGAAACGGCTGTACAGGGACATAGACCACAGGGTTCTTGGCGGGGTATGCAGCGGAATCGCGGCATATTTCAACATAGATTCAGTTCTGGTGCGGCTGGTTTTCGCAGGTCTGACTCTGCTTGCCGGCATCATCATATCTGACTGGTACATGCAGATGGTTCCTGTCATAATGGTCGCTTTGGCCGTCTATTTCCTGCTGTGGATCATCATCCCCGCCGCAAAGACTGTGGAAGAGAAATGCAGGATGAAAGGAGAACCCATTGACCTGAGGCAGTTCAAGCAGAAATTCGACAGTCTTCCGCTGAAAGAGACCGCAGAAGAAATCAGGACATCCCCCGCGCTGCATACTGTGGGGAGAATCATCAGCATTATCATAGGTATCTTCCTTATCACTATAGGGATAGGCTCTCTGATAGGCTGCTCGACATACGACCTTGTCCGCAATCTTATCATAAAGGAAGCCGGCCTGGGCAGTCTCGGATACTATGATGAGGAACGCATATTCCTGTCGCAGTTCGTGCTTCGGGAAGAATTCTGGTGGCTGTGCATCGCAGTAATCGGTCTGTTTGCCGTATGGATGATATACAACGGGACTCTGATGACGTTCAACCTCCGCGCCCCGCGCTGGCGCCCTGGTACTGTCATATTCATCCTCTGGACTGTCTCCCTTCTGGTGCTCGCCGCATGGGTCATAAGGAGACTGCTGATTATCGGGACTCTGATGTAGCTACAGATGCCATGACTCCCTCGGAAAACGAGTAAAATATAGAAATATTTTTCTAATTATATGGATATTTGGCCATAACTGGAAAAATATTTACATTTGTAAAAATGACATGATATGATAGATTTTACAGAACTTTCAGAACCGGACATAATCCGTCTTCTGGGGGAAAGATTCAGAGAATACCGCTTGAATTTAAGACTGACACAGAACGAACTGGCAGATAAGGCCGGAATTTCCGCAAAGACGATCAGTAATTTCGAGTCCGGCCGTCTCAGGAATATGTCCATGCGTAATTTTCTGACACTCATGAAAGTTATCGGCCAGATAGGGAACATTGAGAATCTGTTGCCGGAACTCCCTGAGTCCCCGTACCTGTTAACCAGGTATGCCATAAAGCAGAATCGTGTCAGGCACGGCAAGAATAGTACAGAGCGATGAAACATATTGTGATTACAGTCAGATTATGGGGAATGGAAGTGGGAAGACTCCAATGGGACAGCCGACGGGGAAATTCCGTTTTCGCCTATAGCACTGATTTCCTCAATTCCGGCTATGACATTGCGCCGTTATCCAATTCAACCAGAACAATGGAAGCCAGACTGCCTGTCTGGGGTAATAGAGAGAAACTTTACGGAGGCCTTCCTCCATTCATTGCAGACTCATTGCCAGACAACTGGGGCAATAAGGTGTTCGAGCAATGGGCATTGGAAAACGGGCTCCGGAGGCACGATATCACTCCGCTGGAAAAACTTGCGTATATCGGCAAGCGCGGCATGGGCGCATTGGAATTTGAACCTCATGTCGGGCCTAACGGGAATGATGAGGCCTTACATATCGAACGTCTGACAGAACTTGCGACAAAGATATACAGACAACGGGAAAATACAGGTATTGTCCTGGATGACAGCCTTACCATGCAGTCTCTGTTTGAAGTGGGAACTTCAGCCGGAGGGCGGCAGGCGAAAGCAATTATAGCCATAAACGGCGAAACGGGAGAAGTCCGTTCAGGACAGGCAAAGTCAGACAGTACATTCAAACATTATATACTGAAATTCGATATGGATTATGAGTACTGTTATCCGGCGACACTGCTGGAAATGGTATATTATGAAATGGCAGTGGCGGCAGGTATAAGGATTATGCCGTCAAAGCTGTTGGAGGTAGAAGGGAGACGGCATTTCCTGACAGAACGGTTCGACAGGAAAGGCGAAAATAAGATCCATGTACAGACCCTTGCCGCTATCAATCCGTTGGCGGAAAGTTATGAAGATCTTTTCAAGACAGCACGGAAGATCAATGTTGCCAAGAGTGAAATCATTGCTCTGTTCAGACAGACAGTATTCAATTTTCTTGCAGGAAACACCGACGACCATAACAAGAATTTTTCTTTTACGATGGGCCGGGATGGAGTATGGCATCTGGCTCCTGCATACGACCTGACATTCACCTGGCGCTCCCCGCAATCGGAATATCCTCACTGCCTGTCACTGCGAGGAAGGACAGACGGGAAAGACATCCTGAAAGAATTGTCTGATTTTGCCCGTGATGAAGGCATCCCAGCTCCTGACAGGATAATTTGCCAGGTCGCTGAAGCGATATGTTCTTTCCGCCTTCTGTGTGAAAAATATAAAGTTCCGTCATTTTGGACAGATTTCATTGAAGAAAGCCTGCATGAATTTGCTCCTGAATCATATAAGGAAAAACTGTCTGGGTGGCAGAACGGGAAAGTCCCTTCTTATCATGAGTATGCGCATCATATAGAAAATGCAAGACTGGAACTGTCTGAACGAGGAAATCTGCATCTGTATGCAACTATAGACGGAAAAGAAATGAAATATATTATCAGTAAAGACTCTGAAACCGTTCACGATATACTGTCAGGTGAAAGTTCTGAAAACAGCCCCCAGACAATCAAGAAACTTGTGTCAAAATTCCTTCTGCCTAAAATTGCAAGCCGGTGTGACAGGCTATAAGGAAAAACTAAGGCCGGGGACTCCGTTCGGAAATCCCCGGCCTTTTTTATGATAGCAATTCTTGCTCAAAAGAGCCTTTTAGAAATTACCTTTGGCTGCGTTATCCCACCATACGCGGGTTCCGCCTGTATCACCGCTGTGTCCGGTCTTGCTGGAATTCTCCTGATTCAGCAGTTCTACTCCTTCCTGGTAGCCTTGTGCGTTGGTATCGATAGCGTTGCTGCTGTAAATCTGACGGCGGACGCCTTCGTCACTTGATACGGCACCATTGCTTTCGTTGACAACTGGAGGGAACTGCACAGGATAGCCTGTCCTTCTGTATTCGGCCCATGCCTCGGTAGAAAGAGGGAAGAGGGCGAAGTACTTCTGGGTGATGATCCTTGCGAGCTTGTCCTCGTTTGAAGCACTGTCATCCCATTTTACGCAGAGTTTATTGACAGCCTTAGTATTGAGTGCTGGATCTACAGGGTCAACAAAATCCAATTGGGTATCAGTATCATTGTTGATATAAGCATCAACTGCACCTGCAGGATATGCAGTGATTACAGGATCTGCATATTTGCCTTTGTAGGCAAGCTCGTTGTCCATAGAGCATCTGATTCCTTTTTCGTACAGGCTCTGCACAGATTCAGAACCGATATCCCAACGGAGTTTTGCTTCGGCAAGGAGGAAATAAGATTCTGCCTGCTTGAATATAGGAAGCGGAGCTGCATAGATACCTTTCGAATTGGATGGATCAAGCCAATATGAGAAGTTTCCCCAGGCATTAGGTTTTCCAGGGAGCCCGCTGGCAAAACGGATACCTACGTAATCCGTTTCTTTCGGCATTGTAACCACTCCAGCGTCATTAGTGATATCCCCGTTATTCTTCGTCATATAAAGAGGCTGGCGAGGGTCTTTCATTCCTGACATGAGAGTGACAAGGTTGGCGTTGAATCCGCAGTCTCCCCAGTTGAACATAAGCCACATCTCGTTCTCCAGACTCTTGTTGATCATGATATCCTTGCCATTGTTGGCCAAAGTATTTCCTGCTGCCTCCTGAGCGAGGGCTTTCAGGTCTACTCCAGGATACTCCTTACCGGCAACAGTCACCCCTTCCTTCATTTCAGCTTCCCTCTTGGAAAGACGCAAAGCCACTCTCAGCTTCATGGTATTTGCAATCTTTATCCACATTTCCGGATCACCTGCACACCATGAATCATCAAAATTGTCCTTCAGAATCGTCTTCTCGGCATCCGACATGGCAGCGATGTCAGTAGCCGCTGTCCTCAAATCATCAATAACCTGGAAATATATCTGCTTCTGGCTGTCAAACGGGAAATAAGACTCGTATTCTCCGGAAATAATGGAACTGTAGGCAAGCGGCCCGTAAACATCCGTAGTCATAATTGTCCCGTAAGCCTGGACAATTTTCATGATTCCGGCCAAACCTTTCTGGCCTCTTTCCTCATAAGCAGCAATCACACGGCGTGTATTGTTGAATATATGCAGATAGTAGTTTTCATACATACCGCCGCCGTGTCCGCGGTTCTCTCCCATGTCACCGTTGGTGAAGTTTCCGTTCGGTGTCATGAAATAACCGCTGTAGAGGTCCACAGTAAGGTTGGTCCAGAACTGGAACATATTCTGCTGCGGAGGATAACAGTAGTTCATCGGCTCGACACACTGCGACTCCAAAGGCATGTCAGACGGGTCGACCTGAATATTGCTTGTATTCATTTCCTCGAACTTTTCTGTACACGAAGCGAACAGTCCGAGCCCGAGAACCGCAATTGAAGTATATTTTATGATTTTTTTCATCGCTGTAAGGTTTTAGAAATTAAGTTTCAAATTCAGACCGAAGCTGCGTGTAGTAGGAAGAGCGAACATGTCGACTCCCTGTATACCGTTGCCGGTACCTGCTGAAACATCAGGATCCATAGGGGCATCCTTGTAGAAGAAGAACAGGTTGCGTCCTATAAGCGAAGCAGTGATGTTCTTGCCTGCTCCGAATACATCGCGGAACGTATAGCCTATGCTTAACTCACGGAGACGTATATTCGTAGCGCTGTAGACATAGTTCTCGTTCGCATACTGGGAGTTGTAGTTTGAAAGACCTGTAGTCTCATACCACGCCCGAGGCTCGAAAGAGACTCCGTCGACAACTATCTGGCCTGCATCACGTGCGACTCCTGACCTCTGGGATACTCCCCATCCGTCAAGGGCAGCTTCAGTCATTGAAAGAACCTTGCCACCGAATCTTCCGTCGATGAGGAATGAGAGAGTGAAGTTCTTGTAGCGGAATGTGTTGGTCCAGCTGGCGTTTACTTTAGATGTCATGTTGCCCGCATAAGTGAAATCATCATCACCGCTGAGTATAGGCTGCCCCTGCTCGTTCTTCTGCGGTTTTCCGTTTTCGTCCCTCATGATATGGCGGACATAAAGGTCGCCATAAGAACCGCCTTCCTTAAGGATAATCTTCGCACCTCCGAAATCAGACAGTGTCAGACCGTTAGGAAGATCATCGACGAGTTCCTTAATGGTGTTGTCATTGTATGAAAGGTTGATTCCTGTCTCCCAGCTGAAATCCGGAGTGAAAGGCTCATACCAGCTTGCGCTGAACTCGAATCCCTGGTTCTGGACGTCACCTGCATTTACATACCTGTTTCTCAGGCCTGACTCGTAAGGAGCAGCCACAGAGAAGAACTGGTTCTTGGTGTTTGTCTTGTACCAGGTAGCGGAAATGTTGAACCTGTCGTTAAAGAACGCACCGTCAAATCCGGCCTCGACAGAATGCGTCATCTCAGGCTTCAATGTCCTGAACGGAGCTTTGTCAGGAGCGGTAATCACACCTTGTGAACCAAGGCTGTAGAGAAGGTTGGACATGAAGACCGGAACGTCGTTACCCACGATAGAGTAGCTGCCTCTGAACTTGAGGAGATCTACATTCTCGCCCATATCCACGAACCTGTCAAGCAGGAGGCTGGCACCGAACGATGGATAGAAGAAAGAAATATCGTCAGTGAAGGCAAGTGATGAAGACCAGTCGTTACGTGCAGTCACGTCAATGAACAGTCCGTCCTTGAATCCGAACTGAGCGGTAGCGAATACCGCATTAAGCCTCTTCTCTGTCTCCCAGTTGTCGGATGCGGATACTACGGACAAGTTGTTGTAATAGTTGTTCGGAGTGAAAATGTTCGGGAAATATATATTTCCGGAACCTGGACTTTCAAATGCAGTACCCTCTCCCCAGAGATCTACATGGGAAGTCTTTGTGTGTGTGAAGCTGGAACCTGCTGTCACTGAAAGTGAGTATGTGTCATTCCAGGTATGGTTGTAGCTGATGAGGACATCGCCGTACATCTGGCTGCTGAAATAGCGGTTGTCCTTCATCCTTCCCATCGGGTAACGGTCAGCTACACTGGATGCGTACAGATTGTGCTGGAAACGCTCGTCACCTCTTTCATAAGTGAGACGGCCCTGGATGTAGAGCCCGTCGATAATATCGTACTTGATGGAACCTCCGAATGTATAGCGGTTGCGGTCAACTACAGGTTTTTCCCTGTTGAGCACCCAATAAGGGTTTTCGAACTGTTCCATCGCTGTATTTGTCCAGTTGTGGACATTCACATTCCGGACTGCATCGAACACCTCGAAGTTGTTCTTGTAGTGGTTCCAGTCCTCGCCTCTCGGGAACAGGTATGCACCCGGAAGCGGGTTGTAGAGGAATCCTGATGCAGCCTGGTTCTCGATGTGCTGGTTGGTGTACTTGGCATTGAAATCGATATGCACCTTCTTCAGGACAGTGAAATTCACCTTCGCGCTCAGGTTATGGCTCATGTAGTCGTTCTCCGGGGTGATACCCTGGGAATATACGTTCCCGTATGAGAAATATGCACCGAAATTCTCGCTGCCTCCTGATACTGCGACAGAGTTGTTGGTAGTGACACCTGTACGGAAGAATTCCTTAAGATAGTTAGGAGATGAAGAGGAAAGCTTGTCTCCCCAGCTGTATGACCCGTTGTCGGACATACCGTAGCTGTTCTGGAACTTAGGAAGAGTAAGAGGAGTCTCTACAGTAGTATTGCTGGAGAAATTCACATTCACCTTGCCGGACTGTGCGGACTTGGTGGTGATCATGATGGCTCCGTTGGCTGCGACTGCACCGTAAAGAGCGGCTGCAGATGCTCCTTTCAAAAGGGAAATCGACTTGATGTCATCAGGGTTGATGGTAGACATCACGTCACCTCCGTCTCGCTCGCCGCCATAGTTTGATGCGACCTGTGCTGTTGTGATGCTGTTCATTACAGGCACACCGTCAATCACGATAAGAGGCTGGTTGCTTCCGCTGATGGACTTGCTGCCTCGGAAAAGGATCTTGGACGATCCGCCGGCTCCCGTAGAGTTCGGGGTGATGACCAGACCTGCGGCTTTACCCTGCAGGGAGTTGATCATATTCACACTCTTGATGTCGTTGACATCGTTACCGCCTACAGTTTCGGCAGCATAGGTAAGAGACTCTTCCTGCCGTTCAATACCCATGGCCGTTACGACAACCCCTTCAAGAAGGGTGGATTCCTCTGCGAGGAGGACATTGAGAGTAGTCTGGCCGGTGTAGACTATCTCCTGTGTCTGATATCCCAGAAGGGATACTACTATAACATCGTTTAGGTTCAGGTCTGTCAGGGTATAGGCCCCGTCAAGGTCTGTAGTGACTCCGTTCGCACCGTCTTTTACAAAGACGGCTGCTCCGGCGACAGGTCCGATAGCATCGGTTACAACGCCACTAACTGCCCCCCCCTGATTTTGGGCAAAGGACTCGAAAGGCATCAATACGTTCATGAGCACAGCGGCTGCCAGGGCAACGCAACTCATAACGACTGAAGACTTGATCGTTTTAGTCATAATAGAAAAATTTAGTTATACATAAAGTGGTTATTAGGGCAGCAAATATAGGCAAATATTTATATTTTGTTACCAAAATATTACTTTTTTATAATAAAATACGACATTGTTTGCACATTGTGTTTACTATTTTAACTCATGTGCATACATTTGGTTATTTATTTTTCCTGACGTCTGTCATAATGAATAGAGACAATCCAACAGTACTTTGTGATACAAGGTATTAAAAATTAACATATATTTGCAAACCAATACTCAACAACATGAAAAAGACAGCAAATGTAGTCACAGGTGACCGGAGAGTCTTTCTTGCAGCGGCAATTTCTGCAGCCCTCTTTCTATTTGCTTCCTGCTCACCCAAGGAACGTGTCATCGAGAATCCTTTGATCGATCTGGCGAACACTTCGGTCATCGATATCACTCGGGTGGAAATCACAGACACTTCGACAGTCCTGACAGTCGACGCCATGTATATCCCCCATTATTGGATCACCATAGACTCCGGGACATACCTGTATGCCGGCGGCAAGGAGTACCGGATGACGGGAACAGAAGGCATACAGGCCGATTCGCTGTTCTGGATGCCAGAATCCGGAAGGGCTGTATTCAAGGTGATTTTCGAGCCGCTCCCCAAAAAAGCGAAATCTTTCGACTTCATAGAGACGGAATGGAAACTTTACGGCGTGGATCTTACCGGGAAGACCGCCTATGGCACACCGGACGGCGTCCCGGCGGCATTGAAGAAGCATGACGGCACGCGGCCTGTGCCAGATCCGATTCTGGAATCCGGAGAAACGGAAGTGACGGTGTATCTTCTCAACTACAGGAAAGAACTCGGGACAGAAATCGAGCTGTATGTCAACACTCTCCTCAACGGACAGCAGTCTTACAAGGCAGACATAGATCCTGAAACCGCCACTGCCGGATTCAGATTCCAGCAGTACGGTCCTGCTTATGGAATGGCTGTTTTCCAACTGGGGAATATTGGCGGGATCGGAGGGGAAATGTGGCTGGCGCCCGGGGACTCGGCCGAAGCCTATCTGGACATGAGGGCAAGCGGGTGGATGCTGAAAGCCTTGCGTGCCCGGAACAATGCGGCGGCAGTACCGGCACTCGGACAGAGGACCTATGTTTCCGGAGAATATATGAACCTTACAAATACATTCGAAGCCGAGCAGCGGCAGTTCAACGGAAATTATGTTATGAACCTCTACTCCGGCAGTTTCGCCGACTACAGAATGAGTGCCGACGAATATACGGAGCATGTAATTTCACGGTACAGGGCACTGACCGACAGCATTTCCGCCAGCGGCCTGTCTCCGATGATGAAAGAATATTGGCAGACATCACTCAAACAGGAAACCGTCTCGGCATTCGGGCAGGGAGACTTTCTGAGGAAACACAATTACATGATGGCCAACAACAACTGGGATTACAGCATCGAGGTCCCCGGCCTGGACAAGATGGGACCTGAAAACTACGCCGCCCTCTGCGGGCTGTTCGATGTCAATGATCCGAAGCTGCTGATGGGAAGGAACATGCTGGATTTCATAACTGCCGTGACTGAAACGGGTCTCAGCCAGGCGATATTGGAAACCTGCGGCGAAGGGTTCATTCACGACCTGACAGAAGCCGTACCTCTTGCCGGGAAGGCGGAAAACGGCGATCTTTCAGAAGCTGAACTGGAGCAGTTCAGAAGCAGCGCATCAGAGCCTTTCTTCGCGGAAGCTCTGGAGGCGATGCAGGCAGACGCTCTCGCTTCGCTTGCAGCACTTGAAGGGAAGGCCGTCATAGAAAAGACTCCAGAGGTAAGTAAAGAAAAGCTGTTCGACTCCATCATAGCTCCTCATAAGGGAAAAGTCATTCTCGTCGATTTCTGGAATATCTGGTGCGGACCTTGCCGGGCAGCCATCAGTGAAACCGAACCGCTTAAAGACAGCGAGCTGGCAAGTGAAGACCTGGTATGGATATACATCGCCAACGAGACTTCCCCTATAGTAAAATACAAGAGCATGATTCCTGACATCCGCGGCATCCACTACAGAATCGGGTCGGAACAGTGGCAATATCTGTGTGAGAAGTTCGGTATAGACGGCATTCCTTCCTATGTGCTCGTGGATAAAGACGGCAGCTACAGGCTCCGCAACGATTTCCGTGACCACGGACTGATGGTCAGCACACTGAAAGAGATGACCAGGTAAAAGACGACCGGTCAGCCTCTTCTGCGGAGAAGGCACCACGAGGCGGCCACATAGAAGATGATGAGGACCGTATGAAGAAGGAGCTTGGTGGCAAGGACACCCCAGGATCCCCCTTCCAGAACCTCCCCTGCGCTGAAGAAAGCCCCGTCAAGAAGGAGGGATACGCCGTAGACTGTTCCCATCAGGACGAAAAATCCCGCTATCCTGCCCCACCGGTAAGGTATAGGATAATATTTCCGTCCGAGAAGGACACATATCGCCAGCATCACCGCATAACTGGCCAGATGTCCGAAAGCCGATGCCCAGTATGAGTAGGCCGGCATAAAGACGATATTGGCGGCGGCGGTTACGGCCAGGCCGGCAAGGGTGATATATATGGCAAATCCGGTCTTTCCTGAAAGTTTGTACCACATGGACACGTTGAAAAGCATCCCCAGAAGCATATAGGAAAGCAGCATCACCGGGACTATGCCCACTCCTGCACGGAAATCCCTGCCGAGAATCAGTGAAATGACGTCTATGTACAGGATCACGCCCAGGAATATCAGACCACAGAAAGCCACAAAATACTCCATTACCTTGGCATACAGGACCTTCATGTCCTTGTCGCGGGCCCGCTGGAAAAAGAAGGGCTCGGCCGCGAAGCGGAACATCTGGATGAACAGCGACATTATCACCGACAGCTTCACCGCCGCCTGGTAAATTCCCAGACTGGAGCGCCAGTTGTCCGCTCCCGTATCGAAATAGCGGAACAGGTAGCGGTCCAGAAAGTCATTGGCGACTCCCGGCAGTCCGGCTATCATAAGCGGAAGGGAATAGGCAAGCATCTGGCGAAGCAGCTTCCCGTCAAAGGTATATGCAAACCGCAGGAACGTCGGGAGGAAAAGCAGGGCACAGACCACGCAGCTTATCAGGATGGCGAAAATCACATAGCTGAAGTCCGGAGTGGCGGATATGAGATGAAGCAACCAGACATCGCCGGAAGTCAGGTCAGCCACCTCTTTCCCAAGAGCTCCTGCCGTTTTCAGACAGAAAGCCGGGAACCAGAAGAACAGCACCAGGTTGGACGCGGTCTCAGTAAGAATCTTGACGGTCTTGAATATCGCGAATTTCAACGCTTTCCTCTCCTGCCGGAGTCTGGCGAACAGTATCGCGGTCAGACTGTCAAGGAAAAGAATGCCTCCTATATATATTATACAGCTCTCGTATCCGGCATAGCCCAGAGCCCCTGCAATCGGACGGGAGAATGCAATCATTGCAGCCAGGAACGCTCCGCTGACGCCGAAAACGGCTACGAGCGCATTCGAATAGACCGCATCCGGATTCGTCCCTTCCTTATTCGCAAACCGGAAACACCCCGTCTCCAGACCGAGCACCAGGATGACCTGCAGGACAGCGATATACGCCATGAACTCAGTCACCACCCCGTAGCTTTCCGTCGTAAGGAGCCGCGTGTAGAACGGGACGAACAGGAAGTTTATGACGCGGGCCAGTATCGTACTGAGCCCGTAAATGGCGGTATCCCCCGCCAGCTGTTTCAACGGATTTGCCATAACGGGCGCAAAATTAGCAAACTGTACGGAATTCCGGTCAGGTTTATGCAACTTATCCGCATCATTAAGCATCTATTGGTCGTTTGAAAATAAATCAGTTATATATATGAGACAGATTTTCCTTAGACTAATGTGCGCTCTTGGAATCATCGCAATGGCTTCATCTTGCGGCAATTCCGGACAGAAACAGAACAAAGAAAAAGAAAAGACAATGACATTTGACGTAACCGCCCTTTCCGAAGAGCCGGTTCTTGACATCAAGACGGACCTCGGCACCATCAAGGTAAAACTCTACAAAGAAACCCCTCTCCACAGGGACAATTTCCTGAAACTCGCTTCTGAAGGATATTATGACGGGCTTCTTTTCCACAGGGTCATCAACGGATTCATGATCCAGACCGGGGATCCGCTCACCAAAGATCCTTCACAGTCAGCAAGATACGGAACAGGCGGACCGGGTTATACCATTCCGGCAGAGATTCTCCCGCAGTTTACGCACAAGAAAGGAGCCCTTGCTGCCGCCAGGCGCGGGGATGCAGCGAATCCGAAAAAAGAATCTTCAGGATCACAGTTCTACATCGTACAGGATGCAAATACGTGCGCACAGCTGGACGGAGGATATACCGTTTTCGGTGAAACCGTTTCCGGATTCGAAGTGATAGACAAGATCGCCGCAGTCGAAACGGACGGCAGGGACAAACCGGTAAAGGACATACACATCATATCAGTCCGTCCGGACACTTCTACACTGGCAGCTCTTGCTGCAGCCGGGCGTCCATGGAAAGGATGCGAGGAGAATCCTACCATATAAAAATACCGGATCCGTACAGATTTTGACAAAAATCCTGCTTCCAATGCATATTTTCAATATCAGCGGAAGATTTTGGCACAGGACTTGCAATATTTACCTGCGAATAGTTTTTTCATAGGTTAAGTTTTAGGTTAGAATTGCTGAGCGTCTACGATGTGAATCGCGGACGCTCTATCTTTTTATATGTAGACGATGATATAGTACATCATCACTCCGCAGGCGATGAGCTTGAGGCCGGTGCCGGCAAGGAATCCGAGAAAAGAGCCGAAGGCCGATTTCAAGGCCGCTCCGGTGGATTTGCGGGCGTAATAGAGTTCGGCCAGGAACGCACCGAGGAAAGAGCCGAGAATCATCCCGACAGGCGGTACTACGAAAAGCCCGAATATGAGCCCGGCCATCGCCCCGCGTTCCGCAGCCTTCGTCCCTCCGGTAAGCTTTGTGAAATACAGAGGTACGATATAGTCGATTACACAGACGGCCACAGTGACTCCGAGCATTACCAGAAGTATAGTAAGGGACATGTGCTCCCCTGCTCCGTCTGTTCCGCCCCAAAAATAAAGGAGCAGCATTCCGACCCATGCAAGAGGCGGTCCCGGAAGGGCAGGCAGTACGCTGCCGAGGATTCCTATCACCCCGGCAAGCACTGCCAATATCGCTATCAAGACTTCCATTTGCAATACTGATTATTCGCCGGACATTACGGACTCCACTTCATCGGCGTAGATAGGGAGCCTGTGAGGGCCGAGCCTGCGGCAACCGTCAGCGGTTATAAGCAGGTCATCCTCAAGACGGATTCCGCCGAAATCCAGATACTCAGCTTCAAGTTTCTGATAGTTAATGAAATCCTTGCCGTGTCCTTCAGATTTCCATTTCGCTATCAGAGCAGGCACGAAGTAGATTCCCGGTTCGTCCGTAATGACATGACCCGGCCTGAGCCGGCGTGCCATCCGGAGAGAACCCAATCCCAGCTGCGAAGAACGCTTCTGGTCAGGGTCATAGCCTACAAGGTCTTCTCCGAGGTCTTCCATATCATGCACGTCTATACCCATATTGTGACCCAGACCATGCGGCATGAACATGCCTGCGACTCCTTCCGCCACCATGTCACGTACTTCTCCGCGGACAAGGCCGAGCGACTTCAAGCCCTCAAGCATCCTTGCCGCAACGGCCAGATGCACGTCCCGATATGTCACTCCAGGCTTTGCAAGCTCGTAAGCAAGGTCATTGCAGGCGACGACTATATCATATATGTCACGCTGCTTCGGGGTGAACTTCCCTCCGCACGGAACAGTCCGTGTGAAGTCTGAAGCGTAATGGGTGTTGCTCTCTGCTCCCGCGTCTATCAGAAGGAGTTTCCCCGGAGTGATGATACCGTCATGCCTGTGGTTGTGCAGGGTCTCCCCGTGCTGTGAAAGAATGGTAGTGAAGGAAACGCCCCATCCTTTGGATATGGTCACGCCTTCCATCCTGCCGACAATATCCTGCTCGCAGACTCCGGGCTTGCAGTTCCTGCGTGCCTCGGTGTGCATCAGCCAGCCGATCTCGCAGGCCTTGTCAATCTCCTCTATCTCGCACTCTTCCTTGATAAGGCGCATGGAAATGACAGAGTTTACCAGCTCCAGAGAAGCATGCACCTGCCCATCGGCGACAGAGGCGACTTTACGTACTGAATCAGGGCTGCATCCGGTAAGGGATGCAGTCCTGAGCACATTGTAATATCTTGATGCAGGAAGGAAGTGCACGACGCGTCCGAGAGAGCGGGCGGCGGCGACGGCCCTGTCGAATTCCGCAGCCGGAGCGGACTTCCCGACCCCGACGGCAGCAGCCTTCGATTCCACTGACGGCTGGGGCCCCATCCAGATGATATCGTCTATCTCCACATCATCGCCATAGATGACCTCAGCTCCCGAATCAAGGTCAAGCAAAGCTGCAAACCCGGGCTCGTCTATTCCCCAGTAGTACAGGAACGTGCTTTCCTGCCTGAATTTATAGTCATTGCCCCTGTAGTTCTGCGGAGCCTCCGCATTGCCGACAAACATCACCACCCCTGCCTTTCCTTCCGGCATCTGTGCGGACAGTCTCCTGACCAGTTCCGCCCTTCTTCTGATGTAAACTTCCTTACTGAACATATTTTAAACTTTGTTTACAATCACGCTGCGCCTCGGCATTGCCTGAACAAGTTCCGACACTGCTCTAGGCTTGCAGTTTATTTTAGATTTAAATTATTCCGCTACATAAACATGTCTGAAACCTCCACGCAAAGACGCCCCAGACGGAAAATACCGTTTCCGCATTTGCCTTCCAGCGAAGTGCCTTTGATGGTATCCCAGCAGGCAAGGGCCCTGTCAGCCGCCTCGCCGTCATTGAGATATTTCCATGCCCAGAGGTCAGCGACCACTTTCTCGGTCTTTTCGCAGAGTTTGCTTCCGCTGTCACCGCCGGCCGCTTTGGCAAGGAGATCCCTGACTACCGGACGGACCTTGTTTATGACATAGATGTCGCGTACGGCGAATGCCGCCTTAAGCATCTGCCATGAAGCCTCGACGATATTGCGGCAGCCGTGGCCTTCCTCATCGCACGGTCCTGCAAGAACCTTGTCTGCCATGATGGTCAGAAGGGCGATGATCCTCGAGCGGAGCCTCTCGTCTTTCCATACTTTATAGAGGTTTGTATATCCTTCCAGAATATTCAGATGTGTACAGAACGTTTCATCTTTCAGCTGCGGCTCGGCCTGACCCCAGTCTCTGGACTTCATATCCCTGTATAGCCCGCTTTCCTGGTCAAAGCCTTCTTTTTCAGTGGTCTCGAACAGGTTTCTGGCGTATGAGAGCACGCTTTCATCTCCGGTAGCGACCACATATTCGCTGAGTCCGTAGATCGCCGCACCCATTGCCCGGAACCTCTTTCCGGTATCAAGCCTGGTGCCGTCCGGATTCAGTGACCAGAACACGCCTCCATATTTATGGTCGAGGAAATGCTCCACAAAAAAATCCTTTGTCCTGGTGGCGGTCAACAGATACTCTTCCTTTTTCAGAACCCTGTATCCTGCCGCATAGGTCCAAAGAATCCTTGCATTTAACATCACCTCCATAGAGTCTTGCATTTTCTCGACCGGGAATTTGAGTATCTCCTCCTCTAACATTCTCCTGGTCTCTTTTGTGAAGGCATCGGTCCTTTCCATGTCATTAAAAGTTTTAATATTATTAATATATGATGTCTCGGGCTGTCTCCAGTCCCGCAATCCTGTACCGGACAAGCGATACAGCGTTAAATTTAATGATTAATTGTCAAAATCGGAAAAATATTTGGAACAATTGTCCTGACGGAGGCAGGAGAAAGCGGCAAGGCATAAAAATTGTACCGAAAAACCGGTTTGGTCGAAAAATCGAAAAAATGAAGGACAAAAGTAAAATAAGGGATTCCATCCTTTCGGCGGCAGCCTCACTGTTCGAGCAATACGGTTATGAAAAAACCACAATGGACGAAATCGCGGCGGCTTCCCACAAGGCGAAGGCCTCCATTTACTATCACTTCGACAGCAAGATAGACATATTCAAGGCTGTCCTGCGCCAGGAAATGGAGTATGTCATACGGCACATGTCGGAGATTGTCGGCAAATATCCGGAGCAGAAAAGCCAGATAACGGCATACCTGAAAGCCAGGACAGACGCCATAGGATATGCCAGGGTATTCTACCGGCATATCATGTCCCTTTATATGGACCGCAGCGGAGAAGTGAAAGAGGCGATGGAAGAGGCCAGGAAAATCTTCGATGACTGGGAATACGGATATTTCGTAAAAGCGTGCAACAACGGACGCGAAACAGGCATCCTTTCAAAAGCAGTCCAGCCTGAGGCTTTCGGCAACACGATGCTGGTGATTCTCAAAGGGCTGGAGATACAGTTCAAGAACTATGAAGACCAGGAGGCACTGCGCAGCACATACGATGCGATAATTGATATCCTGGTGACTAACAATTTCAGACAAGAATAAAACATAAAGGCTATGAATAGAAAACCAGTATTTCTTTTGCCGGCAGTCATGCTCGCCGCGGCTGCCGGTATAATTGCAGGATGTTCCTCCGGAGGGGAAAAAGGCGGACAGACAGAGGCCATACCTGTAAAAACATTGACACTGCAGCCGACAGACGGGCTGTCAGGCAGGAACTACGTAGGAACAGTAGAAGCATCGAAAACGGCGGTGCTGTCATGCAGCTATTCCGGAACGCTTAAGGAACTCAGGGCAGATGTAGGGGATATAGTAAGGAAAGGCGATACGATAGCCGTAATAGAGTCCCAGAATGTCATCAGTGCAAAGCAGATGGCTGACGCCGTCCTGGCACAGGCGGAGGACGGGTACAGGAGGCTGTCTCAGGTGCACGAGAGCGGAAGCGTGGCGGATGTGAAGATGGTGGAGGTCCGGACACAGCTTGACAGGGCCAGGGCTTCGGCCCAGGCGGCGCAGAAAGCTCTGGACGACTGTACGGTCAAGGCTCCGTTTGACGGGGTGATAGGGGAAGTGTTCGCCGAACAGGGTGTAGAAATGAACGCCATAGAGCCTCTGGTCCGGCTTATGGACATTTCTTCTGTAGAAATCGGTTTTTCCGTACCGGAAAAGGAAATAGGGTCAATCTCCCCAGGAGACAGGTTCTCTGTCGAGGTTCCGGCTATGGGAGGCCAGGGCTTCCAGGCTACGGTAAAATCAAAAGGCATTTCAGCTTCCAGACTCTCGCACAGCTATGAATGCACACTCTCACCTTCCATGCCTGTAAAAGGACTGATGCCAGGAATGGTCTGCAAGGTATATGACAGGACACAGGAGGGCAGCAGCATAGTGATCCCGGCATCCGTAGTCAGGACAGACGGTACTGGAAGATATGTCTGGACAGTAACTCCAGAAAATACGGTAGAAAAAAGATATATCACCGCAGGAGGCTTCTCCGGGAAAGGGATAGTGGTGGATTCAGGGCTTGAAGAAGGAGACCGGGTCATCACCGAAGGCACCCAGAAAGTAAGCGGCGGAATGAAAGTCAAGGTAATTTAACAAGATAACCGGATTTCGAAGAAATCTTAACAACATGAGCAGCAGAACTTCAGATATAGTAAAAGGTGTCATCGCCCACAAGAAGATAGTCTACTTCGTGGTCGGGGTCCTTGTAGCATTGGGCATCATAGGCCTTTCCTATATGAACAAGGACGAGTTCCCGACTTTCGAGATTAAGAACGGACTTATAGTCGGCGTCTATCCCGGTGCCGATGCGGCTGAAGTAGAAGACCAGCTGACAAGGCCCCTGGAGGACGCCCTCTTCTCTTTTTCCGAGATAAACAGGGACAACACCAAGTCCTATTCGAAAGACGGGCTGTGCTATATATACACTGACCTGACGACACCGGCCAGCACGAAAAACGAGGTCTGGTCGAAAATAAAGCTGAAACTCGAAGCCACGAAACAGACTCTCCCTCCGGGGGTGATGGCAGTGGCGGTGATGGATGATTTCAGTGCCGTGTCATCTCTGCTTATCGCCCTCGAGTCCTCAGACAAAGGATACGGGGAAATGAAAGAGTATGCGGAGAATCTGAGCACCCTCCTCAGGAGGATCCCTGACATGGCCAACGTCCGTATCATCGGAACGCAGGACGAGGAGATAGCCGTCCATGTAGATATGGACCGGCTTTCGGCATACGGAATCAGTCCTGCAATGCTGATGCTCGACTACCAGAGTTCAGGGATGCAGGCTGCAAGCGGGGATTTCGACACCGAATATGTCACATCGCACATTCATGTGTCCAACACGGTGGCTTCCGAAAAGGAGATAGCGGAAAGGATAGTATATTCCGACCCTGCCGGCAATATAGTCAGGCTGAAGGATATAGCCACAGTCGAAAGGAGATACAAGGAACCGTCTTCCACAGTGGATTACAACGGCAATACGGCCGTTATCCTCTCTGTGGAAATGCGACCGGACAACGACATTGTGGCATTCGGGCGTGAGGTGGACAAAGTCCTTGACGAATTCCAGAAAGGGCTGCCGGACAGTGTGACCCTCAGCAAGATTACAGACCAGCCGAAAGTAGTCGGAATGTCAGTGCTGTCATTCCTCAGAGACCTGGTAATATCGATGCTTGTGGTCATTCTGGTGATGCTCATGCTCTTCCCTATCAAATCGGCGCTGATCGCAAGTTCCGGGGTGCCGGTATGTACGGCAGTGGCCCTGGCGGTGATGTTCATTGCCGGGATTGACCTCAACACCGTATCGCTTGCCGCACTGATAGTAGTGCTGGGAATGATCGTCGATGACTCTATCATAACGATGGACGGCTACATGGACAAACTGGGACGCGGAATGTCCAGGATAGAGGCTGCAAGCTCCAGCATGAAGGAACTTCTCTTCCCGATGTTTACGGCGACCATGGCCATAAGCATAATGACTTTCCCAGCCAAAGGTATCATATCAGGCTATCTGGGTGATTTCGTAACGACATTCCCGTGGGTGATAGCGATAGCCCTGTGTGCATCACTGGCATACGCGATGTTCGTTGTCCCTTCTCTGGAAGTACGGTTCATAAAGAGTCCGAAAGCTGAAAACAAAGGATGGTTCGCCAGAGGGCAGGCCCGTTTCTTCAACGGTATGCAGAAAGGCTACGAGGTGATGGAGGCCGCCTGTTTCCGTCATCCGAAGATAACCATTGCCTCGGGAGTGCTGGCGATCGGGCTGGGAGCCCTTATGTTCTTCCATATCAACATACAGATGATGCCTAAGGCGGCAAGGGAAAGTTTCGTGGTGGAGATTTACCTGGAAAGCGGGTCGGGACTGGACAGGACAACGGCCGTGAGCGATTCTCTTCAACATATCTTACTGAAAGACAAGAGGATCAAGTCTGTTACGGCTTTTGTGGGGAACAGTTCTCCGAGGTTCCACGCCACATACGCGCCGCAGACCCCTTCACCTGATTTCGCACAGTTCATAGTAAATACCGAATCCACCAAAGCGACGGAAGCCGTCCTGATGGACTACGGTGAAAAGTACCAGCACTGGTTCCCGGATGCAACGATAAGGTTCAAGCAGATGGATTACCAGGCCGTCGCGGCACCGGTCGAAGTGACGGTGAAAGGAGGGGATTTCTACACTCTGCAGCCTATAGCTGACTCCATAAAGCATTTCTTTTACACAATGGACGACAAGCTGCAGTGGATACACAGCGACTGTGAAGGGATGGCTTCATTCGTGGATGTGGACCTGGATTCCGACGAAGCCTCCAGGCTTGGGGTAAACCGCAGCATGCTTTCGATGTCGCTTGCCGGGATTTTCGACGGGCTTCCTGTCGGTTCCGTATGGGAGGGTGACACGAAGATTCCTGTCATGCTGTACAGCCAGACTACCGGAAGTGACATGGGCTATGATGCCGTAGGCAACCAGATAGTCCCGACAAGGATGCCGGGAGTGTCTGTCCCTTTGAGGCAGGTGGCTGACATAGAGCCTGACTGGGGACCCGACACCCATGCAAGGATCAGCGGCGAGGAGTCCATAACGATAGGGGCAGACCTGAAATTCGGCCACAGCCAGCCTGAGGTGATGAAAGATATAAAAAGGTATGTCGAGCACGAAATCAAGCCGATTCTGCCTGAAGGAGTAGAAGTGTCATACGGAGGGCTGTCCTCCATGAACAGCGAGGTGGGACCGGAAATAGCCACCACATTCCTGTGCGCCGTGGCCATACTTTTCTTCTTCCTGCTGGTGCATTTCAAGAAAGTGTCCATAGCGACCCTTACCATGATTCTGAGCACACTGTGCTTTTTCGGGGCTTTCCTCGGGCTGTGGCTCTTCAAGCTGGATTTCGGACTGACTTCCGTCCTCGGCCTCATAAGCCTGATGGGCATCATAGTCAGGAACGGAATACTTATGTTCGAGTATGCGGAATATCTGAGATTCGAAAAGGGATGGAATGTAAAAGAGGCTTCAATCGAGGCCGGGAAACGGAGGATGAGGCCTATTTTCCTTACTTCCTGCACGACAGCCCTGGGCGTACTCCCGATGATCATCAGCGGAGATGCCCTCTGGATGCCTATGGGAGTGGTAATATGTTTCGGTACTATGCTTTCGATTGTCCTGATCGTCCTGATAATGCCTGTTTCATACTGGCAGGTTTTCAAGAACGCTAAAACGGTGGAGGTGAACGATGATGAAAAATAACTATATGAAGGTCTGTCTGCTGGCCATGGCAATGGTACCGGCATCTGCATACGGTCCGCAGGCCGCCGCACAGGAGAAGATGGAGGTCTCTCTGGAGCAATGCCAGGAAATGGCTCTGGAGCACAACCCGTATATCCTCAACTCGCAGCTGGAGATACTGGCGGCGCAGGCCCGGAAAAGAGAGGCTGTAGCCGAATATTTTCCCAAGGTCTCGGTAAATGCCCTGGCTTTTTATGCATTTGATCCGATACTTGAGATAGGACTGACGGACATAATGGGGGACAATGACTTCTCCAACAACCTCAACTCCATGCTGGAGGGATATGCGCAGCAGTACGGCTTCAACACACAGTATTCCACCCTCAAAAAAGGGATAACGGCAACGGTGACGGCCATGCAGCCCATATTCGCAGGAGGAAGGATCATCAACGGCAACAGGCTCGCCGCCCTGGGGAAGGAGGCTGCACAGCTCCAACATGAAATCCAGCTGCGGACCACATCCGAAGATGTGGAGAAAGGCTACTGGCAAGTCGTGTCTTTGGAGGAAAAAATGAAGACTCTGGACCAGATGCAGGGGCTTGTAGATACTCTGTACAGGGATGTCAATGCGGCCGTACAGGCCGGGCTGGCTACAGAAAATGACCTGCTCCAGGTAAAATTGAAGAAAAACGAGATACGTTCAGGTAAAATCCGGGTCAGGAACGGAATCCGCCTCGCAAAGATGAACCTGTTCAATTCCATAGGTCTTGAGTACAATCCATACAGCACCATTCAGAACGATTCCGTGCCTTATATAGATGACATACTGCTTTCGGACAGGCTGACAGACCTGTCAGCCCCCGATGCCTATTACATGCCGGAAGAGGAAGCCGCTGCCAGGCAGGCGGAGAGCAGGCTGCTGGATCTTTCAGTCAGGTCGAAGCAGCTGGAAAAGAAGATGACCGTCGGGGAAACCCTGCCTCAGATCGGCGTAGGTGCGTCTTACGGGTACGGTAACATCATCGACAAAGGGCAGATGAACGGCGCGGTATTCGCCTCGATACAGATTCCGCTTTCCGACTGGGGGAAGACAGCCAGAAAAATGCAGAGATACGATTACCAGATCCAGAAGGCCGAGAATGAAAAGGACTTCCTGAACGCCCAGCTCATCCTGCAGATAAGGCAGCTGTGGATGGATCTTACGGCTTCTTGGGAGCAGCTTCTGGTGGCCCGTGAAAGCGTTGGAACGGCGCAAGCCAGCGTATATCAGCTGGAGTCTTATTACAGGGCCGGGATGTCCCCGCTTTCAGATCTTCTCCAGGCGCAGAGCCAGCTGCAGGAATGCTCCAACGAGTACATCGACCAGTGCATTGCCTACCGTACCGCCCTGCAGGCATATCTGGACAGGACAGGGGAATGACAGGAGCTCCGGGCATAAAGCCGGAAATCTGATGGAAAATATTTATATTAGTCCGACATTTAATTGTTGTCATTATGGATAAAGGAAAACTTTTGTCAGGTCTGTTCATTATGATCGGCCTGGTCTTTCTGGGAGCCATGCTCCCGAAGGCGGTGAAGGACTTCAGGTCTTTCGACAGGATAGTGACCGTAAAAGGTCTGTGTGAAAAAGAGGTACCTGCAGACAAGGTCATCTGGCCTCTGGTATTCAAAGTGGTGGGAAACGACATCAACTCTGTATATTCCGAAATAAACAGGAACACCGCCACTATAAAGAAGTTCCTGACGGACGGAGGTATAGCCGAATCCGAGATCACAGTGGCCGTCCCGGTAATATCGGATAAATATGCACAGGAATACGGCAACAACGACCGCACCTACCGCTATCTGTCGACCAATGTCGTCACGGTCTGCACGGGCAACGTGGATACCGTCCTCGCCCTGATGAAAAAACAGACGGACCTGCTGAAGAAAGGTATAGTGGTCGGGTCTGAAAACACATGGAGCAACCCTGTAGAATTCAAGTTCGAAGGACTGAATGAGATAAAGCCGGGAATGATCGAAGAGGCTACGAAGAACGCCCGTGAAGTAGGAGAGAAATTCGCAAAGGATTCAGGCAGCAGGCTCGGCAAGATCAAGACAGCCAACCAGGGTACTTTCACCATCGAGAACCGCGACAGCAACACCCCTGAAATCAAGAAGGTGCGCGTAGTGACCTCTGTCACATACTATCTGAAAAAGTAAGGCGGATTTAAATCATCATAGTACCATGATGGCGGCTCAAAAGGGTGCTTTCAGCATTACGCTTGAAATTCCTCCTTTTGGATCGCCTCATTTTTTTTAATATATCAAATTTAATGTATCTTTGTGTATAAAATTGGTACACGATTATGCTTATAATATCTTCACGTGAATTCAGGGCAAACCAGAAAACCTATCTTGACCAGGTGGACGCCGGACAGGAACTGCTGATCCAGAGGGGTAAAGACAAAAGTTACAGGATAGTTCCTGTCACTGAATCGGACATTGTAATAGACAGGAAATACATACTCGATCCTGATGCAGACCTTGAAAGGTCATTGTCATTCGAGGATTTTAAGGCCGGTGCATTGAAACATATTGAAGGGTTGTTCGAGGCGAAGAAATGAGAATAGTATTTTTACCGGAAACACTTGTTTATTTTAACAGACTGGCAGATATTCTTTATGAACAGGGCTACTTCAGCTTCAAGGACAGCAGTCTGAAATATGTAGACGATTTATTGGAAGATATAAGGCTTAATCTACATTCCAAGGTAAAGAAGCCGGCACCTGGCTACTTCGAAAAATACGGACATAATCTATTATATGCAGTTTTCCCGAAGAACAATACAACATTCTGGTATATATTCTTCAATATCTATAGACAAAATGGAGAACTTGTCTATTTAATACGATATGTCAGCAATAATCATGTAATTGCACAATATCTGTAAACTACATCATATCTGAAAAAGTAAGGCGGATGAGGTCGCGTTTGAGGGGCTTTCCCCCAAGAAGGCTGAACTGTCCGAAATCAAGCGAGGTATCAAGGCAGAGACCGTCTTTTCCGAAAAGGGTGGTCTCTGCTTCTTTTTCTGTGCGGGAGATGCTGTCCGTCGCTTCTTTCGGTACTATAAGATGGCACGGGATTATGACAGGAATCGGATTCAGGCCGACCGCATGCGCTACAGCCCTCACCCCGGGACGGCTGCCGCACATGGCTGCAAAGTCGGTATAGCTTACCAGCCTGACGGCATTTCCAGGCTCCGCAGACCTCTCGCCTGGAGATTCTTCCGGCCTGCGGTGCGTAAGATAGAACAGATTCTCCCAGACCTTTTTCTGGAACGGTGTACCTACCGGAAACAGGTCGCTCCATACGGCTTCCGAAGAAATCTTCAGGAGTTCCCGGGTACTGATTTTTGTGCTTTCAATATCGGAAATCCGCGAAGTAGGCCAGAATGAAACTTTTGAAGTAAGAGCGGCAAGCGGCTTCCAGTCGAGGGCCACAGAAGATATTTTCCCGTTTATACGGGTGATTATCCAATCAAGATCAAACAGATACTGCAGGTCGGGATCCATAGTGCCTATATTAGAAAATCCGTATATACGAAACCGGTATAATCGCCCGGTCTCCGTAAATATACGGATTTTTCACTGCAATCGTCTGATTTTTATTGCTTTTCTACATAGATTCAATAAAAGGGCCCAATAAAGTCATTATGACATTTGCATTATGAAGTTTTCATAATTAATGATATTATCACTGCTTTTCGAGGGTCTTTATGACTCTGGCGGGATTGCCTGCAACGACTGAGTACGGAGGGACATCCCTGGTCACGACACTGCCCGCCCCGATGACAGCCCCTTCCCTCCCCGACACATGTTCTAATGTAGTATTGGTCTTGATACATGTTAAATGGCCAACGTTGCAAGACGATTCTCTAAATCCAGAATATTTTTTGTCTTAACTATTATATCATCAGAAACTATCTTTTTTTTATTCTGCGTAGCTTTGACGGCTTCCAAAGTCTTTTCAACATCAGGAGGAAGATTAGATAATTCTACTTCCGATTTTTTCATGTGTTCCTGAAAAAGCACATAAAATTCGTCCATAAAACTCCTCGTAGCAAAATGCACCCCTGAAAAATCTATTATGACTTTGTTTTCTTTTGAGTTTCTTATATAGTTATAAAAATCATCTGCCAGAGGTCGTGACATCAAGTCAGAACTTAAAATTTCTGCTATATAAAATGTATTCATTGTTACCTCCTATTCTATATAATTGATATACCTGAAATTTTCATTCCAATAAGGAATTCTCAAAGCGACTATGGTACCTTCAAAACGGATTTTATACGGTAATTCAAAATAGCCTGATCCTGACATGGTATTTACATATACCGTATCGCCTGAAACCATCATATATTGCCCGCCCATGCCTTCGACAAGCATTTTCTTTGTAGTACTTATTCCATATCCCCTGTTTTCTGCATCAGGAAGATTCTTAGCCGAAATACCACTATTAGCGGCTCTCATTGCCTCGCCGTCGCTCGCTATCTCACAATTCAGGATATCTGCATAACTGCCCAAAAGTGTTCTGCCGGTATCCCCTATACAGATATCGATATACTTTGAAGCCGGATAGCATTGTGCCAGAATATATCCATAATCTGATAGCGAATGCTCTGATATGTTATCCACCATCTCTCCTAACATATACTTGATTCCTGAAACGATATTAGACTTCAATCCAGCCTGTTTGACTATCATAGACTCAATAACAGACATTATATTATTTTTATCCTCTACACGGTCACTTGCTGCAGGGAAACTGATGAGAGGAATATACCGTTTCCTTGAAAACTGTTCAAGATATGCTGCAAATTCCGACTTTCGCATTACTCCAGAACTTACGCCTAACCTGTCAAAGCATATAGAATTCAGATAACCATCGGTATGGTCTATAGATATGCCTTTTGCTGATTTCTTTATATATACAAGAAGAGGCATGACAAATGTTGGCGTAACAAAACGGGCACGAGAAAAATCTATGACATCTCTCTGATCCTGACTGCCGTTAATTTTTTTACAGATACGCAATGCGGCACTAAATCCAGATGACAGTTTCTCCGGCTGTATATTTATGTCCTCCGCTATTCTCATGACCGTCGTAATACAATTTTACAAATATACAAACACCGTTGAATTATACAAGACTATATCATGCAACATCAAACCTGTCCGGCAGATTCTTCGCTCTAATGTACAATAGGATCATTATATCATCACTGCTTTTCGAGGGTCTTTATGACTCTGGCGGGATTGCCTGCAACGACTGAGTACGGAGGGACATCCCTGGTCACGACACTGTCCGCCCCGATGACAGCCCCTTCACCTACGGTGACTCCCGGAAGGATGCAGACTTTGCCGCCTATCCAGACATTGTCATGTATAGTGATGGGAAGGGCCCGTTCCAGGCCGAGATTTCTTTCGGAGACAGAAAAAGGATGTATGGCTGTATAGAAACCGCATTGCGGCCCTATGAAGACATGGTTCCCGACAGTAACCGGAGCTCCGTCGAGAATCACCGTATCATAATTTATGAATACATCGTCTCCAAGAAATATGTTGTAGCCGTAGTCGCACCTGAAAGACGGATGTACGGTGCATCTCTCCCCCATTTTCCCGAGGATTCCGCGCAAGGCCACGGTTTTTTCCCGGATCCGGTCCGGACGGAGCATATTGTATTCATACAGTCTGCTCTGGCAGTCTGACATCTCTTTCAGCAAGGCGGGGTCGTTGTTTGCATCATACCACTCCCCTTTGTCCCGTTTTTCTTTCTCGGTAAACATCGGATTAATATTTAAGTATCCGACAGTAAATATAATATTATTTCAGGTCAAAACACCGGTCGGCATGCATTGAAAAATGAATCCGCCCTGTAATACGGACGGATTCACAAAAAAAAGAAAATCAGACTATTCCTGCTCTACAACATGACAATAATTATAGCCGGAATGCTCCAGAGACGGAAGATGCGATGTTAAAAGCGTTGCCTTGAACCTGTTGAAATCCTTTATTCCGGGACTTGACCACTGGACCTCGCTAATGGCGAGAAGTCTCGGTAAAAGCATATACTCAAGATGTTCGTCAGTCGCAATGAATTCTGTCCACAGGTTGCATTGGACACCGAGAATATGTTCCTTTGCCTCGTCAGGTATACCGTCAAGCGGCTCGAATGCATAGCACTTCTCTATCGGAACATAATTGCCGATTCCGGGCGGCTCGAGCTCCGGCCTGTCCGACTGACAGTAGTCAAGATAACAATAGTCACACGGTGTCATTATCGCGTCGAATCCGTTTTCAGCGGCTTTAATGCCCCCTGCCGTTCCCCTCCATGACATAACCGTAGCTCCTGCATCAAGACGGCCGTCAAGAATTTCATCCCAACCTATTATCTTCCGCCCTTTGGAGGCCAGAATTTTCTGGACTCTGGACGTAACATAGTTCTGCAAATAATGCTCGGCCGACCATTCCCCGGTGTCCTCAAGGCCCAGCTCCTTGATCCTGGACTGACAGTACAGGCAGTTCTCCCACCTGATCTTAGGACACTCATCTCCTCCGATATGAATATACTCTGAAGGGAATATACTGCAGATTTCATCCAGCACATCCTCAATGAATTCAAATGAAGACTCTTTGCCTGCACAAAGGACATCCTTAGCTATATCCCATACTGTCAAAAGATTATACGGACCTCCTGTACAACCGAGATACGGATACGCCGTCAATGCAGAAACCATGTGCGCCGGCAGATCGAATTCAGGAATCACCTCAATACAGAGACTGTCAGCATATTCAACGACTTCTTTAAGCTGCTCCTGAGTGTAATATCCGCCATAACTTATACCGTCGTTGGACTCCATATCATGCCCTATCATCGTCCCGTTCCTCCAGGCTCCGGTTTCAGTCAGAAGAGGATATTTCTTTATCTCTATACGCCAGCCCTGATCATCGGTCAGATGCCAATGGAACCTGTTCAATTTATAGTAAGACATCAGATCAAGCAGTTTTTTGACTTCTGCAATACTGAAAAAATGTCTTGAACAGTCAAGATGCATTCCCCTGTAGCCGAATCTGGGACTGTCGGCTATGCTGACACACGGTATCCTGGAATTCCGTCCGGCAGGTTCCCTGATTCCCATCCCGGCCATCTGCCTGAGCGTGTTCGACGCATAAAGGGTTCCGGACACAGATCCGGCATAGATATCTATCCTGTCCCGCATGACGTCAATCCTGTATGCTTCGTCCGGAAGAGATCTTTCATGGTAAAAATGTACTGAAACTTTTCCTTTCCCCGGAAAAGACGATTTCAGTCCGGCGGCAAAAGTTTCCGCTACCGCTTTCTCTTCTGCAGACAGTCCGTGGCAGACTATGTCTGCTCCCGTGATGTCGCAAGTTCCGTCTTTCCATGAAACGGACTCAGGATAAGGAATGACAGGGAGGCTTTTTCCGGTAAGGGATTTTATACAGTCCGTTTCTTCCCGGCTGTACGGAGTCCCGTCACTCCGGAGTATATCATGGAACCATACTTCCGGCTCATGGTCAAGAGGCGTTGCCCATGCATATATGGTGTTGGTCTTGCCTGCGACCAGCCCCCAGTTTATAGCACCTACACCTTCTCTCTTGAGCATCGGCATTATGCTCTGGAACGTACTGCCCTGGGTCCGGGCCATATATTCAGTACAGATCATCGGACGTCCGTAGTGCCGCAATGTGTCTATCAGATGTCGGTGCGGCCCGGGGCCTTCATAAGTATGGTAGGTAATTATGTCCGAATGCTCTATCTGCCATACGTTCATCTTTCCGAGTGCGGCATTCCAGATACCCGCCGTTAAAGGCTGGTCCGGACCGACTTCCCGTGCCCATCCGAAAATGCTTTTCAGCAAAGGAAAACTCCGCTCCCAGTAACGGTCCGGATCCTGTCCGCCTCCAGGCTCATTGTAAAGGTCCCATGCCAGGATACGGTCATCTTTCCGGAATGTCTCAAGAATATCCTTTACATAATCTTCAAGAACAGAAACTATCTTCGTAGTATCTACGGCATATTCGCAGCCGCTGCCGCAAGGTCCGAAATAAAGTATTCCCGGGTCCTTGACCCATCCGGAATTATGCACTCCCTGCCGTGGCTCCGGCTGCTTTCCGGGAGCATAGCTTTCATTCCAGCAATCATCCAGGAAAACGAACATGGTGGAAATTCCATGACTGTCAGATATGTCAAGATACCTGTCAATCCTTTCCTTAAAGCCTTCCGGATCGGTTTCCCACAGGACGTGATGGAGAAACACCCTCATACAGTTGAATCCCAGATCTTCCGCCCATCCAAGCTCCCTGTCTATAGCTTCCGGATCGAACGTTTCTTCCTGCCACATTTCGAGCTGGTTTACAGCATAGCCTGGTATGAAATTACATCCGGCAATCCATTCATGCCCGGCATACCATTCCGATGCCTTCTCCGCGCTCCATCTCTGTCCCGGTCTGTCCGCCACCGAAGAACATGACAGCAGACACAGCACAGACAGGGCACACAATATCCCTTTCATTCCTGATTTACGTTTTTCATTACATCTGAAGTCCATAACACCCGTCACTTTATCTGATAAAGGACCATGTCTCCCGGTCCGATTACCTGACTGCCGGAAACCGCTTCCGCCTTATAGCCCTGCTTGTCTATTTTCATTGCACCGGAAGAAAAGGCAATCTCAAGGGTAGCTGCATTCTGATAATCCCTGTTGACTACAGCTACATAAGTATTTCCGTCTTTGACAATCCGGGACACTACGGCACCGGTACCTGAAACGGAAAGTGAAGATATTCCCTCCGGCATTGAAACCAGGGCGGTTGTCCCGTAAGGGATTTCTTCCCCGGTATGCCATACGCCGGTCACGTCGGCACCCAGAAAGAATTCCGACATTGCCTGCAGTTCCTCATTTACGGTCCTGACCCTCTCATAGACAGGAGTCGGAGCATCCTGATAGACTCCCCACCATGTAAAATACTGGAACCCTTGCGCTCCGTATACAAGATTGCTGAACATCTGCAACCTCAGTTCCGCCAAAGTCGGTATAGGATATGTCTCATCCCCGATAGTATGCGAAAGGGCAAGCGCAAAAGCCCAGAAAGGAATATTCTTGGCCCTGGCCACTCTGCGTATATCCTCCAGATTCTTATACCAATACGGCCTTAATGAGGATACCCCGTCCTTTACGTATACAGGATAGTGATCGAATGAAAGAAACCTTACCGGAATTTCCGAATAGAACTGCAGAACCTTGGACATATATCCGTCCACATCTCCCCAGGCCCAGTTCGGATACAGGTTTATATAGCATGGATGGGCATTGTCAACGGCAGTAATCCTGGCCACAATTTCAGACAGCGTAGAAAATTCCGAAACCTCCGGCTCGTCTTCAATATGGTAGGCCATCAATGCCGGATGGTCCATCATCATCCTGACGGTATTTTCCGTGTCTGTCATAAGCGCATCGCCTTTCACGATAAGCTTTACACCTGCAGCTTCCGCCTTGTCGAGAGCAAGCATGACATCATCCATTGACGAATACCAGCCGAGATAGACATTCGCCCCGCATTCTTTCATTGGCCCGAACTTCCTGTCCATATCCGCTACATCTATCCCGGTCCAGGCCACAATAGGGAACTGCCCGTCTACAGTCAGACCTGACATATCTGCCTGGCCTCCGCCTTTATCAGGATCCGGGGCAGCCGGCTCTTTCTCACAAGCCGTCGCCAAAACGGCGGCGGCTGCAAGAACAGATAAAATGTAAAATCTAAATGAATTCCTCATTTACAGAACTTTATTATCGGTTATTTTACGGATATGGCAGGTATTGATCCTGTATATCTTTCAAGAGAAGCTTCCGACGTGCTGCTATTGAAATGAAGCATATACAGACCTTCTGTAAATGATGTTCCGGCATTTCCGTAATTTCCGTCTACCGCCCCTGTTTCAGGATCCTGTGTCAATTCGGAAATGACAAGGGTTTCAGGAGTGAGGGATATCCACGGTGAAACTTCATTTGCCCATGACGGCGCCGTCGCATAGACTTTTATCCCAAACGATTCTTTCAGATACATGAGCAGTCTCCAGTTATTCTCGTCTTCTTTGACCAAAGACATGTGTGATGTACTGTTTTCTGCATTGAACGTTGCCGAGAACCAATTAAGAGGATGTCCTTCAGTATAAGGAGACATAGGAAGCGAGCCTTCTTCTCCGGTCAGCCACATTGAATCCACGTCACTCCACTGGTATTTCAATACAAACCAGTTGACATCCGGAAGGTAATACGCTTCAATATTATCTTTCGTCTGTCCGGTATATCTGGCCGTGTTGCCGACGGCATCGGCAAATCTGTCTCCCTGAAGCTGCATTCCGTCAGGATAATTGCTGAATACGACCTCGCAGTCCTGTACAAATGCCTGGTTCCAGAATACTTTATAAGGATTATCATCTGCCATTGCAGTCATATCAAGAGTGACAGTGTGGTTTATCATCTTATAGACTTCCTCGGACACCATGTCGAAACCTATCCATTTCAGTCCGTAATCAGAGACCGGGGTCTGAAGGTTCTCCCATACCTGTCCGGCCGGATCCGCCGCTCCCGCATCAGTCACTTTGGACGCCACGGAGAACGCAGACCCTATTCCGGAAATATCTCCTGAAGTACGGTATTTGCCTCTCTCGGAAGTTGCAGCCATCTCGTATGAATGTCCAGCGTTGTCTATAAGATAGAGCTTGTCCGGCAGTTCCATTACCGTAATCCGGACACTCTCTTCTTTTGAAAGGGCCTTCTCAGAGAACATCTCATCAGTATTGGTAACTTTCAGTACTACATCAGGATAAAATTCTTCAGCTAGCGCAGTAGCATTTATTGCAAGTTCCAAAGTCTCATTAATGACAGCTGTTGTCCCTGAAAGATTGCCGGAAACGGATGCTATCATTTCCGTCCCTTTCCTTACTTCAAGGGTATATGTTTCAAGTTCGCTGTCTTTTACAGAAACATTGGCAGTAAAGACTACCGGTGATCCGGCAGTCACGGAAGTTTCCCCTTCCGGACCTCTCAATGAAGCGGACTCCACTACCGGCGCAGATGGTTCCGGTTCCGGTTCAACAGCATTGTTTTCCTTACATGAAAAAGTAAGGAACAATGCGGAAATCAGCAGAATAGAATTAAAATAACGCATAATCAAAAGTTTTAGTGATTAATAATATGTTTCCAAATGTTTTACTTAATATCAGTACCCAAATCAAATACTGCAATGTCACCAGGAGAAAGCCGTATCGGCCTGCCTTTGTATTTTGCCGTTCCTTCTGGAGTTACAATCCTTACTTTTCCGTAGAAGCCAGCCAAAAGCACCGCACTGTCCACGCAGTCCCGGTTCTGGACGGCAAGATATTCATGCCCTCCGTTTGCCAGCAGCGACACTACGGCTCCTGCACCTTCAATATCCAGAGCCTTCACGGCACTGTGCGGCATGGCATCAAGCCTTTTTGTATACTGCGGTACGGTATCTCCGATATGCCACACATTTTCTACTTTACATCCGGCAAACACATGGGCATAGGCCTTTATCTCTGCATTGACCTGCTTCACTATATCAAATACCGGAGTCTTTTCAAATGTACGGGTGTCGTACATTCCCCTGAATGTAAAATATTGTATGGCCTGAGCCCCGTACAACAAATCGCTGAACACCTGAAGTCTCAGCTGGCCGATATCGGGGACAGGATAGAACGCAGGAGGCGACGGTGCTCCGAGATGATGTGATTCGGTCAGGGCAAAAGCCCAGAAAGGCTTTCCATGACTGCGGGACATGGAGGAAAACTCTTCCAGATTCCTGTACCAGGTCGGCCGTATTTCTATTCTCCCGTCTTTCTCCGTTACCGGATACTGGTCAAAGGAATAGAAAGGGACATTGACATTTGCGGCAAATTCTTCGATATTGTCCCTGTAGCTGTCCTGGCCCCATGCCCAGTCAGGATACAGATTGACATACGGAGGATGGGCACTGTCTAAAGACCGGATTTTCACGACCAGAGCAGCAAGCCAGGGTATATCGGAGAGTTCCGGCTCATCTTCAAGATGGTATGCCACAAGAGCAGGTGAATCCTTCAGGACGGCTACCGCATTTTCAGTAGAATCCTTCAGTGCAGGAAACCCCGGAATAAGCCCGACTCCCGCTTTCTCTGCTTCCTCAAGCGCAGCACAGGCCTCGCCGCTGTCTCTATAAAGGCCGAGATGCCAGTCTATTCCACATTCCTTGAGTAAAGGGAAAAGCACAGCCGACCTGTCGGCAGGAATTCCCGCCCATGAAATTATGGGTATATCTCCGGACCGGGACGGTTCTTTCCGCTCGGCACATGACCACAGTACCGCCGCCACCAGCAGATATCCGAAAAATCTGAAATAACCGTTCATTGCCGCCTGCTATAAAGAGACATATTCAAGTGATACCTGTGCCGTCGCCCCTACTCCGGAAGCATTCCCCTCATTCGTGAAACTGGCTTTCAGCAAATACACCCCGGGAGTAAATGACGTTCCCTGCATAATGTATATTCCGTCATCGGTAATATATCCGATATCAGGAGTAAGTGACTCCAGACTGATGACCGTACCCCATGCCACCCACCGGTAAAGCTGGAGGGCGAATCCGTCTTTCAGATAAAGCATTATGCTGAAATCCCCGTTGTCATCCTTCACGGCAGAAAGCGAAGCGAATCTTACTTTGCCGTCTCCGGCAAAATAATTCAGTTCATTGACCGTATCATCATTCCCCAGAGGAAAGCATGATTTGGTTCCTGTAATCCAGAGCTGGCCGGAAGTGTTGTTTACAGCATAATTGACAATCAGCCAGTTGTCCGGAACATCATACCATATACTCCAGTTCTGGGTATTGCCCGTAAATTTGGCTGTAGTCTCATCCAGAACCTCGAACCTGTCGGGCTGCAACATGGAAGCAAGGTCATCGAATCCCACGAATACCATTTCGCAATCCTTTATGAGACTGACGTTTTCCATAGAAAGATAGCTGACACCGCTTTCTTCTGCCGATGCCATGGCGGACCTGTCCACCGTTACGGTATAGTCGACAAGCTTGTCCAGCTCGAACGAATATATGTCAAAGCCCATCTTCTTGAAACCATAGCCGGCAGAATCAGGGGTCTTTATGGCATCGCCGCCTTCCTGCACTATGGCCGGGACTCCGTTTTCGCTCCCCCATACGAATCCTGAGAAATCCGGTGATGTACCGGTCACTTTCTCTGCAATCCAGAACTCAGTCCCGAGACCGTCAAGAGCCTCTGAAGACGTGGAATAAATATAATCACCGGAACCTTTCTCCAGTTCCAGCACATTACCGGAATTGTCCACGATATAGAGTTTCTCCGGAGACTCGGGACGCATCACCATCACATTGTTTTCTTTTGCTACACGGACAGAATTCGACCCGTTCTCGACATTCCTGACTGTCAACGTAATTTCCGGATAAAAATCCCCCGCATCAAGATATGCGGCAAACGGCATCACAAATTCCAGTTCTACAGTCGCGCTGTTACCGGTCAGAGATTCAGTATGCCGATACACCACATTATCCCCGTATCTGACTTCCAGATCATAGTCTGAAAGTTCGTTGTAATCATCGGATACTTCGGCAGAAAATTCTACATTGCTGCCGGCTACAATAGAAGCGCTTCCGGCAGTTACGGCCGGAGCGGAGATAACCGGACGGGAAGCCCATTCCGGCCATGTCACATCCTTGTCGACCTTCTCCTGGCATCCCGTCATACACAGGATTGCCGGTATAATATATGGAAATATCTTTTTCATAATTCAGTCGCCTCTCAGGCGGATTTTACAGGTTATATTTGCATTACGGTCCAAATCATCAGTTTATAGCCGCCGCTTTTGACATATCTTCTTCCCAGCCTTCTCTGGACCATGTCTGTGCAAGCTGTTTTCCGAGGCCTGCAGCTTCATCTACGGCATAATTGGGAATAGGCATATATTGATGCGTAGGGACTTTCCCTTTTATCTCCTTACATTTCCGAGCATACATATTGAATCTGATCAGATCGATCTTCCTCATCCCTTCAAACCAGAATTCATGGCCACGCTCCTCCAGAAGCGCATCAAGAAAGGCCTCGGCAGAAGCTGTCCTGTTCGAAGGCAGGTCAGAAAGTCCGGCCCTGTGGCGGACCTGGTTTACGGCATCCACGGCTGCCTGAGAAGGAGCGGCACCGGAAAGACGGACATCCGCCTCGGCATACATAAGCAGCACATCCGCCCATCTTGCCAGAGGAAAGTCATTTCCGAAACAAGGGGCCGTCGCTGTCTCGGCCGGATATTTATAAGGAATATAGCCGTCCCACTCTGACCTGGTTCCGATATCCTCCGGTCCCCACCATTCTCCTCCTGTCGTATAGTATGAGGTGATTATGCTCTCCTGCCGGAGATCATAACCTTCGCCGCCGTCTTCTTCAGGAGTCTTGCTGAATGTATCATAAAATTTCGGGGCAAGGTTGAAAGTCATGCCCCAGCCTGGACCCACCGTATAGAACGGGGTCGGATCCCCGAGGTCATCCACCTTCGCACAGTTATTGGGAGTAGACAGCATGACAAACGGATTCATGCCGCCTTCCTTGGCATTGCCGGTCGATGACGGATCACAGCTTATCGCGGCGATTATTTCGCAGTTGAAATCATTCACTTCACGGAACATCTCCTTGTAAGGATTGTCGCCCTGTTGAAAAAGACTGTATTTGCCCGTATTGAGCTCATTGTACATATCGATCGCCTTCTGGTACCACCCTTCCTTGTGATAACCCTCATTAAGGCAGTGCCTCATCATGAGGACTCTGGCGAAATCCCTTGTAAACCGACCTTTATCAGTTTGGTTTTCAGGAGCATACTGCACCGCAAAATCAAGGTCGTCATATATCCATTGCGAAATGTCATCCAATGAAGGGCGGACAGCATTGTTCAAGGCATCGGGATTCTCTACATCTTCAGGATTGACAATCAGCGGAACAGGACCGTATACATGGAACAGATTGTACATGTGCAATGCCCTGCACAATCTGGCTTCTGCAAGTATCTCCCTTTTCCTTTCTTCAGTTATCTTGTTTGCCGGAGCTTCGGAAATTGACTTGATCACATCAGTAAAACGGGTTATCTCACGCGTTTTGGGATAATGGTTAGGTCTGGTATCCTCAAGGACATCCCTCTGATAATAGATGCACATCGAAAAGTTGGCTTCAGAAAGCTGTCGGTAATTGATGTCCCAGACTCCGTTGATCCACGGCGCCTCAACATCGGAAGTAGTATCGAACTGTTTGAGCACCCCTCCGGCAGGAATGTACCATGGATGCTGGTTCCCGCTTGATGAATACAGGGAATATGTCCAGGTATTTACGAAAGGAACGTAACAGGACATCATCAGTGAAACAAAATCGTTTTCGGAAACCGGAAAATTCTGGGAAGTCAGGACTCCATAGATTTTCGGATCGAAATTTTTCTCGCAGCCCTGAGGAAATGTCAGAACCGCCAACATTGAAAGTAATAATATGGCCTTTTTCATCGCTGTCCTATTTAAAGTTGAATTTTGCTCCGATCGTATAGCTTCTTACCATCGGATAACCTGCCGGTGAAGAACTGTTCCCTGTATATATTTCCGGGTCCACTCCTGAAAACTTCGAGAACGTGAACGGATTCTGGAAGTCTACGTATATCCTGATTCCCTCTATCCTTTTTGAAAGGACATTGCCAAGGAGATCTCCGTCCAGATTATACCCGAGCGTTATGTTCCTGACCCTGACAAACGATGCGTCCTGCCTGCCGAGATCCCATCCTGCATTGCCTGGAAGAGGGTCGCTTTTGCTCGTCGCTATTCCCGCAAGAGTGCCGTCCGGATTAGTCTGGGAGTTCCATATCAGATAGGCGAACTGATTTGAATTCTGGGGCGGGCTGTAAGCAAGAGAACTGGCATTGGCCCACTGGAACGCGTAATTGTACTTCGTCGCCCCGAACTGGCCGTAAAGGAATATGTCCAGATCGAAGTTCTTATATGAAAAAGTATTTCCGAAACCTATGCTTATTTTAGGAAGTACATCATCCATATAAATGTCTTCTACTCCGATAACGCCGTCTTTGTTCCTGTCTTCGATTATAGGATATCCCGGCATCTGGGAATTTTCTCCAAGGCTCAGCTGCGATTCTGGCATATTGGACCGGTCGGCATTGATGATGCCTGTTACATGATAGTAATAATTGGCGTTCATAGGCTCTTTATCCCGGATCTGGTATTCCTGATAATCGTAATTCTCGGTCCTTTCCAGCCAGTACATGTTGTAATGTGTAAGTGTCAGCATGGAAGACCAGGTAAAGCCGCCTGCCGTCTTCACATTCACGGAATTGAGTGCTATATCTACACCCGAACGGTAATAATGTCCGTAATTGACCGGCCTGACTCCTACCATGCTCAGAGGCTCGCCCGGTGCTTCGCCAAGAAGATTGGTCACATCGTTGCGGAAAACATCCACACTTCCCCAGAACCTGTTCTTGAACAGATAGAAGTCCATACCGACATTCTTCATTATGGTCTTCTCCCATGTCACGTCCGGATAATCGGTCCCGGATTTTATATACGGAATATAGTTTACGCTGTTATTGTCGAATTTCACGTAATTCGGAGCCATGGTATAAAGTCCGTACAATGAAGTCCCGAGATTGTCCCTTCCGGTCACGCCATAGCTGGCTCTGATTTTCAAAAGATCCTGCCATCCTATCCTTTCCATGAATTTTTCATTCGACAGTTTCCATGCAACGGAAACGGACGGGAACCATGCATACTTCTTGGACGGAAAGAACTTGTCCGTACCGTCCCGCCTGACTGAAGCGGATATTACATATCTGTCCAGCAAATCAACAGACAGCCTGCCGAACTGCGACCTTTTCTCGTTCGCCCATTTAGAAGAGGTCGGAGTGAACGGACCTTCTGCCGCAGCTATATTGTCCGGCCCAATATTGTCATTTGCATTTTTAAAATCCACATCCATTCCTGTACCGGACTGGTTGTAAAGTCCCATTCCGAGCACGGCTTCTACATTCACCATATCGGCGAACTTCTGTTTGTACATCAGCATACCTTCTATTGTCTGATCGTCACGGGAAGCCTCTCCGATATGGCCTCTTGATACGCCGGCCACTTCATACCACATCATGGTCGTAGGAATATAGAGAGATCTTTTGGAATGTTCGCGGTTAAGGCCGTAAACCCCTCTCAGCACCAGATAATCTTTCCATATATTGATGTCTGCAGATATGTTGGCATACCAGCCTGACGATTCGGTGTTATCGTTATAAAGACTCATTTCTGCCGGATTGGCCGTCGAGCGATACCGCATATAGTTTCCTTCGTCATCGTACACGGTGTAGTTCGGAGGGAACATCAGCGCAGACTGTAAGGCATCTTTCCCTACTCCTCCTGCCCCTCCTCCATCCGCATTGGAGTTGACAAACTCATTGGAATTGATATTCATGATTGTAGTAACCTTCATGAAAGGAAAAATCTGCGCACTGAGATTCGTCCTGAGGGTATACCTCCTCATGCTTGAATTGATGACGGTTCCTACCTGGTCATAATAGTTTGCTCCTATATAGTATTTGATATATTTTGATCCTCCTGTAATGGAAACCGAATGGTTGTTGATGCTACCAGGACGCAGAATATAGTCAAGCCAGTCCGTATTGGTCGCATTCGCTATCTGGTCGGGGTAGAATACCGGAGACCATCCTCCATCGTATTGGTTGCTTCCGTAAGGATACATATCATGATTAAGGAGATAGCTCTCCTTGCTGAACACATTGGCAAAATTCATATACTCCTGAGAAGACAGCGGCTGGAGATATTTGTAGTTCCTCACAAAAGAATAATTGGTCTCTACAGTGACTCTCGGTGCCCCTTCCGAACCTTTCTTGGTCGTAATGAGAATGACTCCGTTGGCGGCATTGATACCGTAAATGGCGGCAGATGCGTCTTTCAGGACTTCGATTGACTCTATATCCCCAGGGTTGAGTCCGGCAAGTCCGGCCCTGTTGATAGAATTCGGCGTCTCGATTGTACCATGTCCGACTTCAAGCGAACCTTCAGGCATCATTATACCGTCTACAATGTATATAGGGGTACCGCCTCCGCGGATTGAAATGTCTACATTGCCTCCTGGCTGAGTGCTGCTTATATTTGCCCTCAGTCCGGCAGCTTGTCCCATCAGCAGCTGTGAGACATTGCTTGAAGCCGCCTGTGATATCCTGTCCGGCTTGACCGTAGCGACAGAGGTGGTAAGGTTTTTTCTCAAGGTCGTGCCGTATCCTACGGCAACGGCTTCTTCCAGCATCTCATAATCGTCTTCCATAAGTATCTCTACCTCAGCCAGGCCTGTAACCCTATACTCCTCTGTCTGATAACCCAGGGACAGGAACTGGAGTATGTCTCCTTTATGCACGTCAATGACAAATCTTCCGTCCAGATCCGACACAACACCTGTCTTTGAGCCTTTGATCATAACAGACGCACCGATTACAGGCTGTCCCGATCTGTCTTTTACGGTTCCTGACAAATGTATCTGTCCGGCATCCTGTCTCCGCAACGCAGGAGTGACGACTATCTTGTCATTTACGACAGTATATTTCAACCCCGCCTTGGAAAGCTCAGAAGTAAGCAGATCCTGTAGGGACATGTCCGTTACGGATATTGTCACAGGCGCCTTGCCTTCAATTTCAGAATCCCTGTAAGAAAAACTGTAGGTAGTCTGCTCTTCAATAGCCTTGAAAAGCTCTTTCAAAGAAGCATCCCGGAGGCTGACGGTCACTGAGTCTCTCTGGGCAAAGGCCGGAGCGGCCAGAAACAGGAAGACGAGCACCATCAACGGAATCCGTTGGAAAAAGTACTGTTTCATATTGGTCATCATTATGTGGTTAATGTCGGTTATTGTCTGGTTTACGGTCTTTTACGCTACCTGTCAATCCGAATAATATGTCCGTCGTGTTCGTATGAAAAGCCGTAGTGCATTTTGATGACTTCGAGTATGTCGCTTATCCTCTTGTCTTTGAATGTTGCGGTATACCGGTCTGAAAGGTTTACATTATCCGAACACTCTATCTGTACCCCGAAACATCTCTGCAGGACATCAAATACCTTGTAGAGAGGGTCATTGATAAACACTATCCTGTCATGCAGCCATAATGTCTCGATTTCATTGTCTGTCTTGATAAGGTTCATTCTACCTGTATTCCTGGTCACACATACCTTCTCATTCGGTTCTACGTCAATTACAGACTCCCCGCTCCTCAAGCTGACGCTTCCTTCTACAAGAGACATTTCAGACATGTCAGCGTCCGGATATGCATATACGTTGAACTTGGTGCCATGTACGGTAATCTCCATTCCCGGAGCATTCACAATGAATTTTTTATCGGGATCTTTCGCTACGTCAAAATATCCTTCTCCGGAAAGTTCCACTTCTCTGGAATCCAATCCGAAATCAGAAGGATATGTGATGGTTGACCTGGTATTGAGTATAACTTTTGACCCGTCAGGCAAAGTGACGGTCGACTGCCCGGCCCCTTCTGAAGATACTGTCACAAGCCTGACGGCCATTTGCTTCTGTTCACTGCGAAGGCCGGCAAGGCTTAAAGCAAGCCCTGCGGAAATCACAAGCATGATTCCCGCTGCAATACCGGAAAGATGTTTTTTCTGGAAAAATCCCGACAGGAGGACTGTCCTGCGCTGTTTGTCCGAAGAGAATGCATACCAGTCTTCATGAAGAATATCCGACAATTCTTCATCGGAAGTTTTTGATACCATATCTGAAAGGATATCAAGTTCTTCCGGTGATATGTCCCCTGATCTGTATTTGTCAATAAGGTGTTTCATACCCTATATATCCACATCTCGCGGATTTATAACATACGAAACCCGTTTTTTTAGTCAGACATCATTGTCATAAGCACGGACTTTACTTTCTTCGTTGCCGCGGAAAGCTGGTTCCTGACAACCTGCTCGCTTATGGACAACCTTTCTGCTATCTCCTGGACCGGGAGTCCTTCACGCCTGTTCAAGAAGAAAATCTCCCTTTGCCGCGGAGACAGATGTTCCGCAGCATCATTGATTGCATTGACGTATGTATCGAAATCACAGGATATCTTTGATTCAACAGACAGACTCTCTGTAAAATCAATATAGTTTCTCAAAAGAGGGTTCCTGATCTGCCTTCTGAATTCCTTTATCAGCTGGTTACGGCATATAGTAAAAAGATATGCCCTGACCGAGCGCGTTTCATCAAGACTATGCCTGTGCAGCCACAATTTTACAAAAGCATCATGTGCTATTTCCTTGGCTGTATCATAAGATTTTACATACCGGTATATGAAATGGAATAAAGTATCGAAATAATAATCGTACAGTATCCGGAAATTTTTGCTACCCCCCCCCGACTTTATTTCTTTAATTATTTTCTTCTCATCCATCATGACCGTTTGCCCGATGCTTGAAACACGACAGCCCGAGCATTTTATCTACTGTTTCTCAAGCTGTTGATCAGACCGAATATTCTGGCCCCTGCCCATAGTATAAGGACTATGAATATGGCCAGAAGTATCTTGTCTGTCCCGGTCCTGATGCCGTTCTCTACGATATTCAGAATCATGAGTACCACCAGAGCCACCAGCATCAGCGAAAAAAACGCCAGCCTGACAATCGTCAGAACACTTTTATTCATCATTACTTAAGTTTCCTGAGCAGGTTGCTCATATTGACTTTCTTTCCTATGATGCTGTGCAGGTCCTCGATTTTCACCCTTTCCTGGGTCATGGTGTCGCGGTCGCGGACAGTCACGCACCGGTCGACGAGCGAGTCATGGTCAACTGTCACACAGAACGGTGTTCCGATGGCATCCTGACGGCGGTATCTCTTTCCTATACTGTCTTTCTCGTCATACTGGCAGTTGAAGTCATACTTGAGATCATCCATGATAGTCTGCGCAAGCTCAGGAAGACCGTCTTTCTTGATAAGAGGAAGCACCGCCACCTTCACCGGTGCGAGAGGAGCCGGGATGCTGAGCACTACCCTGCTTTCGCCGTTCTCAAGTTTCTCTTCATGATAAGAATTCGAAAGTACTGCGAGCACCATCCTGTCCACACCGATGGAAGTCTCGATGACATACGGTGTATAACTTTCCCCGCTTTCAGGGTCGAAATACTGGATTTTCTTGCCGGAGAACTTCTGATGGTTTCCGAGGTCGAAGTCGGTCCTTGAGTGGATTCCCTCCAGCTCCTTGAAGCCGAACGGGAAGTTGAACTCGATATCCGTAGCGGCATTTGCATAGTGCGCAAGTTTCTCATGGTCGTGGAAACGGTAGTTGCCTTCTCCCATTCCGAGAGCCTCGTGCCATGCAAGACGGTTCTGTTTCCATGTCTTGAACCAGTCAAGCTCAGTCCCCGGCTTGATGAAGAACTGCATCTCCATCTGCTCGAATTCCCTCATTCTGAAGATGAACTGACGGGCGACGATCTCGTTTCTGAAAGCCTTTCCTATCTGGGCGATACCGAAAGGTATCTTCATACGTCCTGTCTTCTGTACATTCAGATAATTGACGAAAATACCCTGGGCTGTTTCCGGACGGAGATAGATGACGTTCGTGTCGTCGGAAGTGTTTCCGAGCTGCGTACTGAACATGAGGTTGAACTGACGTACCTCTGTCCAGTTTTTGGTACCTGATATAGGACATACTATTTCGCAGTCCAGGATGATCTGGCGGAGCTCGTTGAGGTCATTGGCATTGAGGGCATCTGACATCCTCTTGCGCACCTCGTCGATTTTTGCTTTGTTGCGGAGGACATTCGGGTTTGTCTCCATGAACTTGGCCTCGTCGAATGCATCACCGAACTTTTTGCGGGCCTTCTCCACCTCTTTCTTTATCTTTTCCTCCAGCTTGGCGATATAGTCCTCGATCAGCACGTCTGCACGGTATCTCTTCTTCGAGTCCTTGTTGTCTATGAGAGGATCATTGAACGCTCCTACATGACCTGAGGCCTCCCAGATCTTAGGATGCATGAAGATGCACGAGTCTATTCCGACTATATTCTCATGAAGCCTTACCATGGCCTCCCACCAGTATCTCTTTATATTGTTCTTCAGTTCTACGCCCATCTGGCCGTAATCATACACGGCGGCAAGTCCGTCATAGATCTCGCTTGAAGGGAAAATGAAACCGTACTCCTTGCAGTGTGCAACCAGAGTCTTGAAAAGTTCATCCTGTGTCATAAAAATATCTTTTTATCCAATTATTTCATTCAAAAACTTACAGCCTGCAAAAATAGGAATATTATCGTAATAAGGTATCATCCCGGATAAAAACTGTCATAATGCCGCCGTCACTATACAGCCGTGGAATCTGTCGGGAAAATATCGGGAAACGCCTTTCTGATTCTGTCCGAAACTATTTCCCCCAAAGGAACCATCACGAAATCCCTCTGACCCATCAGCGGATGCGGAACTTTCAGACTGTCAGTATCTATCCTATGTTCCCCGTAGAACAAAATATCAATATCCATAATCCTGGAACGGTATATTCTCTCCCCGTCGGAACTGAATTCAGGACAATGCACACTTCTCCCCATCATGATTTCAACCATCTTGCACTTCGACAGAATCTCCTGACATGGCAGGTCCAGAATATACCTTACGGCACAGTTCAAAAAAAGGTCATCCGAATCAAATCCCCACGGTTCAGTTTCAAGCAGGGAGGAAAGTGCATCATAGTGCACTCCGAAAGCCCCGTCCATAAGCTCCAGCGCCTTATGGATATTGGATTCACGGTCTCCGAGATTCGATCCGAGTGAAAAATACACTTCCATTACATACCTGCACCAAGACTTCAGTCCGGAATTACTGCATATCAGTCAAGTCCCAGTTCGACCAGAGCCTCCTCGGACATACGGCTCTTGTCCCATACAGGTTCAAAGACAAGTTCTATCTTCGCGCTTACTACTCCAGGGACATCCTCGACTGCTGCCTTGACCGCATCGACTACGTAGTCCGCCATAGGACAGTTGGGGGCAGTCAGTGTCATCTGTATGTAGACATTATGTCCTTCATCCACTTTCAGCTCGTATATCAGACCCAGATCATAGATGTTCACCGGAATCTCAGGATCGTAAACCTGTCTGAGTGCCATTATTATATCTCTTTCCAACGCCATATTAAGTTTTCCTTTTACTGTCTGTGTTCTATATGTTTTCAGCGGCCGTTTCCTTGATCTTGGCTATCATTGACACAAGCCCGTTCGCCCTTGTAGGAGACAGGTTTTCCTTGAGACCTATCCTGTCTACAACGGAAAAATCCGACGAAAGAATCTCTTCAGGGGTCCTGCCTGAATAGATCTTTATCAGAAGCGAGATTATGCCTTTGGTTATGATGGCATCACTGTCGGCATTAAAGTAAATCCTGCCGTCCTCCACTTTATAATTCAGCCAAACTCTTGATTGACAACCTTTTATCAGATAATCATCTGTCTTGTCGGTTTCAGGATAGTCTTTCAGTGACTTTCCCAGTTCGATGAGATATTCATATTTGTCAAGCCACTCATCAAACATTGAAAATTCATCAATTACCTCATTTTCAATATCTTGCAGTGATTTTTCCATATATCGGAGATATTTTTACTGTAACATTCCTATCGCCCTGTCAAGGCATTTTATAAAGTATTCAGCTTCCTGTAACGTATTGTATGCTGCAAATGAAACCCTCAGCATTCCGGTCACTCCGAACCTGTCCATAAGAGGTTCGGCACACATCTGGCCTGATCTTGCAGCTATCCCCATCTTGTCCAGTATAAGTGCCAGATCCTCGTGATGCACCCCTTTTACTGAAAATGAAAAGAGAGGTATTTTATTCTGACTGTCGGATGGGCGGCCGAAAAGTTTTACACGACTGTCGGAAACAAGTGTGTCCAACATATAATCACGTACTGCAATCTCGTTTTCTCTGAGCTGCACATCAGATCTGATGCGGGCTGCAAGTTCAAGGGCCGGCGTCAAAGTGGATATGCCGGTAAAATTCTGTGTTCCCGCTTCGAACTTAAGAGGAAGCGGAGCATAGGTTGTCCCGGAAAAGCGTACCGTGCCGACCATTTCCCCACCTCCCATGTAAGGAGGCATCATATCCAGCCATTTCCTCTTGCCGTAAAGGACACCTGTTCCTGTAGCGGCAAATATCTTATGTCCTGAAAATACATAGAAATCGCAGTCGGTATCCTGCACGTCCACATCAGTATGGACAACTCCCTGTGCCCCGTCCACCAGAACGGGAATTTCCCTTGAGTGACATATTCTGACTATTTCCTTTACAGGATTAAGGATACCGAGAACATTTGAAATATGGGTGACGGCAACGATTTTCGTCTTGTCAGTAAGCAGTACCGGAAGCATTTCCATGACAAGCTCTCCCCTGTCATCGACCGGAAGGACTTTCAGTACAACTCCCTTTCTCAGACACATCATCTGCCACGGGACAATATTCGAATGATGTTCACACTCTGTAACTACAACTTCATCCCCCTCCTTTATGAATGCTTCCCCAAAAGAAAAGGCAACGAGATTGACGGCTGCAGTAGCTCCGGAAGTAAAAACAACCTCTCCATTCTCTTTTGCATTTATGAAAGTTCTGACCGTGTCCCTTGCTTTTTCGTAGGACTGTGTAGCCTCGTCAGCCAGGAAATGCACGGCACGGTGTATATTGGCATTACACTGCACGGCAAGTCTCTCCCACTCGTCAATCACGCTGCGCGGACGCTGCGCCGTAGCAGCATTGTCAAGATAAACCAGATCCCTGCCGTAAACTTTCCTTGCAAGTGCCGGAAATTGTTCTCTAAGTTGCTCTGCTGTCATTTCAGACTGTTTTTACGAACCTGCAAATTTAGAAAAAGAATCAATACCTTATAATAATAGCTTCATTTTGATTAATTTTGCCGGAGCATGCCGTAAGACAACTGAAACATTTCAATCAAAAACACAATGATAGAGTATATAAAAGGAACACTTGAAGATCTGACTCCAACCGATGCCGTCGTAGAATGCCACGGTATAGGATACAAGATACTCATATCCCTCCAGACATTCTCCCAGCTGGAAAACAAAAAGGACGTTACTGTCTACATTCACCATTATCTGAGAGAAGATGAAGAACTGTTCTATGGATTCGGGACAAAGGACGAACGTGAGCTTTTCAGACTTCTCATAGGGGTATCCGGAATAGGAGCGGCGACAGCCCGGATGATGTTGTCTTCACTGACTTCTGACGAAATCAGAAATGCAATAATAGCAGAAGACATAAACAGGATAAAAAGCATCAAAGGAATAGGACTGAAAAGCGCCCAAAGACTCATCCTGGAACTTAAAGACAAGGTCGTAAAAGGAGCCGGTTCCGACTCGCCTGCAATATTCAGTCAGACAGACAACAGTATAGTCCAGGAAGCTACCACAGCACTCGTACTTCTGGGATTCACGAAAGCCAATGTAAACAAGGCCGTATCAGCAGTACTGAAAGAGCAGCAGGATGCATCCCTTGAAATGATTATCAAGCTTGCCTTAAAAAGGCTGTAACGTATTTTCAGTGTAAAAAATAAAAGTGTTCCACGTGGAACACTTTTATTTTTATCTAAGTATGACAAGTTCTTCTGTTTTTAAATTTGCTGGAACACTGAATTATCTACCGAAATAAACTAAAAGGACAGAAATATCAGCAGGCGATACTCCCGATATTCTCGAAGCCTGGGCAATGGTTTTCGGAGCATATTTTTTCAATTTTTGTCTGCACTCGATAGAAAGACTCTCGACTTTATCAAAATCGAATCCATCCGGGATCACAAGATTTTCGAGTCTCATAATCTTATCCGCTATCTTCTGTTCCCTGTCAATATAACCTTTATATTTAATGGCTATTTCTATTGACTCAAGTATTTCATTTTCTATATTCTTCTCAATCTTTTCAGAAAGTCCATATCTTACATTACCGGAAAGAACATCCTCCGGTAACGGATACCCGCAGTTCCATCGCAAGACATTCAGTGCATCTTTATATGCTTCACACTCCCCTTTATATAAAGAATCCGCACTCTCCACCAATGATATCCCGCTCTCAAGTAAGTTCAAACTTTCTGAATAATCAAATCGGTCAAAACAATCAGCCGGGAATGGAATACCTTTAATAATATCATCATGAAAAGATGTTCCATCAGTTAAATTTGTTCCACGTGGAACAAATTTAACAATATCAGACACTCTTACTCCCGGACGGACAATCAAATCAGAATAACGTTTTCTTGAATCTATCTTCGATGATCCGACTGACTCAAGGTAATCATTGATCCTATCCGGTTTGACAGAAGAACTTTCAAAGAATTCAGTATATCTTGATACCGATTCATATTTTCGCATGGTATAATCATACCTGAACTTGTCAGCAAGTCCGATACTATAAGACAAAGCCGTCAGTCTGGAATCCGCATTGTCCTGCCTGAGCAAAATCCTGTACTCGGCTCTTGATGTAAACATCCTGTACGGCTCGTCTACACCTTTTGTGATAAGGTCATCGATCAGAACACCTATATAAGCCTGGTCGCGCTTCAGTATGAACGGATCTTTTCCGTGAACTTTCAAATGTGCATTTATACCGGCAATGATACCTTGCGCAGCAGCTTCCTCATATCCGGTAGTTCCATTTATCTGCCCGGCGAAATAAAGATTCTCTATAGATTTAAGTTCAAGTGTCGGTTTAAGCTGGACCGGATCGAAATAATCATATTCGACTGCATAGGCAGGACGGTAAATCCTGGCGTTTTCAAGACCTTCAATTCTATGAAGGGCATCCAGCTGTATATTCAAAGGAAGAGAAGAAGAAAAACCCTGAAGATAATACTCATTGGTAGACCTTCCTTCAGGCTCGAGAAAAAGCTGATGTGAATCCTTGTCTGCAAATGTCCTGAGTTTATCTTCAATACTAGGGCAATACCTTGGACCGATTCCTTTGATCATACCTGAAAAAAGAGGAGAATCCCTAAAGCCGCTTTTCAGAATTTCATGGACCGTTGTATTGGTATGTACTATGAAACACGGCATCTGCGGAGTACCGTTCTGTACAGTCGACAGAAAAGGAAGATATGAAAACTTTTCAGGATCTGCATCCCCATCCTGTCTTACCAATCTTGAAATATCTACGGATGAAATGTCGATCCTGGGAGGAGTACCTGTCTTCATTCTGGCCGTCCTTATTCCCATATCCGCAAGCTGTCCGGTCAGACCATAAGAAGAAAGTTCACCGATCCTCCCGCCGTCAAAACTGTTTCTTCCAATGAAAAGTTTCCCGTCAAGGAAGGTTCCGGCCGTCAGTATAACCGCGTGAGAATTGAATTTTGCACCCGTAGTCGTACTGCAGCCCACAATACGCGAACCAGAAAAGGAAAAACTGGTCACAGTATCTTGATAAATATCTAATTTACAATTAGTTTCAAGGATTTTTCGCCAATTGATACAGAACTGCAATTTATCACATTGGGCGCGAGGACTCCACATGGCCGGTCCTTTTGAACGGTTCAGCATCCTGAACTGGAGAGTAGAGGCGTCAGTAACAATGCCAGAATAACCTCCAAGAGCATCTACTTCTCTGATAATCTGACCTTTAGCTATACCTCCAACTGCCGGATTACAGGACATCTGCGCAAACTTGTTCATGTCCATGGTAATCAGAAGCACTGATGAACCCATGTTTGCAGCAGCCATTGCAGCTTCACAACCGGCATGCCCGCCGCCGATAACTATGACATCGTAAATCTTTTCCATCAGATCAGTTCTCTCAATGAAAGATAATAATCCTCTTTCTTTCTCATCAACGCAGTTTCCTCTTCAGTATGATCATCATAACCGATAAGGTGAAGCAGTCCGTGTACAATCACCCTGTTGAGCTCATCTTTAAACTCAGTACCATATTCAAGTGAATTCTCCCTGACACTGTCAACACTTATAAAGAGGTCCCCGGAAAGCCTGTCCCCTTCACAATAGTCAAAGGTAATTATATCGGTAAAGTAATCGTGCTGGAGATACTTCTGATTTACATCCAGAATATAGTTGTCGGAACAGAATATGACAGATATGCTGCCGATCCTTTTGATTTCGCTTTCAGCCACAAGCCTGAGCCATTTGCTATTGAGGGTCTTGCCTCTGAAAACAAAGTCGGTATCCTCATAAAAGTATTGTATCATGATAAAAATTTTAGGCAAAGATAAAACTTAACAGAAAAAATTATGAAATAAAAAATAAATTCTTTAACTTTACGCCGCTAAACCGGAAATAAACACTTAGAATATGGAAATCAAAAAGTCAGCAAAGGCCAATCTTGAGAACAAGAAACTCCTGTTCACTGAGATCGGTTTGATAATTGCTCTCGTAGTGGTCTATATCGCATTTGATTGGAGCACAAGCGACAAGCAAGTATCTGTTTTCGAAGAAACGGCAGAGGTCGTTGAAGCAGAGGAAATGATTCCTATCACTCAGGAGACTCCTCCTCCACCTCCTACCGCAGCACCTAAAATTCCTATTCTGTCAGACCAGATCGATATCGTCGATGACGAAATCCAGGTAGATGACAACCTGTTCATGAACCTTGAGGATGACGCCAGTATGGGTGTCGAGATTATGGACTATGTCGAGACTGTAGAAGAGGAAGTTGTAGAAGAAGAAGCTATTCCTTTCCAGTTCGTAGAGGAAAAACCTTCATTCATGGGCGGCGATGCCAACGCATTCTCAAAATGGGTGAATGAAAGGCTTGTTTACCCGGAAATAGCAAAAGAGAATGGTGTTTCAGGACGTGTGACTCTTCAGTTCACAGTAAACACTGACGGAACTGTAAGCAACATCAAAGTCCTGCGTGGTGTAGACCCTTCTCTTGACAAGGAGGCTGTCAGAGTAGTTTCAATGTCACCGAAGTGGACTCCTGGAAAACAGAGGGACCGTGCAGTAAAGGTAACCTATACTTTCCCTGTTATCTTCCAGTTGAGATAAACTTCAAAAAAGAGACTTTAAAAAAGGTCCGACCATATATGGCTGGGCCTTTTTTATTGATAAAATGATTAGAATCTATGATCGAAATAAAGGAAAAATACATAGAAAAAGCTGTTTTCGTAGGGGTCATAAAACAGGGAGATGATGAAAGACAGGTCCTTGAGTACCTGGACGAACTGGAATTCCTTGCAGAAACAGCAGGAGCAGAAGGCAGGAAAAGGTTTATCCAGAAGGTGGACAAACCTGATTCGAGGACTTACATCAGGAGTGGAAAACTGGAAGAAATCAAAGAATATATATCAGAAAACGAAACAGATGTAGTCATATTCGATGATGAACTCTCCCCTACCCAACTAAGGAATCTTGAAAGGGAACTTTCCTGCAGGATACTTGACAGGACAAACCTTATACTGGACATCTTTGCACAGAGAGCAAAGACGGCATACGCAAAAACACAAGTAGAACTTGCACAATACCAATATCTTCTGCCCCGTCTTACAAGAATGTGGACGCATCTTGAAAGACAGAAAGGAGGTATCGGCATGAGAGGCCCCGGTGAGACGCAGATAGAGACTGACCGTCGTATCATACAGGACAGGATAGCCAAACTTAAGGAGCAGCTCAAGAAGATTGACAAGCAGATGGCCTCACAGAGAGGAAACAGAGGCTCATTGGTCAGGATTTCCCTCGTAGGCTATACCAATGTAGGAAAAAGCACGCTAATGAACCTGCTTGCAAAAAGTGATGTATTCGCAGAAAACAAGCTTTTTGCAACTCTTGATACCACTGTAAGGAAAGTAGTGATAGAGAACGTCCCATTCCTTCTCAGCGATACAGTAGGATTCATACGGAAACTGCCTACGCAGCTGGTCGAAGCGTTCAAAAGCACCCTTGATGAAGTGCGCGAAGCTGACATACTGATGCATGTTGTAGACATATCGCACCCGAATTTTGAAGAACATATCAGGGTTGTGGAAGAGACGCTCCGCGACATAAACGCTATAAACAAGCCTATTTTCGTCGTATTCAACAAGATTGACGCCTACAGGTATGAGGAGTATGATGAGTTCTCTTTAGAGCCTAAAAAGCCCGTAAATTACACTCTTGACGAGTTCAAGAACAGCTGGATAGCCAAAGAGAACACACCTTGCATCTTCATATCAGCAAAGAACAGGATAGGAATAGACAAACTGCGCTCAGACCTGTACAAGATGGTAGCAGAAATCCATGCAGGACGCTATCCGTTCGATAATTTCCTATGGTAGAATCAAAGATTTGTTCTGCATGTATATAGAAAAAGCCGGTTTTGATAACCGGCTTTTTCTATATTATAAAGTGATAACTAGTCTTTGAACTTGGCCTTCAGGAACTCCCTGTTAAGACGTGCTATATGCGAGATAGTCACATGCTTAGGGCATTCCATTTCACAGGCGCGGGTATTTGTGCAGGCACCGAATCCGAGTTCGTCCATCTTGGCAATCATTGCCTTGGCTCTCTTGGCTGCCTCTACCTTACCCTGTGGAAGAAGTGCGAGTGAACTTACCCTTGCAGCAACGAAAAGCATTGCAGAACCGTTTTTACATGTAGCTACACATGCACCGCACCCGATGCAGGCTGCACCGTCCATGCTCTCCTCAGCAGTCTCATGCGAGATAGGGATTACGTTTCCGTCAGGAACTCCGCCTGTATTCACGGAAATGAAACCGCCTGCCTGCTGGATTTTGTCAAAAGCCTTGCGGTCAACGACAAGGTCCTTTATCACAGGGAAGACATTGCTTCTCCACGGCTCGATGGTAATAGTATCACCGTCTTTGAACTTACGCATGTGAAGCTGGCATGTAGTAACTTCATCATCAGGTCCATGTGCTCTACCGTTAATATACAGTGAGCAGGCACCGCAGATACCTTCACGGCAGTCGTGGTCGAAAGAGACAGGGCCGCTGCTCTGGCAACCTCTCTCAACAGCTACCGGATCCATCCCTTCGTGAATGAGCTGCTCGTTAAGGATGTCGAGCATCTCAAGAAAGGAACTGTCAGGAGATATATTCTTGACCTTGTAGGTCTCAAAATGTCCTTTTGTCTTGGCGTTTTTCTGACGCCATACTTTCAAAGTTAAATCCATTTCAATTAGTCTTTATAGTTTCTGGTAGCTATCTTGATATTCTCGTATACAAGAGGCTCTTTGTGAAGTTCCGGCTCTACATTGTCCCCTTTGTACTCCCAAGCGCCGACATACATAAAGTGCTCGTCATCCCTCTTGGTCTCACCGTCTTCAGTCTGCATCTCTTCACGGAAATGTCCTCCGCAGGATTCGCGGCGGTGAAGGGCGTCACGTGCCATAAGTTCACCGATTTCAAGGAAATCCGCAAGCCTGAGAGCCTTCTCGAGTTCCTGGTTGAAATTATCCTTGTCACCGGCCACATAAACGTCAGACCAGAATTCCTTGCGAAGTTCCTGAATCAGTTCGATAGCCTTCTTGAGACCTGCTTCGTTACGGGCCATACCGACATATTCCCACATGATATGTCCGAGTTTCTTGTGAATCTCGTCTACGGTATGCTTGCCTTTGATAGAGAGAAGCTTGTCAATCTTGGCTTTAACGGCTTTCTCTGCCTCTTCAAACTCAGGGGCGTTCGTGTCGGTCTTAGGATTCTTGAACTGTGTTGCAAGATAGTCTCCGATAGTATAAGGAAGGATGAAATAACCGTCCGCGAGACCCTGCATCAGAGCCGATGCACCGAGACGGTTTCCGCCGTGGTCACTGAAGTTGGCCTCACCTATAGCATAAAGACCTGGTATGGTAGTCTGGAGGTTATAGTCTACCCAAAGACCGCCCATAGTATAGTGGATGGCAGGATAGATCATCATAGGCTCCTTATACGGGTCTGTATCGGTAATCTTCTGATACATCTGGAAGAGGTTTCCGTATCTTTCGCGTATCTTGTCAACGCCGAGTCTTTCGATGGCCGTAGCAAAATCAAGGAATACCGCAAGGCCTGTCTCATTGACTCCGAATCCGGCGTCGCATCTCTCTTTGGCTGCACGCGAAGCAACGTCACGAGGTACAAGGTTACCGAATGCAGGATAGCGGCGCTCGAGATAGTAGTCCCTGTCCTCTTCTGCAATCTGTGACGGCTTTATCTGTTTCTTGCGGAGTTTTTCCACATCTTCCTTCTTCTTAGGAACCCAGATACGTCCGTCGTTACGCAGAGACTCTGACATAAGGGTCAGCTTCGACTGCTGGTCACCATGCACAGGAATACATGTAGGATGGATCTGTGCGAAACAAGGGTTTGCAAAATAAGCTCCTTTCTTATAGCACTGCCATGCTGCAGAACCGTTGCTGTTCATGGCATTGGTAGAAAGGAAGTATGTATTTCCATAACCGCCTGTAGCAAGTACTACTGCGTGTGCGCCGAACCTTTCAATTTCTCCTGTAACAAGATTCCTTGCTATGATACCCTTAGCCTCACCGTTTATGAGAACTACATCAAGCATCTCATGACGCGGATAGCTCTTGACCGTACCAAGGGCGATCTGACGGTTCATGGCAGCGTAGGCCCCGAGAAGAAGCTGCTGTCCGGTCTGGCCTCTGGCATAGAATGTACGGCTCACCTGAGCGCCGCCGAAAGACCTGTTGGAAAGAAGTCCGCCGTATTCCCTTGCAAAAGGAACTCCCTGAGCTACACACTGGTCGATGATGTTGCCGCTCACTTCGGCAAGACGATAGACATTGGCTTCACGGCTACGGTAGTCGCCGCCTTTGATGGTCTCGTAGAAAAGACGATAGACAGAGTCATTGTCATTCTGATAGTTCTTTGCTGCATTGATACCACCCTGCGCGGCAATAGAATGTGCACGGCGTGGAGAATCGCTGATACAGAACACCTTCACGTTATAACCGAGCTGACCCAGCGTAGCAGCTGCTGATGCTCCTCCGAGTCCGGTCCCGACGACAATGATTTCGAGTTTCCTCTTGTTGCCAGGATTGACAACACGGATCTGAGATTTATGCTTTGTCCATTTCTCAGACAAAGGACCCTCAGGAATCTTAGAAATTAATTTTTCGGCCATTTTATGATGTTTAAAGAAATTTCTGCGCAAGTTTAGTGATTTTTAAGCAAATGAGCAAAATATTTGAACTCATCTAAATATATCTCCAAAAATAACGGTGAAATATCAAGATATCCCGAATAGAATTCTTCAGCGGTTGTCCTTCCTCCAGTATAACCGTTGTAAAGAGAAAGGAAAGTTTCACGTATCTTCCTGTCAGATTCTGTACAGCATTCAAGGATGGAAGGTCCGTCCGGGCCGCCTGCCATAAGAGGAGACATGTCAAGATACCCTTTGCCGCTGCCGGTCCCGAACCTGAAAACGTATCTGTACTTAATGTCAAGGACTATATCGCACATAAGGGAATGTCCCGAGCAGGGGTCAAATTTCATATAATCGGGAACAATGTCATGTACGGAAACAGGAACAGGGACGGCAGTGCCGCACGGAGGATAGCCCAGAACCGTCCACATGACAGTATGCAAAGGATCCTCTCCCGATTCCACCCCTTGTACGACTACGGATGCCGAAGTGCTTCTCCTTGGTATAAAATCAATATCAGGGACTATGCCATTGAAAATACCTTCAGATAATAGAAAATCGAAATCCTTCCCAAGATCCGTGCCGGTAAAATCATTTCTGAAAGAACGTGAAAGGTTTCCGAATATAAAATCAGGAGTAAAGACAGTACCGGACGAAACGGCCTCTCCGAATACAGCAGACGCTGTAAGGTACCGTTCATAGCCTTTAACGTCTTCTTTACGGCCTGAAAAAGAGAAATTTGTGAATACAATGTAACCGTCAGGAGCCACAATACTGTCGTTTACATCATACTTCACATACGAACCGTTGTTCACCTCGTACATGGCGGCTCCGCCTGAAGCATCTATTACTCCGAAATTCGCCTCGACCCCGATCGGACGTGAAAGAGTATCAAGAAAATGCTCGAAGTCAGATACGGTTCCGCATATTCCCAGCGCCCTGTGAATGACAATCCCTTCCCTGTCCATCATCGAAGGAGGAATGTCATCGTCCTTTATGTTGTAGGAAGCCGTATTGATGATGGCGAAACCGGCCGTATTGGCTCCGGCCCACACTTCCCTGTCGGAAACGGCAGCGCCGGGAGCTATATTCCCTCCTGCATTTACGAGGCCCGTAAAACTGAAACGCTCTCCTTTAAAATGCTCAAGAGCGTTGTCAGGCATTCCTGTATCCCTGTGCTTCCACAGAAGAGGACGTCCGTCCGGAGTGGCTTTTCCGGAAATCACGGCTGCAGTGCAGGCCATTGTACGCACGCTCCCCCAAAAAAGGAAAGCAAAAGCGAAAACCGATATATAGATGATATGCTTCATAACCATTACAAAGGCCTGCCATCCGAAGCCGGGTCATGCCTCCGGAATGACGCCTAAAAAAGCAGATTCTCCTCAGGAGTTCCCTTGTCATAGCCCAAATGACTGTAGGCAAGTCCGGTAGCCTCTCTTCCGCGAGGGGTCCTTATTATAAAGCCTTCCTTTATCAGGAAAGGCTCATATACCTCTTCGAGGGTCCCCTGGTCCTCTCCTACTGCGGTAGCTATGGTATTGGCCCCGACAGGCCCCCCGTTGAATTTGGTAATTATGGTGCGCAGTATCTTGTTATCCACTGAATCAAGCCCTCGTTTGTCTATGTTCAGGGCATCAAGGGCGTATTTGGCTATTTTAAGGTCAATCCTGCCGCTTCCCATCACCTGGGCGAAATCACGCACCCTCCTTAAAAGAGAGTTGGCTATACGCGGCGTCCCACGGCTCCGCAGTGCTATCTCGTATGCGGCATCCCCGTCTATGCCTATATTGAGGATGGACGCGCTCCTCTTTACTATATGCTCGAGATCGGATGTATCATAATACTCCAGTGCGCATGTGATGCCGAACCTGGCTCTCAGAGGCGAAGTGAGAAGTCCGCTCCTTGTAGTGGCTCCTACAAGAGTGAAAGGATTCAGCGATATCCTCACGGACCTTGCACCGGGACCTTTGTCTATCATAATGTCTATCACGAAATCCTCCATGGCCGAATAAAGGTACTCTTCCACTACAGGAGAAAGTCTGTGTATCTCGTCGATAAAAAGCACATCCCCTTCGTCAAGCGAAGTAAGGAGCCCGGCAAGATCGCCTGGCTTGTCGAGTATCGGTCCGGATGTCACTTTCATCCCTACTCCGAGCTCATTGGCTATGATATGCGCAAGTGTTGTCTTTCCGAGACCCGGAGGACCGTGGAACAGCACATGGTCCAGGGACTCCCCTCTCATTTTTGCCGCCTTTACAAAAACCTTGAGATTCGAAATGATTTTATCCTGGCCGGTGAATTCTTTGAGATCCTGCGGCCTTATTATTCCGTCTAATTCTTTATCTTTGCCGTCGTTGACGTCGTGCGGGTCGAAACTGCCGTTTGTCATCTGAAATGAAAATTATATACAAATATAGATTTATTTTTATTTAAAGTTGTTGTTTATAATGATGTTGAAAAGTTGAAAACTTTATGCAGTATTTTGATTAGCAGTGATTTGTTCCAATGATATGCAGTTGATAAGTCCTGTTTTCTCCTTTTGAAAAAAAAGTGATAAAAATATTTTGATATTAACTTTCCATGCTGCTTATGGAGTTTTCAATAATGAAACAAAATAAGTTTTCATA